>JBLIEI010000045.1:0-36947 GCA_047633055.1 Halieaceae bacterium | reverse complement strand
ATCACGTTGGCATAATCAGTAATCTCAAGATTGCTGATATTACCGGCTAGTGCATCACTATCACCAAACCCCGGTGTATCAGGCGCCAGCAAATGATACTCATCGGCCAGTAACCTCATCAGCGGTTCGTACATGGCGGAGGAACTTGGGCTCTGGTGCAAACACAGTAAGGTGGGAGAGCTTAAAGCCCCGGCAGAACGATAGTGCATGCGTAGGCCACTCACCGTCACATAGCCGCGTCGAATGACAGCCAAAGTCGTCACTGCTAGTCATCCTCCAGCGATACACTAACCCATTTAAGCTCGGTGAACTCCTCAGTACTGTATTTTCCGCCACTGCGCCCTATACCAGACATGTTATAACCGCCAATGGGGGCAAGTGCATTACTCTGGAACGCATGCATACCGATATGCACACTGCCCGCACGGATGCCGCGAGCGGCTTTAAAGCCCCACTGGACGTTGTGTGTGAGGACAGCAGCCGACAAACCATAAATACTGTCGTTGGCCACCGCGATCGCCTCATCGAGGTCATCGACCACAACCACAGATGCTACAGGGCCGAAACTTTCATCACACCACACTGACGAACTGCGATCCGGGTTCAATAAAATAGTTGGTTTTATGGTCAAGCCGGCGATCACTTTGCCCCCCGTCAGTAATTGCGCACCCGAGGCTAGCGCGTGATCAATATGCAGCATGACCTTATCGACAGCAGCCCGATTAATTAACGGACCATACTGCGTTTGCGGATCCCGTAAGTCCCCTAATACGATACTCTCTGTGCTCCGTTTGAGAGCGGCTACAAACTCATCATAAATTTCCTGCTCGACCACAATGCGAGAATTAGCCATACATATCTGGCCGCCATGCGTAAAAATACCCTGGGCGGCAACTGCTGCGGCCTTCACTGGATCTGCGTCGCGTAATACCAACAACGCGCTTTTACCACCCAGTTCTAACTGACAGCGGCGCATATTCGCCATACACTCGTGACCAACTTCAATCCCTGTTTTTGTCGAACCGGTCAGCGCAACACAGTTTATGTCGGGGTGAGATGCCAGGGCCGCCCCGCACTCAGCACCATAGCCGGTAATCACACCCAGTGTTTGGATCGGGATTCCTGCATCCAGCAGCAGCTGGCCGAATGCCAGGGCGGTCAACGGGGTTTCCTCAGAAGGTTTTATGACAATACTATTGCCAGCGGCCAGGGGAAAAGCCGCCATTTTTGCCAGTAGCGAGAGAGGAGCATTGTAAGGCGAGACCACTGCAACCACCCCCAAAGGCTCACGAAACACCATCGATATCCGTTGTGGATTATCATTCGGGAAAGTATCACCGTATAAGCGGCGCGCCTCACCCGCGGCCGTGCGCAACAAATCCACAGTATAGGCTATTTCAAAACGTGCCTTAGTGATGGCACTGCCGCTCTCATCGATCAGGTTATCGAGAAAACGTGCCTCGCCGTCTTGCGCCATAAGGTCAGCCGCTGCCAGCAAAACGGACTCGCGTTTTTTCGGGGCCAGTGCCGACCAGGTATTGAACCCAATCCTGGCAGCGGCAACCGCCAAATTAATGTCGCCAGCACCACCCCGCGCCACTCGAGCAATGATTCTGCCATCCGCCGGCGCCAGCACCTCAAATGATTCACCGGAAACGGACGCCTGTTGCCGCCCGCCAATCAACAACCCCTGTTCTTTTGAACTCATATCCATACCGAGGCGACTATTTGCCTATCCAGTCTGGCGCGTGCCAAACTGGGCCTGCTCGCTGCCAGCAAGCTCCATTTGTGCCGCCATAAGGCGTCCGCGTTCGGCAGGAAATGCCTGCACCAGCCCCATACACAAATCGCGCAAAGCACGTGCTGGAACGCCGTGGTTGCCTGTGCCACCGCCGGTACCATTCGCTTTCACGCAGTAGGAACTCAGGTTAAAAGCTGCTTCAGCAACAACGCCCTTACACAGGCGCCAGCGTTTAACGACGTCATCCTTTGACAAAATCGGCGGTTCGCTGCACTCCAACTCAATCTGACGACGCAGCCAGACGGAGGCTGTTTCCAACTCAACCATCATCTTGCCAATCAATTCCTGCTGATAGGGCGCGGTACCCACGGATTTGTCACTGTCGGCAAACTTTTTGGAGCGCAGCTCGCCGATAGTGTACTGATACAGAGAGTGCGCTGCGCCAAGATAAACGGCAATGCCAGCAACTTGATTACCGACAAAACTGCCGCGACTCATTTGCATAGAGCGTGTGAATGCGGCGGGAATCGCCAATGCTGAACTCTCTGCAACAAACACATCATTAAGAATAATTCCGTGAGTGGCGGTTCCGCGCATACCGATGGCGTCCCAGTGTTCTCGCTCGCTAACGCCGACAGCGTCTCGATCCACGAAAAAAGTGCAGAGACCGGCGGCAGTATCATGTCCCTCGAGCGTGGCTGTCACCAAATAACGATCGGCAACGCCGGTGGCACAGCCAAAAGACTTCACCCCGTTGAGCAGGTATCCGTCATCTACTGGGGTGGCAGTTGTGCTAATTAAGATGGCGGATTTTTCCGATTTAACAGATTCACTGGCGAAGTTAGCAAGCCATTTACCATCCCTGCCCATAGTGAACAGCAATTCCTCTGCGAAAGCCCTGACAACAGGGGCCTCATCTTCGTTGAATAATCCCGCTTCCAATGCTTCCAGCGCCAACAACCCTCGAGAAGCAGAGCTGCAGTGGAAAAAGAACGTCAGGGCAGTGGATGGACACGCCGTAGCGAGCGCAAAAGTGGCGGCGCACAGATCACGCAGGCCACCACCTAAGCCTCCATAGGCCTCGGGAACTATTAGTCCGAGCAGACCCGCGTCACTGAGGCGCTTAACATGGGGAACATGAAACTCCCCTCTGGAATCGACTTCGGCTGCAACGGCCTGAAGACCCGGCAGCACACTCTCCACCTTGTCAGCCCGCGCAACTTCTGCAGCAGTCATATCCTCGATAAGCGCCTGCCCCGTTAGCATATTCGTCATCACATTCTCCTGTAGCAAGAGTCCTGTTGCCGACTCTGTCACTCTTCGTCCTCGCCAATCAACAGGGCGCGCTGGATCGTTACTGCCTCTTCGCCGATCATCGCGGTAATCCGCTCCCATACGGGGTCGACATCCGGATCGAAAATAATGCGCTTATTGCGCAGGTTGCGTTTCTGCAACTCGGCGCCAGATATTCCGCCCAAAGCAGCGTCAGATACGCCGGTTCTCAGCATGGTGAACCAATGATCCTGATAAGCCAGCACCGACTCCTCGATTGCAGAGAAAGCGTCCTCTGAGGCTCTATTCGCCAGCATCCAGGGCGACATAACGGCGCGCTGGCGTGGTGAGAGATGCGCCTTGGTCAAACCCTCGATCGCGATGCCAGCGGCGTGAGCATCATTCAAGGGCTTAAACACCTCGTCCATATACTTCAGATTGGCACCCAAATCCAGTCTTGGAATGAGGTCCAGATGGAACGCAAAGTGCTCTCCGGCCTTAACCGAGTCGAGCGTGAAATGCGGCACTGCGCTGGTGCCCGGCGTGAACGCGAACAGCATATGGGAATCCAGTTGAATGGGCGCCACTGCCAGGGAGCAGGTCACTACCCGAAAAAGGCGGCCACCGGTAAAAACGCGTACATTGCCAACCTCACCATCAACCATGGGCAATTGGCTGACCAGCGGCAAATAGGCGCTGCCATGCGCAGCAGTTTGTTCCTCAAGGCCGAGCTTATCGACCAGGCGCGCAAGGGTTGTGTTGAAAAGTCTTGCGGGCAGCGAAACCTCGGTCTGGCTCATAATTTCTTCCTTATTCACGATGTTAACAGTGTGACCTCCACTACCACCGTCCTCCTTGATAATTCGCAAAATCAAGGTTGGCGAAGACCGGGGGCGCCTATCGAATAATGGCGTTACACAGGTTCCAGGGGCGGTCGGCGAGCAGGTCCGTATTCATGGAGACTACTTTATTGGCTGCGTTGGCAGGGTGTATAGTCGCCAGACTGACCGGGGCATGGTGATCGTTGCGATGACACTCTGGCTTGCTTAACAGACCATCAAACTTCCTATCAGACCACTCCGTCATCACGGTGAAGTCCGTCTGTAAGCTGATAATAATCCCTACGCCGTAATCCGTTGTATCAGGTGCTACCAATAGGTTCAGGCGATTTTCCGCAGAGCGTTCCACCAGACCAGTACTCAATTCCCAATCTTCCAACGGCGACAGGGGCAGCATTACAACCTCTACACCCGCCATCGCCAGCAGGCGGAAAGTCTCCGGATAGAGACTGTCGTCAGAACACAACACCGCCACCCGACCACCGGGCGTATCGGCGGACTGGAACTCGTCCACGAGTTCACTAAAGGCATGCCGTTGTGAGCGATGTACCTGAGGTTGAGCCAGAAGCAGACCTTCAGCGCCCACCAATATAGCGCAATACTGGTAACCACCGGAGCCGTCAACCCGAACAACAGCTGTCGCCACCCGTGCCTCACCACAGACATTGGCCAGCGCCGCTACCGCCTGTTTACCCCAGGCGGCACTCTGTTCCAAATCGTCGAGACTACCCGTCATCGGTGGTAGGCAGATAAGTCTGGCACCCGCCTCAACCGCTTCACGAATGCGCGCAAGTGCCTCATCCAGAACATTAGGTCGGCTTAACGTCACAATCGCAGCTTCAAGATTGCGTACCCCATTCATTGTCGGCAGGGACTGCCCGGTCGGATCGCTGGCAATAGCTCGATAAAGCTCAGGACGGCGGCTAGAAAACACGTCGGTACCATCGGGACGACACTTATCATCGGCAACAGAGAGATCGATATCTGCATAGACATACTCGGCCTCAGTCCGCGACGCCATTGCCAGAACGTCGCCATTAGGAGCAACAATCTGGCTCTCTCCGGCCCCGCAAAGAAACTCCAGAGGTATACCGGTGCTCGCGCTGATTCCTGCCATCATTGCCTCAGGAACCAGAGGCCCTACTTTATTGGCAGCGCCAACAAAGACCTTATTCTCCGAGGCTCGCACAGGAATATGCAGAGACGCTTCATCGGTGGCAAAAGAGTTGAGACTGTTAAGCATAAGTTGTGCGCCATTCAAAGCAAGGCATCGTGGGGGCTCGTTGATAACTCCATCCATACACGCGTACATCCCGATTCTGCCAACAGCCGTCTCAACAACGGCACCCTCTTCGGACGCTTTTGTCAGAAAATCATTTTCATGACCAATATAAATCTGCTTGGTGTTGTCCGCCATCAATACTCCGTCTGCCGAGTAAAGCAGGCTAGAACCGGTGGTGCTGCCATCCGGTCGCTGCACCGTACAATTAACGACAACATGTATGCCCTTGTCACTGGCCCATGCGGCAATAGCACCAAGGAAAGGCCCGTCCAATGACACCGATACATTGAAACAATGTTGTTTATCGCCATACCAGGATAGGTGGTTACAAAATTCTGGCAAAACAATTATGTCAGGCTTACAGCTTGCGGCTTGATTCAACCAGTACACACAGGTGGTCAGATTAGCATCGATATCCGAACCTACATGAAACTGGGTCACCGCAACACGAATTTTTTGTTGTTCAGTCATAGCTTAGGGGTCACTCGGTGATCTAATCCACAGCTCGAAGCTTACGTGGTCAAACCATGGGCTCAGATGACAAAAATCAAAAGCGCCCAACGGATGGTTGCTATAATCCTCCAACTTTAAAGAAAAATCAGGGTGTTGGGTCATATACACCCGAATTATCGGTGACTCTTGAACGAATACCTCCTGCTAAAGCTTCTCCACATACTCGCTTTCGTTTACTGGCTGGGTGGAGATCTCGGTACCTTTGTGGCCAGCAGACAGGTTATTAATCCATCCAACTCCCCTGAATCTCGACACATTGCCCTCAAAATAATGCTGGCTTGCGATATGGCCCCCAAGTTGGCCATGCCCCTGATTCTGCCGCTGGGCCTACACCTTAGCTATCTGGGCAATTATCTACCACTGACCGCCATCCAGTTGGGCCTAATCTGGGCGGCCTCGGTATATTGGTTTAGCGTTGTTCTGGTGCTCTACGCGAATGAGGGTAAACCCTTCACCGACAGACTGTCACAACTCGACCTGTACTTTCGCATTGCGGTGGCCATTATGCTTTTAGTGTGGGGAGCCTATCAATTGACCGAAGGTGCCGGGGCCAGTTGGGCGGCTTGGAAATTGCTCATTTTTGCCGCCATGGTCTGCTGCGGCATCGCAATCCGGATAAATCTCAAGCCCTTTGTCCCGGCCTTTGCGGCCATGATGACTGACGGCGCAAACGACAGCTCTAACAAGGCGATGGCTCGCAGTATCGACCGCTGCCGCCCCTGGGTATGGTGCATCTGGAGCGGCTTGTTTCTGAATGCCGCGCTGGGCATACGCTTGGTTGGCTGACCCAGACATCACCGGTGTGACTTGCCCACTGCCGACACACTTAAGTCTCTCAATAAGGCTGTTGAAAACTCTATGACCGACTCTGCAAGCCGCGGCATTCGCTTCCTGGGATTATCGCTAAACAACGATATTCGCAAGCACAACATGCTGACCTTTTACCTGTCCTGTTATGGCGCCATTATGTTGGCGGCGTTCGTACCTCAAACCCAACCCTTTGTACTTCAGGAAGTCCTGCATCTGGAGTCCTCCCGCCAAGGCGTGGTCAGTGGCAACCTTAATTTCTGGGGCGAGATCGTCATCATTCTCACGGTGGGACTGTGGGGCTCCCTCTCCGACAGAATCGGCAGGAGATTTGTTACCGGCATGGGCTTCGCGCTCGCCGCCGTCGGCATTTTTATGTACGGAATGGCCCGCGATGTTAACGGTCTGCTCCTTGCACGGGTAATCTATTCCGCTGGTATAGCGGCGATAAGTACCATGCTTATTACCCTAATGGCAGATTATGTGAGCAACCCCAGCAGGGGCAAGGCCACCGGTTTCCTCGGTGTCATGAACGGTCTGGGCGCGATGACGGCGGCACTGTTCCTGCTAAAACTGCCGGCCATGTTCAAAGACAGCGGCATGGATTCCAACGCTGCAGCCTGGGCGACCTACAGCAGCATGGCCTTTGTAACTATGCTGTTTGCGATTGCCATGTTCTTCGGACTGCGCGGCGGGGCCAACCAGGAACATGGCCCCAAAACCCCAATGCTGCAACAACTGCGGGAAGGGGTCGCCGAAGCGAAACGGCCACTGATAGGACTGGCCTACGCAGCATCGTTTGTCGCCCGCGGCAACCTCGCCGTGGTGGGGACTTTTTTTACCCTTTGGGCCACCATTTACGGCACCACAGTGCTGGACCTAACCTCCGCCGAGGCACTGGCCAAAGGCGGCATCGTATTGGCAATCTCCTATACCGCATCGCTGGTGAGTGCGCCCATATTCGGCATTATGTCGGATCGCTTAAACCGGGTCACCGCGCTGGCAATCACCTTGGGCATTGGCGCGGTGGGCTACGGTGGCACCTTCTTTCTGGAAGATCCGTTCTCGCTAGCCACCATTGGCTGTCTTATTCTTATTGGCATGGCCGAGGTAGGCTGCATCATCACCAGTGGTGTTTTGATCGCCGAACAGGCACCGGATCGACTGCGTGGCTCAGTAGTCGGGGTATTTACGCTCACCGGCGCGATAGGTATTTTAATAGCCAGCGTGGCGGGCGGTTATCTGTTCGACCACTGGCTGAAAACCGGCCCCTTCGTGTTCTTCGGCATGATCTCAGGGCTCGTTATGATATGGGCACTAGTACTGCGAGCGCGAATCGCGGCACAGTAGGGCTAAGCTGGCAGAGCCCAGTCAATGGAGCTCAGGCATTACATCTGGTCAAACAGATCCCGCTTGTTGAAACCGGCTGCCATAAAGCGCCGAAACGCCTTGCCAGTCGTCAGCCAGGCGACCCGGGAGCCACTTTTACGCGCCTTGAGTATGCCATCCACGAGAAACGGGGTTACCGTTTCCACTTTATCACCCAGTATGTTGAAAATTTTCTTGATCTTTTGCCACTCGGGAGCTGAGGTGTCGTAGTCCCCTATCAGTAAATCCGTCACCACGATCCCAGGACTGAGCGTGCATACCTGCACACCGGTATCTCGAACCTCCTTCTGTAATGCCTTATTAACGTAATTGACCCCGCGCTTGGTTGCTCCGTAGGCACACATGCCCGGTTGCACCTGCCCGCCACTGCCGAAGCCCTCCATGTTCCAGATTTGGCCGCTGCCCTGCGCCAACATGCCGCCCAGAGCAACGCGATTCGCCAGTAGCAGCCCTCCCAAATTTACACTGACGATCTGCATAAGATCCTCAGGGTCTGCCTCATGTAGGCCAAGCCTGGGCACGCTGATACCGGCATTGTTGATCCATACGTCCACTTGGCCGAAGCTTGAGCTGGCCTTGTCCCACAAGCCTTGCAACTGAGCAGTATCGGTCACTTCGCAGGCAACCCCCGCCACTCGATCCGCTCCAAAACTCTGCCCCAGACTCGCCACCAGTTCATCTACTGCTGATTGATGACGGCCACTGACGACAACCTTGCAATCGCGCTTTAGAAAGTCTTCTGCCAGACCACGACCGATGCCTCGAGTACTCCCCGTAATAACCACTGTTTTCACTGATACCAACCCCCGTGTTTGAAAAGCCATAAAGCGCGCTCAAGCCACGCCCTACCACTATAAGCTCTATTGACATATCATTAATACTATGAATTGCAAGCCAACCGATCAAAGGCAGAAGAACTATAAATGGACTCTATCCGGTATTCGCCGTCGGCAGCGTTGGTTCAAGCCTGGTGCTCATGCGAGTGTTATCCGGAGATGTCGTTACTCGAAGCGGCTTCATTTGAGATGCGTTTCAAAATCTGGATAGGCATAGGCTGCCAGACAACTGCCTTATAGCGACGCATTCTTCGATCAGGCAGAGTTAGCGTTTTAACAGCCACTGAGACGCCAGGCAATACCAGGCCAGGTCTTGGCCTGGCATTTAACAATTCAACTGGAAGTAACGGGTATCACCTGTGGGTGAGGTCGAGACAATGTGAATAACAATGTTCCAAAGCCAATGATGGCTAGAGGCAAAAAGGGCTCAAATGGCCAAAACGGAAACCACACCGCAAGATCCGCAGACCATCGTGGCAGTGTAAGAAAAACAGACGCTGGATCTTGCCAGTGCGAACCTGTCGCCGATGCAAAAAGACCCAAAGCTACAAACGCGCCACCCAATATTTTTGACATCAAAGAAGCACCGATTTCGTCCGACTTTTCTGCAGCCTGTATACGTTTCTTACCCCAAGCGGCAATCCTCAACGTAAAAGCAATGAAACCGGTCCAGTAAAGTATATAGTCATGTATCTCTGGTGGACCTTGATAGTAGTAAAGATTCCACCAATAAACACTGAAGGGGTAAGCCCACAAAACATACATGCCGCCCTGTTGTATCAACTTCCATTGTTTTTGAGTGATTTTTTTACGCGTAACCTGAAACGATGTCAAAATCATACCGGTTAAAAAAATGTAGCCCACCGAACCTTCAATCTCGTCGCGCAAGACATAAATGCTTTCAAAGTAGTACTCACGAAAAAAGGTCGATACGATAAAAATAAAGAGGCCCTGCCATGCCATAGCCACTGCAAAACACAGGCCTACATATTTTCGGTTGCGCAGTAGCCATTTAGAAAAGATGCTGGGGTAGAGTATTTGCAACGACGATGCTGCCACCACAATATAAATAAAAGGGATTGCCAAGCGCACGGAGTAGCCAATCATCTCTGACACAGCGGGGGCTGTAGACATATCCAGACTCATCATCTCAAGAATGACCAGGATAGAGATTGGTATTGCGATAAGCGCAAACAATGGCCAGCCATTGATGGCTTTACTTTTAAATATTGCGTTCAAATCGACACTCATAATTATTTATTCGCCCATGTTAAATCGCCAGAACAACGCAAATCACTTTGCCATTCTACAACCCAAGAAGCCTCCCAGCCTATAGGTTATTAGAGAAGTCGGCTAATCATCTTAAGCTCGGTATACGAAGCCCCTGTTTCATGGTACGTTTTGGAAACTTGAAACAAGTTTAGTGATTTAGTAATGCCTGTCACATTAAAAAAACGCTACCATTCCGCACTCTTTGCAGCCATAGCTTTCACGCCTTGGCTGCTATCTATGTATACGCTTTACTGGCTTGAACTCAACGAAATCTGGGTTGTAGAAACGCTTCATCGAGATAAAATGACAGTCATTATTTTAGCGACAGGCATGGCACTTTCTTTTCTTCTTCAGTCCTATTTTTTGAAGCGCGAAAAGAAAACGCGCAACGCTAACTAACAACCCAAGACGAGGACCACACCGTTCATGGATATAACGCAGCCGATCAGGGAGCTGGGAGCCGTGGACTCCGACAAGCTTCGCGAGGCCATTCTTGAGCTCGGTGCGCCGCTATGGCGCGAAGAAGAGCTACGTCAAAAGAAGTACGAGGAGGTGCATTACAACACCGAATCACTGATTCTGATCTTTTGCGACCACGATGACTGGCCCAACATCGATCTCATCAAAGGCGCTAGCTGGGAAAGCCTCTCCCCTTTTGCACTGCCATTAATGCACGAGATCATCGGCCGTGGCTACGCTCGCGGGGGCACCATCATCCGCGCGATGGCCGCCAAGCTTACGGCAGGCAAGACCATCACTTCGCATACGGATCATCATCAGTCGTTTCACCAAAGCCATCGTATCCACGTACCGATCACCACCAACAACAAGGTTCGCTTTATGATCGACGGTCGTCCCTATCGCATGAAAGTCGGTGAGGCTTATGAAATCAATAACCAAAAAATGCATGGCGTCATAAATAGCGGCGATGAAGATCGCATCAGCTTCATATTTGATTATGTACCCGGCAAAGCTTCTCACGATGCTTGAGTCACGAGTAGCATGACTTGCCTGATCGCAACGTCGGTCGTGCGCGGCAGCAATCAGGGAGAAAGCCACGGCGGCGTCTACCTCATTAATACTGACACCGACGAACTGCTCAAACCGGTGGACTGGGACAATATGGATATCGACTGGAGCGGACGCGGCTGGGACCGCGGACTGCGCGGCATAGAATTCCACGATGATAGAATCTACATTGCGGCCAGCGACGAGATTTTTGTGTTCGACCAAGGATTTAAAATGGTTGCAAGCTATCGCAACCCCTATTTAAAGCACTGCCACGAAATATCGATCCATGAGGGTCATCTTTTCGTCGCCTCCACGGGCTACGACAGTATATTGGGCCTGAATCTGGAAACTGAACGCTTTGACTGGGGAATGCATGTCGTTACCACTGGCATGGAATTTATCGCACGACGCTTTGACCCCCAGAGTAACACCGGTCCGCGACTGCTGAACAAGCTGCATTTGAATAATGTATTTTGCAATACGGGTGGCATGTACATCAGTGGCCTGCGCAGCAATGCTCTACTGCGCTTTGCCGGCAAGAACCTGGGCGTAGTAACCACGCTGCCCGAGGGCGTGCACAATGCGCAACCATTTCGTGATGGGATTATATTCAATGATTCTCGCGCCGATACGCTGCGCTATGAAAGTCCGGATACCCGCAAAGCCTGGCGAGTACCGCGCTTTGCCGATCACAAGCTGACGCATGTGAACAAGGAGGACGCGATGATCGCCAGACAGGGCTTTGGTCGTGGTCTTTGCGTTGTGTCCGAGGGGCAGATTGCGGCGGGCTCATCACCCTCTACGGTCACCCTCTACAATCTTGAAGAGCAGCATTCGCAGAAAGTCATCAATCTCAGTGTAGATGTGCGCAACGCCGTTCATGGCTTAGAAGTTTGGCCTTATGCCTGGCCCAAGAATCCACCTGTGCTGTAACTGCTCAGCCGGTAATTTGCGTTAGCCTAGCGACCTTGCAGCGACGCTGGACGGTCCTGCTCGGGGAGCTCCAGCAGCACCGGCTCTAAATAGTCAATGAGCTCCTCCAGCTGGTCCTCATAACGCCGCCAAAGTGCGACTGAGCTGCTGTAAATCGGCTGTCGCACCTGCTCTGAGCTCGCCGTTTTTACCGCCCGCTGGTTTTGATGGAAGTTGAGCATACCGTCTTGCCATTCAAGGCCGCAATATAAGGCGATTGCCCGGGCCTGAGTCTCGATATCAGCCACCACATCTTCGTAGTTTACCCGCAGCACCTTTCCGGGCAGAACGGCGTCCCAATGCTTCATCATCCGCACATACTGTATGTAGTAATGCGCTAAATCGTAAAGATCGTACGAGAACACCTGCCCTCTGGCGAACAATTGCTTAAAGGTCCCCAGACAGCTGTCCAGCGGATGACGCCGCGCATCGATCACCTTGGCATTGGGCAATATGCTGTGCAAAAACCCTATGCCGGTGAAATTATTAGGCATTTTATCGGTGAAGAAGCGTGCGCCACTGCGGTGCTTGACTGTTTTCTCAAGATACTCCTCACCGATACCTCGCACATGGTGCGACTTAAGCTCATGCATAACCTGTGGATATTTGATGCCGTCAGCGCGATTAAGGCCGGATTCGGTAGCGCCACGAAGTAAGTAGTGCAGCTCTGCCGTACCCTCAACCTCAGTATGGCTAGCGACAATCTGCTCCAACAAAGTGGACCCCGAGCGCGGCAGACCTAGAATCAGGATCGGCGACTCGTCTTGAGCGCCCCAACCCTCTCGCTCGGCAAAAAATTCCGCCGTAAACACCTCGATTATACGATCGTTTTGTTTCTCGTACTCAATCAAATCGTAGTTAACGTCTGAGCGTTTCTTGCTGTTGGCGCGGCTGTAAAAATCGAAGGCTTGAGGGTAGTCTTTGCGATCCTCACAGTTCTTACCTAAGGCAAAAGAAAAAGCAATTTCTGAGGCCTGGTCGTCCGGCGTATCGGCCAGCTGCGCGAGCCGCATCTCCATCGCCTGCACGTCGTCGTCTGAAAAGCGAAAGGTCTTAAGATTAGCTAAGCTCCAATACACTTCGCCAAAGTCGGGTTTAGAAACCGCGCAGCGTCGATAAGCATCAATCGCCTCATCCTGCTTGCCAACCGTTTTCAGTGCATGCCCAAGGGACAGCAGAGAAGGAAAATACTGATCATCTATAACAAGTGACTGCTGCAGCCAGTTTATCGCTTTGTCCAGCTCGCCGGCTCTGAGGGCATTAGCACCCAAACGCTCCAGGGTATGCAAAGACTGGGGAGCCAGTGCCAGCGCTGACAAGTACGCCGCCTCGGCCTGCTCCAATTTTTGCTGTTCCCCAAGCGCTGAGCCAAGATTAATCCACGCCTTCCAGAAATCCGGTGCCAGCTCGACAGCGCGGCGAAAAAACGCCGCGGCATCATCGTAGCGTTCTCGCTTGACGCACAAAATCCCCATTAACCTTAACGCATCGACGTTGTCTGGCTCCCGTCGCAGCACCTCATCATAGATTTTCTCGGCCTTTTCATACTCCTTTTGCTGCACATGAAGCATGGCGTCGGCGAGGGATTGACGGGTCGGGTTTGCCGCTAAAGATGCGGTAACTACGGCTTCCGCCTCACTGCCGCGTCCCATCATGCTAAGCAGCTCGGCGAGGCCTTGCCGAGGGCGCTGGGCATTAGGATCATGTTTGATGCAGCTACGCAGTGAGCGCAGTGCTTCTTCAAGCTTGCCTTGGAGCATCTGCGCCTCAGCAAGATCCTCGAAAGCAGGCGCGTGCTGCGGTGTTAGCCGTACCACATGAGTCAATCTCTGCTCAGCCTCGGCGTAACGCTTTTGCTTAGTCAATGAAATGCCGAATAAACGCAGCAGGTTCGGATCATTAGGGTACTTGACCAAGGCGGCCAGCAAAATTGTATCGGCGGCAAGATAATCACCGGCACGCACAACACTCCCAGCTTTTTCGAAGGCCAGCCGGCTCCCGATTTGCTGCTGCGCACTGCCGTGTAGCCTTTTCTCAGCGGGATTCAAATACTTCTCCTGAACACGCGCTGACCATCGTGGCTGTTATTCTGGCCGGCGCTGACCACGCGGAAACAATAAAAAAGTCATCAGCACTTAACCTGGCTGGTGATCAGAAGGACTTCCAGACACCCACACTAATCTCTCGTGGCCGCACAGTAAACACGCGTCCGTCACCAAACCGCGGTGCAATGAAGGTAATCGCGCGCTCATCCCAAAGGTTGTCTATACCTACCCAAGCCGACCAGCCATTTTCTTCCGACTCAACAGTAAAGTAAAGAGAACCCATATCGTAGGCCGGCTGAGTATCAACAGCTGTTGGCTGCGAACCAGCAAACAGCGACACTGAGGCCTGA
The DNA here is from genome assembly GCA_047633055.1 of Halieaceae bacterium. Classification (GTDB taxonomy): domain Bacteria; phylum Pseudomonadota; class Gammaproteobacteria; order Pseudomonadales; family Halieaceae; genus CALJFL01. Next base: position 22,618 of record JBLIEI010000045.1, on the reverse strand, counting down.
GTTGAATTCACCATTTCGCCCGTGTAGTTGTAGTCAAAACGGGCCATTGCTGACAGACCATTCCAGGGCAGCTCGGTGCGGTATTCCAAACTTGCAGCCACTTTCCAATCCGGCACAACAGGCAATGCGTCGCCAGCTTCGGCCGCGACAATTATGCCATTATTAAAACTAACATCGTCGTCAATACGGGCGTCAAGAAAGGTTGCTGAGGCGCTGAGCTCCCACTTATCCGTAATCTTGAAGGCAGTGGTGCCTTCGGCCCCGTCAATTGAGGCATTGCCTACATTGACCGTGGTCACGCCGACACCCTCTGGTATACGGACGGACAGCTGATAGTCCTCCCAATCCATTGTAAAAGCACTAAGGTTCGTCAGCAAGCGCCCTTCCATCCATGTTGCTTTAAACCCGACCTCACTGTTCTTCAGCGTGTCAGGATCAAACGTTAAAGGCGCGCCTAGTGCGTCCTGTAACGGGTTCTGCGCTACCGGGCCGTTTTGGCCCCCTGGTCGCATACCTTCAGAATAGGTGGCATACAGCATAATGTCATCGGTTGGGGTCCAGGTGAGATTGTAGCGCGGACTGAAGTCTTCAGTTTCCTCCGTCACCGAAAAGTCGTCGAATGTGTTGTTGAGGTATAAAGAGTTTTCTTCTACGCCGCGCTCAATATTGAACCAGCGGCCACCAACGCTAGCGGTAAGGTTATCGGTAAAGCGATAGCTGAATTCACCAAACACGGCATGTTGTTCAATGTTCTGTAACTGGCCGTTTCTTTCATTACCGGGTAAACCGTTATAGGTCTTACCTTCGCGGAACCCTTGGTCAAACCAATCGTTGGTGGGCTCAACGCCGTAGTAGTACGCAAAAGCTTGGTTGTCAGCATTACTAGTCGCGAGATCATCAACAGTGCTTAGGTAATCGTAGTCGTTATCGGTTTTTTCATAAAAGGCACCAACCAGCCAGTTAAATTTGTTGTTGCCGTCATCCTTCGATACCAGTCGAATTTCTTGGGCAAAAGACTGTACCTCTTGCTTCAGGCGAATAGCAGCGGTTGGATTCTCACCAAAGTTGTATCCCGTTTCAAAGCAATTATAGTCATAATAGTAGCACTGGTAGAAATCTGTCGGCACGCTACGTTGACCGGTGGCCGCCTCGATGCGGTTAAGCGATTCGGTTCGATACTGCGACATATACGCGGTAGAATCAATATTGTAGTCGATGGTGCGACTGTGCGTGCCACCGGCGATGGTCAGGTCGGCAAAACCGAGATCACCCTGAATAGAAAGCGAGAGGTTATACCACTCATCTTCGGTGGTCTCGTCCTTGAACTTAACCGTGTTTAGATCGCCGAATGACGGGTTGAAATCGAAACGGCCTTCGGTCTCGGATTTTTGATAGATAACGCCCACATCAATTAGCCAATTTTCATTGGGCTCCCAGCGCACCATCAAACGAGCGCCCTCTGTGGTCCAGTCGTTAACGTCATCCTCGACTTTGTCAGCGTTGGTCCGATCCCCGTTATCAGCAGAATACAGGCTGGTCGTACCTAAAACATTGTCAATGTATCCGCCCTCGGTTTCATAAAAACCCACCAAACGCACCGCAAGTACATCAGGTATGAGCACAAGATTAGCCACACCGCTTAAATTATAGGAGGGTTCGCCTTGGTCTAAATAGCCGCCCTCAGCCATGATTGAACCACTGTTGCCCTGTGTGTCGGGCTTGTTGCTAACAATTTTCAGTGTTCCGGACTGCGAGCCGGCACCATAAAGTGTGGGCTGTGGGCCTGACAAGGCCTCGAGACGTTCAATGTCATAAAGACGGACATCCGGATTTTGTCCGTCGCGGGTAATCGGAATCTCATCAAGGTAAAGGGTCGATGAACTAATGGCATCGAAACCAGCCGGCTGAGATATCGCTCCCCGAAAAGCTATCGTCGACGCACCCGGACCAGACGTGCCGAAGGATACACTGGTCAAATCACGAGCGTAATCTTCGAAACCACGCATCATACCCTCACGAATGTCTTTCTCGCCAAAGGCCTGAATGTATAGCGGCACGGACTGAATGTCTTGAGTACGCCGCCGCGCTGTCACAGTGACCTCTTCAAGCGCCTGGGCACCCACTACTTTGGGGAAGGCGACAAGCCCTGTCCCGGCGGCTATGACGCCAACAGCCAGGCTGGTGTGCACAAATGGAAAATATCGGCTCTTTTTCATTTTTCTATACCCTTGTCTTTTCACATGTCTAGAACATAGGCCAAAGTAAAAGCAGAAACTTCCGACCCTATAGGGGCGGCTGGAAAAATGCCGCATTGCGCTGCAGGATGATTCGAACGCAGCAGTATACTTTAGGATGTAGACTTTTAAAGCTCCCAACTAAAGGTCACAACTGCAGACAGTGAGCACTCACTCACTTCTCTATGGAGCGCCTTATTATTGATCGTGCCAATACACGGTAGCTCCGCCGCTTTGAAGGTCTTTTTGCACCGTGGACCAGTTAGGTTCTGATTTTTTTAAATAGCCGGCTTTGTCGTTACGCCAATCCGCAGTCACCTCGGCATCCCAGTTCAGATAAAGACGCCCGTCGTGAATTGTCCAGCCGTTCACCGGGTCTGTCTCAGCGGCGTAGCCTTCGGCGACGCCGTATGCGCACCAACCACCATAGGCCGGCGCATACTTTTCAGGCGCGACGATAAACATCTGGCGATTTGCCTCTGAGGAGAACCACCAGGTCGCACCGTTCCACTGCGTCGCGTATCTCGCCTGGCCCTGAACCGCCGTATCCACTAAGTGATAGGCAACGGGATCAAAACCTTCTATCGCAACCCCGACCTCATCGACCAGCACCTCACCCGACTGGCGATTGCTATCGCTGCCGCCACAGCCCGTGAGGATAAGGGCCAGCACCAACGCTGGCAACAAAGCAGATACTGGCTTTAGTGGCATCATCCATTTCTCTCCAAAGAATGCGCAACCACGCGCAGAGTCCTGACTAAAAACCCTAGCAAATTGCAGCTAGCATGGGCCGCCCTAACTCAATCAAAGCATTAGCATCTTCGCTGATGCTTTTTAATTTGAGATGGTCTGCAAACCCAAGTCGCGCACTCATAACCAACCAAAATACTGCACTGATTAAGCCCGCAAAGCGCCATATTGTTGACTTCGCCCATTTCAGCGCAAACGCAATAGACAGAATATAGAAGACAAAACCACTTAATTTAGATGATGCCCAACCGTTCACAAAGGGGTACAAGTTAAGTGGATTGACTGCAACCATATAGATAAAGGTGCCGATAAAGAGAGTATATAAAATATGTGGTCCAATCTTCAGCAGTTTGTTGTTGACCTTGTCAGACCCTTTTATTGTTAACACAAAGCTGATGATGAAAAAGATAAACGTAAGTACAATTATGGTGAGGTGGGTGTGCTTAACGATCATGTACATGTTGTTGCCCCCTGGGAATCGATTGTTTTCACTTTACACTCATTCCGCGATTATATCGTTTGCTTGAGTCAGACAAAAGACACCAGCATAGTTACTTTCGAGAGGCTCTGTGGTTTGAAAAGCGATGAGGCGCCTTCGGGCCAGGTTTTGTTCATACGAACTCTATTGATATATCATCGAACCTCGGGATTGCACGCCAGCCCATTATAGGTGGAAAAACCATGAACAATCCCGACCCCGTATTTGCCAGTGGCAGCGTTGGCTCCAACCTGATGCTAATGCGCGGCACCTGGCATGACCACATCGATCTGCACAACCTGGATGGTACCCGGTTGGACGAAGACCCAAGCGCCGGTAGCCCCGGGCGGGGGCCGTTTGAGAACCTGGTCTATATCGACTTTGATGGCCACCAGCTAGCACTGACCAACGTGCACATCCGAGGCAGAGAAACTGCCGCCAAGACATTCACCGGCAAAATGCGGGGCGACCTACTGGTATTCGACCCACTGGGACCAGGAGCGTATGAAAATATCGGCATATCAGGAGGGCCGGGGATTCTGACTTTTAGCGCCCGCAAGCTGGGGGCTGCCACCGACGTTTACATGGAACCAGACTTTATTATGTTGACGGCACCCGGGCAGCGCATTCGCCACACCGTGCTATACCGGAACGGCATCGCAACCCGCACACTAACCGCAAAAGGGACACGTCTACTGCCTACTTGCGACGCGCGTCACTCACTTGACCCACGCGGCCCTGATGGCCCGCTACACGAGCCGGCCTTTCAGTCCTCAATATGGCAACCTCTGGAAGTCGGTTCACCGTAGCGCCAGCGTTCAATTTGACTTTAATCAAGCGCTTATCAACCCCGCCAGCCTATCATGCATCCCTGTGCATACTGCGTGCAGACCCTTGAATATCCCACAGGTAGAGCCATGAGCGAGCGAATACTGACTTCCATTATCGACCTGGTGGAACAGTCCCCTGACGTTGACAATCGTGACACCTTCAACGCTTTATGGGCTATCCTGGGAGAAATGGACAAAAAAATTCAGGCTCGCTTTCAGCTAGAACTGGACCCCTGCAGCGATCGTTTTAACGACTATAAAACTATTAGTGTTGGGAAAAACAGCGCCGAAGGCTCGCTGCACACCTTTACTGGCCCGGAAATTGACTGGTATGTCCACTCGTACATCGGCTCGCCTGAATCGACCTTCACTAACATGCACATCACGCTCAGTCTGGGTCCTCAGTATCGCGTGCCTCATTTCGGTTTTGCGCTGGGCACGGTACCTGACTTGTTTATGTATATGGATTACATCCCTCGTATGGATCTGGTTTCGAACATTGAATACGTCGACAAGTATTACACCGAAGTCAACGAAGAATTTCTGGATTTACAGTCTGATGACCGATTTAACCCTTTTGTCAGCCGTGACCTGTACACCCGGGTTGCGCTGACACCCACCGCAGTTTGCTACACCGCGAAAGCAGAAAAAGACGTTATCGCCAAAGTCCGCACAGCAGCCATGTCGCGCCTTGACCGCTGGCTGGCCTGGGTCGATGAGGCCGAACACACTCCGGTAGAGGACCGCCCGGGCATCGCTGCGCGTGACGAGCAGGTTCGTCGTAATATCTGTGAGCGCGATCCGGCCAATGGCCTTGGTGATAAGTTATTCGGGAAAGAGGCAGCGCAGGCCATGGTAGCCACGCTTTGGGGCGGAACCCGCACTTTACCAAGACCAACAGGCGACTGAGTGGCAGAGTCCTCACCGATGCCACAGTTGGATATTGATGGCACCATAATGGTGCGCGCCATTTACCGCGCGATCGCCATCGCCGACAGTCCTGCACCGTATGATCGCGCCAGCCTGAAAATTTTCTACCCCGGCAACTATGGTGGCGGCGAAGAAGAACGTAATAGTGGGGTTGTTCCAGCAGCGAACTGCGAAACCCGTTTTCCCGTGGTTATTATTCTGCCTGGCATCAACGTGGGGCCAGAGGCTTACAGCTGGCTGGCTCACGACTTGGCCCGCCAGGGTATCGTCAGCGTAACCTTCACGCTGATTGCGGAGGAAATGCCAGGGTATATCAGCCTCACGCCAGGGCTTTCCATAAGCGCTCTCACGCCAGAAAATTATGGTCTGCAAGCGTCTGCAACAGCTGTTGCCGCGATACTTGAAGAACTCAAAATTATCAATCAAACTGGCGTACTCCAGGGTCGACTAAATTTGAACAAAGTGATTCTGGGCGGACATTCCGCTGGCGGCTCGGTGGCTTTACTCAATGCACGAGCTGACTGGTTCCCCGGCCTTTGCGCTGCCTTCAGTTATGGCGCGCATGCTGGCGCCGCTACCGCTTTGGGCTGGGCTGAAAACGCCCTATTCGATCTGCCCTCAGACCTCCCGCTACTGATCATGGGAGGCACTCAGGATGGCTGCATCGCCAATAGTGCTAGCCGCTACGGCGTCAGTAGCAGTAGCGCTACCGACCGCGTAGAGAAGACTTTCGATATCGCTTTGACCCGCGCGCGGGGTGATTGCTATCTGGCAATTCTGGAGGGTGCCAATCACTTTTCGATGGCCTGGCCAGCAGATCACAGCACCGGCAGACCTTTCATCGACCTGCCCACAACACAACCGGACGAAGAGGTACGGGCCCGACTGTCCCATCTTATCTGTCAATTTTCCTTGGCAGTCGCGAACAATAACGAGCAGGCACGCCTGCAGCTCGAAGCAGCTGTGCTTAACGACCGTCCTATGATCAACCGCGGCGACAGGCGCTGAAGCAACGCCATTTGACAAAAAGCAAAGACACAGCAAGCCTGGCCGGACACGATAGCCTGATTCTCTAGCGCCACACTTAAGGATTAACGAATGTCGGACCAAAGCGAACCCAGTAATTGGCAGCAGGCCATCGACGGGGAATGGCATGGCTGTCCCTCTCTGTTTGAACACGACGGCACTCACGTAGGCACCAACAAAGTGAGCCGCGCCAGTGAATTCAAGGAGGGTCGTACCACCTACTGGATGGATACTCGATTCGACGCGACTGGGCCACTAATGGACCGCTTTGAAATCGGTGCGCGCATGGAATTTGGCGTTGTCGACTCGGACAGCAATCGCATTTACACCGGCCCTGATTTTATCGGCTCCGGGCGACCCTATGGACTACTGGTCGATTCCCGCTATTACTCACCGGGCTGGAATGTGGACCTGCGTACCGTAAACCACGTGGTACCCGAACTGGGACTACAGGTTTACTCCTCACAGCTATTCGAAGCCGATACATTGGTCGGGGTTTTCAACGGCCTGTACGTTGTCGCCCACGACCATGACAGTAATCCAGCAACACAGAAAATGGTAACGGACTTCATTGAGAAAGAAAAAGTTGACGGCAAGAAGCCGTTCAATTTTCCGGTAAAAAATGAGGGGGTATTTCGTGGAAAATTTGAAGTGTATAACAATCAGCAGGAGCTTATAGGCCACAATAACGTCGCCGTGAGCCACCGCCCGATCAATTTGCTGCACAGTGAGCAAACCATAGAAATCGAGGGCATTATCAACCGTAAGTGGACCACAATGCGGACCCGCAATGGTGGCAGCCATCAATTTCATGGACCCGACATGTTCGGCAATGGCAAATCCTACGGCCGTTATCTTTACAGTATCCGCCACATCTATGGTGAAGCACTGAAATTGTGGTCACGAGAGGCGGTGGTGGACGAAGATTACACCATGGTTTGTACCTGGCAGTTTCTGGAATCTCAAAAAGAACACTATATGACCTTTGGCGTGCTGCGCTTTGAGCCCGGAGACAACGTGCTCGCTGCGACCTACGTGGACTGACCCCTTACTTACTGCGACGTCAAAAGGCTGGCAACACGCTCTTGAACTGATATTATGCAAACAGTTCAGGCAGGAACAACATCGTGAGCCCGCAGTGTATAAAAACCGAGCAGACCCCACTAACGATCTATTCCGGATTGGTAGGAGCGGATATAGCCGCCCTTGACGCGCTGGTTTCACTTCGCAGCCTCGGGACTGGCGAGTTTCTGTTTCACCAGCATACCCCAGGGACATCGGTTTACATGCTTGAGAAAGGCATACTGATGATGGAGCGATCTACCTCGACAGGACGTCGTCAGGTCGTGGCGTTTATGCATCCAGGTAACTTCATCGGCATCGCCCATAATGAGCACTACGACTTTACTGTTTCGGCGCTGACGACCGCGACAATACGCGAAATTCCGGCGAAGCCCTTTATCACCCTGCAGGAAAAGTCCCCGCAACTGATGACCAATGTGCGCCGCATCGGCGGCAACATTCTGGCACACACGCTGGACCAGGTATTCGCTCTGGGCCAGAAGAAAGCACACGAGCGAGTCTGTTTTTTACTCAAGCAATTGGCCGATCGCCTGCCGCCTCAACAGAATCACTCTATCGAACTGGTGATGACGCGCCAGGATATTGCCGATTATCTTGGCCTTACCATAGAAACCGTCAGCAGGGCCTTTGGCAAACTTAGACGCGAGGGTGTTATCGACATCTACTCCGCCCACACCGTAGAGATCCTCGACAATAAAACCATCGAGGAACTGGCGCTCGCGGACTGACCGTCAGCCGCCAAAGAACGCCTTAACCGCAGTCAGCATTTCAGTTGACCCTCTGGCGACACCGACATGTTGACCCACCTGGTAGCGCCATGCAGTGATCAGCGGATACGCTGCCAGAGGCCTCTCCCTGCCAAACATAGGTGCCAACAGCAACACATAGTCTACATGCGGAACAAGCGCTATATCGCCCAGGTGGAGGTCCCGCGTGGCGAAGTCCGGCAGTGCTTGCAGCAATCGCTCCAGACGATCCAATTCCTGATCCAGTGCCAACACGACTTCCTCGACAGCGGCGGATTCAGCGCCGGCGCCAACCAGCCCAAATAAAGGGAACACGGCTGCGGGACCAAGACAAGTATCGGCACATCGAGCCAGGGTCTGCATCTCAGCTCTGGCCAACGCCCCAATGGGCCGCAGCGGCACACTGTCAGTAACATCTTCCAGGTATTCCATAATGACCCAGGAGTCGGCCAGGTGGCTGCCGTCGTCCAGCGCCAGAATGGGAATTTTGCCCAAGGGAAAACACGTCACAAACTCGGGGGTACCCAAAGCCACAGGTACTGACTCGATTCCGACGTCCAGATTTTTTATGTGTATTTGCATGCGGACTCGCGTCGCATAGGGTGAGTGATCAAGATTGTAGAGCTTCATCATAGAGTCTCGCGATTATTGTATCGAGTAATCTGAGCGCGATGGTATACGAACGGGTGGCGGAGCGGCAACAGGCAAGATATTATATTGTCATACTTATATATCTTTTAGCCTGCTCACACGATGACGCAGCTATGCAGCACAGTGCACAGGCTTGACGTTACGTTAAATATTTTCCACAGGAAACCGCTTGATGAACAAAATTTCCGAGATTTTCAGCGAAAGCCAATTGAAGACACTTGAGCAGGACAATCCGACACCTCTGTACTTCCGACTCTACACTTTGCTTAAGAATGCCATTCTGGATGGCACCATTGAAAAGGGTGCGCAGATGCCCACCGAGCAACAACTGGCTGACACCTTCTCGGTATCCCGTATCACTGCCAAGCGGGCGATGGACGAACTGGCCGCAGAGGACATGGTGGAACGCCATAGGGGGAAAGGCACGCATGTTACCTACGAATACAAACCACAGCCCGTGAAGGCCCCGCTGATCGGCATGTTGCAGGAAATAGAGAGCATGGCTCGCCACACCGATGTCAAAGTCCTGGAGTGCAAAAAACTGGTACCACCTGGAGACGTTAGAGATGCTCTGGGTCTGCCCGACAAGGAGAAAGCGTTACACCTTATTCGTGTCCGCTCGCGGGACGGCCAACCCTTTGGTTACTACAGTAGCTGGACCATTGGTCTGCATAAACCGGTTGGCAAAAAAGACTTCAAAAAATCTCCGCGTCTGGAAATTTTTCGCCGGCAGGGGCTCAAGATCACCCATATCACCCAGACCATTAGTGCCATAGCGGCGAGTCCGGCGCTTGCAGAGCAACTCAACACGGCAACGGGTGCGCCGCTGATCAGCCTACTGCGTGAATCATTCACCAGCGAACCCGCAGGCGAAAGGCTAGTGGATCACCTGCACGCTTGCTATAACCCTGATCACTTTCAGTATCGTATGGATCTGGATATCAATAGCCACTGAGTGGCACGGGAATTGTCATGTCACACCGGCAACTATTAAGGCAGCTATTATCAGAACCGGCACTGATCAAAGCGCCTGGGATTTATGACGGCCTGTCAGCACTTCTGGTTGAGCAGGCCGAGTTCAATTGCGCCTTCCTCTCCGGCGGCAGCCTGTCCTTTTCCCGCTTCGGTCGACCCGATATGGGACTGGTGTGCGCCAGCGAAGTAACTGAGGCCGTTAGAGTTATACGCGACCGCACCGCCCTGCCGCTGATCGTAGATATGGACGCAGGCTTCGGCAACTCGTTGAACGTACAGCGCACGGTAAGAGACTTCGAGCGAGCCGGTGCCAGCGCGTTGCAACTGGAAGATCAGGTGTCACCCAAGCGCTGCGGCCACATGCAGGGTAAAGCGCTAATCAGCGCGGTGGAAATGCAGGGGAAAATCAGGGCCGCGCAGGATGCCAAAGAACATAACAGTACCTTGCTTATAGCCCGCACCGACGCCCTTGGCGTCAATGGTTTCGAAGATGCCATGGAGCGTGCAGCGCTCTATCTGGAAGCCGGTGCAGATGGGTTATTCATCGAGGCGCCCACAGAAATATCTCAGATGGAGGCGATAGGCAAGGAGTTTGGCGCCAGGGTCCCGCTGATCCACAATTTGGTAGAGGGCGGCAACAGCCCGATTGTCGATGTCCAGACCCTGCAGAGTATTGGCTACAAGATTGCCTTATACCCTGTCGCTTTACTGCACACTTTCGTCCCTGCAGCCCAAAAAATACTCGATGAAATTCGAAACACCGGCAATACTGAAAAGCTGAGGCAGAGCATGATCGACCTGACCCAGATGAACACGCTGCTAGGTGCAGACTCGCTGATAGCGGATGGCAAAAAATACGATGATGGCGCCAACTCTTGATCCTGCGTACTTTCAAAGTCCTGCTTAACGGGCTTGGCATACTGATCGCTCTATTGCTGATCGCGGGCACCTACCTGGCGTGGATCAGCCGCGACATTCCAGTGGCGGAACTGGAACAGCGCTACGGTGGCGAGGGACTGCAGCGAGTCACTGTCGATGGCGTTAACATAGCCTACAAGGTCGAGGGTGCAGGGCCGCCACTAGTACTCATTCACTCCCACTTTTACACCATGCGGCTATGGCAGCCATGGGTAAAGGTATTGGCCAGGGACTTTACGGTAATACGGTACGACTTGACCAGTCACGGACTGACCGGCCCCGACCCCAGCGCCGATTACACCCGCGCGCGCGGCACCCTCCTACTTGCCGAATTACTGGATCATTTGGGTATTGAGCAGGCCTCAGTGGCTGGCTCTTCAACGGGCGGCGCACTGGCCTGGTATTTTGCAGCGCATTACCCCCAGCGGGTAGACAAGTTGATATTGATCAATGCCCCCGGGATGCCACGTGTAACCAACAAATACATGGAAAGGGGCCTGCCGGCATGGGGTGGCTATGCCTTCTACCTCTTACCCGAAAAACTGTTTACCGCTTTTCTGCAGGCCGCGGTCATTGACAACACCCTGGTCACCCATGAAAGCGTAAAAGAATTTCACGAAATGTACCGCCGTAAGGGTAATCGGATGGCTGAGTTCAAACGGATGATGGCCTGGGAACGCGGTGATATCTCCAAGGATCTTGCATTGATACACGCGCCCACGCTCATCATGTGGGGTGAACAGAACCCCCAACTGCCCAAAGAACACGTTGCTCAATACACACAAAAGCTGATCAATGCGGCCTCGGTCGATCACATCATCTATCCCAACATCGGCCACGTTATTCCCCTGGAAATTCCCCAACAATCCGCTGAAGACGTACGCACATTCTTAGCGGGAATGTGACATGACCTCGCTAAGACTGGTTTTATGCTTGTTGCTAGTAATGCTAACGGCGGGCTGCGGCGAAGACGCTCCGCTGCCACCCGCCTACCCATTGGCCGTAAGCGACAGTGTTGTCGACAAACTCTATGCAGCGAACCCCGGCCCTTATACGCAGAGCGCAGTAAGGAACCTGATGTTAACGGGAGCTTCAGATCAGCGGGACATTGCGCTTAACGTCTACTTCCCCGCGCAAGGCGAAGGCTTCCCCCTGCTCTTGTTCTCCCACGGCAACTGGTCCGACAAAGACAGCTACGACCGCATCATCGAACACTGGGTAAGTCACGGTTATGCCGTTATTGCTCCCGACCACCTCGACTGTTGCAGCGCGGTTCAGGGCATATTCAACAGCCTTCGCTACGGTCAGTTGGGATTGATCAACGGTAGGGTGGCTGACCTATCACGCATGCTGGAGGAGCTGCCTGCCATTGAGGCACTGGCCCCCGCTTTTGCGGGTAAATCGGATCGCACCAAATTGGCCGTCACCGGGCATTCTTTCGGCGCATTTAGCGCGCAGCAATTTGGCGGCGCTGGCGCTTTTGATCCAGATACCGAGCGCTATCTGCTAAACCGCGATACGCGGGTAAAGGCCATTGTTGCCATGTCGCCCCCGGGCCCAATGTTTGACACCATAACGGCAGGCAGCTGGCAGCAATTGCAAACGCCAACACTGGTGAGCACCGGGACATGGGACGTCCAACCCGCCTTCTGGCCTGACTGGCGATCCCATCTAATGTCTTGGGAAACCGCCATGCCCGGCGATAAATACGCGCTGGTGACTCAGGGGGCAGACCATTATCTGGGCAATCTCATCTGCAGGACCGAGCGAGAGGCTACGCCGCAGACAGATGCCCTGCGTATGGTACAGATAGTCACCACCGCTTTTTTGGACGCCTATCTCAAGGAAAACACCCATGCCATGGTATTTCTTAAAGGCAAGAGCTTGGCTGTGCAAACGGCAGGGTTCTCACGACTGAACACGCGTTGAATAGCGCGGGCCTCGGCAGCTTGGCTAATCGTTAAAATCAGGCAACACCGGAGAACGGCTGATCGCTCAGCATTCTATTGTGCGGTGGCAGCGACAAAGCCCTTGGGTAATCCGGCTACCGGCGTAAAACCATAAAGCGCCACACCAGGTAAGGCAGCGGCAAGGATTTCGCGAGCCTGCCACAGCGCCACAAAATTCACACCGGTACGCAGCCCCATACTCTCCAGCAGAAACACCAGGTCTTCGGTAACAATGTTACCGCTGGCTCCTGGCGCAAAAGGGCAACCCCCAATACCTCCCATAGAGGCATCAATAGTGGTCAAGCCGACATCAAGGGCGGCCATCACATTAGCAAGTCCCTGCCCTCGGGTGTTATGCAGATGAATGCCGGTGAGTCGCTCGGTGCCGACCACCTCCCACAATTTGCGGGTATAGTCGCGTACCTGCACGGGGCTGGCGAAACCTGTGGTATCCGACAGACCCACCTCGTCGCACCCGGCGACAACCAGCTTTTCTGCCATTTCTAGTATTTTCGCCTCAGGTACAACACCCTCCAAGGTACAGCCAAAAGCGGTCGCCAGTGAACCTTCCAGCTTCGGTTGCTCGGCCAGAGGAAGTGCATCGATTGCTACTCGGATTTCTCTGACCTCCGCCAACACTTGCGCATGGGTGCGATTCAGATTCTTCAGGCTGTGGGTTTCACTCACCGACAGCGGAATTGTCATCTTGTGCGCGCCTGCAGCCAGTGCATTTTGCGCGCCACGCAAGTTGGGCACCAGAACCGCCACCTTTAGGCCAGCAATACTTTTAGCATGCTTGACCAATTCAGCAGTGTCTGCTAACTGTGGCAGCATCTTCGCCGGTACAAATGAACCCACTTCGATTTCAGGTAGTCCGGCGGCGGCCAGCGCTGTTATCCAGTTTTTCTTGTCGTCTGTGCGCATAATGGGCGCGATACTTTGCAGCCCATCTCTGGGGCCAACTTCGCTAATCTCTATGTCTATTTCTAACCCTGAAGTAGCCAAATCCCTAAGCCCCTTGATTTGATATAATGATATAACATATTATCATTTACTCTTAGTTGTCAATCAGGGAAACACCTGCTTATGTCAGACCCATCTGCCCCTCTTGCTGGCATTCAGGTTGTGGAATTTACCCACATGGTAATGGGCCCTACGGCAGGCGTAATTCTTGCGGACCTGGGTGCCGATGTGATAAAAATTGAACCCCTGAAGGGAGACAATACCCGCCACCTAAAGGGCAGTGGCGGCGGCTACTTTTCCATGTACAACCGCAACAAGTCCAGCTTGTGCCTGAACCTGAAATCAGACGAGGGCCTGGAACTGGCCAGAGACATTATTGGCCGCAGCGACATCCTGATAGAAAACTTTAGACCCGGCGCAATGGATGCTTTGGGCTTGGCCTATGAACGCCTGCGCGAAGCAAGCCCGAAATTAATTTACTGCTCGCTAAAAGGCTTCCTGTCAGGGCCCTACGAAAACCGGACTGCGCTAGACGAGGTAACGCAGATGATGGGTGGTCTCGCCTATATGACTGGTCTGCCTGGCAAGCCGATGCGGGCCGGCAGTTCCGTGATTGATATTACCGGCGGTATGTTTGGCGTTATCGGTATTTTGGCGGCGCTGCAGGAACGCAATCAGAGTGGCCAAGGTAGGCACATCACCAGCTCCCTGTTTGAAACTACCGCGTTTATGGTCGGGCAGCATATTGCCCAACAGGGTGTACTCGGTGAGGAACCGCCGCCCATGTCGGTGCGCCGCAGCGCCTGGTCGGTCTACGACATCTTCCTCAGCCGCGAGGGCGAACAGTTATTCGTAGGGGTGGTCAGCGATTCCCTATGGTCACGCTTTTGCGAAGAATTCAATCTGGTCGATCTTGCCGAAGACCCAGAACTGCAAAATAACAGTGATCGCGTCGCCCATCGTGACACCCTTATTCCCTGCATTCAGGCGCTGTTCAGTCAACTGAGTCAAGACGAACTATCGGCGCGACTTGAGACAGCGGGCGTGCCATTCGCGCCGATCAACAAGCCATGCGATTTAGTTAAAGACCCGCATATGCTGGCCAGCGGCGCGTTGCTGGATATCACTCTGGAGAACGGCGACACCATCAAGCTGCCGGGGTTACCCGTTGAGTTCAATAAACATAAAACACAGCTGCGAAACTCACCGCCACAGCCAGGCCAGGGCGCGCGAGCGCACCTAAAGGCACTAGGCGTAAGTGACGCTAAAGTTCAGGTCTTAGTTGACGCCGGGATCGTTGTCGCCAGCTAATACAACCAAGGCCGCAGCGCCTTCCTCTTCCGATGAAACGCCTGAATATGCTCCCACCGTGTCAGCGTCAGAGCGATAGCATCCAGCCCCTCTACCAACATCGTTTTTGAACTGGCATCAATGTCGAACGAATATTCACTACCAGCCGCGACTACCTTCTGGGCAGGCAAGTCAATAACAGGCCGGTGCTCGCGAGGGTTTTCGCTTACCCAGCCCGCAATTCTCACTACGGTTTTTGCCGAAATTTTCAGGGGCAGTATCCCGTTACGAATACAATTTCCTGCGAAAATCCCACCGAAACCTGGCGCCATGATTGCTCGAATGCCGTACTCCGCCAGTGCCCAGGCAGCGTGTTCCCGCGACGAACCACAGCCAAAGTTGTTACCAGAAAGCAGGATACTAGTGCCGTTATAGGCAGGCTGGTTGAGTATAAATTCAGGGTTGGGCTGTCGAGATATCGGCTCCAGGTAACGCCATCCGGCGAACAAACCCTCGCCTAAACCCCGCTTCGACACTCTCTTCATCTCTGTTGAAGGAATGATGGCGTCGGTATCGACATTGTCCCGAATAAGTGGGGCGGCAACACCACAGTGACGCTCAAATCTATTCATTAGCGCGCCAGAAACTGGCGTGGGTCGGCAATAAAACCGCGCACAGCAGAGGCAGCAACCGTTGCCGGGCTAGCCAAATGGGTTCGAGTTTGAGGGCCCTGACGACTTTCGAAATTTCTATTCGTCGTGCTGATCACCCTATCCTGATAACCAAAATGCTCGCCTCCTGCAAAAAAACACATGGAGCAACCAGAGGCGCGCCACTCAAAGCCCGCATCGATAAACACTTGATCCAGGCCCTCTGCCTCTGCCTGGGCCTTGACCTGCATCGAGCCAGGAACACAAATAGCTTTCACCCCCGGTGCTACCTTACGCCCTCGCAGAATCCGCGCTGCCAGTCGCAGGTCGCTTATGCGGCTGTTGGTGCAAGAACCAATAAACGCTGCATCCACGGCCCGCCCTGCGATCGGGGCTCCCGTTTGCAACGCCATATATTCAAGAGCTCTCTCCATCTCTGCGCGACTGGCACTATCCATCTCCCCGGGCGCACCTATTAGCTCACTAATCCCCACCGTATGCTCGGGGCTGGTGCCCCAGGTCACCTGGGGCTCCAGAGACGAACAATCTACCGTCAGCGTCTTGTCATAATCGGCATCATCGTCCGCGGTTAAACCAGACCAATACTCACAGGCTTGCTCCCAGGACGCTCCATGCGCAGAAAAAGGTTTGCCTTTCAGGTACGCAATCGTTTTCTCATCGGGAGCAATCAAGCCGGTAAACGCAGAAAATTCGACGGACATATTGCACAGTGTCATTCGCGCCTCCATGTCCATGGCCGAAACCACCGGGCCAGCGAATTCCAATGCGTAGCCACTCCCCCCGGCAACACCGTGCGCAGCAATCAAGTGCAGAATCAGATCCTTGGCACTCACACCAGACGAAAGGCTGCCTTCAAAAAACACCAACATTACTTTTGGTCGCCTGACTTGCAGAGTTTTGGTGGCCATCGCATGCTCGGCTTCGCTGGAACCAATACCCCAGGCCAACGCCCCCAGTGCGCCCTGGGTACAAGTATGACTATCGGGACAAACCAGTGTCATGCCTGGCTGCACGATACCCTGCTCAGGCGACACCACATGAACAATCCCCTGACGCGGATCGTCGAGATCAAACAGAGTGATCCCTGCCTGCTTCGTGTATTTACGAGTAGCCACAATAAATTCTTTGCCGCTGGGCATCGTTGTATCGTCACTGCGATCAAGGTAGGTATCGACAATGTGATCCATACAGCAAAACACCTGCTCTGGAGCAAACACTGCGCGGCCCTGCTCCTGGAGACTGGCGAGTGCAATCGAACCTGTGCGCTCGTGCAGGAAAATTCGATCGATGTAGATCAGATCGGTGTCGCCAACCTGGCCTTCTACTCGATGTTCTTGCCACAGTTTTTCAAATAGGCTCAGGCCCATATCATCTCGCTGTCACAACCCAATAGACTAATTTACGCTGCTGGGCACAGATGCCCACATTTGTT
This sequence comes from Halieaceae bacterium, assembly GCA_047633055.1. Taxonomy (GTDB): domain Bacteria; phylum Pseudomonadota; class Gammaproteobacteria; order Pseudomonadales; family Halieaceae; genus CALJFL01. The sequence goes on along the minus strand of JBLIEI010000045.1, from coordinate 5,692 downwards.
ATATAAATATAGCATTATAGCTTAAGGGGCGAAACGGGGGGAAAGTCGATGGGAACTGAGCTGCAGTTTAGGGTACTGAGTGATCAGGCCGATAAAACGAACTCAAAAAAAAGCGGACTAATCTTTCGATCAGCCCGCCACAGGTTTGGACCTTGGAAACTAATTGATACTAAATAGCACCGCCAATATCGGGCGAATGCTCTTTTGCAACCTGCTCGCCAACTTCGGCAAACTTCACTTTTACTTGGGTACCACGGACACCCATTTGCGTGTGCACATAATAGGTTTGACCGGACTTAACATTCATCACTAAACCTTTGTTCCCTTTGATCGTCGAGTACAACTTGTACTCACCGGCTGGGCGAGAAACAACCATGCTGTCGCCAGCATTCAATCGCCCCAGATTTTCGCCGCCCATAATAAGGTGCATACTAATCCGATCTGCTTTGAAGTTTTTGTCTGCACGATAAACGATGATCGTGGCCTCTTGATCAGCGACTTCAGTCGCCGAGACGCCTTGGACGCTCCCGAGCGAACCCAAAACTAACAGCGTTACTGCCAACATCCTGCCAAACATGTTCCTGCTCCATAAATGATATTCCAAGACATATACGGGGCAGTTTTGGCGACGGTTCACTTATTTTTGCCTTTTTTTGTAGAGCGTTCAGCGCGCAGCCTTGCGCACCGTTTCTTCGATTTTATTCATCGGCAGATGCGCCTTGGCTTCTTTAAGCACAAATTCCAGGAAACTCCGGGCAACAACAGATAACTGTTTCTGACGAAGGTGGATCACATGCCATTGGGTCATGATGGGAAAGCCCGTTACTCGCAACTGTTCCAGACCGTCGTCCCGTGCATTCACCAGTGCGTAGGCCGAAAGGATACCGACGCCCATATCGGCCATCACCGACAGCTTTATGGCCTCGCTACTCGCTACTGCGAGTGCTCGGTCGACTTTGAGCACATGAGTGGACATGAATTCGTCAATAGCCAGTCGCGAGCCCGAGCCCTCAGCGGGAATAATGATGCGCTCGCCAACCAGGTCACCCCAGGCATACTGACCACTATCGGCGAGGCGGTGATCCTCCCGAGCGACCACCACCAGTGGGTTCGGCAGGAACGGATAATGAGTGATATCCAGATTCACCGGCACGTGGTTGAAAAAATACAAATCGTCCAGATTTTGTCCTATACGGTCTACCAAAAAGCTGCGCTCGCCCTCTACAAACTCTAACTCAACGCCGGGGTAGCGTTTAAGAAATGGCCCTAGTAACTGTGGCAGAAAGTACTTTGCACTGGCATCCACGGCGAGTCGCAGACAGCCGGTCTGCAGCCCTTTAAGGTCGTTGAGGGAACCATCAAGTCGGCTAAATGTATCCAAAATTTCCCTGCCAGCCACCACCACCCGCTTGCCGGCTTCTGTCAGTTGCAGACGCCGACCGATAATTTCATATAAGGGTAAACCAACCGCCTCGGCCAATTTCCGCACCTGTATCGAAACACTGGGCTGGGATAGGTGAAGCTGCTCCGCTGCCTGCGCCATACTGCCGAGCTCAGCCACTTTCATAAAAATTTCCAACTGACGAAGAGTGCCCAGTCTGGCCAGTTGTCTGGTGTTTATAAATTGCGGCACAGAACCTCCCGATCACACTTTTACATAGCCTTTAATCTATAGTTTAACTCAGTATTATCAATTTTTATTTATGTATATCTTTGTTTACTCTCACTAACGTTAATTTCCTCACAACCTGCGGACCATCATAAAAGGAAGCTCAATCCAATGAGACCACACGTAGAACTCGTCGATGAAAAAGACCTGATCTGGCATATGGCAGAATTCAGTCATGCCACGGGTGAAGCGCGCCAGCAAAACCTGAGCTATGACGAAGAAGATGGTTCCGCCTCCCTGCGTGTGCAGTTCGTTAGTGACTGGTCGCGCCCCCCTGGTTTACATGCAGCACTGACCGAGTGGTTTGTTCTAGAAGGAGAGCTACAACTGGGTGATAAGACACTCACCGCTAACGATTACTGGTGTGCGCCCAAGGGCGTGCTGACGCCAGAGCTAACAGTAAAAGCCGGAACAACCATATTGCTGTTTCGGGAGTACGGTCACTGGGCTTTTAATCCAGCCACATCAAACGGTCCTGAGGCCAGAGAGTTCGACGAACTGACCGTCTGCAGCGCTGGTTCGCAAGACTGGTTCGATGTGACCGACCCAGACAACGGCAGCCCAATGGACTTCGAGCGCGGCGGCACCCCCGTTCCAGGGTTGTTCATCAAAATGCTGTATCACGATGTTGAATCCGGTTTTTATACCCGACTCATAAAAGCCAAGTCCGGCTGGCGCGAGCACCCTCTCGCACATCACCCCTGCTTTGAAGAGGCCTACTGCCTGGACGGCACCTTCGACTACAACTTCGGCGAAATGGTAAAGGGTCAGTATTTCTTCCGCCCCAAGGGGATACGCCACGGTGATTTCACGGCAGGAGAAGACGGCACCGTCTGGATTCTGCGCTGTGACGGCCAACTGGTAGACTGGTACACAGACAATGCCAGGGTAGAGATGAAAGGCGACCCGGTTAACTGGGGTGAGGGTTATCCCGACACAGAACCGCCCGAATTTGTTTTACCCGTTCGGTCTGCGTCCGTGGGACCAATGAAGCGCTCGGACTATATGTAATCGGACTCTGGGAGGTAAGACTTACAGAGCAATTCGAGCCTCAGGCCTGACCCTCGCCCGTGGCCGGTACAGACTGCACCGGCGGCGTCTTCACGGGCGGCACCAGCGGCACCGTATCCAGCGCCCAGCGTAAATCAGGGTTGGTCCGGCGTGCCGGTGACGGGATAGTAAACACTTTCTGCTTTAGCATCGGCTCCATAGCAGCGGCGTCAATTTTCCAGCCCTTCTCTTCAGAATGCACTCGCAGCACCTTGCGCCACGCACTCATAAATTTGTCCTGCTCCACCGAGATTTCTGCCTCCAGCGTATCAGGCAGGTAATGCGGCGACAGCGATTCTACTATTTCCGCATCTTCCTGAAACACCTTCTGCGTGCGCTTGATCGAACCTTTATCGAACATGCCCCACTTGAAGAAGTTACGCACCTGTATCACAAAGGAACGGGTGGTATTTTCGTCTACCGGTGTATTGGCATCAAAAATAACCATTTCCATCCAGGAATTAACCTGAATATGCAGCCGTACACAGTGACCCGACAAATAAAAGCCAGGGTGAACATGCGTCTCGGCCTTATCTTTGCGAACAAAGCGCATCAATCCTGCATTGCCTGACATGGGCGGTGGATACATCACGCACGACGAAGAGCCAGAATACTCATCCCGCTCTATCTTCACGATATGGTTTTTGTCGGCCATTTCTCGATAACCGAAACCCGGATGTACGAAGGAGGTATGCGCAATGTCTATACCGTTCTCCACCACCCGGTTCGCATCGGCCTTCCAGGTGAACTCTGTTTCTACCGGCCGCCAGTTTTCCCGGTCGTCGTACTCGGGAAACGGCGGTATCGGATAACGTTCAGGCTCTGGCAGGTCTCCCATGAATACCCAGACCATGCCGTAACGTTCTTCCGTGGGATAAGCGTCGATTCGAGCTCTGTCGGGCACCTCTGCGCCCTCGCCTCTTGAAGGAATGAACTGCACCTTACCCTCGGCATCGAATTCCCAGCCATGGTAGGGACAAGCCACACAATCACGTTCCGAGGTCCATCCGCTGGACAGCGATCCGCCCCTGTGGATACAGATATCACTCAGGCAACTGACCTTGCCCTTGGTATCGCGAAACAATACGAAATTCTGGCCCAGCAGGCGCGTCTTCACCGGCTTGTCTTTGACCTTCGATGCCCACTCCGCCACATACCATAAATTCGTCAGCATTTTTAACTCCTCACCCTATTCTCTGACCACGCCTGCTACGCGAAAAAACATCACCAAACTTCCATGCGGCAATCGACTAACGCTATGGGAGCATCATAACTGGTCGAGCAAACTCTTGAACCGGCATTTCCGTTTGACAGCGAGACGTATGGTATGGCAAGAGTGCTCTTCCCGCAGTCTACAAAAAATACGTGCCCGGCTAAAATCCAACCGCACTCGTTGCGCCGCCCTGTCAGCCGCACAACGCTTGACAGTGTAGGGTAAATTCCGGAAAATGCGCGCCTCTTCAGGGACTGCCTGTCCCGTCCGAAATGGCTACGTAGCTCAGTTGGTTAGAGCACAGCATTCATAATGCTGGGGTCGGTGGTTCAAGTCCACCCGTAGCTACCAATTTTTTTATTTAAATCAATAGCTTACAAAAAATAATAACTGGCCTATCTTTAGTCGGTGGCCAAATCTCGTTCTGGGCGACCCATGGGCGACTGTAGGCGAAATTTCGTCATTACAGAAAACGGACCTTCTTAGCGCCCCACCCAAGCAATTGGCTATACCGCTCCCTTGTGGGCGACTACAAGTACCGCTGTGTTGGCTTCAAATCTCTGCCGGAATTCAAGCCCGTGAAGACTGAACTGATCAGCCTCTAATGCGTACCACCAAATTCAAGACCGGCTTTAACCGCTTCTTCCAGCCGTATCACGATTGACCTAACCCATCCCCCAGTGTCTCTTCGGTGAGCTTCTTCATTAGCGGGCGCACGTTAGTGTGTCCGCCTACCTTTTTGTTATTCGTTTTTCTGCGCTGATGGCTCTTCATTTGCAGTCTCCTGAAACGGCTTAACTGGGAAGCCTCTGGTGCCAGCCAGCACCTCTAATAGCGCCGTTCGGAGAAGGTGTTGATCCTGCTCCAAATGTCCGTGTGCGATTGGGCGATAACAATCTCTTTTTAATTGGACTTCATCAAACTGGTAGCCAAGTGCTTTGGACATATTGTAAAGGAGTTTTGTGAATAACTGATCACGTCGATCAGCCCACAGGATACTGACAACTTAACTTCTTGAGATGAGAGAAATCTCGCCGTAACTCTCAAGCAACTGCCCTACTCCAATCAGCAAACGCACCTATCCTGAGATTCCGATAGTGTTCGGCTTTGATCAGGTGCCTGCCCAGATTGAATAAATTGCTAACCGCAGCATGGACACCCAAAAATCTTTGAGCCTGCTTAACCGATTTGAATTTACGCATCCCCCGCTCCCTCACCCTGGTCGGCTCATGCGATTGCTCTGCTCGATTATTCTCATACTGTTTAGTGCTGTGGATCGTCTCGGGAATCAGCTCTCGATGTGCAACACCATAGCTTCGCAATTTGTCGGTAACGATCTTCCTCGGTTCTTCGCCATGACTGCGCAATAAACGCTTGAAGAAGCGTTTAGCCGCTGCGCCATCACGTTTTGCCTGCAGATACACGTCAACCACCTCACCGTCTTGATCTACAGCGCGCCACAAGTAATGCTGCTTACCCTTGATCTTGATGAAGACTTCATCGATGTAGAACGTGTCGCCATAGCCCTGATGCTTTCGTTTCAGCCGGCGTGTGTAAATAGCTCCGAACTTGATGCACCAGAGCCGGATAGCTTCGCGGCTGACAGTGATACCACGTTGAGCCAGGAGATCTTCTATATCTCGATGGCTGAGATTGAAGCGATAGTACAGCCAGACAGCGTAACTGATGATGTCGGGAGGGAATCGGTGACGCTTATATGTATTCATGCGCCAATTCTATCAAGCTCGGTGAGTTTACTT
>JBLIEI010000044.1:0-38429 GCA_047633055.1 Halieaceae bacterium | reverse complement strand
TCATTGGTACCGGCGGGCTCAAGCGCAATACTTCCTTGAAACAGTTATCCAGCGTGGCATTGTTGGCCCCCAGATCATCATATTCAAGATTGGGTTTGCCAAGGCCGAGTATCTCTTCGCGCAGTCGTTCCTGCCATGCCTGATCGTGAGCCAGGTAATAAGCCGCCATGGTTAATGCGCTAGTGGTGGTGTCGTGCGCGGCAAGCAATAGGAAGATCAGATGTTCACCCACCACCTTTTCCGAAAAGTACTCTCCCGCTTCGGTTTTTTCATTGGCAAAGAACGTAGCCATGTCTTTACCCACCTCGCCTCGACGTTCAGGAACCAGATTAATAAAGAAATCTTCCAGTTCACGCCGGCCGTTCATGCCTTTTCGATACAGTAGTCCTGGCCAGTCTTTACGAATCAGTGACATGGTGCCTTCATTCATATTGAGGAAGGACTGGTTTAGTGCCTGCGTAGCGTCACCCTTGAGATCAAGGCCCAGGAAGATTTTAGCACCGACATCCAGCAGCAAGGTTTTGATGTTGGGATAGAAGTGGAACTGCTTCTGTTTTCCCCACTGGCTTACTCGCTCGTCAATGACGGGGTGCATCATATCGACATAAGTGCGCATGGCGTCTATTTTGAAGGCTGTTTGCATTATGCGCCGGTGAAATTTGTGCTCCTTAAAATCTTTCATCAGCAAGCCGCCGGCGAAGAAGTCACCGAGCGGGGCGTCGTAACCCATCTGAGCGGAAAAGGCATGTTCGCTGTCGAGTGTGAGCTGTTGAATAAATTCCGGGCCGAGTGCAATCACCGACTTTTGAAAGGTCATGCTGATTTTCGATACCGGGCCGAACTGGCGATAGCGGCGATCCAGTGTCTCGAAAGGTTTGACCACAAACCCGAACGTGTCACCTATAAGCGGTAAACCGTAGCTGCCGGGGATATGGTTTAGGTCTGTGTTGTCTTGCTGCGCTACATACTCAGGTTGGGCGAAATCCATACATTGTTCTCTCTAACAGGCACTACAAACTAATGGTCGTTAGTTTATAATTTGAACAGGCCGCTTGCAAGGGTGTCGCAACCACAGATTTGTGTGTAATTTGTCGTATCCGGATCACCACACGAGGATGGCAAGTGCACTATATATTCAAGATTCACCTTAAACCGGGCTACTCCGCCGAAGATTATGCCAATGGTTGGCAGCGGGCGAGCGCCATAATTCAGCAGGCACCCGGTGCAGCCGGAACCCGTCTTCATCGACAAATTGGTGAGGCTGGTACTTTACTGGCGATAGCTACCTGGGATTCGAAGCTCCAACGAGACGCCATGGAGGGGAAATTGCCAACCGCGGTTCAGGATATCATTGAGAGTCAGATGCCGCATGTCGACTTTGAATTTGTCGGCCAGTTCGAGGCCCCCGAGTGGGAGGTGGTGCTCGGAGCCTGAGATTTCCAGCGCCAAAAATACCCGACTGGCAGTTTAATTTTTATAGCGGAGAACAAGAGCATGGATGTAACGGATCGTGTGGCTATTGTGACCGGAGCGAGTTCCGGTGTCGGTAGAGAGTTGTCAATCTCGCTGGCGCAGAAAGGCGCCACCGTGGTCATTAACTACGCGCATTCGGAAGCGGGAGCGCAAGGCACGTTTGATGCAATCAATGCCATGGGTGGCCGCGGTATGATTTATCGCGCTGATGTAAGCGTTGACGATGAATGCAGAGCGCTAGTGGCCGCTACGATAGAGGCCTATGGAAAGATTGATATCCTGGTTAACAACGCAGGCACAACAACGCATTTGGCGCACCAGGAGCTGGACCTGCTAAGCGATGAGATTTGGCAGTCTACGCTAGGGGTGAATTTAATGGGGCCCTTTTATATGAGCCGTGCCGCTGCGCCCTATCTAAAAAAGCAGGGTGGCGAAATTGTTATGACCTCAAGTGTTGCTGGATTTACCACGGGCGGTAGTTCTATCGCTTACTGTGCATCAAAGGCAGGCTTGAATAGCCTTACCCGCTGTCTGGCGAAAGTGTTTGGAGGCAGCAACGTGCGGGTCAATGCAATATGCCCCGGGCTGATAGATGGCAGCTGGGCTCAAGACGGTTGGGGCGAAGCATGGGAGTCGGTGAAGGCCAGAGTGGAGGGCCAGTCCGCGCTGGGTAAAATAGTCAGCCCGCCAGACGTTGCTGAAGCTATTATGTCGCTGATTTGCGGCAGTGACCTGGTCACCGGGCAGTTGCAGGTGCTGGATGCCGGATACACAATGGCCTGAGTGGATAGTGTTCCTATGGATCTAGAAATCATCTACCGGGATGAGTATCTGGTTGCGATCAATAAACCCGCGGGCCTGTTGGTGCATCGCAGCCCCATCGACCGCCATGAAACCCGGTTTGCCCTGCAGCTGCTGCGCGATCAGATTGGCCAGCGAGTTTATCCGGTACATCGATTGGATAAACCAACCTCTGGTGTTCTGCTGTTTGCCCTGTCACCTGACATAGCCCGCAAGATCTCGGAGTTATTCCAGGCACATCAGGTGCACAAGAAATATCTCGCCGTGGTGCGCGGCTTTAGTCCCGGGCACGGCGACATTGATTACGCTTTGAAGGAGAAGCTGGATAAAATCGCCGATTGCAAAGTGCGTCCCGATAAGCCGGCGCAGGAAGCACAAACGCGCTTTCGTACGCTTGCGAAAGTTGAGCTCTCCGTGCTGGTGGACCGCTATCCACAAACCCGTTATTCGCTGGTGCAACTGCAGCCAGTGACTGGCCGACGCCATCAATTACGTCGGCATATGAAGCATATTGGGCATCCGATTATCGGCGATGCCAAACACGGCAAGGGCGTCCACAATCGTTTTTTTGCCAGCGAATTTGGCTGTGACCGTCTGCTGCTGGCAAGCATATCGCTCGGGTTTACGCATCCGGTCAACGGCAAGGTAGTCACGCTAAACGCACAACTCGGGCAGCGCTTCACCCGAGTGATTACGGAATTTGACTGGTCTGATACGGTAGCGTCAATTACGGGTTGATTCTGAACGGTGGATTTATTCGTCCAGGTCGAAAATAACCAGGTGCTGCAAATCAAAAGCGACGGGAAGCCACTCGCCTTCCGCCACTTCGATATGGCTAGGAGTCAGGCAAGACACAAGCTGATTGTCGGGGAGGGCGAGGTCGTACTGAAAGTGAGCGCCGCGAAAGGCGCGCTTGATAACCCTCAACTGGAGTTCACTGTTCGCTGAATATTTAATATCGTCGGGCCTCATTAACAGACCCAGTGGTCGACCATGCCGGCCCTTGAGCTGGGCTTCGTCGAGAGTGCCAAGCCCGTGGCCGAGTACGCCGTGGGCGTTCGGTGTGATTGAAATGATAGAACCTTGGCCCACAAATTCTGCTACAAACCGGTTTTTCGGATTGTGGTATAGCGCATAGGGCGTATCGGTTTGAACGGCTCGTCCGGCTGTCATTACGGTAACCTGATCGGACATGGCGAACGCTTCCTGCTGATCGTGGCTGACCAGAATAGCGGTGACGTCGGCCTTCTTGATCATGTCGCGTACTTCGGTCGCAAGCTGTTCCCGCAAATCACGATCCAGGCTGGAAAAGGGCTCGTCCATTAACAGTAATTCAGGATTTGGTGCCAGTGCTCGGGCCAGCGCGACCCGCTGTTGCTGGCCACCGGAAAGTTGATGAGGAAACGCGTCGGCGGCATTTTCCAGCGAGACCAGGGTAAGCATTTCCGTCACTTTTTCCTGTAGTTCGCTTGAGCTTTTGCCTTTTAAGCCGAAGCCGACGTTGCGCGCAATGCTCAGATGGGGAAAGAGGGCAAAATCCTGAAATACCATGCCCACATTACGCTGCTCGGTGGGCAGTAAAAAATGGCTAGAACTTATTTCGCGCTGATTGAGCCGGATGGTGCCGCCGGTGAGCGGTTCAAACCCCGCGATGGCTCGTAACAGTGTTGTTTTGCCACAGCCACTGGGACCCAGCAGACAGCCGATATGCCCCCGTTGCAGTGAAAATGATACGTCGCTGGCCGCTTCAAAGCTGCCGTAGCTGACGCTTACGTTGTCCAGTTGCAACTGATCAGACATTTGTAGATCTCTCGGCAGTGGGTTGTTCGCGACTCATACTACGGGTCAACAGAATGACTGGCAGTAGGCCAATGGCGACAATGGCGAGGGCCGGTAAAGCCGCTTCTGCCAGACGTTCGTCGGAGGCCAGTTCGTAGGTGCGTACCGCCAGCGTATTAAAATTGAACGGGCGAAGAATCAAGGTGGTCGGTAGTTCTTTCAGTACATCCACAAACACCAGCAGCAGGGCCGTGAGCAAACTGCCTCGTAGCATTGGCAGGTGTATGTCGCGCAGTACACCACCGGGTGAACGGCCCAGGGAGCGGGCTGACTCATCGATGCCGGGTCGAATTTTCGCCAACCCGGATTCGACGCTTTGCAGTGACACAGACAAAAAGCGAACCACGTAAGCAAAGACCAGAGCGAAGAGGGTGCCACTCAACAATAAGCCTGTCGATACGTTAAACCAAGTTCGCGCGAGGCTGTCGATGTTGTTATCCAGCCAGGCAAATGGAATCAGTACACCAACGGCTATAACTGTGCCGGGGACGGCATAGCCCATCGACGAAATACGCGCTGCGCTTTCCTCGATCGGGCCTGGATGAAGACGCTTGCCGTAGCCAACTAATAGCGCGAGTAGCAAACAGGCCAGTGATGCGATCGCTGCGAGGCCGAAACTGTTAATCACCAGTGTCAGGAAATTCTCGCCACCACCGCTCTGCCAACTGCCGAGTGCCCAAACACTAAGTTGCCCCGCAGGTATCAGGAATCCCAGGCTGAATATGCTCAGGGCGACCGCAAAGGCCAGCGCGGCTTTGCCGCCGGTAAGATGAATTCTGCTCGGTTCTTTCTGAATGGATTGGTGATGAAAACGCATGCGTCGGCGCGACCAACGCTCCAGCACAATTAACACAAACACAAATAACATCAGTATGGCAGCCAGCTGTGCCGCAGTATTCAATTCGCCAAGGCCATACCATGTTCTGAAGATGCCGGTAGTAAAAGCGGAGACTCCAAAGTATTCCACCGTGCCGTAGTCCGCTAGGGTTTCCATCAGAGCCAAGCTCAAGCCTGCCACGATCGCTGGTCTGGCCATTGGCAGTGCAACCTGAAAGAAGGTCTGCCAAGGCGTTTTACCCAGACTGCGGCTGGCCTCTAATACCGCTGTTGATTGCTCCAGAAAAGCGATGCGCACCAGCAAGTACACATAGGGGTAAAGCACCAGAGACAGCATACAGATAGCGCCGCCCAGCGAACGAATTTGTGGAAAGTAATAATCGCCATAACGCCAGTTAAACGTTTCTCTGAGTACTTCCTGAACCGGACCGCCAAAATCCAGCAACCCGGTGTAGGTGTAGGCGATGATGTAGGCCGGGATCGCCATGGGCAACAACAGCGCCCAACTAAAAAAACGACGACCTGGAAACTCACACATTGCCGTGAGCCAGGCGGCCGTGACACCGAGAGTAAGAGTGCCGGCTCCTACTCCCAACATTAGCAGCGCCGAATTTGTGACATAGTCGCCCAGCACAGTCTCTGCCAGGTGACGCCATGCTGGCGAGTAGGGTTGCAGCAAACTGGCCAGTATCACCAGTACAGGAATAGATATCAGGACCGCAGTGGCAACCAGCCCTACCCGCCATTTACTGACGGGGAAGAAGCCCCTTTTGGACACGGTGCCGGCGGGAGTTACTTCCAATTAGCCCTGTCCATAGCCATCACTGCTTCGGCGTTCAGGCGCCCGAGCTCGGCCATGTTGACCTGATCGGCTTTGAAATTTCCCCAGGACTGAAGAAGTTCGCTGGCGGGTACGTCAGCACGCACCGGGTATTCGTCATTCGTTGCGCCATACCACTGCTGGCTCGCGCGATTGGTGAGGAATTCGATAAGCCTGATCGCATCGGCGACATTGTGCGCGGAGGCGGTGACGCCGGCACCAGAGATATTAATGTGGGTCCCACGGTCCTGCTGGTTAGGCCAGAACATGGTTACTTTGGCGGCGGCCTCTCGCTCCTTGGCATCTGCGGAAGCCAGCATGCCACCGAGGTAGTAACTGTTGGCAATGGCGACATCGCACTGGCCGGCCGCCACTGCCTTGATCTGATCGCGGTCGCCACCAACGGGGGGGCGGGCGAAATTTGGAACGAAGCCGTTCAACCAGACTGCGGTCTTTTCCTCGCCCTGTGTCGATAGCATACTCGCTACCAGCGACTGATTATAGATATTGCCAGAGGATCGGATACAGATTCTGCCGCGCCATTTAACATCAGCCAGATTTTCATAGCTGCTCAGTTCTTCCGGCTTGACCCGATCGGGGGCATATACCAAACCGCGGGCGCGCACACTCAATCCGTACCAGAAGCCTTGCCCGCTGCGCAGGTGAGCCGGAATTGTGGCATTCAGTGTGGTGGACGATATAGCTTGCAATACACCGGCCTCCTGGGCCCGATAGAGGCGACCTACATCGGTGGTGATAAGGACATCGGCAGGGGAGTTACGACCTTCGCTGCGCAGGCGGGTGAGTAGGGCATCGCCCTTGCCGGTAACGAGATTCACGGTCACGCCGGTATCCGCGCTGAATTGGTCCAGCAAGGGTTTGATCAGTGCTTCCTGCCTGGCGGAGTAAATATTCAGCTCTGCAGCGTGGGCAGTGGCAACCGCAATCAACAGAGTGGCAGTGGCGGCAACCCGTTTGGCGGCGTGACAGAGAGTGGAAGTAGATAATGGCATAGTGGTGGCGGTTTCCAGGGTCGGCGTTAATGAGAACGCTAATTATTCTCATTTAGAGATAAAAAGCAAGAGTTGGCCGATGGCTCAGGATTGCAGGGCCGCTCGCTCGGCGCGTATGGTGCGCTCTATACGGGTGAGTAGGGGAGCGGTATTGCCCTTGAGCGCCCGCGTCACTTCATCCGTGACCATCGGGTTGGCGAGACTTTTACTGCCCCAACGAAGCAGTTCAACCAGTATCGGCATTAGTTCCAGGCCCTGGTCGGTAGGTAGGTAGATAACCGCCTTGCGGTCGACAGGGTCCTGATATTTTTGAATGAGACCACAATCCTGCAACGAGCGCAGGCGGTTCGCTAGAATGTTAGTTGATATGCCTTCGGGTGCCGCTAGAAATTCACTATAGCGACGCTTGCCAAGCAGGGTCATATTCCTCAGCACGAGCAGCGACCAGCGATCGCCAACTAAAGACAAAGCAAAATCAATAGGGCAGCGGGGGGCTGCTGGATCGATTTGCGTGTTGCGGGAGCGAGGCATGGATTGATTATTAAATTAACACTTGCAAAATGCAAGTTAATGCTTAGGATATTACTCGCATCTCGCAAGCTAACAGAGGGAAACTAATATGATCGTATCAATCAGTGCTATGTACGCCGCAATTCTTGGTGCATTGTTTGTGCCATTTACCGCTTATGTGGGTACTTATCGGGTAAAGAATAAAATACTGTTGCTAGATGGCGGTGACGTTGAGTTGTCGCGCAGGATAAGGGCTCACGCAAACTTTACCGAGACCGTGCCAATGGCATTGATTCTTCTGGTGCTCGTTGAGCTCAGCGGCGGTTCAGCCTCTTTGCTGCATAGCCTTGGCGCGGTTCTGGTGACGGCCCGTGTTATGCACTACGTCACCATAGCCACGAACCCAGGTAATACAGCTCCTCGTGCTCTGGGTATGGTAGGGACTCTCGGCGTTATCGCGGTATCAGCAGGGTATCTCCTAATTGCCTGAGGCCGGAACTTGTTGGGCGCTGCTCTGCAGGCCATCTTCTGTTCGTGCCCAGCGATAAAAAAGCCCAGCTTTGCAAAATAAGTGCAAGCGTGGGCTTTTGACGTTTTATGGAAAAACAGGAGTCACTTTGGGCATGAACTAAAGACCGAGCGACCAGCGGTAGGATTTGCCCGGCCTTACTCGTATAATTGCGGCTCGTTTGTAAAGTACTTTGGAACCTCATGACTGTTCGCACCCGCGTTGCGCCGTCCCCCACCGGGGATCCTCACGTAGGCACTGCCTATATCGCCTTGTTTAATTACTGCTTTGCCCGTGCGCACGGCGGTCAGTTTCTTTTACGTATTGAAGACACTGACCAGACCCGCAGCACAGCAGAGTCAGAGCAAGCTATTCTCGATTCGTTGCGCTGGTTGGGCTTGGAGTGGGACGAAGGCCCCGACATTGGTGGAGACTGCGGCCCCTACCGTCAAAGTGAGCGCATGGACCAGTACGGCGCGTATGCACAGCAATTGGTCGATGAAGGTAACGCCTTTGTTTGCTACCGCACGTCCGAAGAGCTGAATGAGTTGCGTGAAGCTCGCAGGGCAGCCGGTAATAGCACCGCGCTCAAACCTTCGGATCTAAAGTTGCCGGACGAGGAAGTTAGCCGCAGGCGCGAAGCAGACCAACCCTTTGTGATTCGCATGATCGTGCCTGAGGGTGAAGGCAGCTGCGCAGTCGATGATTTACTGCGCGGCACTATCGAATTGGACTGGAGCATGGTGGATGCGCAAATCCTGTTGAAGTCTGACGGTATGCCTACCTACCATCTGGCTAATGTCGTGGATGATCACCTGATGGGTATCACTCATGTACTGCGCGGTGAAGAGTGGATTAACTCCGCCCCCAAGCACAAGCTGCTATACGAGTACTTTGGCTGGGATATGCCGGTACTTTGCCATTTACCGCTGTTGCGTAATCCGGACAAGTCCAAACTCAGTAAGCGCAAAAATCCCACCAGTATTCTGTATTACCAGCGTATGGGCTTTCTGCCTGAAGCCTTGTTGAACTATCTGGGTCGTATGGGCTGGTCTATGCCCGATGAGAGCGAGAAGTTCTCCCTGCAGGCCATGCAGGACAACTTTGATATCCAGCGCGTGTCCCTGGGCGGCCCTATTTTCGATGTTGAGAAGTTGAGTTGGCTCAATGGCCTGTGGATTCGCGAGGACCTTACTGAACAGCAATTGGCTGAACGGTTGGTGCAATGGGCCTTTAACGAAGCCAATTTATTGAAGGTATTACCCCACGCCCAAAAGCGCATGGAAACACTCAGTGATTTTGCACCCCTGACCGGGTTTCTCGTGTCCGGCACGCTGCCAATAACTGAGGCTGACTTCGAAGGCCTCAAGGGCGAACGCGACGACATCGTGAAAGGTCTGCAGTTCGCGCTGTGGCGCATGGAATCACTGCAGCAGTGGCAGCGCGATGCTATATGGAACGAACTCAAGGCGGTGGCAGACGCTAGCGGGGTCAAAGTAAAAGACTTCCTGGCGCCTTTATTCATAGCGGTGTCTGGTTCCAGCGCATCATTTTCAATCGTCGATTCAATGGAGCTACTGGGCCCCGATATGAGCCGTGCGCGCGTGCGTCACGCTATTGACGTGCTGGGGGGCGTATCCAAAAAGGCACTCAAACGACTGGAGAAGGAATATCAAC
Organism: Halieaceae bacterium; assembly: GCA_047633055.1. GTDB lineage: Bacteria > Pseudomonadota > Gammaproteobacteria > Pseudomonadales > Halieaceae > CALJFL01. Next base: position 28,951 of record JBLIEI010000044.1, on the reverse strand, counting down.
AGCTGGCGTTCATCGGGCAGGAGAATCAGTAATGGCCACTAATTTTGCTACGTCTATGCTCGCCACTCTCGTGCGCGGTACTTCCGGCATCGCTTGCGAACCCGCTGCGGTACAACCCGCAGAACGGTTACAGCTGTTCGATATTGAGAATTGTCCTTACTGCCGATTGGTGCGAGAAGCGTTGACAGAGCTGAATTTGGATGCAGAGATTTATCCCTGCCCGAAATCCGGAGAACGTTTTCGACCAGAGGCAGAAGAGCGCGGGGGCAAGGTCCAGTTTCCCTATTTGGTAGATCCCAATACGGGTGTTGAAATGTACGAGTCCCTAAGCATTATTGCCTACCTGTTTGAAAACTATGCCAAACGGCCGTTGCCGCTGAAGTGGCGGGCTGGCAGTTTGCAGAAGTTGGGTTCGATGCTGGCCAGCGCACCACGCTTACGTCGCGGCATGGACGCGGGCCCGGGCCGCGAGCCAGAATACTCGCTGGAGCTCTACAGTTTCGAAAGCAGCCCTTATGCCCGCCCTGTGAGAGAGCTTCTGTGTGAAATGCAAATACCTTATATCCTGCGTAATTGTGGTCGTCTCGGTATACAGGACTGGATATTGCCGCCGGTTAGAGAGGCCCTTAAAATTGATCACAAGAGTCAGCTGCAGAATCGTAGGGCACTACAACTCGAAGAAGGCAAGGTATCCATTCCCTACCTGTACGATCCCAATAGCGATCAGGGACTGTTTGAGTCCGCCGCAATCCTGGATTATTTGCAGCGAGAGTATCGGTAAGCGACCGAAGGCGTTGTTTACATAGCCGACAGGGCCTGTCTAGTTTGATGCTTGCCCGTCGAAAAGGAGTAAACATTGGTGATAGATGCGCGAGCGCGTAAGGCCGTTTCCAGCTCGGCCTGGTTTCAGGACCTTCCTGAGTCGGCAATCGATGCTTTGGCGACAGCTGCTCAAATTAAACCCTTTCCGGTCAATAGCTTTATTTATAGCCAGGGCCAAAAGACTACCGAACTTTACTGCATTATCAGCGGCAGAGTTCGGGTGTCGGTGTCGGGAATCAATGGCCAGGAGTTCGCCATTATCGACCGGGAAAATGGGGCGTGGTTTGGTGAGCCTTGTCTGGTTGATGATGAACCCAGGGTTATCGATGCGCGGGTAATAGTACCTTCAGAAATATTGGTTATTCCGCGCAGCGTGGTTCGCAACATTGCAGATAAGAATCCCATTATCTACAAGGCGCTTTTCACCCACACCTTCCTCAATACCCGCGGGCTTTATCAAATAATAGCGGGAATTTTGTTTTCTCCACTGAAAGTGAGAGTCGCGGCGCGACTACTGCACCTTGTCGAAGAGCACGGCGTGGCGGTGGAAGGCGGGTATCTAATTGATATCAAGGTCAGTCAAAATGATTTTGCCCGTCTGGCGCTGGGGTCACGTCAACGGATTAACGGCGTATTTTCTGAGTGGCGTGCGCGAGACCTGCTGGAGACCCGTAAGGACCATCTCTTTATTAAGGACATCGAAGGCATTCGCGCGGACATGGAGATTAGCGAGTAGATAGTCACCTGGGTGACAGGGGCCCCACCCAAAATATTGCTAGGCTAGCGCTTCTAATAAGCTTTAATTAGAGGACACTACTTTTGCCTGCCCCAATTCTTAGCCAGCGAGAGCTGGACTTCATGCTTTACGAACTGTTTGACGCCGAGGGTATGTGCACCCGCGAGCGTTACGCAGATCACAGCCGCGAAACCTTTGACGCGGCCATGCAGATTAGCCGGGTCGTAGCTGAGCGTTACTTCCTGCCTATCCGGCAAAAAGTAGATACCCACCAGCCGACTTTTGATGGCGAAAAAGTACAGATGATTCCGGAGATCAAGGTTGCGCTAGACGCGGTGATCGAGGCGGGTTTGTCCTGTTCAAGTGCTGATTACGAAGTGGGTGGCATGCAACTGCCGGCGATTGTGGCCTCAACGACAGGCGCTTATCTGAGCGCCGTAGGCAGTACCACCATGGGCTATATCGGCCTGACCAATGCCAATGCCAATTTGATAGACGCCCACGGTACCCAGGAGCAACGGCAGAAATGGGTTGAACCGATGCGCGCAGGCAGGTTTGCCGGCACGATGGCCATGAGCGAACCGGCAGCGGGGTCAAGCCTTGCGGATCTGACCACCTCGGCAGCACCTGCTGAGGATGGCAGCTACGGTATTGTCGGCAACAAAATCTGGATTTCTGGGGGTGATCACGAGCTCAATGAGAATATCGTTCACCTGGTATTAGCCAGAGTGAAGGGTGCTCCCAAGGGGGTGAAGGGGATTTCCCTGTTTATAGTGCCCAAGTATCTGGTTGATGACGACGGCAGTCTGGGGCAGCGCAACGATGTTCTACTGGCCGGTTTGTTTCACAAAATGGGTGGCCGTGGTCAGACTTCAACCGCGTTGAACTTTGGCGAAAAAGGCGGTGCAATCGGTTACCTGGTTGGGGAAGAAAATCAGGGCTTGCAGTACATGTTCCACATGATGAACGAAGCCCGCATTATGGTGGGAAGCGGTGCGGCTCTTACAGCCTTGTGTGGTTATCAGTATTCCCTGGACTATGCCAAGGTGCGCCCGCAAGGCCGGTTGCCGTCTTCTAAAAATCCATTGGCAGAGCCGGTTAACATTATCGAGCACGCCGATGTCCGCCGAATGTTGCTGGCCCAGAAAGCCTATGCCGAAGGTGCCTACGCACTGTGCCTGTTAGGCGCTCAGTTAGCGGATGATTCGCACACCGCGCCTACCGAAGAAGAGCGCAAAACCGCGTTCTCATTGCTCGATTTCTTGACGCCAATGATTAAGTCCTGGCCCTCCGAGTACGGCCCAAAAGCCAACTCTCTGGCAATCCAGGTGCTGGGAGGTTCTGGCTACGTTAATGAACACCCGGTGGAAATGATGTACCGCGACAACCGCTTGAATCCTATTCACGAGGGTACTACCGGCATCCAGTCATTAGACCTGCTGGCCCGAAAAGTCCCTCGCAATGGTCTGGCCGGATATAGGGCTTGTCTGGCGACTATTGAGGAAACGATTGCCGATACAAAAGATGTGTCAGAGCTGCAAGAGTTCTCCTCGCAACTAGCCACTGCCGTTGCATTACTTAACGAGGTCACCGAATCACTTTTGGGTGATATGGCGGAAAAAAATATCGATCTGGTTCTAGCCAACTCAGTAAAGTATCTGGAGATGTTTGGTCACGTTGTTATCGCCTGGCAGTGGCTTCGTCAGGGTGCAGTATCCACTCGTGCATTGGCGGGAGAGCCCCATCAGAGTGATGAGAATTTCTACCGTGGCAAAATGCAGGCCATGCAGTATTTTTTTCGCTACGAGTTGACTGACATTCAACCCTGGTCAAAGCTCTTGCTGGAGTTGGATGACACCTGCTACACAATGCGCGCAGATTGGTTCTAATGGCTGATAACGCTGCACCCTTAAGCCTGTCAATGCGCCTTAACTACGGCGTAGGACAGCTCTCCGAAGGTGTAAAAAGTAGTGCTTTCAGTACATTTCTGTTTTTTTACTACAACCAGGTTTTGGGGCTGTCCGGCAGCCTTGCCGGACTCGCCGCGCTGATTGCATTAATGGTCGATGCGGTTACTGACCCTATGGTGGGCCAGGCTTCCGACCGGTTCAAGTCGCGCTGGGGCCGCCGCCATCCATTTATGCTAGCAGGCGCCGTCCCGTTTTGCTTTGCCATGGTGGCCTTGTTCAGCCCGCCGCAGGGCCTTCGTGAAATGGAATTGTTTGGTTGGATGTTGGGGGGTGCGATTCTTGTACGCCTGGCGATTACCCTATTTTTCGTGCCGCACCTGTCTTTGGGTGCAGAGTTAGTGAGTGACTATCACCAGAAGACTTCGCTGATTGGTTATCGGATATTCTTTGCCTACTTCGGGGCACTGTTGGCCAGCGTAATTGGTTTTGCCGTTTTCTTCCCGTCAACCGAGGCATTCCCCAACGGTATGCTCAACAGCGCAAGCTACCCCTCGTTCGGTTTGTTTTGCGGGGTATTGGGTACTTTGTCCATGCTGGCCACGGTGTTTGGCACTCGCAAGTCGATTCCCTATTTACGCCAGCCTGCAAGGCATCAGACTGGTGGCAATCCACTGCTGGCGGTGATTAATGTTTTCAAAACGCTGCGGCAGAGGTCTTTCCGCATACTGTTTATCTCGGTTCTCTGTTTCGTTACGCTTTCCGGGGCTATTCAAACGTTACTGATTTATGTAGCGACTTTTGTATTTGGTTTTGGGCCCGAACACCTCGCGGGTTTGGCGGCTGCACTGGTAATCGGAATTATTTTTGCATCGCCATTGGCGCAGTGGCTATCGCGTCGTTTCGACAAGAAAAATGCCCTGGCCTTGTGCCTGATCTTCGGTTGTCTTATCGCGTTTATACCCCAGTTCGCCTATTTCATCGGTGCTTTTGAAGTGATGCCGTTCAACCTGAAGTTCGTGCTGGTGTTTTTCTGTAGTGGTTTTTCTCAGGTGTTTTTTATCGCCTACATTATCCTGCTGGACTCGATGCTTTCGGACATCATCGATGAACACGAAGCCAATTCGGGATTGCGCGAAGAGGGACTCTTTTTTGCTGCCCGCTCCTTTGCTACCAAGGCCAGCTATGGTTTGGGCAGCTTTGTCGCCGGTGTTGGCCTGGACATCATTAATTTTCCGCAGTCGGCTGCCGCCGAGGCGGTGCCAGAGGCTGCGATATTCAAGTTAGCGGTTCTGTCCGGCCCGGTATTGTTTGTGCTGTTCATTTCAATCTGTGCCATTTCCAATCGTTATCCGCTTAATCAGCAGCGTCATCGAGAAGTGATGACGCAAATATCCGCTCGAGCCAAAACCGCAGATATTGCGCCAGCTTGATCGAAACCGGGCCGTTGCTCACTCCATATTTTGGGAACATCAACATGTTTGAATTAGACCCACGCAAGAACTACACCATGCCCGCGCACTTTGGCGCCAGGCCACGCTCGCCGAAAGCAAGCATGTGGTACCACGACATCACTTCGATGACGATCTCGTATCGCACAGACAGGGAGAGGCTGGCCCGTTACTTGCCAGCCCCGTTTAAAGTCGCCGAGGACGCCATCGTTAAAGTTACCTACGCGTGTAATAAGCAAGTCGATTGGCTAGCTGGGCACGGCTATAACCTGATATCGGTGAGCACCGCCGCTAATTTTCACGGCGACGAAGAAACTCTAAGCGGCGATTATACGCTGGTGATATGGGAAAACCTTGCCGACCCTATTCTGACGGGCAGAGAACTGCAGGGCATTCCCAAAGTTTACGCCGATATCGATGAGCACCGCGTGATTGCCGGAGATTGGCATGTTCACGCCGGTCACTTCGGTCACAAGTTTCTCGATATGGATATTTCCAGCCTGCGCGAGCCCACGGCTGAAGAAATCAGCGAGCGTGCAAAAGCGGGCGAGGGTAAGGATAACCCAATGGGCTGGCGGTTCATGCCTGGGTTGTTGGGCTTTGGCCAAAGTATTAACGAATTCGTGATCTATCCCTCGGAAACACAGATAAAGGAAGCGTGGGTGGGAGAGGGTATCCTCGAGTGGCAGTATCTCAGCTGGGAACAGAACCCCACGCAGTTTCATATTATCAACGCGCTGCAAGAACTGCCTATAGAGGAATATTTGCCCGCCCTGGTCGCCAGGGGTAGTACCAACCTGATTCTCCCAGAGCGCCCTCCGCGCGCAATAAAATAGGCCAATATCCAGATGACCATTCCAGAAATCTCTACCGTCTGCTTTGTCGGCGCGGGCACCATGGGCTGTTATAACTCCCTGATTGCCGCACTGGCTGGCTACTCTGCGACGGTGTATGACCGCAATGAAGACGTTTTGCAGCAAGTTCCAGACCGGCACGCGGAGTGGGCATCCATTTTGATGGGCGCAGGCTACTGTACTGAAGAGGATGTTCGTAACGCCGGTGCTCGGGTGACTGTAACGTCCGATATGGCGCGTGCTGTCGCAAACGCCGATCTGGTGAGTGAATCCATCTTTGAACAAGCTCAGGCCAAGCGAGAGATGCATAAACAGCTCGATATCGCCTGCGCGGCGCACACAATTTTAACCAGTAACTCCTCAAATATTTTGATTTCACAAATAGAGGGTGCTGTTAACCGAGGTGACCGCTTCGCCGCATTGCATTCCTATCTGGGATCTCCGCTGTTCGATATTGTCGGCGGTGCTGACACCAGCCCGGCCATTATTGAAACGTTGGTGCGCTATGTTGAAAGCCTGGGTTGCGTGCCTTTGGTGCAGCACAAGGAGTATCCGGGCTACGTGCTCAATGCGATGATCGCTCCTGTCCTCGGATCCGCCCTTGGCATGTTGATTGATGACGGTCTTACCCCGCAACAGATAGATCGTGCCTGGATGTTGAGTCGAAACGCCAGCATAGGGCCCTGCGGCATGATGGATATGTTTGGCCTGAATGTTATTTATGATAGTTGGCAGCGCGTTAAATCGGATGCGCGAAGACAGCGCCTGCAACCTGCGGTGCTCGCGCTGCTTAAGCCATTAATTGACGCCGGAAAACTGGGCGCGAAGACTGGCCAGGGTTTTTATCGATACCCTAATGCTGACTATCAGGGTGAGGGTTTTTTGCAGGACCAGCCGCAGGTGGATTTTGCCTGCGAGGCTTTGACCGCAGTGTTAATAACCAGCGCTTTGCTGCTGGCGCACCACGAAATAGCCTCCCGGGCCGATATTGATATGGCCTGGACCGTGGGTGCACATCTGGAAAAGGGGCCCTTTGAAATCCTTGCGAAGCTAAGCAACGAAAACTATTTGGAGTTGTTACAGCAGGCAGTGCAGGGGGGACGAATCAATGAAGATGACGCGCTAATAGCGCGCCAGAACTTGAACTTGAACTAGGCGTCGGCCAATTTTTTAGCGACCCAGTACCAAACTGCGGCATTCAGGTTGAGGCCAATGTGACTGCCCAGCACTTCTATATTGTGAACGTGGGCGTAGTCGCCTTCCTGACGTGAAGTACGCCAGTTCACCACGCCGTCAGTTTTGGTGTAAATGGCGGTGGTGGGTACGGGCGGGGGGGTTGTGAGGGCGGAATCGTTATCACGTGGATCGCGACGCGGGTTGAGCCGATTGAACAAGCGTGATGCGTGGGAGCTGGTGGTGCGCCCAGGTCCGAACGGGCTGCCGAGGGTGATCACTTGGCGAATGTTGTCCGGCTCACTGCGCGCGATTTCGCGGGCGTATATGCCGCCCAGGGAATGTCCAATCAGGGTCACCTTGCCTCTGGTACTTGCTACCAGTCGGGTAAGGTCCATACGCAAACGCTCTTCTGAAAAATTAGATGGCCCCAGGTTACTGCCCTGACCCCAACCAATGGCGTTATAGCCCAGCTTCGAGAGGAAATTAATTAGCGGCTGATTACCGCGATCGTCGCCCAGAAACCCTGGAATCACCATAACCGCTTCACCATTACCACTGGGCAACCGGTTTAGCAGGGGTCTGGCCGTCAGTAAAAACGCCGCATCAACCAATGCTCGTGGTGCATCACTGAGGGCCAACGCCCAGTGAGGAGGCTTCACGCAGCAGCTTCCAGCGCGGTCGTTCTGAGCTCTTCAAAACTTTCAACCAAACACTGCTTGTAAAATGCTGGATCTGGCATTATGTCTCGACAGCAGGTTGCAGAAATCGTCATCTCGCCGCAATAACTGCCAATCACATGGAACAATCCCAGACCGTCCTGTATAGGCCCAGTGCCGAAATTAGCGATCATTTTCGCACCCATGGTATACAGAGGAATCTGCGGACCGGGCACATTGGTAATGACACAGTTGAACATGGGCTTCAGTCGACTTGTTAGCCCCCACTGGCTGGCCAGGCGAGCGGCTTGTGCCGTCAGCATCGACGGAATGAATTGGGTATAGTCGGTCATGGCTTTGGCGCCAATTGCATTATTGTATTCCTTGGCCCCACGGGTGCTTTCATGAACGGCTTTCAATCTCTCGGTAGCGTCAGCAATATCGCTGCGCACCTGTACCGTCATGGTGGATACAATATTGCCGCCTGTGCCTTTCTCGTTCTCCGTCCTGAGGTTTACCGGTGCCATGGCCACCAGAGATACTTCGGGTAATTCTTCGTGATGATCAAGGTACTTGCGCAGTGCGCCACCGACGATGGTTATCGCCACGTCGTTTACCGTTGCGCCGGCGACGGAGTTTTTGATCGCCTTTATTTCTGCCAGGTTAAAAACCGCAGCGTCGAACACACGGTGAGGTGACACCTTGCCGTTGAATCGGGTGCGCGGCACTTTCTTTACCTGCGACAACTCGCCTTTGCGTAATTTGTTCCAGGCTTTGGCCATGCCGGGTACGGTGTTGCGCGCTACGCTAATAAAGTGCAGCGGTTTGCGAATGTTGTTTAGCTGAGCTCGCAGCACTAACTCACTGCGTGAAGGTTGGCTGTCAACGTTAACCACGACCGGATCACGGGGACGAGAAAAATCTGGTGTGAGATCATGAGTCGCGGCGGTTATCTCAATGCCTGAACTACCATCGATAGCCGCGTGGTGGGTTTTGGAGAAAATGGCGAAACTTTCCTTGGGTACGCCTTCAACATTGTCTAAACCTTCAATAACATATACTTCCCACAGCGGTCTGGCACGATCCAGAGGCCTTGCATGCAAGCGCGATATCAAAATACATAGTTGACGCCAGTCGCCGGGCTTGGGCAATGCGATATGGCGAACATGAAACTCGGGGTCAAAGCTGCCGTCGGATACCCAGTAAGGATAGTCCATGGAGAAGGGCACTTCTACCAACCGTCGGGTCATGGTCGGAATAGGACGTGCCCGTTCATTAAACATACTTATGACCTCTTTAAAACGCACTTCACCGTTGGGTGCAGTGCTCTGGTCATAAATTGCCAGCCCCGATATATGCATCGGGGCGTTGGGGGTTTCCATGTAGAGGAAAGAGGCGTCTAGGCCGGTAAGTTGATGCATGGAGTCAGTATCCGTATCGGGACCTAGAAGTCAAATTGAACTTCCAGACCGTAAGTACGTGGTGCTCCGATAGCGCCAGCCAAGCTGCCAAAGGCGGTAGTCCTTTCGATCGAGGTATAGGTTTCTTCCTCTGTCAGGTTTTTACCGCTGAGGATCACCCGTATGGTTTGTGAGGGGCTGAGCCAGCTTACCAGTGCGTCTACCCGGTAATAGTGTTCGGCAATCGTAGTTTCAGGGTTGAAAACGTCGTACTGACGTTCATCCACCCACGTATAGCTGCCGGTCAACACAAACTCACCCGCAGATGACGTCTGCCAGGAGTAGCTCGCATTTACGTAAAACTTGTTTTCTGGCGCTTGGGTTAAGGGGTTGCCCGACAAATCCTGCTCGCCGAGCGAAGCATCACCCAAGGTATCAACCGCGCAGCAGAAATCGGTATATTCTCCGTCGATATAGCTGTAGTTGGCCATAATCATTAGCGATTCAGTGGCCAGCCAAGTGGCTTCCAGTTCCACTCCCTTCACTTCAGCTTGGTCGACATTGACGATTTCAGACAGGGGGATACCGGCATCGCTCAAGCGGGGCACCAGTACCTGCATGCCTTCGTAGTCGTAAAAATAGGCCGCAGCGTTTAATCGCAACGTGTCGCCCAGCGTTCCCTTATATCCAATTTCATAAGAGACGAGTTCTTCTTCGTCGAAGCTTGGGTTGTTTTGTAAAGTGCCCAGCCGGAAGCCACCCGCCTTGTAGCCGTTTGAGACACTGGCGTACAGCATCTGATTATCGGTTAAGACGTAGTCGAGTACCACACGGCCGGAAACATTGCTCCAGTCGTCTTCGAGGTCGCGGTTGGCTACATTTTTGTCAACCTGAAGTAAGCCGCAGCATGCTTCGGGAAAGCCAAAGCTGGGATAGTTAAGACCAAAAAGGTTGGAGTCGATTACGATATTGAGCTCTTCAAAACCGTCTTTCTCGTCTTCGGAATAGCGAATGCCGGCCGTTAGTTTCCACTGCTCGTTAAAAGTGTAGTTGGCATCCAGATAAACTGCCTGTGACTTCGAGTCCAGGGCTCCGCGTTGAAAATAATGCTGCCTGTCGACATTGGGCCGTATATCCGCAGGGTTAAATGATGGGTCAGCGCCAGTCAACGGCAAGGTGTTATCCAGATACACCGCCTCAAGGCTTTGGATGAAGTAGGGTTGGTCAAGCTCTTCCTCAAGGTAATAAATGCCGGCAACCCATTGCAGGGGACCATCAGTGGTGGACAGTATCTGTAACTCGTGACTCGTGCGCTCGGAGGCACTAATTGAGCTCTCAACGATACGGTTGTTTGGATTGGAAGTGAAACCCAGGTCGCCACCCAGTAGGTCGGTGTCGTTTTCGAAATACGAACCAATGTATTTCAAAGTAACGTTGTCCAGATCCCAGGTGACGTGAGTTACCCACTTGTCGTCGGTATCTGTTTCAACTCTCAGTGGATCATTTAGATCTACCTTATAAGCGTCTTTAAGCGTGGGGTTCTCGCGATCCCAGGCGAAGCTTTCTTCGATGAACAGGTTGGTGGTGTTGAATGCGTAGGAGTAAGGGGTTATTGCTGTCCCGCCATTGCTAACGCCGACATTTAAGTAGTCTTCTTTGTCAGTAGCGTAACTTACCCACCAGTTGACTCTCTCGCTGATATCCCAGCTAAATTGTGCGCCGTAGCCGCTGGTATCCTGGGTCCGAATATCGTCTCCGCCTATGTTATCTATGTAGCCATCGTGCTTTAGCCCATAGCCGTAGACGCGGTAACCGATGGAATCAGTGATCGGGCCAGAGGACGAAACACCCCAATTCTGTTGGTCGTAGTTCCCCACTTTGGCGCGAACCCGGTGCTCGTATTCTTCGGTGGGCCTCTTGGAGGTGATGTTAAGAGCACCGCCAGTCGCGTTGCGTCCAAACAGCGTGCCCTGTGGTCCGCGCAAGACCTCTATTCGCTCGGTAGTCAGGGAGTTGGCACGCCCCAATACCGTAAATGACGGAGTGTAGACCTGGTCTATATAGACGGCCACGCCAGGTTCAGTTCCCAGGCTGTTGGTGACCCGGCCTACGCCGCGCAGAAAAAGCCGAGCGGGGTTATCTCTCGCAGAAAGGGAAGGCACGATGGCCTCGTAGTCTGAGCTATCGGATATGTTCAGGTCGTCCATGAGGTCACCGCTGATTGCGGTGATAGCTATTGCAGTGTCCTGCAGGCTCTCGGCACGCTTTTGGGCGGTAACAATTACCTCCTCCATCTGCGCGGCGACATTAGTACTGGCCAAGCTGGCAGTCACCGCGATTGCGAGTAGTGTTTTATTCAGATTTATCTGTGTCATTGCAGACCCCTAATAGTGTTATTGGTTAAAACGGTAATTTGCAGGGGTGCAATATACGCAGACCTGTTTAGCCAGGCTGTCACCAAGGTGACAGCTACCGATGAAAATCCAGTGATAAATTACCTGCCGCTGAAAAACTAATAAATAGGACAAGGAACAATGACCTCATTACACCGCGAATTACGATTCTTTCCGTATGAGCAAGCTATGCTCAATGAGCTCAACCAAGAGGGCTATATCAGCCTACCAGATATGTTTGAACGAGCCTGTAATGATTTCGCAGATCGGCCGGCCTTTACCTCCATGGGCCAAACCCTGACCTTTAGAGAGGTTGAGCAGGCCAGCCGCAGTTTTGCAGCCTACCTGCAGGGTGCCAGGGGGCTGGTCCCGGGTGAGCGAATCGCGATTCAACTGCCAAACATTGCTCAATACCCCATCGTTGCTTGGGGCGCGCTTCGAGCAGGCTTGGTACTGGTCAATACCAATCCCCTGTATACCGCGCGCGAATTGCTGCACCAGTTTAATGATGCGGGTGTCTCTGCTCTAGTGTGTCTTGCCGATTTACTGCCCGTATTGGAGGAGGTGGTGCCCCAGACAGGTATTCGCGCGTCAATAGTCACGCAACTATATGATCTGATGGAAGCACAACCTGCGCTGGACACGGTACTGGAGAACGTGGCGACGTTGCCTGATGCGATCGAAGCAGGCTCCAAACTAAAAATTAAGGACTGCAGCAGCGGTATGAACGACGTTGCAGTGCTGCAATATACCGGTGGCACGACTGACGTCGCCAAAGGAGCGGTGCTGACACACGGCAATATTTTGGCCAGTGCCAAGCAGTCGGCCTCTATCGTACCAGTTGATCCCAACGTGCCAGACGTGGTGATCGCGCCCATGCCGCTGCATCACATTCATGGCTTTACCATGAACATAGTATCGGTGTTCTGCGCCGGCGGGCACTCGGTTCTCATCGCTGATCCTCGTGATATTGCTGGTATGATAGCGACCATGAAAGCTCACCCGTTTACCGCGCTGGCCGGGGTTGATACGCTGTTTAACGGCTTAATGCAGAACCCCGATTTTGATTCGATAGATTTCAGCCGAGTCAAAGGTGTTGTTTCTGGCGGTGCTGCACTGGTCGAAAAAATCGGTGCCGAGTGGTTCAATCGCACTGGCAGTGAAATTTTTGAAGGTTACGGCCTGTCTGAAACTGCAGCCACCTTATCCTGCAATTCGCCTGAGTTTCGCCAACTGGGTAGCGTAGGTAAGCCGATGCCATGTGTGGAAGTAAAGCTGATTAACGAACAGGGTAAGACGCTGGGACAAGGAGAGGAGGGTGAGTTGCTCGTTCGCGGCCCTCAAGTGATGCACGGCTATTGGCAGCGACCAGAAGCTACCGCTGAAGCATTGGACGCCGAGGGTTGGTTTCGCACGGGCGACATTGCCATGTGGCTGGACGACGGATTTATCAAAGTCTGCGACAGACTCAAGGATATGATTTTGGTGTCAGGCTTTAATGTGTATCCCAATGAAATAGAAGCGGTTGTGTATACCCATCCGGATGTGACCGAGTGTGCCGTGGTGGGTGTTGCCGATGAAAAAACGGGTGAAGCGGTAAAGCTGTTTGTGGTCTCCACCAATTCAGAATTGAATATGGAAGCTCTGCGTAGCTATTGCCGTGAGCAACTAACTGCTTACAAAGTGCCTAAATTTATAGAGTTTCGCAAAGATTTACCCAAATCGAGCGTGGGTAAAATCTTGCGTAGAGAGCTGCGGCAGTAGTGTGGCGCCCGGACTCAGCCCGGGCCTGAAAAAGCTAACCCCAACCCAACTCGCGCAATGCCCAGGCTGAGTTCCAGATCTTAACCAGGCGGCTGACCTTACCGTCGCCATTGATACTCACGGCATACACATAGTGACTGTTAGTATCCTGGCCGGTAGCCGGTACTGGGCCACCTTCGCCCACATGTTTCGCGTTAAAGGTGGCGAAATAAATTCCGGCACTGTTGCTTTCATCCCAGGCTGAAGCGTGCAGGTCGTAACTACAGCCCGCCAGTGGACCCAGCCCAGTGCCGGCCATCCACTCGCAATAGCCTTCAACCGTGTCGATACCGTCAAGCGCCTCACTTTGGGCTTCGAACGGCGCATTGTCCGCGACATATTCCTTACATCCTTCCCAACCTTTGAGGCCCTCGCAGGCGTGAAAAAATACAGTTGCGGTTTCAAATGGTGTCATAGTTAGTTCCTCATTGAGTCCAAAGCATAGTGTACTTTCGTGTAACCGTATACTTTAGCGCCATGCCCCGGGTTCTATGGGGCTACCGTGTGTTGGGGATGACACCAAAGCGCCTTGACAGAACCCGGCGCTGTCTCTAGAATGCGCTCCTTCCCGGTGCTCTTGGGTCAAACAAAAAGACTTTAAGATCAACAGGTTACACCCGATACGGGGCTATAGCTCAGCTGGGAGAGCGCAACACTGGCAGTGTTGAGGTCAGCGGTTCGATCCCGCTTAGCTCCACCAAAATATCGTTATAAATCAGATACTTAAAGGGCCGCAGAGATGCGGCCTTTTTTGTGGTTGACGCACTAGGTGACAAACTAGGTGACACCCTCAGAGCGAGGGTGGCACCGCCATCAGGTTAGGCGTGTGTGGCTCCCGGGATTCCCGGTGAGGCGTCACGTCCGGCGTGTTTTCTTCTTTGCCGACCCACTTCACACGCCAGACCTTAGCCCCGGAGCTTGAGTCGTCCATAACCTGTAGCTGGTATCGCCCGCCAAACCTCTGGTTTTTCCGCTTGCGGAGCCAGTGACCAAAACCCTTTGACGAGACGTCCCCGCTTTTATTGCTGGGGAATACGTCCAGTATCGGGTCCCGCAGGTCGTAGCATCCGACAACCTCGGCGGCGGTTTTCCACTCATCACCGAATGTCGAGTGCCAATTCTCAAAGAGCGTAAGGCGACCCTCGACCTCCGGGTCGTCCTGCTTGGCTCGGAAGATCACCTCGTCAACGTCAGCACCGCCGGCCCAGAGTATCGGCTGCCGTATGTTGGCGTCCCACGCCGTGAACCGCCCCACGTCCTTGGACACACGCTCCGCGCCGTGCAGCTTGTGCGCCCGCAGCAGTCGGCACGTGTGGTAGTAGTACCTCGCGCGGTTCTCCTTGACCCACGCCTGAAGCTCGCGCGTAAACACGCGCCGGTCCGGGTCGTCACCTTCGGTCTGCAAGTACATCGTGTAAACGCGGGTCGTCAGGTCCTTGGCCAGCGTCAGATTATTGCCCGTAAACACCAACACCGTGTTGACGATCACCTTCTTCAGTTCCTGCTTGTGGAACGCCCGCCCTTGGTACGTGCCGTCAGGGCTGGTCAGGACCTTCGACACCTCTGCGTTGTCGATGGTCGCGCCGTCCGGGAGGTTATCGAACAGGATCGCCGGTACGGACTCGGCAAGAGCACTGATCAGGAAGTTGGCCATCGCGTACGCGTCAGTCATGTAAGCACTAGGCGCCGGCCACACGCCCACAGAGAGCGCTGTCAGAAAGGCAATCAGTATCGTCTTCCCAGTGGATTGCTCAGGCGCGGACGCCAGAAACGCCGGCACAGGGCCATCTATCGCGGGCTTCTGCTGTAGCGTCAGTGCGTACGCCACCGCCACCGCCGCGTCAGCCTCAGTGACGAACGGAAACTCTGCCAGCATCTCTTTGCGCAGCCACTCATACGACTCGGCTGCATCTGCCTGAGTCGGGTTGGTCAGCTTCTCAAAGTCATCCTTCGACAGGTTTTTCTCGCCCGGGGCGTACGAGGGCTTTATCGACATGAAGTAACCGGACCGGGGGTTGTAGCCGTCCTTGTGGATTACCTCACCCGACAGATTAACGTAGGGTGAATTAAGAACCCCCGCGAGGGATGGTAGCTTACTGGCGCCGGCCTCGACACCGGCGTTCACCAGATGCTCCGGTGGTAGGACCGTCTTTGGGAACGGGTTGTTTTGCTGCGTTCGGAGAAAGATGCAGGACTTCTGCAACCGCAAGGCCAGCTTCGTCCTGTCGAGCGGCTGGATAACCACCCCGGCGTGGTAAGAGTCCGCAGCGTTGGGGTTGCTCTCGTAGCGCTCACGTATCTCCCGCGCCGTTGCCGGCATCGCCCCCACAACAGAAACAACAGAACCGTTGAAGCTGAACAGCGGTGAGTAACGCTCGTCCTGCGCCGCCGCTTGCATCGCCTCATCGGTGAGATCACCCAAAGCGTCCGGGTTCCATATTATAGGTGTGCGGTCCTCCGCTCCGTTCGTCTGGGCTGCCTGAGCTTCCTCGGCCTCCCATTTCTGGCGAAGAAGTTTTAGCACCTTTTCAAACTCCCGGATACCCTTGACGATCTTCTTCCTGATCGCCCACGCCCGCATGTCGTCATGGTCAACCGCCGGAAGATGCCGCATCTCATTAAAGAGGGCGTCCCGCCGCAGCTTCTTTTTGAAAGACATTATCCGCGTCCGGGCAGCCTTCACGCGGAACTTTGATACCTCTTTCGGGTCGAGATCGTACCGGATACAGGCGCCGTTATCGTAAAGAAACGGAGTCCCATCCCGGTGGCGGGCAAGGAAACCATTCCAAGAAACACTGTCACGCCGGAACACCGCCTGAGAACGGAGCTTGCCTTCCGTGGATTTCCAGTAATCCCCGACAGTCATCTTGCCTTTGTCCTTGGTCGGTATCTCCGTGTCGAGCGTCAACGTGCCAACGTCCGACAGCACAGTGAACTTGACCTCACCGACACGCGCACCACCACTGCGGTTGGCGACCAACGCGCTCTCGTTGCGAGTGTCCAGCTGCACGTTGAACTTCGCCAGAACCGCCGCCGCCTGATCGGCCGCCAGCGCGCGGGTCTTTTCAGTGTCCAGCCTCGCGTCACTGACCTGCATCACCTCCACGTCCGGGGGCAGCAACTCAACACCACCAGATACTTCAGGCGCACCGGCAAACACCAATCGCTCACAGCTAAATACACTAGGATCGAAGATCGACCAGCTGCGGTGACTGATCACCGTGTCAGGGTCAGACTTCGCAAAGATCGGTTGTTTAAACGATAGCGGGCTCGGTTGCGCAAAGCCCTGCATCAGTAGCCGATGACCAAACAGCGCCACATCCTCGGCCCGCTCGACTTGCACCCAGTAGTGAGCACTGCCGGCCTCGTACCGCTTACCCTCTACCACGGCGCGGCCTGTGCTAGATGGAACGCGAATAATACCGGCGTCTTCCAAGCCCACCGCGATCGTGGACATCTTTTCGATCCACTGGGTCTCGTCCAGCGTTGCAAGGTGCTCGGGCATGTTCGCCACAACGTCACGGTCGAACAGCACCCACGTGCTGGGCAGCATGTTCGCCTTCAGCCGGCACACAACAGGGCCGTGCTTCGGGTGGTCGTGAAACCCACGCAGGTCGTCACCCTCAAGCTCCGGGTACAGTTTCTTTAAACGCTTCTGCGAGACGATACGAAACTCACCGTCCGGCGCGTCCGGGAAGTAACCCGAAGTAATACACATATCAGTACGACCGGCGACCTCACGCAACAACGCCAGCATGTCGGCCTGATCACCAACATAACGCGTCTGCGCGATGTACTCGCTCAGGTTCGCCGCAGCCTCCTTCACAAGCGCGCCGTCCTTCACAGATAGCCGTTTGTTCGCAGCACTACCGTCAACCGTGCGTAGCACCGTCAAATAATCATGCCTCACCATCACAAGCCACCTCCGACCAAAAAACATGGGGGTGGGTAGGGCGCAGACAGGCGCGACCCCGAAAATCTATTCTCGTTATTCATGGGATGCCTCCGGTGCGCTTTAGGATGCTTTCAGATTTGACTTGGTGCCGGCCGGGGGGATGAACTCGACCTGAGCCGCAGCGGCGGCGCCACCGTAGTACTCGACCATCTTCAGCAAGTCTTCCGGGGTGAAAGTAAGACGGCGGCCACGCTTATGGCCCGAGGGTAGCCGGCCAGCGATGCGGTCTTTTGCGATCTGCGCACGGCAGTGATTGAGGATGCCGACCAACTCTTGGTTGGCGTAGAGACGCCCTTCAAGGAAAATTTTACCTGACATTTTAATGCTCCAAAATAGAGGCGGGAGGTTCGCGCATAGCAACAGCAACCCGACCAAATTAAATAATCGCGTGACATTAAGTCCTCTACTTTGGCGACCAAAACCTCCCACTTGCCTGAGGGGTTTTAGTCGTACCAGCACCAGTAGCGCTGATGAGCACATAGTACACCGGCACAAGCCGTAAAAACAATAAGTATCTCTTTATATGCTTGTATACAAGTATATTAACAAAATCGACAACAACAAAGCTGTGCATGGTTTCCGTTAGTTCTCCGTGGTTCTTCCCAGCTGCATCGACGAGGTGTGTTCCGGGTTCTCCGGGTTTACCGGGTTTGAAAAGGTATAAAGGATCAAAAACCTCTGATTTTTTTAAAAGCTTTAGCTTTTTGATTTATAAGCAATCCGAAAGCCGGTAAACCCGGAGAAGCCGGTGGGGGCGTCTCGTTAGCGCTACTGAGGTCTTTACGCTGGTGATGCTTGTTTTATAGGGGTAAAATTTCCCTCATGTATTATTGAAGATTGAGAACATGACCAAAAATACCTCGCGCACCAAGGTAAAAAAAGTCGGCGAACTTTATGTCGATGAAGCCGGACTTATAAAACGAGCCAAGCTCAAAAAGAAAAAGAAGAAAAAGAAAAAGCTCAGGAATACTGTTGAGAATCCTGGCACTAATTCTGTTGAAACCCCCGAGCCTGTAAAAGTTCGGAAGCCCCAAAAACCACCCAAGCCGGGACTACATCCCTCGAGCGATGAGTTTGTTCCTCGCGCCAACGATGGGCGTTTTCTCCCCGGTGGTGCTTCAGTTAAAAAGCGAAAGAACACCCGGACGATACTGAAAAGCAACGCGACCGAGGAGGAGCTTGATGCAGTGCTGCGGGGTCTCCTTGATTCAGCCCTCGCGGGTGATGCTCAGGACCGGCGGTTCATTGCCGAAAAGCTCTTGCCTACGAACAAGGCCACGTATGCCCCGGTCGAGTTCGATATGTCTGGATCGACAGCTTCAGAGGCTGCGCATGATGTCCTGAAAGCGATCGCCGCCGGACAGCTTCCTGCTGATGTCGGGCAATCAATTTTGGCATCGGTCAAAAGCGTTTCCGATACGGCGTTACTAGATGCTTTGAGCACCCGGGTCGCGGAACTTGAACACCTTGCGGGCAGTATTTCTCAAGGTGTGGGTTTAAATACTCCGAACCAGCGGCCAGTTCTGGAGAACGAGGCGCAGCCTACCCAGTCGAACGTTGTAGATATCACCCCCAACAAAACCCCCACGGATTTAAACGAGGATTGGCGCGATGGATCAGAGTTCCACTAACAGCGAAAGCGAAAATAAGCACACGCCAGACTCTGCCACCCGGGCAGTGGGCGGTATGGTTTCAATGTCCGAGCGGCAGTTGTTAAAGAAAATTGACGATTTGGAAAACCGTCTGGCCATGAAGTCGGACATGCACGTGTCATGGGCCCCGGAGGTTGTTGTGACTAACACCACGGCCGGCGTGAGTCTTGCCGACCGTGCGGACCACTGGGCATCGCATCTGAAGAAAATAGCCAGCACTGCTGTACCTGCGGACCTCAATGTTTACATATCGCGCTTTAGTGACGACTACACCATCTACATCGATGAAGTGAGCAGCACGTTTACATGCGGGTTCAACGACATCCAACCGGACGGCACGGTTGTCTATGCCAAGGTGACCGCGCCGCTGGATAATATCGAGTCGTTCTGGACCCGGGACGGTATGCACACAGATCGGGAGTTGGCCCCGCCAAAGTTTGAACCTGCGGCCTGATCTGCTGACCCCGACATCGGAGGTGTCCGTGTCACCACACGGGCCACCGCCTGAGACCCCTGTAAACAAAGGCTCTGCGTACTGCTAGACCACCCCGGCGGCACAGTAGGTGACGTAACTAGGTGACATTGCACACGGAATACTTGCCCACCCGATCGGCTGGGATAGCTGGGTGTTTAAACCTTTAAACGCTCTGAGGCCACGCTGTCGAAATCCCGAGCGCGACACGGGACACAATACCCACGCTACAGGCCGTGTAAACACTAGGCTTCGATAACGTCTAACCTGCCGGCGGTGATGGACGTTCGAGTCTATGGGCATAGGTTTAAACTCAGCACCAGCTAACCCCAGCCCGAGCACTCAACCCGGGGCTGATCCACCCAAAGCCCGCAAACCCAGTAACCACGCGGGCTCCAGCCATTTCACTCCACCACATAAGCGTCAACAACAACTCTATACAGGGTGTCCAACAGCTTTGTTGTGGCTATTTCTTGTGTGAAAAGACTGGCCGGCTTGTTTTTTTTCTGAGCTCCACGATTTTTTCGTCTGAATTGAAAGTCGAGGGGGGTACGGTCGGGTTTCCGACCCCCGGCATTCTTCTCTTCCAGTCCGACCCAGCACACCGCGCCCAATCTGAACAATCGACTTTTTGTCCACAGGAAACCTAACAAGCTATTAAACACTGTAAATAAAGGGGTTTGCGCGTGTTTTAGTTCTTTGTTCCCTCGTTCGCCGGGGGTAAAATGGGTCCATGCTTGTAGACACTTTCAGCATCGCTTCCGACATTTACCCTTCGACATTTGATCACGGGCTCGAGACCGACCCTGACACTCATGCTTTTCAACGCAAGGGCCGCCCCGCCAAGATTGACGACCCCCGCCCATGTGACCGGTGTTACATGCACTTGTACTGCAAGGCGACCGGGGCCAGCTGCAAGGCGTTCAGCGTCTGGACCGGCACCGGACGGCACTCGGGACGGTTTTCGCAGGTGCCGCTGTTATGAGCCGCAACAGGTTCACGCCCCACGCGGTCGAGCAAGCTGACGGCCGGGAGCGCCCTATCGATGGTGACTATCAGCGGTTCCTTGATGAGCACATCGACCAAGCTTTGAGCGGGGGCTCAGTCAGCTATGACCGGGACACACGCGGACCACGCACGGGTGAGCGCCGTAAATTCAAAACAACCCGCGCCTACGAGGGTCACTCTTGAACCCTGCGCTGCTGACATTGGCCCACAAAGTTAAAGCGAACCCGAGCGATCAAGCCACGGCGAGTGCGTTGGCTTGTGCTGTGCTCGAGCACTCCACGCCGCATCAACACCGGACAGCCGAACGCCACGCCACCATCGCCCAAGAGCGAGCGCGGATGATATCGAGCGGCATGCGCGCCGGCCGTGCAGATGAGCGGTTGGCTAATCGATATTCGATGGAGCCCGAGTCGGTGAGAAAGACGGCGGCCCGTGTAAGAAAATCGGGACAGAAACTGTCCCGGTAAGCCCCCGACATGGGCGTTATTCTACGACCATGACAACAAACACTCAGAAGATTTCCAGTATCGCCAGCGCGACTACAACTCGAACTGCACGACTGTTGCATCTGATCCGGATGTTGGGAGAGACCCGTGCTGTTCTGGACATTTGCGTTGATCGTCAGGACCAGATCGGCGCACGACAGCGTGAGGCTACGAGTCGCGCCTTGCTCGACTTTGGTGAGTTTGATGCTGCACCGGTGCTGTCGGACGAGTTGCAGGGTCAGTTTGATCTTGAACAGGACCTGCTTGATCGGCGCGCCAAAATCATAATCGCTTTAGAGGATGCCTCGACATGACCCAACCCCATGAACTGGAACAGCATATAAATTTCGTACGCGAGCGTTTAAACGGGCGTGGACTTTCCACGATAGAGCTACGCCGAGAAGCGCGTCAGTTGCAGAACGCGTTGAGCTCCCCCACGGCAGACTCGTTGCCACAGGACGTGCTTGTCGCGGAGTTGGGCTTGATAAATAGTTTAATCGTGGCCAGCGAACCGGCGCCGGCGACTGTTGAGCAGGTTGCTGCCAGCTCACCGATGCTGTTGTGGCAGTTAGGGCGCAACGAGTTGGCGGACACGGTAGCGGCGGCGAAGTCGGAGTTGATGGCGAACCCTGAGTCGAAGAACTTGGCCAAGGCCCTTGAGGTTGCGGAGCAGAAGCTGACGGATTATCCAGCGACACCGATGGCGGTACAGGCCGAGGCCACAGCGACATTGCGTGGTCAGGCTGACGAGCTCAACCAGCGAATCCTAAACGCTGACCACAGCACTGACGCTGCGGCGGTTGCGGTATTGACCACTGAGCGCGACAGGTTGTTGTCGCTTGCCCGGGGCGAGGCGCCGGCAGAGGAATTTAAACCGAAGGCTGATGGAGAGTATTTGAAACCGGTCGAGACATATGCCGACCCGATAGCGATCGCCGAAGCGGCTGTCGCTGCGGCTGTCGCAGCCACCAAACAACAGGCGCAGGGCTAATGGCCCAGCTGAATGATCTGATGTATGACGCACTCCGTGACCAAGGATTCACCGGGGCGCTGACCGACATGCGCGCCGCTTTCGCCGAGGCTAACGACATACCACCGGCTGGTTGGCACGATTTTTATGGTGCCGCTGGATTCACCGAGCCCCAAAAGAATGACCGTGCGTTTGCCTACTGGCTCGCAGAACAACGGGGACCCTGAAAGTGAAAGGCGACACACCACAGAGCCATTTGAAACTGGTCTGGCCGCCACCACCTAAGCCGCCTTATGACATGGCTAGTTTAAACAAGAGTCAGACACGTTTACTTCGCTGGGTTCAGGAGAACCCCGGCGAACTATTGATGTGGGTCAGGGCTGAGATACGCGAGAATGGACCTGACCCGAGATGGTCGCGCTGGCGGCGCCAAGACTGCATTGTCTGTCAGTCGGGAGGGTCGAGCGCACAGGTGACGTTCTTTGCTGCGCCAGCGGACACGCGCACCAAGCTGCTAACATTGCATTGGCAGAGTATTGAGCTATCGCCACTGACCAAACCGTCACCTCTGGTGCTGGACCACGATTTCAAAGTGGTCGCGGGATGAAGCATCGCCGTCCAGCGATAGTCACAGGTGCGACAGTGGCGAGGGTGTTGCGCTGTCCCGCGAGTGTACGACTGATCGCTCAGATGAATGAAGAATGCCGTGGCGGTTTACGAGCGCCCCAGCTAAATAATAGGACCCCTGTCCGCCGGACCAAGCGTGGAAGCTGGTGAACTGGGCCGAAGACTAGCCCGAGTGGTTTATCCAAGCTAAGATCAGCTTCTTGATTAGGCGAACTGCTTCTTCATGCGTCATGGGTTTGGGCGGTGGCTTGTAGCCCTTCTTGGGACCGTGGCGACCATCAATACCAAGAGTTTCGTGATTGTTTAGGGTCCAGCCAAATAGGTTGGCGTCATCTTTCGAAATCCACCCCATATCAAACATGCTGCCGCCGACATCGTCTTCAACGAGTTCAAAAGCGACGAAAAGCTGAGTCCATGTTGGGGGCTTTGTCCCGATGATGATCAGAGCCTGCTTCTTATGGTCTGAATCCTTGACCTTTTCAAGCAGGGTCGCCATTGCGCCGATCAGCTCTTGTTGCTCCGTCTCTTCATCTATGACCAACTCACCGTTCCGCCATACCTCAGCTTGCATGGTGAACGTTCCGCCTCTAATCCGTAGATGGGCGGTTCCTGCGTTCACGATTCTATCGGTCAAATTGCCTTCGGCATCTATCCCGCTGACGTTGAAACTGTCGAGTTCCATCGGGCCGGAAAAGTCTTCGGTTGAGACGTAGGCTCCGTTGAGTAGTGGAATCCATTCCTGCGCTACGTCGGTGACTTTTTCATATGACTCACCGGCTTCGTCAAAGGGTAGATAAAGGTAGAAACCATCGTCTCGCTTGATCACGTATACGTGCGACCCCTTCGTGAGTTCCGGAAGTTTTTCATCGCACCCCGGCTTGAGGCGCATTACCCATGCGATAGTTTTGTCACTTGCCACGTGATGAACCTCTGAATCGGATGGTATGGGCTGATGTATGGGCAGACTACTCGCCAAATAAAAAACCCCAAGATAATCAATATACTGGGGACTAGTAATGGCGATGTGGGAGAGATTTGAACCCAACTACTGGTGTTCCACCCAACCCCAAAACACACGTTTCGAATGAGTGTAACCCGAGACCGCTTCTAGGCGAAAGCGGACGTTAGACGGACTGATTTGGCTCTGGAGGGGTAAAGTCCGCTTTCACTTCATAGCCGCCGTTTCGTTCCATAACTGCTGGCCTACTACTACGGTGCGGACCCTTAAGATTATTTATCCTTTAGATACTGATTTGAAATAATTTTATCTGGCATGTGTGCAGTCGCTTCTTTGAAGCATCCCGCTCTATGAGCTGTCGAATAGGCTGCACGACTGTTGGCTGACCATTCCTTTTTGGTTTTATATTTATGCGCATCAGCAATTAGCGCTTCTTTAGTCCATTTTAATTTACGCTTTGGCCGCACCATATGAGATGTAGCTTCCTCAAACCAGCACTTTTCTTTTGCCTGACGACTATGCCTCGGACTGTGCCTTTTCCAATCGGACTTGGTTTTGTATCTACGAGCATCATCGATGATTTCGTTCTTTGTAAAATATCCTCTAGCACTATCCATATGAGCGGAAATTTCATCCAACCAGCCCTTTAAATAAGCAGCATCGTATGAATTTTTGCTTTCTTGCCTCCACTGTATTTTGGACGTATATTTTTGAGCTTCACCTAGAGTACGTTTTTTAGTCCAGCGGATGTCATTGCCGCCAGTCCCCCCGCCAGTAGCAGCATTCAACAGTTGATAGCCCTTTTTTTCATACTCATCAATAAGCTGTCTCTCCATATCAGCAGCTTCATTGACAGGTAAGAAGTCAGTTAAAGTTTTCACAGAAATGGAATCTAGACCATATTTTTCAGCAATTTTCAAAAAACGTTTTGTTCTCAAATGCTGAGAAAATCTCTTTTCAACATTATAAGACAGCCCAACATAGGCCAATTTGGTTCCTCGTACAGTGATAAGGTAAATGCATCTCCAGTGACGACTACCCAGTCGGGTCATATGGGTAGTCGCATCATCGTACCAATCGTTTTTGAGACTAGCGCCCTGAGCGCGCGGGCTGGCTGAGCGCCATTCTTTGCGTGTACGGTATTTTCTAGCGTCTGCAAGTACCATCTCTTTAGACCACATGGTACGCATCGGAGCCATGTGAGAGGTTAGCTCGTCAGCCAAACCCTTTTGATGTGCAGACGTATAGGCTTTGTATTCGCCTGCTCGCCAGTCTCGCTTTGTTTCATATTTCAAAGCTGACTCGTGTAATCTTTCTTTCGTCCAATACCCATTTGGATATGTTGGCGCCTCCATGTGTGCGCAACATTGATCCAAAATACCTTTCAGTCGTGCTTTGTTATATGCAGAGCCACTATTTTTCTGCCATGCACTTCTAGTGCGGTATTTTCTTGCGTCGGAGAATAGCTCATCTTCGGACCGAACTCGTCTAAGAACTTTCATGTGGCGAGTAGCCTCGTCCAAGCAATTTAGCCTCCTAGCAGCATCGAGACTACCAGAGGAATTCTTCGCCCACTCAGATCGTGTTGAGTACTTTTTCGCTTCAGCTAATACTAATTTCTTTGGCCAGCTCTTCTGTTTACGTGGCATATGCTCTGTTGCTTCGTCATAAATACCGAGCCGTTTGGCGGCCTGAACAGCTCCAACTGACTTCTTATTCCATGTCGTTAAAGATGTATATTTTTTAGCATCCGACAGAATGCTTAGCCTATCCCATGAGTTCGGCTTTTTGCTCATATCAGAAGATGTCTTTTTGTTACATACATGAGTTGTGGGCTATGAGCCTATCCTAAATGAAAAGACCGCTCGTAGGCGAAAGCGGACATCGCCGGCCGAATCATTGGCTGATTAAACCGATTTGCCGTGAGCCTTTCTCATTTTAGAGTCATTTGCTCTTTTCCTGAACTGCTCGGCGAACATATCGGCTCCAGTAATAGCTTCATCACACGAACCCAAGAAGCTCGTGAGTAGAGCGAGGTCGGCATCGTCCATCGCTTCGGAGCTGGTGAATTCTACAGCCTCGCAAAAGCTTTGAACCGTATCACGCAGATGCTGGAAACGAGAAAAGAAATTTTCTGTTGCGTCATCGTCGAGCCAGCCGTCCGTATTCAATTGGCTGACTTCGGCCATGAGTGGGCCGGTCATACTTCGAAGTATTGTTGCCTTTCCTCGAATCTCTCCTGCTACTTGCGCGACATTCTTTCGATGGGCGTTATGTTCAGCCTTTTCGGCTCGGTTATCAGCTTTTTCGGCTCGGGCGTCGGCTTTCCCTGCGATGCGGTTTGACTGGTAAGCCAAGCCAACAGCAACCAGAGCGACGAGTATCGAGATACCAGTAATGCTCAGATCCCAGTCGAACCCCTCCCGAGCAGTCGGGATCGGCTCCACGATCCTTATTGCGACCGTGGTTTCAGCCAACGCCGCTGGCTCGGCCTCGGTTGGATCAGTGACTTCTACTGCTTGATCTTCGTCGCACATCATCGGTTTAAACCTCTCAAAAAATGCCCGAGCTCACAGATCACTCAAAGCTCGCGTTGCCCCGATAGAGGGCTTCGAGCCATTATATGCCAAGGGTCAGCTCCTAGGCGAAAGCAGGCATCAACAGGCTAAATAGCCCCAATTGCAAACCGCTGGGGCTAGGCGGCAGGACAACGGAACAAGGAGACCGTCAGCGCAGGGCTATTACGCCACACTCAGCACGTTGGTGTTGTTTAAACCTACGCTATATCGGCGATATTCTCCTCCGCGTCCATCATCACACCGGTCCTGATTGCCTCATCATCGAGCAGTTCAACGCGGGGGTTGGTGATGCAGTTTGCCCACGCATCGAGGAGGGCGGTCCGCTCAGTGATCAGGGTGCCGACATCGTAGGTCTCATCCTGAGAGTCGCTGGCGATGGAATGCCCCATCTGAAACCTGATCACGTCTTTGGCCGCGAGGTTCTTTGTCTGCGCCGTTGACCGAAACAAGCGCCGGAAGTCATGCGGGTTTATCTGTTCGCCGTTGGTATTCCACAAAGGCGTCTTGGTGGCTCCTCGCGGTTGTTGCAGTCGCGTCATGGCCCGACCCAGTGCGCGCCGGTCTATCCCGAATATCTCGTTACTGCCAGACCCACCGGTCACCCGATAAAGTTCCTGCAACATTCGCAGCGCCGGCTCTGGTATCGGGTAAGTGATAGCCGTGCCGTTCTTGCGCCTTTCTCCCGGCACGGTCCATGTGCGGCGGGGGAACGAGACTTCCCCCCATCGGGCACCGACAGTCTCCCCGGTGCGGATACCGAAGAACAGCAGGGTCCGAATTGCACAGGACGTGCGGAAGTCGAGAGGGCATCTGTCCTTGTCAGTCAGGAGCTCGATCAGGTCAGCCACCTCGCCCCGCATCGGTATTCTGGTCCGCCTGTCTTTCTTCCCCCGGGCGACCTTCAGGTCTGAAGGCACGATGCCGGCGGCGGGGTTGTCCTCCATATAGCTCTGGCCAATCGCGTATCCGCAGACGGTCCGAGTGTATAGGAGTGCAAGCCTCCCGGGTTCTTTGCCGCGTGTTTTTACATCGGCCACCATCCGGCTGACGTGGCCAGCCCTCAGTTGCCGAGCGCGGACCTTGCCTATGCGAGGCACCACATCTTTCAGCAGTGTCCGTGCGGGCTTCTCAGGAGCTCTCAGGACGTCACCACCACGGGTTTCTAAGTGGCCGCTTTTGACCACCTCCGCAATGGCATCGTCTATCGTGTCGTAATCACGTAGTGGCTGTGACAGGCCGAGGTACTCGACAACAATATCCTCAATAGTCAGGTCTTCCGGCGCGGACCCTGTGTCGGACTTGGCGTCTCTGAGCCGGCGCAGTTCTTGGCGGGCTTGGGCGAGCGACATGTGCGGTGTCTTGCCCAGCGTGTAGACCTTCCGCTTGCCGTCATCGGTATGGACGTACCAGACAAAGGTCTTGGCTCGGGCGCCGACCCGGATTCTAAGTCCCGGGCATAGGGCGTCAGCCACCTCGATCCGGGTCTTGCCGGGGGGCAGTTTTAAGCTTTCAAGTTGGACGTCAGTTTTGATAGACTGTGTACGCTGTTTCATGTCGTCTCCGGTGCGCGGTTATCAATGTGTTTCAGCAAGAGGCCCTGTTGTTAGCGCAACGGGGCCTCGTCATTTCTGGCGCCCCGACTGGGTGACAACTAGGTGACAAATAGGTGACATTAGGTCTGGGCTGGAGTGGATTCTAATAGACCTCTATAGCACCTTGCAACAACTTAATGCCAGTATCGGCAGCGTTTAAACGCTATAATATGAGAGTATTTTGGTGATTTATAGTTCTCTATAGCGCCTAATCAGGCTTGATGAGCGGGGAGGGGTGGCGACTCTGGCAGTGTTGAGGTCAGCGGTTCGATCCCGCTTAGCTCCACCATTTAACCCATTGATTAGTAAGAGAAATTCCTTATTTCTTCAATGGCACTTACCGGTGTTACAACCTCCGCGTGACAAATACGTGACAAAACCCCATCGAGTTTTGACACGGAGTCGCGTCGGTTGCGTGGCACCAGATGCCCATACTCCTCGGTTTGGGTAATTGACGCATGTCGCATGCAATCCTTCACCAGGTAGATTGACACACCCGCCTGTAGTAACCAGCTACAAAAGGTGTGGCGCAGTGCATGGGGAAACAGGTGCGGCGTGCCGGCTTGCAGACACGTTTTCCGAAAAGCGGTTTTCACATCGTTAATATGCCTTTCTCCTATTTCTCCACGCCCAAGTAATGGAAACAGCCAAGGTGTATTCGGGCAGTGCTCTTTTATAAACAAAAGCCGCCGCTGAATGACCTTTTGTGCTGTGCCGTTGAGTGGAATAGTGCCGTATTGGGCGTTCTTCTGATTTCCCGGATCGAGGTGGATTACCTCATTCCTCAGATCAATACGGTCTAGCTCACACCCTAACATTTCCATTTTGCGCATACCGGTATTCAATCCAAGCTCCACAAAATCAACCAAATGTGGCGCTTGACGATTTGCCCTTGCAGCCTTCAGAAGCCTTGCAGCTTCTTCGGGTGTCGCCCAAATAATGCGAGGTTTGCCCGCTTTGGGCCGCCGTCCCTGAACAACATTTGGAATATTCCAATTCCATTCATAGCGTGCATGATTGATAGCGCTACTTAATGTCGCCAGTTCTCGACGAATAGTTGCCGATGAAATTGTTCTTCCTCGGCAAACCGTTGAGCCTCGATTGGATTTATAGGCAGTAATAGCATTTGCATCCAATGTTGAATACCCGGTATCGGGTTCCAGATCATTCAGGCAATAACCTGAAAAAAACCGATATAAATGTTTCATACAATTCATATGGGCAATACCTGGATTACGTTCTTCGATGAACCGCAACATCAGCTCATCGAAGAAATATAGCGTTGGGCCGGGACGATGCTCCTTGTGGGGGTTGTAATTCTTGTAATCTGATACGGCCTGAGTTTACCCGACACTTTCTTAAGTTAAAATCATAGAAAGTGATGAGAGGTGAATCATGGGCAAAGGAATCCGTTACTCGGATGAATTCAAGCAAGAGGCAGTCAATCAGGTGGTC
>JBLIEI010000043.1:0-40411 GCA_047633055.1 Halieaceae bacterium | reverse complement strand
TTCGCAACCGGCGTCGAATCCGAATCGCCCCCGTAGTGAAATGCAATTATACCTCAACCGCACTCAAAGTGAGTGCTATGGTGCATAATTACAGGTAATTAGATGTCTTTAAGCGCAAAAGTTCCCTGGTTCTGAAGAGTAAGCCCACAGAGCGCTGGTTATATGTTGCACACCTTCACCACCATGGTTACAGATTTTGGCTTACTGCAGCTGGCTCTGGTGTGGCTGGTGGTTCCTTTAGGCCGATCCAGAAATGGCCCCATATGGGCCATCATTAACACTCGCTTGATCGAATGTACCAGACACCTGCCGCGCATGACTTTTGTCAGTACTCCGTACTATTTTTACAGGTCGTGGAGCAAATTACGAAACAATGTTCAACACTCTATCGACCGCCCAACGCAACCCTAGGATATTCTAAATATTCATTACTATTTCCATAGCTATGAATTACTCCTAATAAGCTCGGCATCGACAAAAACTCTGGTAGCATCTTCATTACTGACCCCAGCGTTAGCAGGGTCATGTTAAGGTCGACGCACTGCTTTTTTCAAGCGGCCACGCGAAATAACGGCATTTCGGAAATGTCGAGCACCCTTGAAACGGCTTTCCCGCATTCTTTCCAGACTTCAATGATCGAAGCTGGATCTTCCCTTTCTTGCAGTCGGGACAAGTGTCCCCAACCGCTGTTACCTGTTGTTTCGATGTTTTGGCCGTCGGACTCTTCGCTTTGGTCTTGCCGGGCTTACCTCGAGAGTCTGGCCGTGTTTCCCGACACCCATCACCGTAGTTTGTACATCCCCAAAAGAAACCCTTCTTACCCTTGATCCGTCGCAGCCGGCCGTCACACGCCTCGCCTGGACAGGGGTAGGTCTGACTGGCCTGCTTCTTCTTTGGCGTTGTCTTTGCTGTGCTGGTGGACTGAGAAAATTTGAGATCTCCCTGGCCTTTGGCACTGGCTGTGATATCTATCACTTCGTCGATGACGCCGGAAACGAATGGGTTCAGGTCGGCCTTGTTCTCCGCGATCCGGGCTAGCTGCATCTCCCAATGAGCGGTCATGTCTGGCAGGGTAATGGCCTCAGGCAGGGTGTCGACCATCTCCCGCCCCAGAGCGGTGGAGATTACCAACTTGCGCTGCTTTTCCAGGTAGTCTCGCTTGAACAGGATATCGATGATGCCCGCCTGCGTTGCCGGCGTACCCAAACCATCAGTTTCTCTCAGGATCTTCTTGATCTCGGGGTCGCGTACATACCGAGCAATACTGGTCATCGCATCCAGTAACGTCGCCTCAGTAAAATGCTTCGGCGGCGTTGTCTGTTTGTCGTGTACCTGGGCGCTTTCACATTGAATAGACTCACCTTGTCGCAGCGACGGCAATGGAGTTACTGCCTCCTTATTCGCTGTCTTATCTTCTCTCACGCTGGTCTTCTTTATAAGAAGATCGCCGTACTGTCGCCAGCCAAGCTCCATGTCTACCCGACCCCGAGCCTTGAATATCTCGAAGCCTACATTGGTTTCGAGATGGGCAACCACGTCGGTCTGATCGTATTCCCTGTCAACGCAGAACTGCAACAGGTAACGGTGCGCGACAACTTCATAGATCCAGCGCTCATCAGCGGACAGTTTGTCCAGCGGTACCCACTTGGACGTGGGAATAATGGCATGGTGTGCCGTGACCTTGTCATCATTCCAGCACCGACCACGATGGATCAGGTTGACCTCCTCGGTCATTGGATAGAGCGCGTGCGGGTTACCTATCGACTGCACGATCGCATCACGCACGACACCACCCTCCCCCCAATGCTCGAGGGGCAGATAGGAGCAATCGGACCGGGGATAGGTCAGTACCTGGTGTTTTTCATACAAGGACTGGGCCACGGCCAGGGTCTTCTTGGGGGACAGTCCCCGACCCTTGCTGGCAATTTTTTGTAGTTCAGGTAGTGAGAATGGAAGTGGCGGTGGCTCACGTTTATGCTGCGCCTTGACGCTGGCAATGGATCCGCACTGCCCCTGGATAGACTGCGCCAATTGCTCGACCGCAGAACGGTCGATGATCCGCCCTTCCTCATCCCTGGCCGATGCATGTCGCTCTGTCGGAACCCATTTTGCGGTGAACGTGCCCTTCTCGGCTGCCAGCTCAGCGGTCAGCTCATAGAACGGATTGCTGACAAAGGCTTCGATTTCCCGATCCCGGCGGACCACCAACCCCAGCACCGGGGTCTGTACACGGCCCACGCTCAACACACCCGAATGGCCGCTTGCCCGACCCTTTACGGTATAAAGCCGCGTCAAATTCAGGCCATACAACCAGTCAGCTCGGCTACGTCCCAGCGCAGCATCGCGCAGCCCCGAGTAAGATGTGTTGTCTTCCAATTTGCCCATCGCACGCTTTACCGCGACGGCGTTGAGGTCACTGATCAACAAGCGCTTCACCGGAACACTAATCCCAAGTTTCTCCAGAACTTCATCCACGAGCAGTTGCCCTTCCCTATCGGGGTCGCCAGCATGGACAATCAGCGTGGCTTGGCGGGCGAATTTGCCAATGGTCTGATACAGGTCCTTCGTTCGAGCCGTGACCTTCAGTTTCCAGTCCGAAGGGATGATCGGCAGATCCTCTGCCTCCCAGCGCTTATAGCGCGGATCATAATCCTCTGGCATAAAAGGCGACAGGATATGGCCGGCACACCAAACCACCACATTCGCTTCTCCGGACTGGATATACGTCTTGTGCCGTTGCTGAGGCCCGGGTAACACGGCTGCGATTGCGCGGCCGACACTGGGTTTTTCAGCGATGAAAACGCGCATCGATACCTCGTCGTTTCGGGGGCCGAAAACGCTCTGCTTTTACCTTATTGAAAATCTCTTCGCGATGAACTGTTTTGTCTCGGGGCGCGTTGACGCCCAATTGGACCTGGTTACCCTTGATGCCCAATACGGTGACGACCACATCATCACCCACTATCAGGCTCTCCCCGAGTTTTCTACTGAGTATCAACATCGTTACTCTCCTTTGCAGTAATTCAACGTCCTTGTATTAGCTATCCCACATTCAATGCAGACAGTGTCTCTATTGCGGCTTCATGACCTGAGCTCGCCAGTTGCCAGGTGATTTCATCCAGCGCTGAACCCAGGGCAGCCGCCTGTTTTTCTGATTCGCAAAGCTGGGCCAAACAACAGCGATTGCCACGCTGACACAATGTGAGTAAGGCGCTAATTTCGTCGTCCCTTAAATCCAGCATTAGTGTTGTCGTATGCATCGATCTCTCCTGTCTATGGAGGCTGGCAGTTTATGCACAGACTCGCCCAGCGCTTTTACACTACCAGTACTCCTCCGTGAACCCAAAGCCTGTTTCTGATCATTTCCGCTCAATCGTGTCTGCAAAAAGACATCACGCAGTTCAGTGTTGTTTTTCGCTAGCACACTGAGGCCATGAGTGATTGTTGGCCAGCGCCCCACCGTCGTTCGTGCTATTATTAAAGGTGAATAGCTCGAAACGAGGGCAGGACTATGACCCAAAAACGATGGATTGCCCGAGCTGGCCGAGGCCTGCTCGACGTACTTAAACTGCTGCTTCGCGGCGCAGGAGTGTTGTGTGCGACCTTTGGTTCCATTCTTCTGTTCATCTTTCAGAATGAAGGCCCCAAAACTGAGGAGAGCACCTCTGATGCTGCGACTTCCAGCGATCACATCGTCGGACAAGATGAGGCCGAGCACTACGGTTGGGATTCTTGGTAAGCTCATGCTTTACCTTTTGTAACGGCTGTTTTCGCTGCCGCTCCACCTGCTGCTCCCGGCTGTCCAAGCCTTCCCCCGAACGTATTTGCCTGACTTGCCAAATCTCCCGTTCTAATTCCTGCCCATCCCAGTCCTGTTAAAAACATCATCGGAAAGATCAGATACAGGAACCGACCGATCCACAAAATAATGCCGCTCTGCACTGGATTAGCGACGGGCTCAAAAATTCCGTATCGACTGCCTTCCGTCATCAAAGCCATCAAATGATTATCCATCCAAAACGCGATGGCCCACAGGAAGGACATAAAGTGCAGGCCAAAGTAAATAATGGAAAGCGTCATCAGTGTGGATAGCCGGTACTGACTGAAGATCAACAGGAATGGCAGCACGATGATCATAATCATTAAGATCAGCGCCTGGAACATACTGATCCCCTGCCGGATCATGTAACCCTCGCCAATAGCCTCAGGAGCTTTAATGGCAGCACCTGCAGCCACCATCGCCGTTCTTCCCACATCCTGTATAAAGTTGAGACCGAGTGACGCTGTGCCAATCAGCGACTCTCCCAAATTCCCGCTATCAATTGAGTTCCGTGACTTCTCACCCGCACTGACCCGGTAGCCCGTCGACATCGGCAAATTGACCGCAAGACTTTCACTGGCCCGGGTTACTGCCAGGTATTTGCGCAGGAGAACATCTTCCCGTTCAGTCACGGACAACGCCGTATCCGTTGAAGCGGTAATCAGGTTATTGGCGTTGTACACCATGTCATCCATTAATGCCGGGTCGAGAGAATCCAGCACTTTACGACGCACCCCTTTCGACGCATCGCTCCACCACTGCGTACACACCGGATGGCCCCCGGCCAACGCATCGCTGTCATACCCCGCGTCACGGGTTGCGTTAAAGGGAAACAGCGCTTGCGGCGACTGGGCGTAGTAACGGTTATAAAAATCCGGTGTCGTCAGGAAGTACTCGGATCCCAGCCAGTTACTGTCTTCCAGTTGGACAGGCGTCAGCGTACTGGTGTCCGTTCGCATCAGGCGGGATTTGGATTTCCGGTAACAGTCATCCGTAAACTCCGCCAGCTCTTTGCGTAAGCCTGGATCAGCGATGGTGTCTTCCGCCAAACGGTACTCCACCGATGCAAGCGCGGGTGCACAAGGAATACTGGCAATGGAGGCCGCGGTGACAGACTTACTCACCGTGTGCAGCGCCGCCCACCAAATTGGGATGGCCCCCGTCTGGCCCGCAATGGTCGCCAGTGTACGATCGTATGTCGTATCGGTGGCGGTGCCATCGATCGTCACCGAGACGGCAGTACAACTCAGCGGAGGTTTGACGTATTGCATGTCGCTGAGCTGTACATCGAGGACCGGGATCGCGGCAAACACGATCACCCCGAGTATCGCGACAAAATCAGCTTCGATCTTCTTGAGTGACTGAATTGCTGCACTACCCTCGTCATCGCCGCCGCGATGGCTGCTCATGATATTGCCCACCACCATGGTAATGATCGGAATAAATACAATGCCCGTATCCACCAGAACAGCCCAAATTTCCTTATACAAAATCCAGGAAAAGAGCGTCGTCACAAACTCAAAATAACTGGCTACACCCACACTTAACGCCCCGTAAACTTGCTGAACACAATAAGAAGTTCTACCGCTGCGATGCCGCCGATCATACGATTGCGCATTTTTCGCCACTGCACGCGTAGATCGCTCTCCCCGTTAAAAAGGCGTTTTCCAGCGCGCTCCCACTGCCACCACAGCACGCACCACAGTCCCCAGCGACCCGCTATCAAACCGGTTCGCCAGGGGCCAATCGCCCCATTCACTTCACTCACGTGCCCACTCCAGTTGTCGACCACCAAGGGGTCCGCGCCTAACAGCCAGGCCACCCCGGTTATTCCAATAAACGACACAACGATAATCAGTAGCTTTCTCATCAGGGATTTACGGACGCGCCGTCCTCGAAGTTTCCAGCCGGTGGCGATTCGACAATGGGTACCCTACCGCGCACGGTGTCGCGCATCAGAAGCTGCACTGCTGTGTTGCTGGCTATCCGGTCGCGGACCTCGATCTCAAACAGGATATTTGAGATATCTTTCTCCAGATCCGCCACATAGGGGGCCAGGTCATCCTGAGCAATTTTAAGGTTGGCGATGTTGGGTTCTTTCATCCCGGAGAGCAGCGCTCGGCGGGCAATCATGGCGCGCTCCATAGTGCGCGACAGCGCCATTTCAGCCGCCAAACGATTGATCAGCATGTCTTGCTCATGCGGGTTTTCCTCACGCAGCGCCTCGATCACGCGCCGACTGATCAGCATGCCCGGACCACCGGATACGGCTTTGAGCTGTGCCATAGTCGGCGCGCTACTGCTGAGCACCAGGGCCTCCAGGTCGGTTGCAATTTGTGCCTGCTCAATACCCAGCTGGTGCGTCAGCCCCATCCCGGATTTCGTGCTGATCTTGTCGCAGCCCTCGCAGGTGCGGATTTTTTGCTCGCCAACCACATCGATCACCC
Organism: Halieaceae bacterium; assembly: GCA_047633055.1. Taxonomy (GTDB): domain Bacteria; phylum Pseudomonadota; class Gammaproteobacteria; order Pseudomonadales; family Halieaceae; genus CALJFL01. The sequence continues at coordinate 34,144 of JBLIEI010000043.1, read as the reverse complement.
AGGTGGCCATGGCCTGTGGGCTAGCCCAGTTCTCACAAATCGGGGCATCGGCGCAGCTGCTGACCATGCTGGTCGTGTTGGCCGGATTGCGCTTGAGCAGCTGGTTGTAACCGGCCTTGACGGTATCGCCCACCAACTCAATCGGCGGCTGCCCTCGCCCGCCCTTGGTCGCACCTTCCACCCAAACAACCCCGGCATCGATGCCGGCAGACTCGGCGCTGGAGCGGGTGATCAATAACTCACTGCCTGCTGCGGATTCGCCGGCCCAGTAACCGCCTTTGGCGATGTTCTCCCAGCCGCTATTGGTGATCACGTCGTCCATAACGCCAACCATATCCTCACAGGAAAGCTGCGCCAGATGGAACTCCTCAGAGGCCTGCAGAACGCCGTTTTGCAGCAAGTCATACAAGGCGGGGTTTACCTTTTGAATCACCAGAGCAGGCAGTGAAGCGACGGCACCGGTCGCCGCACTGATCACGCTACCCATCAGATCAGAAAACGAACCCTTAATGCCTTTTAGCTGTTCGTCCACCGATAGACTCATGTCGAAATTGCCGCACATAAGATCCGTGTTCCAGGCGACAGAACCGCCAATCTCGATCGTCGTATTACGATTACTCGCCGCCCGTGTCACCGGCTCGCCGCCGCCCAGGCGATAGTAAAATTCATCGTCCACCGCGAAGCTCTGCAGCGCAGTGCCCATAAGCACCAACATGGTCAGGCTCTGGATGAAGCGGTGGGAATGTAGTATCGACACACGTAGGCTCCTTTAGAAGCTATAGATCAAAACGGCCCCTTCGGACTCGCAACACGAATAGGGTCGCCACAGTTGCCAGGCGTTTCCATTCACACTATTTACCCGGCCGCTGTAGGGATCGGTAATGCTGGCAACGTCATTAATATCCGGTAGCACGCGGCAGGACATCACCTGTGGCACCAGTTGTTGCCACAGGTAATCCGTCCCCTGACCCGGGGGCCACTGGCCTTGCTCGGACGTGTACCCGGTATCGAGTGGGGTGTAGACATGGGGCTGAAAATCCTGGCGCACAAAATGTGCGGCGCGCTTGGCTCCCACCAAAGAGGCCTTGTAATCATGGCCTTGTTTCACAAAGCCGATGCGGGGAAACAGGCCTGCAAAACGTGAGCTGCCCGCGCTAACACCGGTCAGTAAATTGGCCAACGTCCAGGGCGTCTCTACCAGCGGGTCACGCCAGTTAGGGTCTAGCGTGCTGATGTAATACGGCACCATGGGCCACGTCAGTGGTTTACACACCGGGAAGGAGCCAGTAGATCCCAGCAGGTGATACGCCAGCGTGCTGGGGCTGCCAAACACTTCCGTGTTTTTAAACTTTAAGGCCTGCTCCCGATTAGTCGCGCCACCCTCATCGCTGGCCCCACCCTCCTGCGCAAACGCCGTCGGCGATACGACGCTTTGTGACGCAGGCCAGGGGCTTTTACCCAATATGGGATAGGCGTTCACCACCGCCTCCGGAATGCGGTGACTCACACGCACCGAGTAATCAAACTCACAGCTGACAACGGTGCAAGTCATCCACAGGCAACCGCCCACCACCTGGTAATCCAGGCAGGCCAGATCAAACCCCGCCGAGGTAATTCCGCTACTCGATATCGTAGCCGTGTCGGCCTGAGCCATGTGTCCGGTAAAAGCGCCCCACATCAGCAGGTAAAAACAGAGCGTGCTCACACTACTGCGCATCGCGAACCCTCGCGATCTGCGCCAGGGCAGACTCCACGTTATACACGCCATAGACCACATAACGCTCATCGACCAGAACGGCGGGTAATTTATCAATACCGTGCTGCCAGGCCACCGCGATTGCCTGGGCGCTCCCGTGCATCCGGGCGATCATGGCCTGACCTTTGGGAGACTGAATCACCGCCATCGCACGTTGTTGCGCAAGCGCGTCGTTGCCCGGATTGGCAAAAGACAGCCGTTTGAGTGCGTTATCCACGTTATCGAGCACAAACACGCGATCCGCTTTATCGGTATGCTGCAGCGGCGGTAACTGATGTGCGGTGAAGACCCAGACCGACTCGTCCGCGAATGCGGTAAACGCCTGCCCCAGCAAGGCAGCCAGGACGATTCCCCAGCACCTGTTCTTAAGAAACATCGCTAATGCCTCGCGCCACGTCAATCTCGTGAGCCACCCGCTCCGCCGCTTCCACTTCGGTGATGCCGTACTGAGTCATCAGGGTTTTACGGTGGGCTTTTTCGTGTTTTTCAGTTTGCGCCAGGGCCAACATCAGTGAGGGCGGAACATTGCGAAAAAGGCTCTCCATCGATTCGGACATCACCACACCCTCGGTGTACTGTCCCGGTGCCTTACTGGCGGAGAGCAGCATGTCGCGCTGCGCCTCATCCACGCGCCGAAAACGCGCGATCGCTTCCACTTCTTCCTTGGGCATCACCAAACAGAGCCACCACTCCACCATGTTGAGCATTTTCTTGGCCGCGTCCGGGTAGTCCTCCATGTTCTGGGTCGCACTCCACAGCCAGGCCCCCAACTTCCGCCACATCTTTACAATCTTGACCAAAAAAGGAGCCAGCAGTGGGTTGGTGGTAATAATGTGTGCCTCATCGATCGTCACCACAATCTCCCGCGCACCGAACTGGTCGCGCTCGGCAATGTTGTTGATCATGTTCAGGCAGCTCACCACGGAAATGGCCAGATGGGCCTCATAGCCCTCGCGGGCAAACGTGGCGAGATCAATAATGGTCACATCCGCCTCCTCCCAGGCCGATCCGGCGTTGTTAAACAGCTCACCAGAAAAACCGTCACAGAACAGACCGATGGCATCGCCCATCTCGCGCAAGCGCCTGCGCGTATCCGACTCGTACTCGTCCCCCTTTGCCATCACATAAAACGCATCGCGCACGTCTTGTGTCAGTGTCGGTCTGCCGACCTTCGCGGTACTGGCCGCTGCTGACAAAATGGCATCTCGGATCATGCGCCGATCAGAGCGCGTCATCCGCGCCGCCTCTCGCGGTTCGCCGCCGGTGATCATCAGTTGGGCCACAATCTCCATTTCCCCCATGATGTCGCGGCTGTCGTCGTCTTCCGTGTCGGGATCAAACACCGGTCGCTCATCCAGTACCAGGTGCGCATCCTGAAACGGGGACAGCGAGACACCGCTACCGGGTTTGAGTGACACCCGCGTGACCGTGAGGCCTTTGGATGCGAACCAATCCCCCAACAGACCAAAACTGTTGCCCGCCTCGATGATGAACAGTCGCGGGCGGTGCACGGCCATGACATGCGCGAGCATGCTGACCAGGGTCGCGGACTTACCCGCCCCGGACGGGCCCAGCACCAGCATATGCGCATTCTTCTTGCGGTCGGCACTGTTGAGCGGATCAAAGTACAACGGCTCCCCGCCACGATTGAACATCGCCACACCCGGGTTGCCCGTACCCCGACTGCGGCCGAACAGGCACGACAAATTGGCGATGTGCTGTACCACGGTAAGCTGTGCCCCGCGCCACCCTTCCCGCGCGTCCCGATCCGCGTCATAGACCATAGGCAAGTTGCGAATCACCGCATCCAGCGCCGTGAAGTCATCGCGCGGTGCAATAGCGCGGAAGCCGTAGTTAAGCAGCCGTGAACGAACCGCATTGGTGCGCTCATCCAGGACCCGGATCGACTCGCCTCTCAAATACACGGCGTGTTGCGCGCGGTACATCTTGTGGCGTTTGCCCAGAATATCGCGCGCACTTGCACAGTCCTTGCGCACCTGGATCGACTCGCTGTTATCGCCTATCGCCGACGCATCAATATCATCGATATGGCCCTCCAGCGTGTCTTGGGGAATAACCACCACGGTGCTGACAAACACACTGCCCTCGGGCAGCATGTCCATCAAGGCATGGGTCGCATCACCGCGCTTGGTCTCTCCGGTCACATGACCGACAAAGGGCCGTCGGCGAATGCCATCAATCGAGACGCAGCGAAGCGCCGAGTCACCAAACCACCAGCAGCCGTTTTCAACATCGCTGCGCGGGTAATCATAAAACAGGCTTTCGGTGAACTGATCGCCGTAGGGCAATCCGTCGTCCTGGGTTCGGGCCGCGGCCAAAAAGGCTTTGCGATCGCCGCCGAACAATCCGGTGGTGGGGTTGAAAAAATCCAGCAGCCAGTCGTGAAATTCGCTCCCCTTCACACGACGCAGACTCGCCCCGGAGGGTTTGAGCGCATGTGTGAACTTTTCCAGCACCTCGTTCAGGTTGACCAGCGAGGCGTCCAGTTCACTCTCTTCCACCGTGCGCCGGGTTTTCTTTTGGGACACCCGCTTGCGGTAGATCACCATGTAGTTGCGTCGGCGCATCCCACCCCAGGGTGTTTGCGACACGGTCTCATCCAAAAACAAACCGCCGGGTCGGGTAATCCCCGCATAATGGGCTTTCAGTAGGGTCATGTAAGCCTGCGTGTAGCGGGAATCACGCGCCTCCTCCACCGCATAGTCCCGGATCTGCTCTGCCATGGCATCGAGCTGGGTGTCATCGAAGGTGTAGGTTTGGATAACCCAGGGGGAGTGATCGTACTCCTCGAAGGAATCCTGCAGCGCTTCTTCCAGGGTGTCCCGAACCGACGCTAAATGCTCCTGTGTGCGCCCCGCTGTACCGATCGGATTGACCTCAAACACCGCACCGACCGAGCGACCGTCCTCCAGCAGCACCGCCTGATGCTCATCCAAAAATTCCACCCAGGGTAAAAAATCAATGAAGGAGCGTTCGCGCTTGTAGTGGCGATTAGCCTCACGTGTCGTCACAGGGACTTTTTTAACGGCCTTCGGGACATCAAGGAGCGGCTCGCGAGCGGTCATGGCGCTTCTCCTGCGACCATCGCGGCCTCAGGGTTGGGTGTGGTTAAGAGAGACTCCCCGGGCAAGCGATACTCCACCCGCTCATATAAAGGCACCACGGTGGTGTAGCCCGGGATCGGCGCCCGGGTGCGGGTGGCCAGGTGAGGATAGACATAGATCACCAGATCCGGGTTCGCCAGGCGGGGAAACAGATTGTCCAGCTCTGAGCGTGCGGTCCGGGTGTATGCCAGGTAATCCAGCGGTTGCTGGACCGGGTTGTTATCGATCCGGCGGTAGGCGGCCTGGAATTTTTTGGCCAGCTTTTTCTCGCAGGCCGCCAGCGGCCCCTTAAGCTCAAGGCCCGCGCAAAGTGCCTGCGGATTGAAGGGCGCTACCGCCGGGACCTCATTCATCGCCTCGCGATAGATCTCTGCCATCGTCCGCTCAGCCGGCGGCAAAATCGTGTCCTGCGTCGCACAGCCCGTCAGGGCCACGGTCACCCCAAGGATTCCAATGGTATTAATCCAGTTCACGATAGCCTCCTGGCGCCAGTGCCGCGTAATTCGTTTTACGGCCGTTGGGGTCATAGTCGATTTCGATTTGCTCGGTGATGTGCATGGCGATGTCCGCGCCCGGGGGTACATAGATGGCATCGAACTGCTGGGCCTGGCGCTCATCCAGCCAGCGCGCCACTTCCATGGAGCCGTCCGCGATGGAGCGGCCCAAAATATATTGCCCGGTAGAGCCATCCACCACGGTGGTAACGCCGGTACCACTACCGTCCACACTGGTGATCTGGGTGGTCTGGCTGGCCGCTGCGGCTTCCGCTGCTGCCGAGGCTGTCACCACACCCATACGCTGGGCGAGATAGGTGTAAGCATTGGTGATACGCTCACCCACCACGCACGGGTTACCGTAGGCGTCTGAAAGCTCACCGATTTTGAACTCGCGTTGACTGGACGTCCCTTCATAAATATCGTCCGCCTTGGGCACCGTGCGTATCGTGCCGTCGCGAAACACGAAAGTAATGGAGTAGAGGTCGCCGCGCACACAGCCCAGGGTCCAATCCCCGACCGCCTTGCCGCTGGCAATCGAGTAAGCCACATCCGGTAACTCAATCCCGTTGGCCATCAGGTTTTCCCGCCCGATGATCACCTTGAAGCTGTAGGGGTCCGTGACCTGCCCGCCAATGGGTACCCGCCCGACCAGGGCGGTCATGGCCGTGGATTGGACGAGGGTCGCATTGCGGGGAATGGTAAAATACGGAATGTTCTCTGCCACACCACCACGCCCTCCCCGCATGCCGGGTAAATCATCCAGCGCTATTGTCTTGCGCAAACCGTTCTGGGCATTGCCCAATGACGCCAACAATCCGCCTTCGCTATCCGCCCCACTTCCCAGAGGCTGCACCCAGACGGTTTCACCGGACTCGGTCGAACCGGATCCTTGCGATGGCCCACCAGACGATCGCTGGGCCTGGGCCCATTGTCGCTCCGCCTCATCCAGTCGGCGCATCAGGGTTTGAACATCGGCTGTCGATTGCTGTAACACCTTCTTCTCAGCATCGGTCCGCTCTGATGCCAGTCGCCGACCTATGGTTTGCTCCATCTTTTTAAGATCCGCGTTATCGGCGCGCAGGGCAGCATTGTCATTGCGCAGAAGACCCATGTTGTCCTTCATCGTGCGCACCTCACCAATGAGCGTCGCGACCACGTCTCTTTCGGTATCACCCTCGATACCAAGCCCTGCCAGGGCGGCCTCGCTCAGGCTTTCGCCACCGCCCACGAAAACCGATTCATCGTCAACGGGACTCTCGCGCTTACAGGCCTTGACGCCAACAAGGATCGCCACGACCAACAATAAAATAGCGCCCACCTGAACAAACGTGTTCTGCCCCATGTCTAAATCCCCCTCACGACCGACCGAATCGGCTGGTCAGTCACAATAAAGAGTGTCGTGCGATTGCCCGGATGCCCTCGAGGCGCCAGCTCTGTTTCAAAAAAGGTACTGGCAACAAAATGTGGGGCCACCCCGTTGCGATGGGCACTCGGTGCATGACGCACCTTGCGGTTATCCAGGATCATGCGGTGGCTGTGTTCATTGGTGACAATAAAGGCTGTGACATACAAACCATCCACCGCCCAGGCCTTAAAGGGCTGAACCACCAGGCCTGCGTGTTTCCCCTGATCATAGAGAACGGTCATGTTGCCGCTCAGTCCCACCGGGACCGGGCGCACACCCGGCACCGGCGCCACCAACCGTGCGGGGGAATAGAGATCCTGGGCGGCGTAACGGATCAGCTCAAACACCGTCGCCGGGCTCATCCGATCACGGCCGACGCCGCCACCCGCGAACGCTGTCGAAGCCGGTTCGGAAGCCGGTTCGCCGGCCATCACCACCTGAATCGAATCCATCGCGGCCGGTGGGGATTTTTCCACCCGCGCCGAGACATCAAACAGCAGATATTCACCGTTCTCGAGGCGCACCTTGATACGCTTTTTGGAGAAAGACTCCAGCGCGGTCCAGTAGGCCGTGCCGCCTGTCACCAGGGTACGAAACACCTGGGTGTTGGAAAGCTCCGGGGGTAATCCCACCGCGCCATCACGCGGTAGCACCACCATCTGTTCCACGCCAACAACAAGATCAACATTGATCGGGGTTTTGCGCCAGACCACCGTCGCGGCATTCGCGATATCCGCTGCCAGCGCGACCCAAAGGACCAGCCCCATCTTTCTTAATAACTTCATGCCTCTTCATCCTTTTCGACGTCAATCCGCCGCGGCACGGCGGCATAACAATCCAGGGCCAGGCCCCAGGGGTTCAACTCCGGGTCCACCTCAAAACGCACCACGTTGATCGGAAAATGAATCAGGCGGTCCTTTACCCGCTCACCCCGGTAGGTTTCCTGCACGTGTAGATCCAGGCCGACCACCCAACTGTTATTGGAGGTCGCCTTCACTCGCTTGAGGTTAAAACCGCGGCCGGGGATCTCCCACACGGCGCGAGAGCGCCCGGTGAGCTCATTATTGCGATTGCGCACCTGGTAGTCGGACAGGCGTTCTTCGAAACACGCCGGCGTCATGTAATTTTTTAAGCTATGAATACGCGAGAAATAATCATCCTGGCCATCGTTGGGCCAGCGATTGAGTTGCTGGAAAATATAAAAAATGAAACTGTAGACATTCGCCTTGGGAATATCCCCCAGTCGCTGCTGCGCACCGGTACTCAAATCGGGCGGGTAATACAGCGTGATAGCGCTCGGCGCCCGAGTCCAACCTACCAACGCCAGCACCAACAGCAAGACCAGGGCAACGACCGCAGCCAACAGCCCTTTGATCATCATGTCTTTGGTGTGTACCAAATTATCGTAGCGACTCACTTCGTCCTCCAACGTTGTATATCCCAGGTGCGGCTCTGGCGGATCAAACCCTTTTTTGCCAGACCGTGATCCTGTAGCCAGGCATTGAGCGCCAGCATGTGGTACTGCTTCGGCTTGCCGCGCTTTATCAACCGTAGCCGCTTACCCGCCAACCACATGCTTAAAAAAACCATGCCGGCGACACTCGCCAGTGACAGCAATGCTTTACCCAAGAGCAGCCCCACGACCAGACACAGCGGCGTCCAGATCACGAAAAAAATCATCAGCGAGAACTTGATCTCCGAGTTGGTCATCGAAAGAAACACAACCGGCTCCTCGTTGAGCCGGTCGGGTATAAACTCGATATCGCGCCTGGCATCCATTGTTAGAGAATCGCCGCCGCTTCAGTCAACAAGAACACCACGAACACCAGCAGCAACACACCGGCGCCGAAGTTAATGCCCAGTTGCCCCCAGGTCCCTTTGCCATCTTGCACTTCACCGTACGCGCCAATTACATTTTTGCTTACGGCAAAGAACGCCAGCGTCGCCACCGCCAAACCCAGGAAAAGGAAGATGTCGTAGGCGTAATCCTGCATCAGCTGTATATAATTGCCCGAGGTCGTGCCACGGCTCGGTGCCGCTGTGGTGGGCAAACCCTGCGCCACGACATTGCCCGTTGTGACAAGCACAGCGCCCGCTGCTGTTGCGCCTTTTTTTAGGGTGTTGAACCCGTTCCCCTCATCCCCAGCCACCGGCTGTTCGTTTGTGTGTGTGTTCATAAAAACATTTCCTTATATAAACTGATTAAAGTGCCATGACGGCGATCACCATCATCACAACGAAAACCGCTCGGACAATTTTGCCGGCGGCATCCGGCACCGAAGTACCTGGATTTCTAAGGCTCCGGTAGCTGCTAATCGCGACCCAGGCACACCAGGTCAGTATCAGGACGATACCGACCGACACGACGAACACATCGACGTCTCCCGCAGTAAAACTGGATGACGCGTTCGCCGTATTGAAGGCTGTTATTTGTTGAGCGGACATCATGGACAACCCCTCACAAGAACTTCTTGAAGCGGCTGGCCGCGATGTAAATCATTGTTCCTGTAAGCGCCATGGCCGGCGCGAAGATGACCACCGGTGGCAAAGAGTAGGGCAACATCAAGTACACTGAGATCGTCAGCATCAGGCTGGGGACAATCCACCGCTTGGCCTTATGAAACACATAAGAGCTTTCGTGCCCCCCGGTGTATTTACGGATATCTCTGGCGACCAGGCCGTCATAAAAAGCCACCAGGGCAATCAACAAAAATCCCGGCAAAACAAAGAGACAGATCGACAGCCTCAGCACGATCAATTTCACGGTATTGATAGCCGCTACACCATAGGTATTGAGGCTGTCGGGCGACACGATCAAGCGCCAGAGGTCATCGAACTCGCCCGAAGCAATGTCGGAAAGACCCCGGGGTGATAGTGCCGTCATCGGGTACTGGTCAATGGCCTCGATATAGGACCGCTCGGTGATTAACAGTCTCATCGCGTGATCGGACGGCCACCAGCCCCGGTAAATACCCAGGCACTCAACCAAAACAGACACGCCAACGGCCAACAGAACGGCGGATAGTAAAGCGCCGATGACACCGAGTATTCGGGTGACTACGCCGCGCTCATGAATAACCGGCTTGTCGGGTTTCGATTCAGGTCGGTGTTGTTCGCTCACGGTGCCTCCCACGCTACGATCGGACTGGTACGTGCCCAGTCGAGATTATTCGCGCTGACATAGTCACCTTTCATGCTATCGACCATGCTCGAAAGACCCGTGGGCAGGTCCTTGTCATCATCAAAAAGGGGGAGTCTGAGTTTGTATAAACGCCCTGCCAACAGCGCAAAGGCATGACCCTTGGGCAGTGCATCGAGATCCCCTGTGTGGATCATCGGCACCCGCTGGCTGGTAATGCGTTGGCGCGTGTTGGAGACAAAATGAATATCGTTTTCCGGGTTGGAGCTGTCAGTGGTGCCGGACTCCAACATCAGGTGGTTGATTTCCACCTCCTTCAACCGCGAGGTGAGGAGTTCCGCCGTGGCCTGCTCTTTCACCCGTAACATGATGAGCGTCCCCAGGTTACCCACCACCTGCCCGGCCCGGGCCTGGGAATCAAACCGGGCCACAATGTCGGACAGGGTTTGTGTGTAGGCCGTCAGCTGGAATCCCGCGCCACCGCCCTTGTTCGCCAGCGGGACGAACTCGCGCCCGACCAGTTCGTTGAACTCATCGGCGTGCACGGAGATGTTGGGCGCTGATCCGCCGGACTGCCGCTCCTTATAAAGACTACCCGCAACCGAGGTCAGGTCCGCAAACATCGCATTGCCAACAGCGCTGGCCACATCGGGGTCCGATAGCGCATCGAGGCCGACATAGACAATGCCGCCACGCTTGATGACCTGCCCCCAGTTGAGACGCTGGTTTGATTTAGTGTCGTCTTCAGACGGTGACAACAATTTCGCAGCCGGGCCCGAGGTCAGCTTTTCCAGCAGCGGAAACAGGCTCGCCACCAGTTTGTCAAAGTGACTCTTGTCGTGTTCAAAGGTTTTGATCAGTGAATTCGCCGTCTGGCTGTCGAGTTGGCTTTCTTTGAAAAACTCCAGGCTGGCCCAGGCCCTGCGATCCCGGCCCTTCATCTGGGGCGGCAGCTTCGCATCGCTATCGACGATGGCATCCACACGCTCATCCCAGCGATCCAACCCCGCGCCTGCAGCAACATGCGACAGGTAACGCGTCAGTAATCCATCGATGTCAGAGCCACTGTCCAGAAGGTTCTGGTAGTTGATCGGCTCGGACATATCATCCAGGGCCTTGGCGATCACATTCACATAGCGCCAGGCGAATTCCCTAAAAGCCGCTGAGTTGCCTTCATTGGGCAACTGCCCAGCGATCCGGGTTGCCACCTCGGTAATCCGTGAGTACGAACCCACCGGGTTGTAGCTCACGGACTGCTCCGGGAAACCCAGATGAAAGACCTGGAACTGTTCTGCCCTCCCCGCGCGTTTTGCTTCCGTAAACAGCCTGGCCAACAGATCCCCATCCCCCTTGGGATCAAAGACGATCACCACGTTGCCGTTATGGATGTCCTGGGTCGCGATCACTTCCAGCAGCCGTGTTTTGCCGACCCGCGTGGTCCCCACCACAAAGGTGTGCGCCACCCGCTCAGACTGGCGGAGCGAGATTTGTCGTTCTTTTTCATACAGCCCGACAGCATGCAGCGCGGGATTGCCCTCCACATACGGGCGCGGTGGGAAGGGATTGAACAGTGACTGGCTGTTCAGTGGTGCGACCGTCCACGTGCCCAGAACCGATGCGAGGGTGTCGATCACCCGGCGTGCGACTTTATGGACGCTCCCCAAGCGGTGAAAGTGCGAATGCTCGGGCCGGTCAAGATCTGCCCGGCGCTGGGTGTGTTTGGCGTTCCACTCAAACCCTTTCCCCAAAAAGAGTTCGTCTGGGTCCTTCTTGATATCGCGTGGATTGATTTCATAGGGCGGCAGCACATGAAGGCCACGCTGGTATTTTTTCAGCTTTAAGGCGAGTGACGCCAACCAGACGGCGCGAAGCATGAAAATGCTGCCTACCGTATAACCCACACCACCGGGCATCATCAGCACTTGCGGTGCACTGAACGCAACAATAGCCATCGCTGTGTTGGTGATAACCGAGGAAAACTCGACCGGTGGTCGCAGCAGCGCTTCGATGGGTTGATTACTCATAGGCGCCTGCCAACTCTGGGCTCATTAGCACCATCGGATACGTCCGTATGCCATACCCCTGCGCCAGTGAATCCCCCTCCAATAGCATCAGGTCGATACCGATGTCACGCGCTCGGCGTTGAAGTTCCCTCCAGCTTTCCACGTGGTTTGCCTGGACAACCAAACCGCGCGCGCCGATGTCCGCAAGCCCCTGTGCTGCCCGGCTAAACCAGTTCAATGAGACCTCATCCATTCCCATAACAAACAGTGGCGTTGTGAGGCCCGGCACGGTTTTTATAGCAGGTTGCCCGACCACCAACTGCGTACTCGACAATGGGAGCCGATCTTCCAGGGCCAGCGCCAGCGCCCCGGCACCGGCACCGGCCGGTGCAGACTCTAAAACGGGGCCGGACTCTCCGGTCGTTTTAATCCGATTGTAGTAAGGCTGTGCCGACAGGGTGTTTGGCCCGGTGTAGACCACCGTGGGCTGTTGCTGCACGACAAGCGTGTTGGCTTGCGCGCCCGCGCCAAGAAAAAGTACCGCGGTGAATAATCCAGATGTGCTAGGCCGCATTGACGTTAGCCTCCTGACGGCTCGCTTTATCCACAAAGTGGCGGACGCGCTGGCGGTACTTCTCAGCGATCAACCGGTCGTGTGGCGTTTGGGCAGGGCGGTGGTAACGACCGACGGCTTCCCACCAGTCTCCGCAGCGCTCAAAGTGGGTTTTGAGGATTTCTGCGCCGATTTTGATATTCACGGCAGGATCGGTAATCCGCCAGGGCGAACCCAGATGATCGAACTGCCAATACCAGTTCACCTGCATGGGGCCCACATCGATTATCATCTCGCCGGTGCCTAGCGCGGCCATCAATCCGTCGAACATAGCCTGGCGGTCTTCGTATCGCTTCGCCTTACCCGCCACATTGAGTGTCCAGGGCCAGGGGGCGAATACGCCACCACTCAGTCGGCCTGACTCGGCCTGCGACATGGCGTATAGAATCGGTGCGGGTACGCCGACGTAATCAGCGACGTCGCCATAGAGCGATTCAATCGCCTCTACCGGGTTCACAAGCATCGCCAACACCACTACAGCTCTCGCGTCCATTGACCGCTCCCCGTCTTGCTGTAAATGGCGGGGAATTGCGAGAGATCCTGAAACTGGTCGCCGTGATTAACGGTTGCCCGTCCAGCTTTCAAGGCCGCCCATAAATCGGGCTGGGTCGCTATCCAGTCCCTGAGCACAGTGTCATCTCCGCCGGTGCCAACCACATGCACATCAATGCCCTCCACGGCTTCGCTGATCATGGAATCCAGGCGACTTCGCAGGACGTCTGTGCAGTCACTGCAGTTGGGCGTCACGATCAGGGCATACCGACGGGCTCCGTGCATCTCGGCGACCGCCTTTGAGCCGATCCGCGGCGTCTGCGGGTAGAGGCGAGACCAGGCGCTATCAACGGCTAACTGAAAAGCCAGTTCCTTACGCGTTCGCTCGAATTCGGTGCGCACATACAGTTCTGCGTAGTGCTTGCGCTGCACCGTTGTGTCGGCGCTAACACCCAATGCGGTAATGGGATCCAAGCCTGGACTCCAAACGCCACGACGCGTCCGCATAATCTGCGCATAGTCATTCCACTCTTTGAGGGTGAGCCCCCATTGAGCGGCGGATTCACCAATCGAGTGTTCTTGCGTGGCAATGACGGACTGCGTCGTTTGAGGGGTTGTTGTGGTCTCGCCTGCGATGGCACTGGCGCCTAACAACAACAGAGCGATTGATAGGAGTTGCGCAATCATGGCTTGATCCCACGGTAGTCTCGTTCCCCACTCCAGGATTCGGCGATCAGCGCACCCTGTGACTTCACCTGGATCTCGTATTGTCGACCGCGAGGTACCGCATCTTCTGCGATCCAACCACTGATATTCTGGGGGGTCGTATCCAGCGCTCTTGCGGTGCAAGCAGGCCCGCGGAAATAAGCAATGACATCCTGTATGTTCACGTCCCCACTCCTCCTCGAGATTGACTGACTGGCTGCATTAAGTACTTCTTTTTACTATTTCAGAGATAGCACGGAGCGTGCCAACAGCTAACGAAGGGGGTATCTTTCAGTAACGTGCAGGCATCTCCATCAAAGTTGCTTTAAAACGAAACGTTACAGGATGAGTGAAGACAAACTAATTTCGCACGTTTTGGTGAAGCGGACATGTCCGGACATGTCCGCGTTACAGTGCTGGCCTTCGAGAAGTCGGGGCAGAATCTTGGAATTCCAGCAGCACACGCTGTTTTAAGAAGAAGGTCATTGATTTGGAACGAGAACCTTAAAAGCAATGTTTATGTTGCAATTACTATAAAAGAAACTAATATGCCTCTATAGTGATGTTTAGAAACATATGTGTTTCTTTAGGGTAGGTACATGAGCAATATAAAGAAACAGCTAAAAGAACGGCGCACGGCACTAGGTCTCAAGCAGGAGGACATGCTGCTGCGTGTCGGGATGTCACGCCAGCAATATCAACGCCTGGAAGCCAAGGGCAACCCCCGTCTGGACACATTGGAGCTCGTGGCCAAGGGATTGAAGATGGACGTCATGCTCATCCCACAGGAAAAGCTGCGTGATGTGCAGGATTTTCTGGCGGGCAAAAAGACCCTGGGTGGCGGGTTTAACGTGACCGCAAAAGGCTCCGTAATAAAAGCTTCTCCCGAGGACGATCCCTGGTGTGATCTGCTGGAGAATGACCATGACTAATACCGTCAGCGTCCTGGAACTCACCCTTCACGGGGCAACGGTCGGCTATCTAGCGGGGTATCGAGATGGACGCACCCTGCTTACTTTCACACCAGAGTTTAAGACCAATGAGGCTCGTCCCACCTTCAGTCTGATAACGAACCCCGTTTTTCCCAAGGCGGCAGAGATTATGGCCAAGCCCTGGGTCAAACGGCAAAAGCTCCATCCCGTGCTTTCAAATTTACTGCCCGAGGGCGCATTGCGAGGCTACCTGGCACAAGCGTTAAAAACCCATACCGACAATGAATTCGAGCTCTTTGCTTATCTCGGGCAGGATTTACCCGGAGCCTTGATTGCGACCGCCATCGAACCCAGCGCTATTCCCGGTTACGTCCTTGACGAGACAGCCAAGGCCAGCGCGGTAAAAGCGCCCGCTCAGGGTGAAAAGAAGCGCTTCTCACTCGCGGGCGTCCAGATGAAGTTTTCCATGCGGGAAAAAGACGGTCGCTATCAAATAGCCGAATCAGGGGCACTGGGCGACTGGATCATCAAAACACCCTCCACAACACACAAGCATGTCCCTTTGAATGAATACACGGCGATGCACTTGGCCAAGCTAGCAGGCGTGACCATTCCCGACATCCGATTGGTCGAGATGGACAAGCTGGATCAGCTGCCTGCCATTAACTTGCCCAACGAAGAGTACGCCTTTGCCATTCGGCGGTTCGACCGCGAGGATGGATTGCGTATTCACATGGAGGATTTCGCCCAGATACTGGTGAAATACCCACAGGACAAGTACCGCTCGGCCAATTACCAGCAAATCGGAAAAATCCTTTATGACTATTCCGAGGATAGTTTGGGTGACGTCCAGCAATTCGCCCGCCGCCTGCTGGTCAATATCCTACTCGCCAATGGCGATGCCCATTTGAAAAACTGGAGCGTGATCTATCCCGATACCGTCACGCCATCACTCTCCCCTGCCTATGACATCGTCACCACCCGCGTCTATATGGGTGATGAGCGGGAATTCGCCCTCAACCTGGGCAAGCGCAAAGATTGGTACGCGACCTCACTGGAGCAGTTCGAATACTGGGCGGGCAAAGCCGACATCCCGTGGCGAGCCATCAGACCGCACCTGTTAGACACCCTGGAAAAAGCTCGCTCCCTGTGGCCTGACGCACTAAAAGACTTACCGATGGATGATGAGCACAAAGCAGGGCTGGCAGAGCATTGGCAGAACCTACACCCCGACTTTCGGATTTAAGTGTCGAGATGATCTCACCTTCCGGTCTGTCGCACGTTCAATTGGATGTATCAATGGATGGCATCATCGACGTCCAGTGAGTCCGCCTTAAGCAGTTTTACACGAATGCCCACAGTAGACAGAACAGAGTCGATGGCGGCTTCAATGAGTGAATCTATTTATGTGCCAACTTTGCATAACAACTTGCTAGCCTAAATACACCGCCACGATAGAAATTCTGGCGTGCCCGAGCTCACCCGAAATGGTGTCTCTGGCCACCGAGTTTTCACACAGCCTTTGCTGCCGGTTAGCGTATCACATTCGCTCTGACCGTTATCCGCCTATAAGCGGCCCCCCAGAGTCCGTCAGGGTCGCCTCCACGACAGGCCCGGATGTGCCAGGAGCGGCCGGTCAGTAGCACTGTAGCAGGTCTACTGCTACGATTTTTCAGGCTGCACCTCCACCGTACTTCGACCTGAGGTTTTGGTGACGGCGCCAAAAGACGAGTTCGTATGCCGGCTTGAGAATTACATCTATAAGCGGGAGTCTGGATTTGTAACTGACTGTGTCTATTACACAACAGCCAGTTGGCTGGGGCGTTATCTTTCGCTCATGACACCAACTGGCGTTGGTCGCGGACGACGAACTCTCAGAGAACCCCTCCTCGGGATTTATGGTGTCAAAGTAGAACGAGTGGTGGTCTATCGGAACGATGCCAAATAGCAAGACCCAACTCTTGAATAATTGCTGCCGCTGAGGCCAGCCCAGAACGCTACGCTCCGCAAAGCTATTGGGTGCCGTCATCTTTACAAGTGGATAGAGTTCAGCATTCACGCCAACCATGTTGAGGGTCGCAAGAACCTGCTCAGCTGGGACCGGCAATTTGCTGGAAAAGGAAAAATTTGGCACGTCTATATCCTGCAGTAGCTGAAAGCTTAATGTCGAAAAATTTCCCCTGAATAACACATTTTCGATTCTTTAATGGACGGCCGTAAAGTAATTTTCTGCCGGTCAGCCTCGATGCCCAGTGCACGACCGGCAACAATGTGCCATAACCGACCACTGAGGAGACGCTAGGTGTTGTAGTCACTAGGGATGATTGAATAACATTTTGCCGAAACAGATTCACCGTTAAATATCAGCTTGTTTCGGAAGATGCCTTCATACTCCCCTCCGAGTTTCGATGCCACTGCATTGCTTGCGTGGTTTTCGACTTGGACATGAATTTCAATACGCTGAAAACCAAGCTCTTCAAATGCAAAAGAAACGGCTTTTCGAGCCGCACTGGTACATACGCCTTGGCCGATTGCAGTTCTCCTGACCCAATATCCGAGATTGCCAATTCTGTGTTGATCTACAATTTGGTTTATGCCAACGGAACCTAATATCTCGCCAGTTTCTGAGTTCTCTATTAGAAATCGATAGTCTGTACCACCCTCCCATGTCTGTACTGCTGATTTACTCCATTCGACGGCATCAGCAATGCTGTAATGAGATGTGCACCAAGGGAGCCATTCGGAAAGATGGTCTACAGAT
Source organism: Halieaceae bacterium (assembly GCA_047633055.1). Lineage (GTDB taxonomy): Bacteria > Pseudomonadota > Gammaproteobacteria > Pseudomonadales > Halieaceae > CALJFL01. The sequence continues at coordinate 16,716 of JBLIEI010000043.1, read as the reverse complement.
CCTAATACCGCTTCCTGAAATTCTTTAGCATCGCGTTCCCTGTACTTTCGAATAGATATTTCCACTGTATTGTCTCTGGATATCCAATAGTTTATTCATGAGAGGCCGGTTCTTGTCCGTTTCAGGCATCAGGCTATCACAAGTACCGAGCGTCGGAATGGTCCCAGAAGTAGACGCTCAAATCTAGCACATAAGCCATGACTGACTTTGGAGGTCGAGCTCACAAGAAGGGTCACCGCAATAGGTTCTCTTTACCCGAATCGTAGTGCTTACGCACTCTAGCCCCCCAAAATATAAGTTATAACTATCATCGTCCTTGCTAATCCCATAGATGTCCTGCAACGTTTCCGGCCAGCCAATCTCTTTCAACATAGGAGCTAGAGATTTATAGAGGTCGTCCTCAAGAATTTCTATCAGCGCCTCGACAGGCGTCGAATCGAATGCTTTTGCAACAGTTAGAGCCTCCTTTTCGGAAGTTCCAGATACTAGAATGGCCTTTCCACGATGATAAACAATTGGGGACTCGCTGAGGGTTTCGCACTCCCAGTTCTTGCCATCCATGCTCTTGCATTCTACTTGCAACTGAAGTCGTCCATCAAAAGGGTGTTGTTCTGGGGTATTGAGAATTGCGAGTGCGAAGTAAGGAATGAACTCATCTTCCGCTTCCTCGTCAATGATATGCCCTGCCCTAAGTAGGGCGGGATACAGGAGGTTGAAGTTTTTTTCTTTAAGGCTCAGAGCCTTCTCTATAGCAAGAAGTTCGCAATCGGTTACGCCCTGATTATTTAACTGGAGCCAGGATGTCGAATATTTACAAGGGGACGCATTCACAGGGCGAAGGCAAGCTACCGCTAGCAGACAACTAATTATCAGTACACTTGCTATCTTTGAGCGAGGGGATGACTCATCTGATAACCAGTAAAATTTCACTAGTGAAACCCCTCTTTGAAAAATCACTGAGTGTCCGCAATGAGTAACTTTGTGCCTGTCGGTTCATCATAACCCATCGGGCCGGTGTTCAACCTCTCACCGGCCGTTCGTTGGCCAGGTTCACGGATAATTGTACTACCGCGTTGTGCCAATAGCAGGCGCTCAGTAACGGCGCACTAAACGGCGAACCGTGCAGCGATGAGTCCGGTTGCAGGCCACGCTTGCTAGACGAATATATCTCAGGCTCATGGCATCTTGAATTCATCAGCGAAGAGGAGGAACCCTTCGGTGTTGTCTAAGCGACTATGCAAAATTTCTTGATACTCATGAGAGTCATACCAAGCGCGCGCTGACTCTTTGCTCGGAAACTTCACTACGACGGTTACGCTAGATGCTTCGCTCTCAACTATTTCACTTTCGTAGTCCGCGACCAGAATCTCTCCACCATGAGCTAGCAAAGTAGGAACTACAGCTTGCGGGTATACCGCATAGGCCTCTGCATTAGTGACTCGATAATTTGCTATCAGATAGCCTGCCATGATTGATTCCTCTTTCAATGTCGTTTAACAGCTAGATTATACGAAATCACTCCATTGAAAAACCGGATTCACTGTTTTCACAAGCGTCCGCTTCACGCCCTGAGTCATTCAGTCAAGCAGATTCTTGTATAACCGGCCTGGCTAGTAGTGGTGATCCGCGACGCTCGAGAGCCTTCAAGTAAACGGTTTCATCATACACTTTCCCTGTCTGCCAGCAACGATAGAGAATCTTGATCCATTTGAATGCCAGGGATCTTACTGCTGCTTGGTGCCTGCACCCTTTCTCACGTTGCTGGTAGTAATACTGACCGGCCCAATATGATTTGTTGATGGTTTGGCCAGCCCATTCCACGAAGGTTTGTCGCAAAAATGTTGAGCACTGCCATCTCCAATGAACCCATTCTTTCTTACCGCTGCGCTCTGTCACCGAAGCGATTCCAGAGTATTTCTGCAAATCTTCGGCGCTGCCAAACCTCTCTCTTTGCTCGCCGAATGCCACTAGCGCTGTTTGTCAGAATAGTTGTCGTGTCTAATTTTTCATCATTAATTGAGGCCCGCTCAGGAATGAGCAATGAAACACGATTCAAAAGAAGAGAAGGAAGCTGTGCTTAGACAACTATCACTACTTAGCACAAGAAATCAAAACGCTGTCCGGCAAAAGTCCGACAGCATTTTATACAAAGGTCGATTAAGCAATCCGCTCATAGCCCAGCAACTAAAAAACAATGCCGTCTAAATAACAATAAGTAGCAAACAGCTAGACTAACTGAAAACTCCCGATAACAACCTTTATATCTCCCGATAACTGTGTTTATATCTCCCGGTAACTTATAAAAATCTTCGATAAGCACAGCCGGATACCTACCATGTACGAAAGGCACATAAAAAAACACATTCTTGAGTCTTTACAGGAATTCAGAGTGGTCTATATTCCCGGCGCAAGGCAAGCCGGTAAAAGTACGCTGATAAGACAGCTTTCTGAAGAAACAGGACGGCAATACATCACTCTGGATGAACAAACTTCTCGGGATTCCGCCGCTTCCGACCCAGAAGGGTTTATTGATGTCTATGAAGGGGAAGATATAAGCATTGATGAGGTGCAGTATATTCCCGACCTGGTATTAGCCATCAAACAGGTATCAGATTTATTACCACCACAGCAAAAAGGTAAATTTTTACTCACTGGGTCGACAGATTTATTTGCAGGAAAAGAAATCACTGACCGCCTGCCCGGACACATGGATACCCTCACCATGTATCCACTCAGCCTCACAGAACTAACAGGCAAAACGCATAATATTGTTGACCGAATTATTGATGCCAACTTTATCAAAAAAGGAGATGTGATTACCTCGAAGCAGGATCTGTGCGAAAAAATCCTCAATGGCGGTTACCCTGAAGTTCAAAGCAAAAGTGCCCGGGCCAGAACCAGCTGGTTTAGATCCTATGTACAAGCAAGAATACTCAAAGATTTTGAGCACGTTTATAGCGGTAGAGGTGATTACATTGCCCATGCAAATGCGCTGCTAAATCTACTCTCCGGGCGTTGCGGCAATTTACTCAGTTACAATAACCTGTCCAATGAACTGGGCATTGGCGATGAGAAGACCAAAAATATGATCATTGCTTTAGAGCAGATGTTCATTGTGCATAGAGCTATGGGCTACATTAAAAACCGCAGTAAACGACTGGCCGTTACCACACCGAAAATACACTTTATTGATACCGGTTTAGCTTGCTATCTTTTAGGTATCAGAACACAGGAGCAATTATTAGCCAGTCAGTTTTTCGGTGGGCTATTGGAAAACCTGTTATTTATAGACCTCTGTAAAAATGCCGTGTTTAGCGACAACGAAGTTGAAATATACCATTTTCGAGATCACAAACAGACAGAGGTCGATATTGTATTAGAAGAACCGGGCGGGATGATCACAGGCATTGAAATAAAAGCAGCAAAGTCACTTTCTAAAGCAGACTTTACAGGACTGGCCAGTTTAGCCTCCTATGCTGGTAATAAGTTCAAGCAAGGGTTTTTGCTTTATTCTGGTGAGAAGATACTCCCTATGAAAATAGATAACTACAGCTTTACTGCCATCCCATTTTCATCGCTTTATGGCTAATATCAATCGAAGCCTGTTAATTTACATCCTGATGCCTTTCCACTGTATCTGCTGCCACAATGTGCCTTGTACAGGCTGGAAATAGGCGTCGAGTTAAAGACGCTACCTTCGCATAACAACGTGCTAGCCTAAATAGACTGCGGCGATAGAAATTCTGCCGGGCCCGAGCTCACCCGAAATGGGGTCTCTGGCCGCCCTATCGGCTTCGCGCTGCTATGGCGTCAGGCTCTTTCTTCAGGGCCACCGACCGCGGGGCACTGCCATCCGGTCAATAACGCGCTGTGGCGACATCAGGTCCCCTACCTCCAGGTATGTTGAATATTGTCAATATTCAACATAGTGTTACATTCACCCAATAAGAAAATGTGGAGAGCAACCCGATGGCCAGTAGCTTGAATTTATCCCTAACCGAAGAGTTGCGAGACTTTGTAAAAGGCCGTACAGGTGATGCCGGGTTGTACTCAACACCCAGTGAATATCTCCGCAGCCTGATTCGTCGTGATATGGAAGATCAGACAACCGTTACACATATACTGGGTGGCCTGGATGATCTGTCTGCCGGTCGTTTTTCTGATAAGTCTATTCTCGATATTGTTCAGGAAGACTAGTCTCGATGCCAGGAAAGCGTCGCCATTACACCCTGACCGCAACGGCTGAGCGGGATTTTCGGGAAGCGCGACAGTAGTCTTTATCCCGGTGGGGAAAAGAGCTCACCAAGCAATACTTCACGGACCTTCGCAACAGCGCCGAGGGTTTAGCCCGAAGCCACTCTGCCCGGCCCCAAATATCGGATGCCAGTGAGCTGGGTATTTACGCCGTCAGAGAACATTACCTGGTCTATATGCCTATCAGCAAGAACCGTGTAGTGATTGTCGTTCTAATCCGGCAGACCCGCGACGTGCCGGCTATACTCAAAGCCAATGGTTTTAAAATTCAGCGGCAGTTGAAGGACATATTCAAGGCGCTGGAGCGCGGGGCGATACCCAACCTGGAAAAGTGAGCAATATCAGAATGTTGCTACCGTCTTCACGTTCGGCCGTTTTCCTCTCAACGCCATCCAACAGCTTTCTATCCACAATACACGGCGACGATAGCGATTCTGGCGTGCCCGAGCTCACGCGAAATGTTGTCTCTGGCCGCCCTATCCGCTTCGCGCTGCTTTGTCGTCAGGCTCTTTCGTTCAGGACCACCGACCGCGGGGCACTGCCATCCGGTCAACTCCTTGTATCTTTCCTGGGCATAGGCATGACGCAAGCCATGATTCCGATCCAGACCCGCTTTGGCGGTGTTACGTTCGTAGGTGCGCATTTGTTGGACGTAATTTTTATGACAGGGGATTAATGCCCCACGACCGGCAAAGCAACGTACGTCATCCAGAAGATGCCGTTGCGCTTCATTGCGTACCGGAATTTCTCTAGCTTTGCCGCCCTTGGTCCAGCTGCCCTTCAACACAATTTTATCGCCCCGGTCTGCGTAGAACGCGTTAAATTTAATGGCTTCCTCGCGCCTCAATCCGAAGGCTTGCTGCATACGAAGAGACATGCGTGTGTGATGGTCGGTCACGTTAGCGAGTTTTTCCTCATCGATGTTACGGGCCTTGTCCTCACCAGACACGTATACCCGGCGCTCGACCTGGTAATGACCATTAGAGCGGGCAATAATTGCCGGCTTGCCGACTGCCCCGGCCCACCAGCGCAAATGCGACAGCCGGTTTTTTATCGTTCCGGGCGACAACTGCTGTGATTTCCAGTGCGCAACCAGTGCCTCCACGTGTTTGGGCTTGAGGCTTTCAGGCCTGAGTTTGCGATAACCTAACTCATGCAAGGTATTTGCCGCTTGTTGAAGAATGTCGTGCCTGGCCGCCTGGGTCGAATACGAGCCGTCCTTACTGTTACGAACCAACCTCTTCAAACCGTAATTAATATCGCGCATAGATCTTCTCCCTGCCTGAATCCGACAAGCAACGCATGCCATGACTAATCGGCGGATCACCGCCTGTCTCAAACTCCACTGTCCAACCGGATTTATTGTTTGTATCAATTCCGTTCGGTTAGTTTTCTTGCTCTCACGGTAGCCGTAGCCAGTCGAGGTCCTGCCAGGCAGGAAGCGAGCAGAAAGCGTTTTCTTGGAACCTGTGATTCTCAGGCTGAGGTGCATTCCCTGGAGGGAACTGGATACCTCATTGCGGTCTGGGCTGTGCCCTGGCCAGTGGTTTTGCTGCGTTTTGTCGGTGCAGCCCCGGTAGTGCTTTCGCCCTCCTCTTCTTAGCCATCGATTGAAATGAAAGGCAGAAGTGCTCACCCATTGGGTGAACGCTTCAACCCGTTAGGTTTGCATCGGCGGAGCCGACACGATGCTGGTTAAACCAGCGCGATGCAGGGTGCCCCTGCTGCTAGATGCTACTGTGAGTAGCCACTAAGCAGGGCCATTTTAGGTTGATATTTTTGGGGCGGTCAACGTTAAAGTTTTTGAACATAATGTCACCGTCACGTCGCTTTCGGGCGCCCTCACGCCCGTCAAGCCCCGCGGTACGTGGCTTGTGTACGCCAGTTCTCTGGCGTCACTACCACGTTCGGGATCGGACCTCTCCCGGTAGTGACGCCAGGGCGTGCATCAAGTTATGTCGTTTCGATGAAGGGTGCCCTATCGCGTCGTTAGAGCCAAAGGTGGCCCTCTTATCATGACAGCGAAAGGTGCCACACAATGTCGTTAGCCCTAAAGGTGACCTATTGCGTCGCTCCGTATTATCGCTTTAATGAAGAGTAGGCTCAGTGCTTTGCAGCGATGCTCTCGATGACAAAGCGCCCTTGCGGCGCCCCTCCAGAGAATGCTGGCTGTATGTGTCTCGGTATGGCCTTCCAGTGCCAGCTGTCCTTGCCACCGCTCAGTTCTGTCGGCCTGTAACCTGCTCTATCTCAAACTGCCCTGCCGGTGCAGCTGCACTCCAAAGGACCGCAGGATTTTCCAGCACATAGCCGAGCCGGCGCCGGTCATGTTTGCCCCGCCTACCGTAGTACAGTTGATGGCCTTTTTCTGATCGCTTGTGCACCTTCAGGCGGCTGAAGCGCCCTTTTACGCGTTTTAGGTCGTCACCCAGAGCGAGTTGGTCAATACACCAATTGAGGATCTTCGGCTGTTCCAGAAAGGTTCTTCCCTGCCGATCCACCTGCACCGCATCACCGGGTTGGTTAAAGGACAGGGACCCATCCGCCAGTGCCCTGCGAATGGCCTCCAGCATCGCCCTCCCCGATCCCACCGGCGGAGGATTGGCTGGTCTGCGCGCGGTTGGCGATTTACGAACAGCCGCCCTGGGGCTACGTTTTACAGACGGTGCGCAGATGGACACACCATAGAGTCCGCCGATGTCGGCTTGGCGAAAATAACCCAACCAGTCGTCCCAAACAACAGGATCAGCTTGCAGTTTTGCTCTCCCCGCCTCTGGCAGTATCCTGGCCGCCAAATCCTCCAGGGATACAGAGTCGGCGACCTCTCGCAAACATTGCACCGCCATTGCGGTTAGCAGCGCATAGGTGTAAATGATTTCGTACTTTCGATAATCACTGCCGGGGCGTTTCATGGGCAGGCGTACGGACCAGCGGTAATGACAGGCCGCTGCGGTCTGTTCAAGCAGCGCCAGGATACCGGCCTCGGCCGCTTCGGCGCTTTGATGTGCTTCGAGCTCTTCGTGTAGCGCGGTGTAAATCGGCACGATCTGCTGCTGAAACGCTTTCTTGGAGTGCGTGCCCTCGGCCTGCCATAGCCGGGAAATGGCGGCATTGAGCTCAGGGGCTCTCTCAGCCTTGTTCACATCGGCCGCCTCCAGCGCCCTGCCATCGGTCAAACTTTCCCAGAAACGACTCAGAAGCGCCCTGGGCGTCGCCATTACTTACTGCCCACTGGGTAGCGGCCACGGCTGGAACGGCGCGCCTGAGGCCATTCCGGGGCCCTGCGGGGCACGTATCAGGGTCGCGCGTCCTCTTTGGCTGGCCATCTGGCCGCTGTGTTGCGCTGTTGCAGCAGATTTAAAATCCATAATATCTATAATTATCAATAGGTTATGTGAGTTAACCAGTGGTTAACTCTTGCAGGTGGCCGCCAACATCTCCTTCACCGCGTCATTCAGTATTGATTCGGCTTTCTCCCCTGCCCTTTCAAGAAAATCTGGGTCCAGCGTGAGGACCTGTTGACCATTGGGTTTGGCAGCGGTGGTCAGCAACCGTTTCTTACCGTGACTGAAATAGCATTTTTCCTTCGCAGTGGGCTTTGGTTTGGTCGCGGGGGCTTTCTTCAGCTCGATGAGGATCTTGGTCAAGCCAGTGCCCTCCTCGCTTCCCAGTTCCAACGCCTTGTTCACGACACGATCACGGGTTTTCTTGTCTTCGACCAGCACCAGAAGTTCAATCGCCTTCTGCACGCTCAGTTCTCGCGTGAACGGTTTCAGCAGTTCCCGCAGCTCATCAATCGAGAATAATCTTGCCGCTCGCAGTAGCTTGGAGATGTACGGCTTTTTAACGCGCAGTGAATCGGCCAGCTCCGACTGAGTATTGAAAATTTTCGCCTGGATGAGCTCCTCGAAAGACAGCGCTTTTTCAAACTCGCTGATATCCTCGGACTCCTCATTCTCGACATGCATGAGCAAGGCACATTCCTGATCGTTTGCATCCGTCACTCTGGCCTTGAATTTCGCACCCTCAATCTGGGACGCGGCATACCAGCGGCGCATACCAAATATGATCTCGTAATCCACACCGGCTTCGCCGCGAACTTCGCGAACCAGCCCCAGCTCCTGTTGCCCTTCTTGCTTAATCGATTCGATCAACGAGGCACAGGCGTCTGGTGTCAACCAGACATCAGGTCTGTTGTGGTGTGCCCAGGGGCGGCATTTGTCCGGATTGATCTCTTTAAACTTCAGCGTTTTTTGAATCGCTGTGTTGGTTCCCTGAACGGCGTCGACGGCCGGGATCCCGGTTTCAGCCGACCTCTTGGGTTTTCCCGTGGAACGTTGACTGTCACCGGTTCGTTTGGCGACTAGCTCGGACAGTTTTGTTTTGCTCATGGCGCGACCTCCTCCCAGGATTTTCTGATCAGTCCCTCAATTTCCCCAAAAACTTCATCCAGCATATCAATGGCGGCACTGTCCCGTTCGCCCTTTGGCAAATCGTACAGTGTCTTGTAGACACTGGCGGCATTCGGAATAGCTGAGGTTGATGAAAAGATACTGCGCAGCATCGACAGGCCAAAACGATCTCGCATGAGGTCCAGAAAATCCATTTGTCGTCCCTTGTTCCGCTCAACCTTGGTGGGCATGACCTTGATGAAGTCAAATTTCTTGTCCGGGGTGATCGACTGGATCACCCGCTTTACCATTTTGAAATACTGGGTGGTCGAGGCGAAATCGTAAAGGCTGGGCGGCGTAGGGACGACGATGGCATCGGCAGCAGCGAGGATGTTGATAGAAATCATGCCCAGGGCAGGGGGGCTGTCCATCAGGACGATGTCGTAATCTGCCTCTACCGTTCTGATGGCCTCGCGCAATTCCTGGTAGTAGCTTAAGCGTTCTTCTTCGCTGTCCGCATGGGTCACCGCATTGAACAAGCCGAATTCGACTTCGTACCAGGGAAGACAGCTGGGCACCAGGTCGATGCCGGGAAAGTACGTTTTTTTGACCGCGTACTCAATGGAGTCTTTGGTGCCATTGATGTACAGACTCATGGTGTCGCTTTCGTTAAACTCTTGATCAGGGATATAACCGAAACTGCTGGTGGCGGAGGCCTGGGGGTCACAATCAACCACCAACACACGGTAGCCGCGAATGGCCAGGTACTGGGCAAAGTAAACGGTGCTGACTGACTTGGCGACACCGCCTTTGAAACTTTGCATGGATAATATCTTGCAGCGCTGTCCGTCTTTGCGTTGGGGGGATGTTCCGAAGAAGTCTCGCAGTTCGTTGATCTGCTCCAGCGTATAGCCTTTTATGCGCCCGGATTTTTCGTGGCGGGAGGGGATAACAGGCCGTTCAGTGTCCTGCTCCTGGCGGGAGAGGGTGGCCCTTGATCGACCCACCATGGTCTCCGCTTCTGCGACCGTGAAATGACGTTCCAGGCGCTTTTCCATCATCGGTGACATACCATGATCCCGAAGGATTTCCAGCGTGTCTTCACACTTGGATATGATGTCTTCGAGTTGTTCTATTCCGGGGGAAAACATTGTTGACTCCGAGTTTTATTTAACATGACGAGTTATTTACATTTAATCACATTTAAACTCGTTATATAAGTTCAACTTTCTTACGTTCAATTCTTTGCTGCAAATTAACGTCATAATTTGAATACGCGCAGTCTAATTTCTCCTTTAAGTATATAGTAGTATTAAACCTTGTTATTAAACCTTGTTATTTAGACTTGTTATTAAAACTTATCCACAGGCCTTTAAAGCCTTATATGTCAAGGGTTTCAGAGGGTCTGTATTTCTAAAAGGTGTCCCAAAATGTCGTTAAAGGTGCCCTCGGATGTCGTTGTGGTGCCCCTGATTGTCGCTAAAGGTGACCTACTATGTCGTTCCATTTAGGGGTGAACTCCCGCCCTGTAAATCGCCTATTTAGTGCCTACGACGTTCTTTGGCACCTTGGAACGAGTACGTATCGGTTCACTTTTTGATCATTATCCATTGGCGGATCGCTAAAGGTGACCTACTATGTCGTTTCGACCGGGGATTGCCTTGATAAGCTGATCATACTATATTGGTGACACTAATAATAATGGATGTCACCCATGGGCTACCTAGAACCGAAATCTGACAAGCTCGTCACGCAGGATTATGACCTCGTTCACTCGGTCCAGAGACTCGATGTCCGACCCAAGCAATTACTGCTCACAGCTATCTCTCATGTGAACCCACAAGTCCCGCTTTCTCAACAGCCCAAACCCTTTGTCGTGGATATTACTGCCCAGCAATGGATTGAAACCTGGGGTGAACGATTAAACCCCTATCGGGACCTGAAAGAGTCGGCCGAAATGCTCAATGGCAAACGCTTCTGGATTCAAAATGACAGGCTCAAAAAGTCCTGGAGAAACTGGATTACCGGTGCTGAATACCACGAAAGGGAAGGGCGGATCACGGTGCAATTACACCCGGACCTGATGCCCTACCTGTGCGGTGCAATGACCGTTTTCTCAACCATGAAGATCCTGCATATCAAGGGACTGCGGTCGTTTGCTAGTATCAGGCTATATGAGCTTGCCAATCAATTCAGGCTATCCGGTATTCGCCAGATTTCGCTGGAAGAATTGCGCGCTCTGCTGGCGACCAAGGACGCCCATCCACGGTTTGCTGATTTTCGTCGTAAGGTGCTTGAAAAGGCGGTGAAAGAGATCAACACTAAAACCGATCTGCAAATTCGCTGGGATCCGGTAAAGAAGGGCAGGGCAGTCCAGGGCATCAAGTTCTATATAAAGAATAATTCTCAGGGAGACTTGTTTCCGAGTGCGTAGCAGCATGAATTTACGCTCAATAGGGACCGCTTCTGGCCCCCATTATGCTGTCCATCGTCAATCCAATCCGTGCCAGTGGCTGCTTTGGTATCTGCTGAATAGGGCACTGGGTACCTTGGGGGCATCTTGTTCGTAGCGAACAGCGTTTCTCTATTCATTTATTAAATATATATCTATATAACCTGTTGATTTATATAGATATATTGATTTTTGAGACTTTAATTACGAATATTACACACAGCCTTGCACACACAATATTCACTGATACTTGGTCCGGATAGAGCCGGGGAGGGCTATTCCAAATCCGGGTCAGTGTTCGCGCCCAACTCTAAGAGTAGGGCATTGGCCTCTCGCTTGTTGTCGACTTTCAACGTCAGGTTACCCCGCAACAGGGGATCTGTCGCGATATTCTTATCCAAGTGCGCTAGCAGTCCTTTAAGTTCAGACAGGCTGTGGAAGCTCATCTCAATGTAGCCCTTTTGCTGTCCTTGATCCAGGGCGATGGTGGTCTGTGCGCCATAGCTTTCTGATAAGGATTGCTCCATCAAATCGAGATCACCTAACCGGTGCTTTTTTTGCCCACGGGGGGAGGCGATCGTCTTTGGCGCCTCGTAACCGGGATGAACCAGTTTATACAGTGCCCGGGTGGACATTTTTCCGCGAGCAACCCGTGTCGCCAGGTGTTCCTGTCGTTTAGGGGAGTGCTCGGATAACAGGATTTTGGCGAACTCTGGCTTGACGAGTCCCTGCTGCAGTAACTGGCGTGTCTTGGGTTGTAAGCCTTTCAGCAATCTGAGGCGGTTAGACAGGGTAGGGCGGGCGATACACAGTCCATTGGCCAGTGCCTGGATACTCCAGGGGTCATCAGGCTTGCTGAAGTGCTCGATGGCAGCCTCGGCTGCAGTGGCATACAGAAGAGGGGAGGTCACTAGACCGGCTGCTTTTTGGTCCAGGGACGCGTATTCGATCGCGTAGAAGACGGCTTCTGCTGCGTTGCACTCAATAATACCCAGGGGAATTTTTGTTGCTCTGGGATAGGCGTCCCGGTGGGTGAAGGCTTCCAGTCGCTCCCAGCCGATCAGAACTTCTACGGTATGACCTTCCTTTGTACTGATTTGGCGCGCAATAACAGAGCCAGGTGGGCCGCCCAGTTCGATGGCGTGGTCAATGAGTGCGTTGTGCTGGGCCTCCGGGATTTCGGGGCTTACGGCATAGGGCGCGCGTCGTATCTGGTCTCGATCGATGTTTTGAATGGCAGGAGCCATCATCCTGATCAACCGGGATCTACGTTCATTGTTACTGAATCTGTTCGGATTAGGCATATAGGAACTATAGCGTTCTTCGAAGAACGCTATCAAGTGGTTATGGTGATTTTTGCTGATGCATTACACGATATTTGGCGGATTGTCCTGGCAGGACCACTTTGGTTGATAGCGCTTAGGGTGAGCGGGTGCTTACTAACCGAACGTGGGCAAGGATGGAGTAGGGGTGCCGCCGCAGCCACGTGTAGTGTTTTCACACGGGCCTATTTCACCGCTGCATGAAATCAAACTCTTCCGGCTGTATGCTTTACATTCTTGATCAGAGGCACCCAGATGACAGTCATTGCTGAACACCATAACCCGATAGGAAAAGCCGACACGATTGATACATGGCGCAACAGGGGACGCATGCCGGTGCCGACAGCAGCCGGGAGTGTATTAGACCTGCGTATTGTCACCCTGTATGAAACGACCTCTGTTAACGGCCAGCCTCTGGACCTGTTGATAGAAGCGCAGAAGACCAGGAACGATCCCACCAAGCAGTTTGGGGTTATCTTCAGCGAGACTTCGCCGGACAGGTCAAAGTACGCCGTACCTGTGCTATGGAAGGAGGACGGCAAGTCAGGGATAGGGTGTTGGAAGTGATCCCGAGCCCAACATTCAGAACATTATATCTCGCACTGCTTCTGTGTTTCTGCCCGTTTGTCCATGCCGACATCTCAGGCCGCGTGGTAGCGGTGACCGATGGCGATACCATCAAAGTCCTAGATGAAACCAACACAGAGCATAAGGTACGCCTAACAGGCATTGACGCCCCTGAGCGTGGACAGCCTTTCGGTACGGTCTCCACAAAGAATCTCGCACAGATGGTGGCGGGTAAGCAGGTGAGGGTAGAGTCTTCCCAATCAGACCGCTATGGTCGCATCCTGGGTAAAGTATGGGTTCAGCCCTCCGACTGTCCAACCTGTGGCAAGACGCTCGATTCCAATTACGCCCAGGTGCTGGCCGGTATGGCATGGTGGTATCGGTACTATAAGAAACAGCAGTCACCTGAGGAGCGCGGTCGTTATGAATCCGCGGAGGATGAAGCTAAAGCTCGGAAGTGGGGCTTGTGGGCAGCCCCTCATCCGGTCAACCCCTATGACTGGCGGAAGGGCAAGCGGTAACGCCTGCTATTGTGAACAGCAGTCATTACAGGTGGACATGATCTAGCGACGGCATTAAAAAAAGGAACCGTGAAGGCTCCTTAGATCGAGGCATGGTACACCGCGATGACACTCTACATAAGGCCTGTTGATTTGCATGCTGAATTGACCCGTTTCTGTAGGGATTTGTGCTTAATAATTGACGCAGGAGCATTCGACAATACATCGTACTTTCAGTATGTTGGCCGGCTTGGGCCGGGGTAGTAATTCAATGCAAAAGTGGGTCAAACTTCAGTGCAATTCAACAGATAGATTCTCGACCGTCAACGAGTTGGAGGCCGGCGCTAGATTCAAATATTAAACTTGGTATAATAATTATACTTGCTAGTCACTAGTTAGTTTGCTAACCTTTAAAAGCTGATGTTTTGCTTGATCCGAAAATTATAAAGAAGCGAAAAATATGGATACCAAGCCGTGCCATGCCACTAATCCCGCCATCGAAACACGACTGCGCCTCACGGCACCCTTATTCGTCCTATGCAGTGCCATCTTCGCGCAGTCCGTTATGGCGAAGAACTGTCAGTGACGAGCCGTGCACTCAAAGAGATAACCGTTACAGCTCGTACACGAGAGGAATGCCTGCAAGGTTTTGATGCTACCGCCCTAACTCGAGTTTGTGATTGATGTTTTCTCCCGCTACATCGTTGGCTGGCGGGTAATTAAACATATGCAAACAGATTTGATTTTAGATGCACTTGAGCAGGCACTATGGGCTCGAGGAAAGCCCAAAGGCGTTATCCATCATAGCGATCGAGGCAGTCAGTATTTGTCCATTCGCTACAGTGATCGACTAGCCGAGGCTGGCTTTAATGCGTCAGTCGGCAGTGTCGGCGACTCCTACGATAACGCGCTGGCAGAAACCATTAACGGCCCTTACAAAGCGGAGGTCATTCACAAAGATGGCCCTTGGCGAGGTCTGGACGATGTAGAGCGAGCAACATTGACCTGGGTCGAGTGGTTCAACAACCGCCGACTACTGCCTCCGATAAACCCGGGACGATTCGGTCCGTGAGAGGTTTACGAAGCGGGTGAGGGTTCGCTGCCATCATAAATCATTGATGAGTTGGCTGACGTTTGATTTACAAGATCTCATCTTTAGTCCGGAACAATTTCTCAGGGATCATATTTGCTATGCCAAGACAGAAGAAACCAGAAAAAACGCCGATTCATCAAAAAAACGCCCCGAAGGCGAGTGAATCTGCAAAGCTCAAACTTACGCAAGAAGAGAGGACGGCGATATCGGATGGCCGGATGTTCAAAGCAGCAATGAAGTTAGTAGCAACAAAAGGTGCGGCCCGCACAGCCTTGAAAGATATTTGTGAAGAGGCAGGTTACAGCAGAGGGCTGGCTACTTACCGGTTTGGCTCGAAAGACGCGTTTTTTGCCGCGTTGGTAGCGGAGTTTCACACTGTTTGGGAGAAGGAGCTTAAGCGTGAAGTCGGGAGTAAGAGGGGGCTTGCGGCAGTGCTAGCGGCTACAAACACATTTAAAAGGTTTGTTTTGGAGCATGCCGGTTCTATGCGTGGAAGGTACATAATCATGTTTGAGTCGTTAGGCGTGGAAAGCGAAATGCGTCAATGTCTTCGTGAAAATTTTACCATATACGTCGGTGACGCAGAACGATGGGTATCGGAAGGGATCGAAGACGGAACAGTTGATAAGTCGATAGATCCTCGGGATTTTTCTATTCTCTACAACACCTTTATTTTTGGCACGCTTTATCACTGGCTGCTCGACGCTGAGCAAATTGACATCGTCAGGCATTGTGATTTTTGGAGCCTTCAGGTCAAGAATATTCTAGCAAAAAAAGAGATAGTTTTCCGGTAAAAACCTCCGTTGTTCAATGTGGTAATTTTGTAAGGAGAGAAGCGCTATGGGTAAAAGAATGAGAGGCAAGCTGGTGCTGTTATCGACTCCAATGCTTACGGGCCTGCCCCCTGAGGAAGACAAATCCGTTAAAGCGTCTATACCTATGCGCATTATTGGCGACCCGAAAGATATCGCATACGGTTCGTTTTACTTGTGCTCCGACGAGGCAAGGTATGTTTTCGGTATTGAGCTTCACACAGATGCCGTTTGGACTGCATAGAGTTGTTCTGGCGAACCCGATATATACCGATATCCGGTTGCCAAAAAAGCCCTTATTTGGCCTCTTTTGAGGCGTTACTGCTGCACAGGAAATACCTCATATGAACAAAAATACAGCTAGCTCAGAAATCCCTCTTGTCAACCTGACTGAGAGACACCCAGAAGTAAATTATATGCCCGTCTCAACAGATATTTACTGGCAACCTGAAATTTATGAAAAAGAAAAACAGCGAATCTTCAGACGCGCATGGCATAGCGTCGGACGCGAAGAGCAGATTTTGGAAGTGGGAAGTTTTTTTGTACAAGACATACCCACATTTGATATGTCTGTGCTCATTGTTAGAGGTAAAGATAAAAAAATCAGGGCTTTTCTGAATGCTTGCCCCCACCGTGGCAACCAGATCGAATTGAGTCAATGTGGGAAAAAAAGTAGATTTGCTTGTAAGTTCCATTCCTGGTCATTCGATTTAGAGGGGAAACTAGTCTTCGTACCGGATGAAGAGGGTTTCCCTTTGCTAGACAAGTCGAAGGCTGGGTTGACCGAATTATCCTGTGATTTGTGGGAGGGGTTTATATTTATCAATATAAATCAGAATCCCGAAAAGTCGCTAAAAACATACTTGGGACAACAAGCCAGTGATCTGGAGGGCTATCCTTTTGAGAAAGGACTGACGCGGTTTAAGTACGAAGGTGAAGTGAATGTGAATTGGAAGATATTAGTTGATTCCTTCTGCGAAACCTATCACATCCCCTTTTTACACCGACGCACTATCAAAGATACCATGGCCGGGCCAGGCAATCCCCATGGTCGAGCTGTGGATGTGCGAATTAAGGGCGACCATAGAACGGTATCTGTCTGGGGGAATCGTAGTTATGAGCCGAAATCAGTTCAAGGGCTTGCGGCAAATCACTCGCCGGGTGCATCCATTACCAGCCAAGGCAGCGACAGTGAATTTTTACCCATAGGACTCAATGAAACACGTTCTGAAAACTGGTCGATTGACGTTTCGGTTTTCTTTCCGAATTTGGTCATGGTAATTGGTAGTGGCATGTATTTTACACACCAGATGTGGCCACTGGGC
>JBLIEI010000042.1:0-40557 GCA_047633055.1 Halieaceae bacterium | reverse complement strand
TGGACGGCTCTGTCGTCGGGATATTGTCTGAGCTGGACTGTATAAAGGCCGTGCTGACTGCCATTTATAACGAGGGCGACCCCGATCATGCCCTGGTGAGTGATGCTATGAGCAGGGATGTGAAGAGTTGCCGCTCCGGCGATAATATTGTTGAGGTGGCCCAGGCTATGGTTGAGACT
Organism: Halieaceae bacterium; assembly: GCA_047633055.1. Classification (GTDB taxonomy): domain Bacteria; phylum Pseudomonadota; class Gammaproteobacteria; order Pseudomonadales; family Halieaceae; genus CALJFL01. The sequence goes on along the minus strand of JBLIEI010000042.1, from coordinate 40,378 downwards.
CGCCAGCGCCGCAGGCCGGTTATTGATGGCGATAAGCTGGTCGGTCAGGTCAGTTCCAGCAACATTCTCTGGGCTTTGATGGAGCATTCACGCCGTAAAGTTCAGGCAGCGAAGAAATAACGACTGCGTTTTTTGCGAAAAAACAGTCTGTCGCGGCCAAGGTTTTCGAGGCACTGGTATATTTTCAAAAAAATGTAGATTTTGGGAATAAACACCTCGACTGGCTCGTCAAGCCTATGAGTATTGAGTTGAACACTACTCATGTCAGCAGTCTTCGAGCCAATCAGGTGTAATCTTGTCGTTAACATACTGAACTATGCTTGGGTTATTCTGCCGGCCTACTTTTATTTAAAGAATTCATCACGATAATTCGTGAACGGCAGAATGGCTGCTACAGGCGCTATTTTGTTAGACCCTCTTCTAGGGCAAGTACGCTAGCGCGCTTGCTCTTGGCTTCAGGGCCTGTTTGTTGACATGACAGCGAGCAGGCCCTGCCTCTTATTCTGACGGTAGTTACCGACACAAAAAAGCCCGGATCTGATAACAGATCCGGGCTTTTTTGTTTTCTATTGCCTGCCTACATGGCCTATTCGATTACCGGCAGGTGATTACTGCCAGTCGTTGGCGATCATCTGCGTTTCTTCGATAGCGCTGAGTGCTACAGATGCGGCTTGTTCTGCGACAAAGTACGCGACGGCATCGGCATCATTCGCACCGGCAGGGCGATATTCGTTGGTTGTTCCAGGCTCTGACTGGCTGCTGAACACCTCAGTCATCCACGTGCCATCGGTATTGCAAGCAACACCGCGGCCCATGCTCGCCTCGCTGTGCAGCAAGTATTCGCGGCACCATTGCCCTGAAACTGTCTGGAAGCTGAGTACTGGGCGGAAATCACTGCCATCGTCGAGTGTGTCCCAGCCTTCGCCGCGAGATGGAGTCTGATCCAGCGCAAAGCTAATGAGTGCATCCTGCGCAGAGAGGCTGCCCGCCATTTGCCCACCATTTTGGAACATCAACAGGCCGGACGTGGCCAGCAGAGTGGCGGCGATAGCGAAGCCCCAGCCAGACTGGCGATTAATTTGAGGAAAGGCGACAACGTTGCTCTGCTTTTTACCCAGAAGATCGGGGATATGACCGGGAACGGTGTTTGTGTTCATAAAGGCCGCATGAATACGCGTGTTCAGGGCCTGCATAGCTTGCAATGCCCGGCGTAGACTCTCTTCCTGGTCGAGTCTACGCTGAAGCTGCGCACTAGTTATTGGGTCCAATTCGCCATCGACGTACTGCGATAGGAGCTCATAATCCTGATTATTCATAGTCATTCTCACTTCATTTTTCATCAGCTGCGCCGTGAAGCTGTACCAGCTGCTTTCGTGCCCGAGCTATTCGACTCATTATTGTCCCTATGGGCACTTCCAGTATCTGTGCTGCCTCAGCGTAGGTCTTGCCGTCTACGGCTACCAGAGTCAGCGCAATGCGCTGGGCTTTGGGTAGCTGGTCGAGCATTACGCTAACGGCAGCGATCTCTCGTTCACTGTTGGCTATGTGCTCCGCGGAGGGAGCGCTGTCGCCAACTTCGGCTGCCTGTAGCGGGTACCTTTGCCTCACATCCCGCGATCGCAGCTCGTCTATCCAGGCATTTTTGCAAACCCTGTAGGCCCATTTCACTGGATGGGCGTCGTCTGGCATGCCCTTGGCCAGCAGTCTTTCGACTGTGATCTGGAGCAAGTCATCCGCATCGGCTGAGTTTCCCGTAAGGGAGTAACAAAACCGGCGCAAACCGCCCAGCTCAGCGAGCAGGGAGTCTCTCTGCGAATCGCCGAGCGATGACATAAGAATCCTGTTAAAGTAAGTGACGTTTAAGAAGTCGGTTCTATTCCATACTATGGAATTTTTCTCGACGCGGCACGTCATCTGTCTAGAGAAGATGGCCTACCTAGATGGTAAATTGCCCCATGACTAATTTCAAGTTATTGATAAACATACACAAAAATCCTATTCCGGCTATTTCTTACGGACTTCTTGCAAGTCTAGCCCCAGCGGTACTTGGTATTGCCATGTTGTCGGTCGCTTATAGCACCCAAGTTAGCGCACAGTTGGGGCTTGGTGGGCCTTCGGTCGAGCAAATTGCGGAGCAGGCGTTAGAAGACCAAGTGGAGGAGGAGCTAGAAGCCGAGGTAGAAGAGTCCGTCGCCGAAGCCGTCACCGAGCAGGTCGAAGAGAGTGTCGAGGCAGAGATTGAAGAACGTATTTTAGGCCTGGGCGGTGATGGCGTTGACGTTCGAATAGAGGAGCGGTTTGAAGAGGAAATTGAAGAGGAAATTGAAGAGGAAGTGATCGAGATCGTGGAGGAATCTATTGAGGAAGTTGTCGAAACGGTGCTAGAGGAAGAAATTGCAGAGGTCATTGAAGAAAGCCTGGAAGAGACGATAGAAGAGTCGGTCGAGGAAGTCGTTGAAGAATCAGTAGAAGAAATTGTTGAGAACTCCGTGGAGGAGATAGTCGAAGAAGCTGTAGAGGTGGCTGTTGAAGAGTCTGTTGAGCAGGTTGTAGAAATCTCTGTGGAAGACACGGTAGAGGATGTTGTTGAAGCCTCGGTAGAACAAGCCATTGAGATTGAGGTAGAGACCTCTGTGCAACTGGCTCTCGCTGGTGCGGTAGAGCAAAACATTGAACGGAGTGTCGAGCGCGACGTTGAGAGTGAAGTGGCCTCGGCGGTAGAAGAGCAGGTAGAAAGCGAGATTGAAGAGATTCTGGAGGGCCTGGAGAGCAGGTTGGAAGTCGATGAGAGTCGAATTCGTAAAGATCAGTGGCTGGTGATGGCCGAACCTGAGGTGTTTGACCAACTTGCCGAGGAGGGCTACCTATTTGCGACTATTACTGACCTTCCCGGTATGGGTATGCGCCTGGCAGAAGTCGCGGCGCCTTCGAGCTTTGAGATTTCAGAAGTTCGCCAAGGGGTTATTGATGTTGTCGGTAAGGATCGAGTCGAGGTCGATCTCAATCACATCTATACTGCGGGTAATCCTGTGGACGAGTCTTTTGAAGGTAGTATCACGCCCCGCAATGCCATCGGTTTTCCCGCCGACACCGACGGACTTTTGCTGCGCATCGGGATGATAGATAGCGCTGTTGATACGACTCACCCAGCACTGAGAAAATCCAGTATTGAGTCTAAAGCCTTCGTCTCAAACCGGGCGGAGCTGCCCGATTATCATGGCACCGCAATTGCCTCGATTATTGCCGCCAGCGACACCGAATATCAGGGCCTCGCACCCAGAGCAAAACTGTATGCCGCCGCAGTCTTTGAAGAAGATCGTGAGCGTGGCGAAATCGCCAGTACGGTGAGCCTGGTGCGTGCACTGGACTGGTTGATGTCATCGGGCGTTGATGTGGTCAATATAAGCTTGGCTGGTCCGCCCAACCGTCTGTTAGAGGCTGCCCTCAATCGCGCCTCGGAGCAGGGTCTAATGATTGTAGCAGCGGCAGGTAATGGTGGCCCTGTCGCTAAGCCCATGTACCCCGCGGCTTATGATGCTGTTGTTGCTGTGACAGCGGTTGATGCCGAAGGTCGGGTGTATAGGTTAGCCAATAGAGGCGCCTACCTTGATCTGGCCGCGCCCGGCGTCAGCGTTCTGCACGCCAAAGCCGGGGGAGGCTACTCGGCCTCCTCAGGTACATCTTTTGCGGTGCCCTTTGCGGCGACAGCGGCGGCCCGGCTTAGACGTTTGGATCCCGGTGCGGATGCACTGCAGTTGTTGCTGCAATCGGCGCAGGATCTGGGTGCGCCAGGTAAAGACGAAATCTACGGTTACGGTCTATTACGACCGGGTTTGAACGCCGAGGCACAAGTGGCTACCACTACCAGCGGTAGGTAAATCGTGTTCCAACGATTGTTTGGTTGTAGTCAGCAGACGGTAGATTGGATTCGAAATCAGAATAACCGTAGTATATTCTTACAGCAGATTTGCCCACCAGCGGCATTTCCATATTAGCGCGCCATCGGTGTTTTTTGTCGGCTCGTTTCTCGCTAATGCTGGGTGTCTGCGAGCCGTAATACCTATCTTCGTAGCGCCACGACAGCTCCAGTTTGGCTAGGCGTGAAAATATTTCGATGCGATGTACATAACGAATTTTGGCGCTACTGGACTTATAATCCAGACGATCAGCTTCAGCGTTTTCATCTTTATAACGATATCCGAAATTGAAGTAGCTGCGCAGTCCGCGGCGGAAGTAATATAAGTCGGCTTCACCCGCATGCGTTGTGGCGTCTCTGTCACTGCTGCTCTCGATAGATTTGTCGACGTAAACGTAGGCGCCTCGTGCGAACCACTTCTTGGCTAGAAATCCTGATAGAGAAGGCGATAGCCTATACAGGTCGAGAAACTTGTTCCCATCCAGTCTTGAACTAATGTAATAGGCTGAAAGTCCCGAGTCCAATTCACCAAATTTAAAAGATAGGTCAGAACCAAGAATATGTGTCTGCCGGTCAACTTGGGAAAACTCGTTGTAGCTATTCTGGCTGTAGTCGTAGTTGAGTGCTAGTTCTGTTGTGTCACTTAAATCCTGTCGCATCTCCAGGCTGGCATTTAAGGTCAGGGCATAGTCGCTTTCACTGCTGGCCCTATCAACCTCTTCAACTGAGATGTTGTTATCGTACTCAACACCAACGCCCATTTCAGCACCAAATCTAGGTGGGGGCAGCCCGCCGGGTTCGTTCTCCGCCCCGGTGACGCCTGCAACTACAACTGCATTTGCAGTGAGCGCGGTCAATAGCAGGTGGGAGGCGCGAATCATAGTGGAAATTATAATGGCTCTTATGCTGTGCGAATGGTGCAGACTAACTAAGACTTTAGCTCACCACAAGTTGTCATTGGTCGATTTAGTGGTTCTTCATCAGAACCTGGCTCTGCGGCCCAGCCCCGATTGTCGTGATGGCTACGACAAGCGTTATCGCTTTTTTCCGCTGGAATAAATGCTAGAATCTGCGCGACGTTTATATGCTTAGGGGAACTATCAATGGCTGATTCAGAAAATGAAATTCACCAGACGGTGATGCAAAAGTTTATCGATCTTGCGAATTCTATCAAGGATGAGGGCACGCCTACACGGGTGGTTTCTGCCAGCTTGATGACGGCGTCCTGTGTCTATTCCACCTACACGGTCGCGGGTAATGGCGGTGGGCTCAATGAATCCGGGGTCGATAAAGTTACCGATGCCTACCGACGGCAACTACAGATGATTCAGGATGCCAAGCAAAAGGAAGTAGCTGATAACGATTCTGGCGCGGCGGAATCCTGAGCGGGTTCGCTCAGGTCAGTGTGGCAATTTGCCGATTGACCTGTTGAATTTGTGCGCTGTAAAACGCGGGTATCAACAGAGGTTTTAACTCAGCCAACGGCACCGGCTTGCTGAATATAAAGCCCTGGATAATGCCGGCGCCATTCCGAGTCAAAAAGTGGTATTGCTCTAGCGTTTCCACGCCCTCTGCGACTAATTCAAGATTCATGCTCTTGGCCATGGCTATGATGGCAACCACCAGGCTTGCGTCGTTTTCACTCTTATCAATGTCTACTACGAAGCTTCGGTCAATTTTGAGTTCGTCTAGTGGGAAGCGACTGAGGTAGCTTAAGGATGAGTATCCAGTGCCGAAATCGTCAATCGATAGTCGAATCCCCATCTCTTTCAGTTGCTCCAACGCGTGTATGGTCGCCTCTTTGTCATCCATCATTATGCCTTCTGTCAGCTCTAGTTCGATGGACCCCGGTTCTAGCTTAAAATCCTGTAAGGCCTTGGCCACCTGGCCAATAAAGCCGGAGTTGAACTGCAGGGCAGAGACGTTGACTGACACTTTACTCAACTCCAGGCCCAGGGAGCGGATCTCTACCAGTTCTCGGCATGCTTCTCTCAGGCCCCACTCTCCTAAATTGCCAATTAATCCCAACTCTTCCGCCAGGGCTATAAATTTAAATGGCGGTATCAGCCCATGTTGTGGATGTTGCCACCTGATCAAGGCCTCAGCGCCAATAACAGTCCCGGTGCGTGTATCCACCTGAGGTTGATAGTGCATGACCAACTGATTTAATTCGATGGCTTTGCGCAGATCTGTCTCCAGTCTAAGCTTATCCACGCTGGCCCCATCCATGTTGGTTTCGTAGAATAAGAAGCTACTCTTGCCAGCCTTCTTGGCGTGGTACATGGCAATATCAGCAGCCTTTAACAGACCCTCTACATCGGTGGCGTCCCGGGGTGCCACTGCGATACCGATACTGGGCGTAACAACCAGCTCATGGCCATCGATTTCTACCGGTTTGGTCAGTGCGTCGATCAATCGCTGGGCTACGATGCCCGCGGACTCTGCGCTATCTACCTGATTCAATACAACGGTAAATTCATCCCCCCCAAGCCGGGATACATCTATTCGCGAGTCCGAACCGACAAAATGTGCGAGTAGGTCGGAATCACGAATACACTCAGACAAGCGGTCGGCGACCGTTTGTAGCAGAGTGTCGCCCGCACTGTGCCCTAGCGAGTCATTGATCCGCTTGAAGTTGTCCAGGTCCAGAAATAATAGAGCCAGCGGCTGCTTGTTCCGCGTTGATACTCGTAGCAATAGATTTAGCTGCTCGGTGAACAACCGTCGGTTGGGGAGTGAGGTGAGACTGTCGAAATAGGCCAGCTCCCGAAGTCGGTTCTTGGTTTGTGTGACCTGATCCACCGCCTTATTAAGTTCGTCGTTACGGCGTGACAGCTGAACGGTACGCTCCTCAACTTTCATGCTGAGCAACTGGTGGTCTACGTCCATTTTAGTTTTGTAGGTGTTTATTCCGCCGATAATGGAGTTCAATACATCGGCAATCTCCTGCAACTCGCCGGCATCCTTTACTGCGACTTGGGCAGCGAGGTTTCCTGAAGAGATACCATCTGCGACCTTTGACAGCTGACTCAGGGGTCTGGTGATACGACGAGTAGAGAGGTTAGCCAGTACTGCGAAAATAATGACCAATATCCCTCCAGGTAGAAGCGTCAGCCCGATGGCAGATAATGTCTGAGCGCGCATCAGTGAACTGCTGATTGCCACGTTGACATAGCCAACGACGAACAAGCTGCTAATACGCGAGGGATCGGTTAAAGCGATACCGAAATCTCCCCGGGTGACGTCTTTTTCCAGAGGGTTAATGGCAGAAAAAACGGGTATGGTCAGGTTTGTTACGCTCTCGCCACCGGTGACCAGGGCAATCAGTTCCATGTCCGGCGGTGTTATTTTTTCTGCGCGTGTGGTGCTGGCTTGCTCTGTTGGCGCGGCGCCGTCGCGGATTTGAGAGAATGACGGTAGGTCATCTGCGCTTGACCAGAGGCGATCGACCCTGGACAGGGTTTCTTTTTGCGTGTCGTACATCAATGCGTAGCGGACTGCTGGTGACAGGGTGAGAAACTGATTTAAAGCGAACCGCAATTGCTGTAGATCTTTATAGTACAGCGCGACCTGTAATTGCGGCTGGCTCGCGACCTGGGCGGCTATCTGCCGCACCAACTGCGCGCGCGTCTGGTTATAGGTTTGTTGCGCCACAAAAATAGCAAACAAGGCCCAGCTCAATAAGGCAATGCTTATCACCAGTGAGTTTACTTTACCTTTGATGGTCATAACGAGCACGTCCCGAAAGCCACAGGAAGCTGACTACCTCGGATGTAGAGGTAATTCGATGATTGAACCCCATTTTCCGGGAACAGCTTCGAGAGGTAATTTTTAATTGTTGGGCTGCAGCCGGCTCGCCGGACATGGGCCCCTGCATGGCCGTATGGTTTAGTGCAGCATATCGTATGAAAAAGTACCATGACAGCCATCGGTGGTGCAAATGGTTGCAGTCCGTGAATAGCTTCAAATTTTATAAAGTGACGCTGGGAAAGGGCGCCGGAAATCCATTTTTCCCGTTGCTATTCTCGGACTTTTAGCCGACCTTTTGATATTTCGGCAGGGTGTCTGCGTTGGGGTACACTTCGCACAGTGCTTCTGGCAATCCTTGTTCATTGATAATTTGCGCGTGCTCACGCTGCAGTAACTTTGGCTCCGCTACGCCACAGGAATGTGAGATGACCTCGACCTCGTGCATTAAACTGCTGGCGTAACTGGCCACCCGGTGCGCCTTGTCAGTCGGATCCAGGCCCCGCTGCAGGTCCTTGTCGTGAGTTGTGATCCCTGTGGGGCAGGTATTTTTATTACACTGTAAAGCCTGGATGCACCCCAGAGCGAACATGAAGCCCCTGGCGGAGTTCACACAGTCAGCACCCAGACACAGTGCTGCCGCGACGCCTGCCGGGTTTATCATTTTGCCTGAACAGATGACGCGGATACGTTGTCGTAACCCGTACTCATTGAGTTTGTCGACCACCAGAGGAAGGCTGCGTTTGATAGGTAACCCCATGTAGTCAATCAGGCTTTGGGGCGCGGCACCGGTGCCACCATCAGCGCTGTCGATGGTAATAAAGTCGGGGGCATAATCTAGACCACGCTTGTGTATCAGCTGGCAAATCTCATCCAGCCAAGCTGTTTGGCCAATCACTGCTTTGATGCCGGTTGGCTTACCGGTTACTCCGCGAACGCGGTGAATCATGTCCAGCAGTCCATCGAGATTGTGAATGTCCGGATGACGATTGGGGCTTATAGAGTCCTGTCCCACCGGGATTCCTCGTGTACTGGCGATTACTTCGGTGACTTTAGCGCCAGGTAGAATACCGCCCTTGCCAGGCTTGGCGCCCTGGGAGAGTTTAATCTCGAACATTCGAATGCTGTCATGGACGGCGATTTCGTGCAGTTTGTCATCGCTGAGATTGCCATTTTCGTCGCGCACACCGTATTTGGCAGTGCCAATCTGAAAAATGATGTCGCAGCCCCCGGCATAGTGGAATGGGGAGATTCCGCCCTCACCGGTGTTCATCCAGATTCCTGCCGCTTTGGCGCCGTGGGCAAGCGCGCTTACAGCGGGTGCCGACAGCGCACCGTAACTCATCGCCGAAATATTGAAAAACGAGGTAGTGCAGTAAGGCATGCGAGCGAAGTCTTTGCCAAAGTGGATTGGCGAGTTACCTTTTATTTCCTCGTCCAGAGGAGGGAACAGACCATTAAGAAAGATGAAGTCTCCCGGAATATTTAGCGGATTAGTTGAGCCGAAGGCGACCGTGGAGTCGACATTTTTCGCTGCTCTGTACACCCATGAGCGCTGTGCGCGATTGAACGGCAATTCCTCCCTGTCCAGGGCGAAGAAATACTGACGGAAAAATTCCCCCAAATGCTCAAAAAGGTAGCGAAACCGGCCGATGACCGGGTAATTGCGGCGAATCGTCTGCTCTTTCTGGGTGACGTCCACAATGTACATGTAGACCACGCAAAGAAATCCCACGCCCATAGCGAAAGCGAGTATCAATACACTGTACTCCAGAAAGGCCACCGCGAAATTGTGTATTGCGCTCATTTTATTATTCATTATCATTATTCCATTGATCAAAGCTCGCCTACAAAGACAAGCTTATCGTGCTTAGGTTCAAATGAGACTCGTTCTAATCGCTAGTCAGCCAGCGGTCGAAAGTGTTCCTTATCGCGAATAGCGGGATGATCAGTGATGATATCTAATCGGTAGCGTTTTTTGTCGGTGTACTCGAGATACGCTTTGTCGGGGTGATCGAGGGTATCGCTTCGGCTCATCGGATAGGTCTTCACAGAGTGTGAACTTGGATTAACGCTGGTAACTGCTCACGTATTTGATACCCAGATGCTGCAAAGTAAGGCCAATTTGAGGTCACCGTCTCTTGAGCAGATCGCGGATCACCTGCATACGACGCACCTGCCCACTTATTCGGCGTTCGCAACGGGAAATACGGCTTATAATCCGATACTGGAATCTTTGCGGCCAGACTACGCGGTTACCATGCGAAAGGATGCCAGGCGCAGTGGCGCAGGCAATAAAGTAGATCCGTTTAAAGTTACTCCTGATGAGGGGCAAATTGGGATACCATTCGCAGCTTAACTGAGCCGTGGAATGGATACCGTAATGCCCGAAAAATATCAGCTACTCAATCGCCCCGACGGACACACGCTGGCCTACGTACATCGTGCCGGTGCGGGGCCGGGAATACTGTTTTTTTCGGGATTCAATTCCACTATGGAAGGTGACAAGGCGCTCGCGCTTGAACGCTGGTGCCTGCAGCGAGGCCAGCAGTTTACTCGCTTTGACTACTTCGGTCATGGCCAGTCCAGCGGCGAATTTGCGGAGGGCAGGATAGGGCGGTGGCGCGATGACGCTCTGGCAATATTTGATCAGGTTACTCAAGGTCCGCAGCTATTGGTAGGGTCTTCTATGGGCGGCTGGATTATGTTGCTGTTGGCTCTTGTTTGCCCTGAGCGGATTGTTGGTCTGATAGGTTTGGCTGCGGCTCCGGATTTTACCCAGAGGCTACGTGACTCTGGCCTGAGGCCTGAAGACCGCAAACAACTTGAATCCAGCGGCTTTTGCCAGATTCCCTGCGATTATGATGATGGCGAACCGTATGTGATCAGCGCCGGTTTGTTTGAAGAGGGAGAGCAGCACCTGCTACTCAATACGTCGATCGCGATCGAATGCCCAGTCAGGTTGATACAAGGGCAGTCCGATACAGACGTCCCCTGGCAAACCGCGCTGCAGCTGGCTGAATGCATTCGCAGTGACGATGTTGAGGTGATATTGGTTAAGAGCGGCGATCACCGGCTGTCTGGCCCCGCTGATATCAGCAGGCTGGAACATACCGTGACCAGACTGCTGTTGCTGCCGGCATAGATAGCATTTGGAAATGGTAATGTGGGTGGGTTGGGTGGGTTGGGTGGGTTGGCTGCGCTGTCATCCACTGCTTTAACCGACGGTTCGGTAACCGGAGGCGGTATCGGCGTCAGGTCACATTACCCATTTTTCAGATTAGAAAATAGCCGGGCTCAGAGCACCCACGGTAGCGTATCAGCGATGAGAAATTCCATCCGCTGATATTGCCCACAGGGAAGGCTAGCACAATACGGTATCCCCGGCTCAGATGACTGCTGCTAGCAGTCTAAGACTCCAGGTCGAAATCTATGGGCGCGACGAACAACAGCTACAGGCCCGTTTGGCGGACTTCCTTCAGGTGGGGGTGGTTACGGCCATCGCCTTGGATAGCCAGGGGAAAAACTGAGTTGGGCTTCTGGTCCGGGCTATTTAACAAAGATGCCATCGTCCATGTAGCACTGCCGGTATTTTCCGCGGTCAACCCAACTGAAAAAAACGTTCAGCCGCTAGCTTTTGCCGCCGCCCTGATCAAACCCAAATCGGTTAACAGTAGAGTGGTAATGGGCTATTTGCACATTCAGGTCAGTCAGGCACGCGTGGTCGATGCTGCGATATCCTCGATGTCAGGTCTCATAGTATTCACAGTGATATTTGCGTTATCCATGTGCGCCATGGTTATGCTGGTCAGTTGGCCGCTGGGCAGCTCTTTAGCACAGCTGGCCAAATTGGCGGGCGACGTCGCGAATTGAGCCTCCATTTGATAGAAGCTATGTTAGTGAAATACGAGCTGGAGCCGTCTTCGTTGGAGCTGGAGCTGGAGCTGCCGCAGAGCACCCTAATGGATAAACGTACCAGCGTGTCGCAGTCACTGAATGCGCTGAAGGAGCTGGGAGTTTATTTGTCGGTAGATGATTTTGGAACCAGTTATGAGACGCTAATTTACCTGACAGAACTGCCCATTGATGAGCTTAAGCTCGATCGTCGGTTCGTCCGCAACCGCGCTGATGAGGGTGGAGCAGGGCTGGCGGCGGGAATTATAGCATTGGCCAACAGTCTGCAGCGACGCCTGATCGCCGAGGGTGTAGAGACGCCCGAGCAATATCGCTTTTTGACGGGGCAGGGAGTCAAATTCGTACAGGGCTATTTATCGTAACGGCCGCTTTTTGAGACTAGACTGGTGGCGGATGATAAATCCTTGTAATTTTTGAGCCTTGGTTAAAAAATCGTAACTTTTCTTTAAAACCAGCGCTCACAAATCTTTACATGCGTCTTAAGGGCCGATTAGCCTATGAATTCGCCATAAATTACAAAATCTCTGAAAATTAGGCAGTGGATTCTAATTTGTTTCCGTATCTTGCTTTCCACCGACTGCCTACACGCGGTTCATCAATTGCAAAACTGAATGTGAAACTCAAAAAGGAAATGATCATGGCTACCACGACTGCAAAAAAAGCACCAGTTAAGAAAGTTCCTGCCAAGAAAGCTACTGCTAAAAAAGCTGCACCCAAGAAGACTGCTCCGAAGAAAGTCGCGGCCAAGAAAGTGACTGGATTCAACTTCAGTGCTTCTGCTGAGAAAGCGGTTAATGTTTACTTTGGCATCATCGGCCAAGGCATCGATGCTGTTAAAGAGAATCTGGAAACCGCTCGCAAGGGAAACGACAAGCGCGTTAAGCAGCTTGAAAAGCGTGGCGTTAAGCTGCGTACTGAGCTGATTGGTCGCATTGAAAATATCGAAATGCCCACCGTTGAAATGCCTGAATTTGACAACGTTGTTGAAGACGTTAAAGCTCAAATCAACAAGGTTCAGGGCCAGGTAGAAGATGTTGTTGAGAACGTTCGTGAGAAGCTGAAAGCTGCTTAGTTCTCACCTGTAATGGGAGCTGAATAGAGGGGACATGACATCTTCTAATCACTGCTCCATAGAAAAGGCCCTCCCTGCGAGGGTCTTTTTTTTGTATGGACCATACGATCCGCACGCTTCCAATGGCTTATAATGCCTGCGCGCACCTCGCGCTCTATTGCGTTGTTCACACGGGATCAGATTGACAATCACCGCCAGAGAGTCAAACACTCGCTTTTTCTTTCGCTATATTCTGCGTCACAAGCAGGCGTATGGGTGGGGTATTGTGTTCATATTTCTCACCAACTGGCTGGCGGTGTCTATCCCGTTGTACCTGGGCGAGAGTATCGACCTGCTTGGCAGTGATGCGCTGGTGCAGCAGCAGGACGCATTGATGCGCAGCATTGGCGCGGTGGTGCTATTCGCGCTGCTAATGGTAGTGACCCGCACCGTGTCTCGTATTTTGTTCTTTAACCCCGGGCGCTCCATTGAGCGGGAGCTAAAGGACGATGCCTTTGCCAAGCTCACCAGGATGCAGTCTGCGTTCTACCGGGAACACGAAACCGGCGCCCTCATCTCCATCGTCAATAACGATATCAATGGTGTGCGGGCGCTGGCGGGTATTGTCATGCTGCAGGTGTTCAATATATTTTTTGCCTTGTCGCTGACGCCGCTCAAAATGTACCAGATATCTCCCAGTCTAACCTTGTATTGCATTTTTCCGGTGGTGCTCACCTTTGCCATTGCCCACAAGGGCATTGCTTTTTTGCGGCGGATGCTGCGCGTACGGATGGTAGAGCTGCAGGAGATGTCATCCACTACGGTGGGCTTTTTGTCCGGAATCGAGGTGATCAAGTCTAACCATATTCAGGACTGGGCCGAGACGGCATTCGATAAGGAAAACAGCAAGATCCTTGACCGCTCGCTGAGCCTCACCCTGGTGCGCACGGTGGTGCTACCGGTCATTGCCTACACCGATCGTCTGCTCAAGGTGTTGATACTGGGGGTGGGCGGTGGTTACCTGGTTCAGGCGGAGCTGTCGCTGGGCGATCTCACCGCGCTGCTCGCGTACGCGGCCCTGCTGGCCATGCCTTTTATTTCTTTGGGTATGGTCTTTTCAGCCTGGCAAGCCGGTATTGTGTCATTGGACAGTATGCGCCGCATTTTGGATCAGCCTGAGCACCAACAGGATCAGGAGCACCTGCCGCCGAAAGCGCGCGATGAACTGTTTTCCCACCACCTTCGCATTAAAGATTTCAGCTACACTTATCCCGGTAGTGACGCGCCTGCCCTGAGCAATATCAGCTTTGAGATTAAGCCGGGGCAGATGGTCGGCGTACTCGGTAAAGTGGGATCAGGTAAGACGACATTGGTCAACTGTCTTAACAGCTACCTTGAGGTTGCCCCCGGATCCATTTTCATTGACGGTGTCGACATTACCACGCTGTCCAGGCAGGATCTGCGCAGCGCGGTGCGCACCATTACCCAGGATCCGTTTCTGTTCTCCGATACTGTGAGTGAAAATATTCAGTTTGGATCCGGCGAGCTGTCTGAACCACTGCCAATGGAGCAGGCCCTTTACCAGAGCGACATGCTGGATGAAGTGCGCCAGTTTCCCGAACAGGAAAGTACCCTCGTAGGAGAGAAAGGCATACTGTTGTCTGGCGGCCAGAAGCAGCGCTTGAGCCTGTCTCGCGGACTGTATACCCCGTGTAAATTGATGGTTCTGGATAATGTATTATCTGCTGTCGACAACGAGACGGAGCGGTTTCTGCTCGACCAGATATTCAACCACACCCGCAGTGCCGCCACCTTGATTATCTCTCACCGCGCTACCGTGCTGGAAAAAGTTGACACCATACTGGTCTTAAATGCGGGTCGAATTGTTGCTCAGGGTACCCACGCTGAATTACTGCTAAGTTCCCAGGAATATCGACATACTTGGCAACTACAGCAACATGATAGCGAGGCTGTAGCATGAAAAGCGCTGCAGCGGCACACGATACAGGTGCAACACCAACCGCCGAGCGCCAGAAAATACGCTGGGGTGTAGTGTGGCGATTTCTAGGTCATTTCAGGCCTTACCGCCGGCAGGTCGCTATTGGCCTGAGTCTGATGCCAGTGTCTGTGGCGCTAGCGGTTCTGTTTCCCTGGCTTATCATGCGCATCATCGATAACCAACTGGTGGCTATGCAAAGCGAGGGACTGGTATTTTGGTGCTTGGTGCTGGCCGGTGTGTTGTTGGGCAATTTTCTGGCAGATGCGGTTTTCAACTATTCACTGCAATCGGCGGCGCAGTACGCTATTCGTGATATTCGTGCCGAGATGTTCAACCGCGTCTTGCATTTCCCCAGACGCTACTTCGATAAGACCCCCATGGGGGTCACTCTCACTCGACTGACCAGTGACCTGGAGGCCATCAGCGAATCTTTTACCCAGGGCTTGATGAGCATGATTCGCGATGTGCTGATAACTGTCGCGCTGTTGGTGTTTCTGTTGTTTATCAGCTGGCAGCTCACTTTAGTACTGTTGTTGATTGGCCCGCTGATTTATTACGTCACCGAATTACTCAGACGACGACTGCGTGATGCTTACCTGCGCGCGCGGGTGGTGTTGTCCCAGGGCACCGGTTACCTGCAGGAATGCCTAAGTGGTGTGAAGACCGTGCAGCTTTACAACGCCGAGTCCGCGGTGCAAAAACGCTACGCGACCTATACCGAGGGGTTCCGAGAGGCGCAGTCGGAATCCAACCTGTACGATTCTGCCCTGTACTCCCTGATCGAGGGCATTACCACGGTCAGTATGGGCCTAATTATTTGGTATGGCTCGAAGGAGATACTGGCGGCTACGATCTCCCTTGGCGTACTGGTCGGCTTTATCAATACACTGGACAAGATATTCGTGCCCATACGTGACTTTACCTCGCAGATGGCGTCCATACAGCGTGCCTTTGCCGCCTTCGATCATATTGAAGAGATCTACGAGGAAGAAACGGAAAACGAAGGCAGCGGCGGTGTGCAGCAACTAAGTGCTGGGCAGCGCGTGCAACTGGACACCTTTCAGTCGCTTGAGTTTACCGATGTCAGGTTCCGCTACAACGTCGATGGTCCCTGGGTATTGCAAGGTGTGTCGTTCTGCATGAGCAAGGGTAGCAAAATTGCACTGGTAGGCAGTACGGGCTCGGGTAAGTCGACAATTCTGCGCCTGCTCACTAAAACCTACGTCAATTATAAGGGTTCCATCAAACTCAACGGCATTGAGCTGAGTCAGATCCCCAAGGCCGAAGTGGGTAAGTTCTTTTCCCTGATGCAGCAGGAGGTGTTCCTGTTTAATGAAAGTATCGCCTTCAATATTGGTCTGGCGCGCGAGTCTGCCAATCCGGATTTCGTCACAGACGCCGCTAAATATGTATACGCCGATGAATTTATCGAGCGCCTGCCAGGTCAATACGATTTTGTTTTACAAGGCAACGGTGGCAACCTGTCCGCCGGTCAGGGCCAGCTGATCGCGTTTGCACGGGCCATTGCCACTGGCAGTGAGGTGGTGATGTTGGATGAGGCCACCAGTTCGGTGGACTCAGTAACTGAACAGCTAATTCAGAAAGCCATAGACCATGTGTTTGAGGAAAAGACTGTTATCGCTATTGCCCACCGCCTGAGCACTATTCAGCATTCGGACGAAATTTTAGTGTTGGATGGCGGTGAAATTATTGAACGCGGAACCCACGAAACGTTAATGGGTTACGCCGGATTTTACGCCAACCTGGTCCAGCAGCTTGGTTCGGGGACGGAGCCGGCCTGAAGCCGTATCCTGTTGCCAATCATAACCTCCTAGTTGAAAAGGACATTGTTAACGACAGTCCCGTTGGATTCAGGCTTGTAATGCCAGCCTCTGCAGGCCCGCACATGCGTTAAATGGTACCGAAGGTCGGACTTGAACCGACACGCTATTGCTAGCACCGGATTTTGAATCCGGCGTGTCTACCAATTCCACCACTCCGGCACGAAGGTGTGGGACTGACTTGAGCGCCAGTCCGGGAGAGCGCGCGATTATAGCAATCGGTTCCTAAAGTGCAATATTTTTACGCTTAACCTTCAGGCTGA
The DNA here is from genome assembly GCA_047633055.1 of Halieaceae bacterium. Classification (GTDB taxonomy): domain Bacteria; phylum Pseudomonadota; class Gammaproteobacteria; order Pseudomonadales; family Halieaceae; genus CALJFL01. The sequence goes on along the minus strand of JBLIEI010000042.1, from coordinate 23,646 downwards.
TTGACGGTACACTCCGCGCCGATTCCAGCGAGAGCTGGCGTGTACTAAATCGCCCCCCAGGGGCATATCTGAGTATCGAGGGAGAAAAGAGCATGGCTATGAAATTGGTCAAGAAAACAGATGACTACACTATTTACCAGCGTGGTGACAATCGTTATGCGGTTCAGGATGCGAGTAAAAACATGCTGAATGGCGAAGACAAGGTGCGTATTTTGCTCGAAGAAGGGCTGATTAAGGCCGCAATGCCAGCGGCACCCGTTGAAGAAGAAGTGGTAGAGCAAGAGGCGCCCGCTGAAGAAACCGCCGCTGAGGGAACTCTTGCCGCAGAGGCCGCAGTCGAAGAAGCGCCTGCGGAAGAAGTTGTTGCCGAAGAGGCCCCTGCTGAGGAAGCCCCCGCAGAAGAACCTGCGATTGAAGACGCACCTGCCCAAGAGGCCAGCAAAGAAGAAGAGAAGTAAGCGCTTTTGATTTGTTGATCGAGCCGGCCCTGTGCCGGCTTTTTTAGAGATGTAGCCAAATGAAACGCATCGACTTTCACTATGATCTGCCCGCTGAACTGATTGCTCAGCATCCTTTGTCTGAGCGCTCGGCCAGTCGCTTGTTGTGTCTGGACGGGAATAGCGGGGCGATCGAGCATCGAGGGTTCACCGACCTGCTTGAAAAAACTCGCCCCAATGATCTGTTGATTTTTAACAATACCCGGGTCATTCCAGCACGGCTGTGGGGCCAGAAAGCTAGCGGCGGTAAACTGGAAATTCTGATCGAACGCATCACCGGTGAGAATACGGCGCTTGCCCATGTACGTTGCTCGAAGTCGCCCAAGCCTGGGAGCCGGCTTTTGCTGAGTACCAAGGAGGGCGAAGCGCCTGGCTCCCACAGTTTGTTGGTCACTGGCAGGGAAGATGCCTTGTTTTGTCTGGCCAGCGACGGTGTTGCGTCCATTATCGAAATACTTGGCGCAATCGGCCATATGCCGCTGCCACCCTATATTGCACGGGAAGATGAAGCCGCTGACCAGGAGCGCTATCAGACGGTATTTGCCCAGCGTGAGGGCGCCGTTGCCGCCCCCACAGCAGGGCTTCACTTTACCCAAGAGATGCTCTCGGGGCTTGCTCAGAAAGGTGTTCACTCGGCTCAGGTTACCCTGCATGTGGGTGCAGGCACCTTTCAGCCAGTCCGGGCAGACGATATTGCGGATCATAAAATGCACTCAGAGTATCTCGAAGTTGATGAGAGTGTGTGCAGTGCAGTGAAAGCTGCGAGGGAAAGCGGCGGGCGGGTGATTGCCGTGGGGACAACCGCGGTGCGCTCGCTGGAAACCGCCTGTCAACAGAGTGGTGTGTTGCAGCCCTATGCGGGGGATACCGATATATTCATCTACCCCGGTTACCAGTTCCGCGCAGTGGATGCCATGATTACCAATTTCCACTTGCCTGAATCTACCCTGCTAATGCTGGTCAGCGCTTTTGCAGGGCAAGCGAACATAATGACTGCGTATCAACAGGCTATTGCGCAAGAGTATCGATTCTTCAGTTATGGCGATGCGATGTTTATTATTGCCAGTGATAGCGCCAAGGAGCTTGCATGAGTGACGAGTGTCACATGAAATTTGTCCAGTCCGGCAGTGACGGGAATGCCAGGCGTGGCCAGCTGCAGTTTCCCCGTGGCACTGTGGAGACTCCAGCATTCATGCCAGTGGGGACCTATGGCACGGTAAAGGGCATGTTGCCACGCGATATCCGCGAGATAGGCGCTGAAATCGTCCTGGGCAATACTTTTCATCTTTGGTTGCGTCCCGGTACCGATATCATCGAACGGCACGGTGATTTACACGATTTTATGGGTTGGAGCGGCCCCATACTTACTGATTCTGGCGGCTTTCAGGTATTCAGCCTGGGGGATATGCGCACAATATCAGAGCAGGGGGTGAAGTTTCAGTCACCAGTGGATGGCTCAAAAGTATTTCTCGACCCGGAAACGTCCATGGCGATTCAGCGCAGTCTGGGTAGCGATATTGTCATGATCTTCGACGAGTGCACCCCATACCCAGCTACTGAGCAGGAAGCACGTGATTCGATGGCGCTATCCCTGCGCTGGGCTGCGCGCAGTAAAGCGGGTCATGGCGAAAGTATAGCCGCGCTATTTGGCATTATTCAGGGCGGTATGTACGAGCAATTACGCGCCGAGTCTCTGGCCGGGTTGGTGGATATCGGTTTTGATGGCTACGCTATTGGCGGGCTGTCTGTGGGCGAGCCGAAGGACGAAATGATGGCGGTTTTGGATGTGATGCAGCCGTCGATGCCTGAAGATAAACCGCGCTACCTGATGGGGGTAGGTACGCCCTCGGATCTACTTGAGGGCGTCCGCAGGGGTGTCGACATGTTCGATTGCGTGATGCCCACCCGTAACGCCCGCAATGGCAATCTATTCACCTCACACGGGCCACTAAAGCTGCGTAACGCCAGGCATAAAACCAGCACACTACCGCTGGACGAAGAATGCAGCTGTTATACCTGTAACCATTTCAGTCGTGCCTACCTCCATCACCTCGACAAGTGCAACGAAATATTGGGGTCGCAGCTCAATACCATCCACAACCTGCATTTTTATCAGCAGCATATGGCCGGTATTCGTCATGCTATTGAAACAAAGACACTGGATGGTTTCGCTTCAGCTTTTTATCAGCAGCAAGCAAGGGGTGTGTAAGTGTGTAAACGCAGCCTTTATGTGCCAGAAACTCATGCAAAGTTTCCCAGTTAGATGTTAACTAACGCAATTCACACCGCACTGAGTGATCAACTGCCGTTGGATGTGCCGGCCTGGCGCGATTCAGCAGCTCGACAGGCCGCCGTTCTGGTCGTGCTGACTGCCGAAGACAGACCACAGGTGTTGCTGGGGCGTCGAGCTAAACATCTTATTCTGCATCCTGGAGAAGTTGCGTTTCCTGGCGGGAAGCGAGAAGTCGAAGATCTCACGCCATGGGCGACCGCCAAGCGAGAAGCTTTCGAAGAAGTGGGCATCACAGAGGATAAGGTACATCCGCTGGGAGAATTACTGCCACTGCTGACTCGCTTTGGCTTCGAGGTGCACCCCTGTGTTGCGAGGGTTCCAGCAAAGCTCGATCTGGTTATGGACGAGGGCGAGTTCGACAGTTTATTTATGCTACCGCTACAGACCTTCGCCGACCGGAACTTATTTCGCCTCGAAGAAATGTCCGACGGAGAGCGCCTGCGGCAAGTCCCTCACTACACCGTCGGAGATGACAATATCTGGGGTGTCACTGCTGCCGTCCTGGCTCAATTGGCGAACCTGGCCTACGGCGCTGGACTGAAGCTTGAACGCAACTGGTCCGCAGCACCCTGAATCACTTCGTGTGCATTGTTCAAACTCTAACTGGACGGCGCGCAATAATTTTAAAGACGATACGGTTCCCCACCGTTTTTTGCGGTAATATCTAAAGTTGAACTGTCAGTAATGTATGCTATTTCTAAAGCCGGTCACAGGGCAATAGGCACAACTTGAATAGGTCCACAGATACGATGAAATACAGTCTAGGTGACAAAACCGTAACGTTAGTCGGCAAGGGGCATTTCATTGCGCCCAACGCCGCGGTTATCGGCATGGTGACGTTGCATGAGAACAGTAGTATCTGGTTCAACTGTGTATTGCGCGGCGACGGTGAAACCCTCGAGGTAGGCGCGGGCAGCAACATTCAGGATGGCACTGTACTGCATGCGGACCCAGGGTTTCCGCTGGTGGTTGGCAAAGACGTTACTGTTGGGCACAACGCGATGTTGCACGGTTGTACCGTCGGTGATGGGTCTCTGGTTGGGATCAACGCAGTAGTCTTGAACGGTGCGAAGATCGGCAAGGGCTGCCTCATCGGTGCCAATGCGTTGGTAACAGAAGGCATGGAGATTCCCGACGGTAGTATGGTACTGGGTTCGCCCGCTAAAATTAAAACTAGCCTGAGTGAGGATTACCAGCGGGGTCTTAGAGCTAATGCAGAGCATTATGTGAAGAACGCCCACTATTTTCTGAGGAATCTTGAGGAGCAGGAGTGAGCGAGACTACTCCCAAGTCGCCCTGCATCTCCATCTGCGCCCTGGATGACAACGATATCTGTAGTGGCTGCTTTCGCAGTGCCCGGGAAATTACCGATTGGGCGATGGTGGACGGGAGAGGCAAGAATGAAATTATTGCCAAGGCACGACAGCGTATGCTCGACTCCTATCCCGTCAGGCTAAACTAATCGTCGCTATCGTTCTCATCTGTTGTTTGTGGACGGGCACGCACGGCTTGCACAACATTACCCTCTAATTCCAAAATCTCGAGCGTGTAGCCCTCTAGCGCCATGCCTGCATTAGCGTCGGGGAACGACTCAAGGTATTCCAGTATCAGACCGCTAAGAGTTTTGGGTCCATCGGTAGGTAATTCCCAATTCAGGTTGCGGTTAATGTCCCGGATGGTCGCTGTGCCGGAAATAATATAGCTGCCATCTCGCTGGGCAAACATGTTGTCCACTGAATCCTGCATATTAGATGTGAACTCGCCGACAATTTCTTCCAGGATGTCTTCCAGCGCCACCAATCCTATGACCTGACCGTACTCGTCTACCACAACACCCAAGCGTAGCTTCTTTTTCTGGAAGTTCATCAACTGGGTATGCAGCGGGGTGCTCTCGGGTATGAAGTAGGGTTTGTCCATTTCCCGTTCCAGCGCCACCCGATCCAGACCGTTTTGATCGAGAACCCGGCTGATGCTGCGCATATGCAATATACCGACGATATCGTTGATATCTGCGCGCCAAACGGGCAACAGGGTGTGCGCACTGTTTTGCAGGCAACTCATGATTTCGTCGTCGCTGTGGTCGAGATCTATGCCGTACACCTCATTGCGCGGCACCATGATATCGTCCACCTCGACCTCTTCCAGGTCGAGAATATTAAGCAGCATGTCCCGGTGTTGTGTGGGTATTAACTGGCCGGCGTCGGTGACAATGGTGCGCAGTTCCTCCGAGGATACGTGATCGTCACTACTTTTCGACGGATCAAACCCGAGTAACCGCAGCAGGGCGTTGGTAATGCCGTTCACCATTACCACGATCGGATAAAACACTTTGAGCAATGGCCATAGAATAAAACTGGCGGGGAAGGCAATTTTTTCCGGATACAGCGCTGCAATGGTCTTGGGGGTAATTTCAGCGAAAATCAGAATGACCAGTGTCAGCGAAACTGTGGCAATAATGATGCCCGCATCGCCCCACAGTCGAATCGCTACAACTGTAGCGATGGCCGAGGCCAGAATATTGACCAGGTTATTGCCGATCAGGATCAAACCGATCAGGCGATCAGGTCGCTCCAGCAGTTTGCTGGCCCGCCTGGCGCCGCGGTGCTTGTTTTTCCTCAGGTGTTTCAGGCGATATCGATTAAGAGACATCATGCTCGTCTCCGAACTGGAGAAGAATGCGGACATGAGAATTAATACTGCCAGTACTGAAAAAAGAAGGCCCAGCGGTGCCTCGTTCAAATCGGGAAGTTACTCGAAGAATAGTAGAAAGCGTATCTTGAAGAAAAAGCGCATGAGGAGCAAGAGCTAAAGCAATTACCGGTAATGGGGCTTAACCGCGCTGAAGGACGAGTTCCAGCACTAACTTTGAGCCAAAAAAAGCAAGCATGAGCAGTCCAAAACCCGCAAGCGTTAGGCGGACCGCGGTCTGACTGCGCCAGCCCAGTTGATGATTACCCCACAAAAGTAGCGAGAAGAGTAGCCAGGCAATGATCGTGAGCACTGTCTTGTGGACTAGGTCCTGAGCAAAGATGTCGTCGACAAAGACCGCGCCGGAAGCGATTGCTACCGTCAGCATGGCAACACCGATCCACAGCAGTTCAAATAACATCGATTCCATCAACTGTAGCGGTGGCAAAATCTGCACTATGCCCCGGGTGTGGCGCCGCTTCAATTGATGGTCCTGTGCGGCCACCACCGCCGCCTGAATGGCAGCGAGGCTAAGTAGCGCATAAGCAACGACAGAACTGCCAATGTGCACCATCATGCCCCCGCTGAGGCTTGCTTCAATTGGTGCTGAGGTAGATGGCGCAAATGCCGCTACCAGCACGGAAATTGCCGACAAGGGCAATAAGATGATGAGTAAGTTTTGCAGGGGTCGACGAGTCAGAGACAAAAGACAGGAACCATTGATGACCAGAAAAATCAATGCGGAGACTTTATAAAAGCTCAGATCGACTCCGGCGGGGGTAAATACGGTGTAGTAGATAACGGCACCGTGGAATAGCAGAGCCGCCAATCCCAGACCGATCACCGTGCGACTTATTTGCCGTCGCCGCTGGCCAGCATGAACTAGCTGCAGTCCGCCGGCTGCCAAGTAAAGCAGAGCAGCGATCACGGCAGGGAAGAAAGCGGACATTGGTTTGGGAGTTGTGCTCTGGTGAAGTATACTGCGCTCCTTTGTACCGACTTGTCCCTGCATAATCAATAGCGCAATCGCGCCACCGAGAGTTTCCGAATGTTTGAAAGCCTTTCTGACCGCCTGTCCACCAGCTTGCGCGCTGTTACCGGGAAAGCCCGACTGAGCGAAGAAAATATTCAGGAAACCCTGCGCGAGGTGCGTATGGCCCTGCTTGAGGCGGATGTTGCTCTGCCGGTGGTCAAGGATTTCGTAGAGGCCATCAAGCAGCGTGCGCTGGGTCAGCAGGTAATCAATAGCCTCAGTCCTGGTCAGGAGTTCCTGAAAATTGTCCAGAGTGAACTGGAATCGGTGATGGGCTCTGCCAACGAAACTCTTGATCTGACCACCCAGCCGCCGGCGGTCATTATGATGGCTGGCCTGCAGGGGGCCGGTAAAACAACATCTGCGGCGAAACTGGCGAAGTTACTCAAGGAGCGAGACAAAAAAACTGTCACGCTGGTAAGTGCTGACGTTTACCGTCCGGCAGCCATCAAGCAGTTAGAAACTCTGGCGGCAGAAGTGGGCGTAGACTTTTTCCCCAGCGATGTGAGCCAGAAGCCTGTGGATATTGCTCGGGCGGCTCTGGACCATGCCCGCATTCGATTCAGTGATGTGTTAATTGTGGATACGGCCGGTCGTCTGGCAATAGATGAGCCGATGATGGCTGAAATCGCCGAGTTGCATCGCGTGGTTAAGCCGATTGAAACTCTGTTTGTGGTGGATGCCATGACCGGCCAAGATGCTGCCAATACCGCCAAGGCGTTCGGCGATGCTCTGCCATTGACGGGTATCATTCTGACTAAGGTAGACGGCGATACGCGCGGTGGAGCCGCGCTGTCGGTGCGCGCGATTACCGGTAAGCCCATCAAATTTCTCGGGGTGGGAGAGAAAATAGCAGCGTTGGACCCATTCCACCCAGATCGCCTCGCTTCACGGATCCTTGGTATGGGCGACATGATGTCGCTGATCGAGGAGGTTGAACAAAAGGTCGACAAGAAAAAAGCCGAGCGACTTGCGCGCAAGGTTAAGAAAGGTCAACGCTTCGATCTGGAAGACTTTCGCGACCAGTTGCAGCAGATGAACAACATGGGTGGTATTGCCGGTATGCTCGATAAGCTCCCGGGTATGGGCAATATGGCACAGATGGCCCAGCAAAACCTGGATACGAAACAGTTCTCTCGCATGGAGGTGATGATTGACTCCATGACAGCAGCCGAGCGACGTAAGCCTGAGATTATTGTTGGCTCCCGCAAGCGGCGTATTACAGCGGGTTCCGGAACGCAGGTTCAGGACCTCAATCGTCTGCTCAAGCAGCACAAGCAGATGGCAAAAATGATGAAAAAGATGAAGGGCGGTGGTATGCAAAAAATGATGCGCGGCCTGGGTGGTATGATGCCGCCAGGCGGCAGCGGCATAGGCGGTCCGGGTGGAGCGCCGCCGTTTCAGTAGCGAGAGCCGCTGGCGCGCCCGTAACGTGTGGAATCCATTAAAAAAATCCCTTCACTGGGGTTTAAAAACCGGCGTAATTTCCGTATGATACGCCACCTTTCCGGCCTATGGGTCGGTTTTCGTCGTGGGGAAGTGTGCAGTTTCGCAGCAAATCCCACCTAATTTTTAGGAATTAACAGAAAATGGTAACAATTCGACTTTCTCGTGGCGGCGCCAAAAAACGCCCGTTTTACCACCTGACCGTGACTGACAGCCGTAAAGCCCGTGATGGTCGCTTTATTGAGCGCGTTGGTTTCTTCAATCCAAACGCCCGTGGTCAGGAAGAACGCCTGCGTGTAGAAGCAGAGCGCATTGCTTATTGGCAGGGTCAGGGCGCGCAGCTCTCTGACCGTGTTGCCAAGCTGGTCAAGGACGCTGCAGCGGCCTAAGGCAACAAGGGCGGCGGGTTTATGAGTGAACCCCCGGGCAGCCAATATCTGATAGCCGGAAAGATTACCGGCTGTTTTGGGATTAAGGGCTGGGTAAAAATACACTCGTATACCGACCCCATGGAGAACTTTCTTGGGTTCGAAGGCTGGATGCTGAAGCGTCGAGACGGCTATGAGCCGATTACGTTTCAGAACGGCAAACGCCAGGGGAAGGGTCTGGTGGCTCAGATAAAAGGGGTCGATGACCGTGATGCTGCGGAAATGTTCAAGGGCATGGAAGTTGCGGTAGAGACGGATGTATTGCCGCACCTTGAACAGGGTGATTTCTACTGGCGTCAGTTGCAAGGTTTGCAGGTTTGGTGTCAGGAACAAGACAAAAGGGAGTTGCTGGGGACGGTGGACTACCTGATAGAGACCGGCGCCAACGATGTGTTGGTGGTGAAGGCCACAGAAGATAGCCTTGACGACCGGGAGCGGCTGATTCCTTACTTGCCTGGAGACGTAGTCTCCCGCGTAGATCTGGAACGAGGCGTGATTGAAGTGAATTGGTACTTTGACGAAGAGTAAGTAAGGGCCGTGCGCGGAAATTGGGCGCAGATCAGGAGCAGTACACAATGCACATCGCACTGGTGAGCCTGTTCCCCGAGATGTTCGCCGCCATCAGTGAACATGGAGTGACCGGGCGAGCGGTAAATCAGGGGCTGGTGGCATTGAGGCATCACAATCCGCGAGATTTTACTGTCGACAAGCACAGGACGGTAGATGACAGACCCTATGGCGGTGGCCCGGGAATGTTGATGAAGATAGATCCTTTGCAGCAGGCGATTGCCGCCGCAAAGGCAGGGGTGGGTTTTGCGGCTAAAGTCGTTTACCTGTCACCGCAAGGTCAGCGCTTTGACCACAGTAAAGCTGTGAAGTTGGCGCAGGAAAATGCATTGGTGCTGGTTTCAGGGCGCTACGAAGGCGTAGACGAACGCTTGATCAAAGCCCAAGTGGACGAAGAATTGTCCATTGGTGACTACGTGCTGAGCGGTGGTGAATTGGCCGCTATGGTAGTGGTTGATGCAGTGACTCGCCAATTGCCCGGTGTGTTGGGCCATGAGTTATCGGCGCAGGAAGATTCCTACGTCAATGGTTTGTTGGATTGCCCGCACTACACGCGCCCCGAAGAGTTTGAGGGCGAAAAGGTGCCGGAAATATTACTCAGTGGTGATCATGAAAAGATCCGCCGCTGGCGCCTCAAGCAGGCACTGGGTCGTACCTACGAGCGCCGCCCGGATTTGCTTAGAGGCAGGGAGATGTCTCCCGAAGAAGACGAATTGTTGGTGGCCTATTGCCGCGAACGGGATTTATTAATTCATCGCTAGCTGTGAAGCTACGAATGTAAAACGACAGGAGTGTGCCATGAACACCAACAAGATTATTTCTGAGATCAACGCTGAGCAGATGCAAAACGAGCTGCCAGAGTTCAGCCCCGGTGACACGGTAGTGGTACAGGTAAAGGTAAAGGAAGGTAGCCGCGAGCGTCTGCAGGCTTTTGAAGGCGTGGTTATAGCCAAGCGCAGTCGTGGTTTGAACTCCGCGTTCACTGTTCGCAAGATCTCCCACGGTGTGGGCGTTGAGCGTACTTTCCAGTCTTACAGCCAGTTAATAGACAGCGTGACAGTTAAGCGCTGTGGTGATGTTCGTCAGGCGAAGCTTTACTATCTCCGCGAATTGTCTGGTCGTGCTGCTCGAATCAAAGAGAAGCTCGCCAAGTAAGCTATTGTTCAGGCTTGTTCGAAAAGCGGCCCAAGTGGCCGCTTTTTTGTGGGTGAGCGGCATCTTCCACCTGCCGCTTGCGCTTCCAACGACGGTTGCTCCACAGCCAGCTAGAGGGCTCGCTTTGTATGGCCTGTTCAGCCAGCTCAATATAGCGATCGCTTATTGCGTTTGATTTTTTGTCGTAGGGCGGTCTGGCAACTTCGTGAAGCTCAATTTCGTAATACCCCGGGCTTTGACGATGACACTGGACGAACAATACCGGGAATTTGGTCATTTTAGCGATCGTTTCACCGCCCAGGTAAAACGCCGTGTCCTGGTTGAGAAACTCGGTCCAGTAGCTGCGCTCGTTCCGGGTCGGCGCCTGGTCAGCAACCAGTACCAAGAGTCTGAATTCGCGCCGGCGCCTTAAAATGTCCTTGACTGAATCCTTCATAGTGAGCGGTCTGGAGCCGAACTGGCTGCGGATATCAAATACCATCTGGTCTACCACTGCGTTATGCAGTGGCTTGTATACCGGATCTATAGGTATCTCCAGCGCCGTGGTGGCGCCGTGGAGCACCCATTCCCAATTGCCCTGATGGATGGCCAGGATAATTACCGACTCTGAAAAATTATTGCTGTACTGGGCAAGTAACTCGGGGTTGCGCAGGGTTACGCGCTGGCGAAAATCTTCTTTACTCATACGCCGGGCTTTAATGATCTCAAATGCCACCTGGACAAGCTGAAGGTAGAATTTTTTTGCCAGAACTGTGATCTCGCTCTCGCTTTTATCAGGAAATGCGTGTTTCAGATTTTTTCGTACCACTGCTTTGCGATAACCTGTGAGATAGTAAAGAATCAGGTAGGCAAGCCGCGCCAGAGCATACAGTGTCGGGAAAGGGAGCCAGCTAATCAGTCGATAGAACGTTATCTGCATCGATAGGGTCCTCCTGCGATTAACGATTCGCCTCAACCGCAATGGCGCGGTAGGCGAACTTGCTCGACCCGCAGCAGAGCACTCGAGGTCGGGCAGCGCAGCGAGGAGTTACCGCCCAGATCGACCTGTCGCAGTAACATTAGATCAAATAAGGGCGTGGGGTTGATGATCTCGTTATTATCCAGATAAACGTCCTCCAGCGAGGACAGGGGAGCAAGATGGGACAGATCAGCAAACTGATTAGAACTCAGCTTCAATTGACTGAGACCGGTGAACGTCTCGATCCCCGCCAGCGAACTGATGCCCGCGTGGCTGCAGTTAAGTACCGAAAGTTGGGCCGCGCTGGTGATCTTTTTGTCGACGATAGCTTGCTTAATGCAGTCATTGAGAGCCGTGTCGGCGATTTCATAGTCTGTAAACAATGGCTTAGGCGTAAAAACGACGCGCTCGTTAACCGTAAAATCATAGGCGCCGCAACCTGTGAGTAATAACAGGATAAGGATTATGGGCCAATTGGATCTGAGTCGCATCGGTGGAGCATTCCTGTGAGTCACTCGATAATGACGACCATTGTAGCGCGTTTCGCGCGTAACACTCATGGCGACCGGCCCCGTGGGTCTCTATAATGCTATTTCGTCCCGCATTTAAAAACGAGTGCAGCAATGGTTGAAACTAACAATATCGACGATCTGGACGGAATTGATGCCAGTAAATTGGCAGCAGTTAGTATTGTCCAGCGCGGCAATCTGAAGACTCTGGAAAAAACCCTGCGCAAGCAGTGGCGCATGGGACAGAATATCGTGCTGTGCTGGAGCTCCGACGAGCGCGGCCTACTGGTGATTCTTGTGCCGCATTATTTCCTCGGTAACTATTGCGCTAGCACGGGTGGAGAACTCAGCGATCCTGTCAGCGATAACGAGGCCTTCGTCAGAGATCTGATATCGGGGTCACGCCGCAAAACCCGAGATGAGCTTTTCTCAGTCTCCCAGCGCCTGGACATCTCACCGACGTTCATCAAGCTGAGTAGTGAGTTGTCTGAAAATGAAAAAGTACTTGATGCGGTAGAAGAACTGATTCGGCGCTATGGCTTGAGTTTCGTCGAGGTCAGAGCGGTATTATTGTTTGATATAGCCGATTTTTCTCTTTGCACACCCTTCGAGCAGGCCAGCCAGCTTAACAGCCTGTCCTATTCGCTAAATTCTGCCTACAACAAGTTGTTGGCCAACGGTATTGAAATCAATTTTGCACGTACTACCACCGGCGACGGCTACTATGTGTGGAATCGCGATGTCGGACCGTTTTCGTGTCAGGATCTGTTTTTATTCATGCTGTTGGTGGTGGCAGATAACGCCACAGCACGGGCGGTTTCCCGCGGCAATACCGTGCCGGTTATCCGCACTGCTTTCCATATTGGAAGCCACTATGAGCTCTATCAGGCCGAGGGGGTCAACCCCACAGTGTTTAGTTATATCGTTGGGAACGTCACTATCGAGTTGGCTAGAATGGTTGATTTGGCCCAGCCCAACCAGATTCTGATCGGCGATTTTGCATGCACCCTGCCTGGGCGCGACCGAGGAGCGGTACCCTTATCGGTTGCGGTTGACTCCCCTGGCTACGTGCGATCCTGCGATCGTGAGCTGGAGAGATTGATTGGCACACAATTTTCCGGCAAATCTGTCAAAACCATGAGTTGCTATCTGACCGGCGGTCAAGACGGTGAGCCACGTCGGTTTCGAATCACGGATAAGCATGGCCTGACCCGGATTGCCTATAATCTGCAGGTGGATATCGATCTTGACGGCCAAGCGCTTGCCCTGGGTTTGGATGATGCACAACTGCCTGGGCGCAGTGCAGTTGAAAAAGCCGTTGATGACGCCAATTCTCCCGAAACACAAGGCGCTGGGCCAAATTCTGCGGCTGCCGACAAGGTCGAAACAGCGGAAGCGCTGTTTGACGATCTGGCGGGCATGCTGCGTAGGCGCGCTAAAAAATCGATCACCGAGGACTGAGTAAATATGCCGACAGCATCCCCGCAGCTGCATATGGACGTTAGTAATACGATAGATGTCACCGACGCGCGCGCAGTCGCCAGTGCTGTCACCGCCATTCTGTCCGCTCGCTATGGCGAGGTTGTAGAGCTGCAATATATCGACAGGTTGGTCGCCGATTTCGACAGGCTCTATGCCGGTGAGTTTCCGGGTTTTCATGGTTGTGAAATTAAATACCACGATGCTCAACATGTACTCGATGTAACGCTGGCGATGGCCCGGTTGATCGACGGCTACGAGAAGATCCAGTCCAGGCGAGATGAGTTTGGCGTGCAGTTGGGAGCACAACTGGCGCTGGTCGGAATTGCAGGTGCACTTTTCCATGATGCAGGCTATATTCGAAGAATTCACGATAGTCGTAATAAAAATGGTGCTGCCTATACCCGCACACATGTCAGCCGCAGCGCCCGTTTTCTCATGGAATACCTGCCTGAAATAGGGCTGGGGCATCTTGCCGAGCTCTGTGCCCGAGTGGTTCAATTCACCGACTACCAGGTCGGAATTGCTGCTATCACTGTAACAACACTGGCTGAACGGCGGTTGGGGGAGTTGCTGGGTACTGCGGATTTAATTGCCCAAATGGCGGACAGTGATTATCCTAGAAAATGCGGTGAGCATCTGTATGAAGAGTTTGAGATAGGTGGTATGGCTGGCGAAAACGGCCGCCATTCGCACAACGGCATTGTTTATCAGTCGCCGGAACACCTCCTTGAAGCAACCCCTGAATTTATGCGAAATACGATCGAAAAACGCTTAAAAGGTGATTTCAATTATGCTTACCGTTATGCCGAAATCCATTTTCAGGATGCCAATCTTTATATGGAAGCGATAGAGCGTAACAGGATTGAGTTGCAGACTATTATAGCCACCCCGATGGCCCTTAGGAAACGCAGACTAGCAGTAGGCGCTTGAGTCCACCCATTGTTCTGGGGGTTTGTGCCGAATCAGAGTCGCAGCAGTTGCAGGCGGAAGACTTATCGATACGGCTGCATTTGCCACTGCTGGCTATGGGTGCCGAACCAGCGAATTGCCGCGATTTTGTGGCGTTGCTGGTGGCCGGGAACAATGGCCTGTCTCTTGTACAGACAGGTCCCCGAGCGCTTGGGCCAGTGCGGATAGACTTTGGCGGTGGTGCCATGAGACACCGTCGCAAAGGTGGTCATAATGAATTGTTAGGAAAGGCCGTAGGTGTTAACCGTAAGCAGAATTTGCATGTGCTGGATGCTACAGCAGGTCTGGGCCGAGACGCCTTCGTGCTTGCAGACCTCGGATGTCGCCTGACCTTGTGTGAGCGCGAGCCAGTTATTGCCGCAATGCTGGATGCCGCGATTGTGCACAGCGAGCGATCGGAAGATCCCTGGCAGCGGAGTGTCATGTCCAGGATGCGTCTGGTGCCTGGCGATGCCACTGCATTGCCGATGAAGTTTATGGACGGTGTCGACGTGATCTATCTGGATCCCATGTTTCCGCCTCGGGATAAACACGCAGCTGTGAAAAAAGAAATGGCGTTGTTTCAGCAGGTCTTGTCTTCAGATAAATTAGTAGAGGATGCAGATGCTCTCCAGCAATGGGCGCTGACCCAAGATGTGGCGAGGGTGGTAATCAAGCGGCCTCGCAAGGCGCCTGCTCTGGGCCAGGCGTTGGTGTCACATGTTATATCCGGTAAGGCGGTACGCTATGATGTGTATGTGAGATATAGCCTCAACAACAATTCTCCGGTGTCGTAATGATTAAAGTTTTGTTGTTGATTGTTGCTGTACTTTTCTCCCGGCAGGCATTGACCGCGGGAGAGCCTCTGCTTGCCTGGCGGGTTTTGAGTCCTGACGCAGAGCTCTATCTACTGGGATCCGTGCACGTCGCCTTTGAAGACATCTACCCACTGCGGGAAGAAATTGAAACGGCCTTCAGTCGATCCAATACCTTGGTGGTCGAAGTGGACATCGGTGGAGCTGGAGCACTGGAAATCCAGCAACTCCTGCTGGAGCATGGAGCGCTGCCGCCAGGTGGTTCTTTGGAGCAGTCACTTTCGCCGTCGACATGGGATGCCCTGCAGAAATATTTGCGAAGCCGGGCCTTGTCATTAGAGATTTTTGTGGGGCTGAAGCCGGCGCTGGTGGCCACCGCGCTCAGTGCCTTGCGGCTAGCGGAATTGGGCATGCATTCGGAGCTGGGAATTGACCAGCATTTTCTCAACCAGGCCCGTGGCAGTAAGGATATAGTCGAACTAGAGACGCCGGAGGAACAGGTTAGTCTGTTGCTCGACGTTCCTCAGCCGGACCTACTGATGGTTCAAACGTTGACTCAACTCGATGGAATTGACTTGTTCATCAGGCCTATCTATGACGCCTGGCGTTTAGGCGATTCCGAAAAGCTTAACAATCTTCTGCTAGAGGACAAACGCCATCAGCACCCCGAGCTCGAGCCAATCTACCGGCGAATGTTTGATGATAGAAATAGTCGCATGACCTCCCGGATTATAGAAATGCTCGTTGTCCGTGGCAGTTACTTTGTCGTCGTTGGCGCGGGACATTTGGTGGGTGAGACAGGTATTATCACCCAGCTAGAACAGCGCGGTTATGAAACTACGCCATTTTAGGTTCGAACGGGCCAAGCAGGAATTTACATGTCAGACCATAAAAAAACCGCGCTGGTAACAGGCGCATCGGCCGGGCTGGGCGCTGAATTCTGCCGTCAGCTGGCGGATACCTGTGAGGTCATTATTGCGGTGGCCCGCCGCGGTGATCGCATGCATCAGCTTGCTGAAGAACTTGCCGATAAGGCCGAACTGCACGTTGTGGAGGCTGACCTTACCGCCGTTGAGGGTGTGACCCGCGCGGTCGAGGCACTGCGTCAAAAGGGCCCGGTTGACTACCTGGTGAATAATGCAGGGTTCGGTACCTTTGGTGGTTTCGTTGAAACCGGATTCAATGCTCAGCAAAATATGGTGCGCTTGCATATTGATGCGACGCTGGAGCTGTGCCGGGCAGCTGCTCCTTACATGGCCGAACTCGGTGGTGGTTACATCATCAACGTAGCATCCATAGGCGGTTTTTTGCCAATGAAAAATACCGCGGTCTATGGCGCGACCAAGGCGTTTTTAATTTCATTTTCATCATCACTCCAACAGGAGGTGGCCAAGCAGGGCACAAAAGTTCAATGCCTGTGCCCCGGTTTCACCGATACTGAGCTTCACGATTTACCAACACGTGCAGGCTTTGATAAATCTCGCGTGCCCCAAAAGCTGTGGATGGACCCCGCTGTGGTGGTACGGCAAAGCCTGCTTGGGCTATCTAGCCAATCGGTGTTGCTGATTCCCGGTGAGTTCAATGCGGACATGGTGCGTTCTGGGCTACAAGGCCAGCTGGATTCGCTCTAGAATTCCCCGATAGATTTCCGATAGAGATGCCAGGTCCGCCGTTTTAACGTGCTCGTTCAGCTTGTGTATAGAGGCGTTAATTGGGCCCAGTTCTAATACCTGAGCACCGTAGGGCGCGATAAAGCGGCCGTCAGATGTGCCGCCAGTGGTCGATAGCTGGGCATCGACACCAACAACTTCCTTAATGCTGGCCACCGCAGCGTCCACCAGTGCGCCGGGAGTGGTCAGGAACGGTTGGCCGCTAAGGTTCCATTCGATCTGGTAGTCCATGTCAAAGGCATTGAGAATGGTTTCTGTGCGCTCGCGCAATTGATCAGCGGTGACTTCCGTTGAAAAACGAAAATTGAACAGCACCGTCATGTGCCCGGGTATCACGTTGGTGGCGCCTGTGCCGCTATTGATATTGGACAATTGCATTGATGTTGGCGGGAAAAACGCATTGCCTTGATCCCAGGTTTCCGCGCACAGCGCATCTAAAGCCGGTAAGGCTTTATGTATTGGATTTACCGTCAGGTGAGGGTAGGCAATGTGGCCCTGTAAACCTTTAATAGTCAGAGTCGCGCCCAGGGAACCACGCCGGCCATTTTTGATCACATCACCCAAGGTATCCGTGCTGGAAGGCTCTCCCACCAGGCACCAGTCAATATGGGTGCCCTGTTGATGCAGATGTTCCATAACTTTGACTGTCCCATTGACCGCCGGTCCCTCCTCATCGGAGGTGATTAAAAAACCAATGCGCCCTTGGTGATCAGGGTTGTTGGCAACGAACGCCTCACAGGCAGTGATCATGGCCGCCAGGCTGCCTTTCATATCAGCGGCGCCGCGACCGTAGAGTAGGCCGTCTCGCTCTGTGGGTTCAAAAGGTGGCGACTGCCATCGGTCGAGCGGCCCCGTTGGAACGACATCGGTGTGGCCAGCAAAAGCGAGCAGTGGCCCTTCGCTGCCGTGCACTGCCCAAAAGTTTTTCACTTCGCCGAAATTGAGCTCGGTACAGGTGAAGCCAATAGCGGATAAGCGCTCCATCATCAGCGCCTGACAGCCTTGATCCAGAGGGGTTACCGAGTCGCGTCCAATCAGGTCACGGGCGAGAGCTAAAGTTGCATCCATGGTGGTTATCCCGCCCTAATTGTGGGCGTGCAGTTCTTCGTTGAGTTCAATAGCCGAGCGGTTAGTCAAACACTCTACGGCCCCGTTGGTGGAGTTGCGTCTAAACAACAGGTCCGATTTGCCCATCAGATCCCGTGCCTTGGCGGTCTCAACTGACTTGCCCTGCTGGTCCAGCATACTCACTTTGGTGCCGGCGGTAATAAATAAACCTGCCTCTACGGTACAACGGTCGCCCAGAGGAATGCCGATACCAGCGTTGGCACCAATAAGACACTCTTTGCCGACAGAAATCACAATGTCACCGCCACCGGAGAGAGTGCCGATGGTGGAGCAGCCGCCGCCGAGATCGGAACCGCTGCCAACCCTGACGCCGGCGGAAATTCGACCTTCAATCATGCCTGGGCCATCGGTACCCGCATTAAAGTTGACGAAGCCCTCGTGCATGACCGTTGTGCCTTCGCCCAAGTAGGCCCCCAGCCGTACCCTGGCGGTGTGCGCTATTCGAACGCCGCTGGGTACTACGTAATTAGTCATCTTCGGGAATTTGTCGACACAGCTTACTTCCAAGATTTCGCCGCGCAAGCGTGCCTGCATTTGTCTCTTTGGCAGCTCGCTAAGGTCAATGGCTCCTTCGCTGGTCCAGGCGACATTGGGTAAAACGCCGAACAATCCTGTGAGATCGGTGCCGTGTGGGGTTACCAGTCGGTGAGACAATAGATGCAATTTAAGGTAGCCCTCTGGGACGTTGATGGGTGCCGAGTCTGCTGATAGCAGCACTGCAACAATAGGTCGCTCAGAGTCCATGAGCTGGTTGACCAGGGCGGCCTGCTCTTGTTCACCCGCGTGCTCCAGATCCAGATGCAGTTCCCGCAGCTGTTTTTCCTCTAAAGGTTCTCCCGTGCTGAACTTTGCGGCGGTCTCAGCGAAGGCTTGCGAAGGTGCCAATACAGGCAGTGGGAAAAACACCTCCAGCCACTCGTCCTTGTTGTTTTGAGTGCCTATGCCAAGGCCATATGCAAACGCGCTATCTGTCATACTTCTTCCTGCTGAAAGTAAAATTCTATTAAAGAGTGTGTCGACTAAAAATTTCTGCATAGCGCGCCACACTAAATCCGGTATGACGCTCTTTACCCGTGTCCAGCAATGGCCGCTTGATCAATGTAGGCTGTTCCATGATTGCTGTCAGGGCCAACTTTTCATCCATTGCCTCCCGCTGCTCAGGAGATAATCCTTTCCAAGTGGTACTGCGTTTGTTGACCAGTGTCTCCCAGCCCAATTCTTGCAACCAGCCGTTGATCGTTTTGCTGTCCGGGCCGTTTTCGCGAAAATCATGAAATTGGTAGTCTATGCCCTGTAGATCCAGCCAATTTCTGGCTTTCTTCACCGTGTCGCAATTCTTTATGCCGTACAGTGTAACCACGTTCGTTGCTCCCCGTTGGTGCAGCCGGTGAGGGCCGAGCCAATCATTAAAAGGTCGCGTAGCATAGCAAATACGCTACATTAGATATAGATTAAGCGGGTGCCATGTCTTACAAATGTCCGCTTGAGTCGAATGCTTTGCGACGGCCGCGAGCCGACACTGAAAAATATCCTAATACTGGATGAGGGGTTCCCCATGATTAGTACCGCTATACTGGCCCCGATTGTTGCGCTGTTGTTACTCAGTACTGTGATGTGGGCCTGGATGTACATTACCCGCATTCCCGCCGTGCGGAAGGCCGGCATAAAACTCGATCCGCAACTTCCCAAGGGTGAACAAATGGGGCAGTTGCCCGCGAATGTGCGATGGAAAGCGGACAACTACAATCACTTACTCGAGCAGCCTACTCTGTTTTATGCGGTTGCCTTCACCCTGGCTTTGCTAAGTGTGGGTGAAGGCCTTAATCTGACCCTTGCCTGGATTTACGTTGGGCTCAGAATTGTGCATAGCCTGCAGCAGTCTTTATGGAACAAGATCGAGGTGCGCTTCGTGATTTTTCTGCTGTCCTGGTTGGTCCTGGCGACCTTGATTATTCGAGCTGCGATGGTCGTCTGGGGATGATGAAAGCCAGATATCTATAAGAGTAAGGAGCTTTCTTGGCAGACAATAAAAGTCTGGTTGCCAGACTGCTGAAATCTGTTTCAGCGATAGAACAAAATGAGATTCGGGCGACCTTTGCGTCGTTTGCTTTTGTCTTCGTATTGATGGTGGCCTATTACCTGCTGCGACCCGTGCGCGATGCAATGGCCAGCGACTGGAGCGATGCAGAGCTCAGTACGTTGTGGACCATCAACTTCTTTGTCAGCACAATTATTGTTGCTGCTTATGGTTTTGCCGTCAGCCGGGTCAAGTTCAGCATACTTGTGCCTAGCGTTTATGTCTTTTTTGCGCTGAGTTTCGTGACGTTTTTCTTTTCTGTGGAAGCTGTAGCGGACCGCGATCTGGTGGATAAGGTATTTTATCTTTGGGTCAGCGTGTTCGCGCTGTTCCATGTTTCGGTATTCTGGAGTTTCATGGCGGATCTGTTCAACAAAGATCAGGCCGGCAGGTTGTTTTCAATTATTGCAGCAGGCGCCAGTGCGGGTGCTATCGTCGGTCCTCTACTGTCCGGGATTTTTGCCCAGACGATGGCCGTTGAAACCATGATCCTTATTGCCGCAGCAATTCTGGTTTTACCCATCCCCCTGATCTTTTACCTTGGGGCCCTCAAAAACACGGACCTGGGTAATGCCGGCTTGCATCCAGACTCTGCTAGTTTGACCATTGGCGGCAATCCTCTCAATGGCTTTCGGGAATTCTTTAGCAATCCCTATCTCCTGGGAATAGGGCTGTTTATCATTCTCTACACTGGCATTGGGTCCTTCGTGTACTTTGAGCAGAAAAACTTACTGGTTGAGTACGACCGCGAAACGCGCACTATGATTTATGGATACCGCGACGCCCTGGTGAACACGCTGACTTATCTGCTGGCATTTTTTGTGACCGGCCGTCTGGTGACAAAAGCGGGAATGCCGGTTGCGTTAGCGGTGGTGCCCGGTTGCATTATATTTGGCATGCTGGTGCTGGCATTTTCGCCGGTGTTGCTGGTTGCCATTGGCATGCACGTGGCGTCCAAGGCCGGTAATTATGGCGTGACCCGCCCTGCGCGCGAGGTGCTGTTTACGCTGGTCGATCGAGAGAGTCGATTCAAAACCAAGCCTGTGGTGGACATCGTTGCCTACCGCGGTGGCGATGTAATCATGGCTTGGTTATTTACTGGCCTCAGCCAGGGCGTTGGCCTGGGGCTGGCTGGCATCGCTGTGTTTGGAGCGGTGATCGCTGGATTGTGGGCCTGGGTGGGGGTTCTTCTGGGGCGAAGTTACAATCGTCGCGCGAAAGCACTTGAGGAAACACTATGAGCGCTGAGCTTGCATTACCACTGAGGGTTGATATTGTTTCAGACGTGGTTTGTCCTTGGTGCATCATAGGTTATTTGCAGTTTCAGAAAGCGCTGGCGCAGTTGCCGGGTCAGTTTGAGGTGGAGCTGCATTGGCAGCCCTTCGAACTGAATCCGCAGATGGCTGAAGAAGGACAAGATTTACGAGAGCATATAGCGCAAAAGTACGCTGCCACGCCTGAGCAAAGCGAGGGTGCTCGCCAGCGGCTGACCGAGCTGGGCGATAAGCTGGGCTTTCATTTCGACTACTTCGAAGGCATGCGCATGGTCAACACCTTCAAGGCCCACCAATTATTGCATTGGGCGGAGGGATTGGGTTTGCAGGTAGAACTCAAGTTGGCGTTGTTCAAGGCTTTTTTTAATCAGCGGGAAAATGTAGGCGATGTCGAACAACTCGCAGCGGCGGCCGCTCGGGTTGGTCTGGACCAGAATGAGGCGCTAGCCGTGCTGGCCGATCAGCGCTTCGCGGACAGCGTTCGACAACAGCAAGCGTTGTGGTTGAAAAGAGACGTGCACGCAGTCCCGATGTTTTACTTCCAACATTCCTACGGGTTGCCTGGTGCCCAAGAGGCCGAGACTTTCGTCCGTGTGCTGTCAAAACTTAGAGAAAAGGAATTAGCCGGTATAGGCTAAAAAAACGCCGGGAGTTCCCGGCGCGTTCGTTGGTTTGACTGAGCGCCTAGAGCAGGGGAGCAATCACCAGGCTGACGATCGCCATCACGTTAATCAAAATGTTCATGGATGGGCCTGAGGTATCCTTGAAAGGATCGCCTACCGTATCACCCACAACCACCGCAGCGTGAGTATCTGAACCCTTACCGCCCAGATTGCCTTTTTCCACGAACTTCTTGGCATTGTCCCAGGCGCCACCAGCGTTAGCCATCATCAGTGCCATGAGTACACAACCCAGCAGTGCACCACCGAGCATCCCGCCCAGCGATTGAGCACCCAGCCCAAAGCCCACCACTACCGGTGCCGCGACAGCGATGAAACCAGGTAAAATCATACGCTTGAGAGCAGCGGTGGTGGCGATGTCGACACAGCGTGCTGTATCCGGCTCCGCAGTGCCTTCCAGCAGTCCGGGAATTTCCCGGAATTGGCGACGGATCTCGTTGATCATATCAAACGCCGCGTCGCCGACGGCCGTCATTGTGATTGACGCAATCAGAAACGGTATGGTGCCGCCAATGAACATCCCAACCAGAACGATGGGGTCCGACATCTCCAGTGAGAAACCCGGATGGTGAACCTCTACGGTCTCGACGAACGCCGCGATAATTGCCAGTGCGGCCAGTGCAGCTGCACCGATGGCAAAACCTTTACCAATCGCCGCCGTGGTGTTGCCTACCTCGTCCAGGCCGTCAGTGATTTTGCGGGTTTCTTCACCCATGCCTGCCATCTCGGCGATGCCGCCGGCGTTGTCGGCAACCGGGCCGTAGGCGTCAATGGCCATGGTGATGCCCACGGTAGACAGCATGCCAACGGCGGCGATACCAACACCGTAGAGTCCAGAGAGTTCGGTAGACACATAGATGATCGCGGCGAGGAACAAAATGGGCAGCACCACTGATTGCATGCCGACTGCCAAGCCGGTAATCATAACCGTCGCCGCACCGGTTTCACCTGATTTGGCGATCTTCTGAACGGGGCTTCCGCCGGTGTAATACTCGGTGATAAGACCAATCAGTACACCGCCGACTGCGCCGCAAAGCACCGACCACCAGATATGACTCGCTAGTCCCATGCTTTCTATGAGGAACCAGGCCATGACAACAAATACTATCGGCGCAAATAAGGTGCCAGAGCGCAGCGCGGCTTCCGGTGCCGCCGAGGATCGAAGTCGCACGATGACAATGCCGGCAATGGATGCCAGCAGACCGATGCTGGCCAATGCCAGGGGTAAGAACATCATGCCGCCGCGAATCTCTATGGCCATGGTGGAGGCGATAGCGATACAGGCAATCATCGAGCCGCAATACGATTCAAAGATATCCGAGCCCATACCGGCGATATCACCGACATTGTCGCCAACATTATCCGCTATCACACCCGGGTTACGGGGGTCATCTTCAGGTATGCCGGCCTCAATTTTGCCAACAAGGTCTGCGCCAACATCAGCACTCTTGGTGAAGATGCCCCCGCCGACTCTGGAAAACAGAGCCACCACGGATGCGCCCATGCCAAAGCCGTGAATGGCGTGCGCCGTGCTCGGGTCGCCGCCAAAGTACCAATACACGCTGCCTAGTCCAATAAGGCCGAGTGATGCCACACACAGACCCATGACAGAGCCACCATAGAAAGCGATAGACAATGCTTTTGCTTCACCCTCGTTATGGGCGGCGGTCGCGGTGCGAACGTTGGCTTTCGTCGCAGCGAACATCCCCAAATAGCCAGCCGTTGCGGAGGACACTGCGCCGGCCACAAAAGCGATAGCAGTGTTAGCGCCCAGGGGAGATAGAAAAATAGCGACCAGCAATGCTGAGGCAAATAACCCTAGCATTTTGTACTCCCGGTGCATGAACACCATGGCTCCCAGGTGAATCTGATCCCCAATTTTCTTAACCACGCCGTCGCCGGGATCGTGGCTAGTCATGATTCGGTAAATGACAAAGGCAATCAAAAGACCGCCAAGGCCCAGAATCGGAGGTATTGCGAAATACTCGGACATAGCTC
>JBLIEI010000041.1:0-40887 GCA_047633055.1 Halieaceae bacterium | reverse complement strand
TCGCCGTCATCGCTGCACTCCAACAGTTCAGAAACCCGACCCGTATAAATCAGCGTATCGATCTCCTTCAAACCCTGGGTGATTTCCAGAGCGAGATCCGTTGCACCGGCGACCAATCGCGCCTCGGGATACTCCAGCAGCGCGGTAGCCAAACTAGCCAGTGAGCGAGGCGCGAGATAACGCCGACCACTACCCTGTAGCTCTATTGGATCTGCAGAGTCTGCAATTCGGTTAAGCTCCACTGACGTCTGCGCCTGCTGATCACTGAACGAATCTATAACGCTGGACTCATACATCTGCACTGCAGCATCAATGATTGGTCGATAGCCGGTGCATCGACAAAGATTTCCGCCCAGCGATTCAAGTATTTCATTCCGTTGCGGGCTATCGTGGGTCTTGAGATGGGCAAACATAGACATAACAAATCCTGGCGTACAAAAACCACATTGCGACCCGTGCTCATCAACCATAGCTTGCTGAGCAGGATGTAGCGCTTGCCCTTGCTGCAGGTCTTCGACGGTGATCAGCTGTAACCCGTGGAGATTTCCCAGCGGGGTGATACAGGAGTTAATAGCCCTGTAGCGTATTTCGCCCCGGTGTAGCTCACCAGTCACAACCGTGCAGGCACCACAGTCTCCTGACGCACAACCCTCTTTGGTGCCGGTTAGGCCTAATGTGTCCCGTATGTATGCGAGCGCCAACGTATTGGGGTCAACATTCTCAACCTGCTGTTCTTGCCCATTGAGCAGAAATCGAATCACTTGGATCACTCCATAAAGGCGAATTTAGCGACAAAGATAGCCGCGAGAAACCAGGCGCCGAAACTAACTTCGCTAGTTCTGGCGCTAATGACCTTGATCGCCACGTAGCTGATAAAGCCCACGGCAATACCGTTAGCAATAGAGAAAGAAAGTGGAATCATAATTATGGTAAGAAGAGCCGGAATCAATTCGGTGGCATCGTCCCAGTCCAGGTCGCGCATACCGCTCATCATCAGTAACGCAACATAAACCAACGCGCCTGAGGTCGCAAAGGCAGGAACCATCCCTGCCAGCGGCGAGAAGAATGTGGCCAGTAAAAAGAGCACGCCGACTGTTATCGCCGTGAGACCTGTGCGCCCCCCTGCAGCGACTCCCGCGGCACTTTCTACATAGCTGGTGACCGGAGCACACCCCATGAAAGCGCCCAGCACACTGGAAGCGCTATCGGCTTTAAGGGCTTTGTCCAGATTCTGAATATTACCCTGCTCGTCGACCAATTTCGCACGAGTGGCAACCCCCAGCAGGGTGCCGGCGGTATCAAATAGATTGACGAATAATATGGCGATAATCACGCTGATCATGGCGACATCGAAAGCACCGACCAAATCCATTTGCAGGAATGTCGGTGCGATACTGGGCGGGCTGGATACCAGGCCGCTATAGTGTACTTCTCCCATGATTAACCCCAACACCGTAATCGACAAAACGCCGATCAGTATAGCACCGGGTAGCTGTCTTACCGACAAAGCAGCGATAACGACAAACCCTATTGCAGCCAACATGGGCTGCGGTTGGGTGAGATCTCCCAGCGTAAGGATAGTCGCGGAATTGGCAACGATAATGCCACCGCTTTTAAGACCTATGAAGCCGATAAACAGCCCTACGCCACAGCCCATGGCAATTCTTAGATCCCGGGGGATGCTGCGCAGCATCCACGCCCGCAACGGGGTTACACTCATGAGCACAAACAAAACACCGGCCAAAAATACCGCCCCCAGCGCTATCTGCCAGCTGTAGCCCATCTCGCCAACGACGGTATAGGTAAAAAACGCATTGAGCCCCATACCCGGTGCCAGGCCGATGGGCCAATTGGCATAAAGACCCATAAAAATACAGGCCAGAGCCGCCGCCAGGCAGGTCGCTGTGAAACTCGCGCCTTGATCCATGCCAGCCGACGCCATCATTTGGGGATTTATAAAGATGATATAAGCCATGGTGATGAAGGTGGTCAGGCCAGCCAATAGCTCTGTAGAAATTCGAGTGTTGTGCTCAGACAGCTTGAAGAGCCGCTCAAGTATGCTGTGCATACGATCTATTCCTTCGGTTAGAGGTGTTTCTCGACCAATTTACTGGCCTGACGGCGCTGCTCAGCTTTTAATGCTTCGATATCCAAATCGACGATGGCTCCGTCAATAACGCGCCACTCTCCCGCAATCATGACCCGGTCAGCACGCTGGGCGTTACACAGCAGCAGCGCGGCCAACGGATCGTGGCTGCCAGCAAAGGACAGATCATCCAGCTTGAAGAGCGCCAGGTCGGCTTGTTTCCCTGGGGCAATCTCTCCTATGTCATCGCGCCCCAGAACAGCGGCCGAGCCGGAAGTGGCCCAGCGCAAAGCATCGAAATGCGTGACCGCTGAGGAGCCGTATCGTAAGCGCTGCAAATATAGAGCCAGCCTGGTCTCAGCAATCATATTGCTGGCATCGTTGGAGGCCGAGCCGTCAACGGCCAAGCCGACCTTAACACCGGCGGCTTCGAGCTCGAGATTGCGGCATATACCAGAACCCAGCATCATATTAGAACCGGGACAATGTGCCACGCCAACACCCGCAGCACCCAGTCTGACTATTTCTTCCTCATTAAAATGAATACCGTGGGCGAGCCAGGTATTTGAGTCCAGCCAACCTACGCGTTCCAGGTAATCTACCGTTCGACAGCCAAAAGTTTGCTGGCAGAAAGTTTCCTCATCCAGTGTCTCCGCAAGATGCGTGTGTAGCCTTACCTTATATTTTCGGGCGAGCAGCGCGGTATCCCGCATTAGTGACTCGGTGACCGAAAAAGGCGAGCACGGAGCCAGCGCTATCTGCACAAACGCACCCTCTCCCGCATCATGGTAGCGCTCGATCAAACGCTCTGAATCGCACAGGATAGTATCATCGGCCTGCACGGTAGATTGCGGCGGCAATCCGCCATCGTCTTCACCCAAAGACATTGAACCTCGGGTTAAAGTCACCCGCGAACCAATACTTTCCCGGGCCCGCACCTGCGCATCAATAGCCTCTTCCATCCCGGCAGGAAACAGATAGTGATGATCCGCTGAGGTGGTACAACCCGATAGCAACAGTTCGGCGAGTGCAACCCGGGTTGCGCTGTAAAGCATCGCCGGCTGCAAAGATGCCCAAACCGGATACAGGCTCTTAAGCCAATCGAACAGCTCCTTGTTAAGGGCATGCGGAAACGCACGGGTAAGTGTTTGATAGAAGTGGTGGTGTGTATTAATTAATCCAGGCAACAATACATGCTCACGTGCATCAAAGATCAGGTCAACGGGCTGGCTAGGCTGATGCCCATTACTCACTATCTCGACAATGACACCGTCCGCTACAACTACCCCGCCGTCAGCAGATTGCCCGGTGGCAGTAAAACACGCCAGCGGATCTCGAATCCAGCAGCGTTGCTCATTCCTCACTCGGTTCACCCTGGTCATCCAGCTCTGGCAGTATAACGCTGAGCAACATGGCAGTCAGTCCCGCAGTGGCTGCCGCTGAACTGAAGATATTTTGCACTAAAGAAGGCGTTTGGGCAAAAACGTCAGGTACTAGCGCCAGGCCCAGGCCCAGGCCTAGCGACACCGCAATGATAATTACCTTTCTGCGGTCGATATCCTCGGTGGCGAGAATCTTGATACCCGCCACGGCCACCGTGCCAAACATCACCAGAGTTGCGCCGCCTAAAACGGGCTTGGGGATCTGTTGCAAAATGTCGCCAACACCCTGGAAAAAACCGAGAAAAATCAAGATTGCAGCGATATAAAGACCGATATACCGGCTGGCGATACCAGTGAGTTGAATCACACCGGTATTTTGACTAAACGTTGTATTAGGAAAGGAGCACAGTAAGGCGGCGATCATTGAGTTGATTCCGTCTCCCAGGACGCCGCTTTTGATCCGCTGAATGTAACTTTCACCGGCAATCGGTTGGCCTGAAATTACACAGTTAGCAGTAATATCGCCTGTCGTCTCTACCGAGCTGATGATATAGATCACCGCCAGAGGAATAAAGGCGGCAAACTGAAAGTCAAACCCATATTTGAAAGGTATTGGCACACTGAGCGTCGCCGACGGAGCAAGGTCACCGGGCCCAAGCATCCCGGTTAACGCTGCGACCACAAAACCGGCTATCAGGCCGACTAGGATAGAAGATAGACGCACCCAGTTATTGCTGGAAATATTCATCGCCACGACTACGGCAATCACGGAGAAACCCAGCATCAAATTTGCCGGGCTGCCAAAATCGGGAGCATTCGAACCACCGGCCAAATCCGTCATACCCACTTTGATCAGGCTGATACCAATGCTGGTGATAACTATCCCGGTTACCAGCGGAGTCACTATTTTTCTTAATCGAGGAATAAATTGGCTCAAGCCCATCTGTATAAACGAGCCGACAAAACAGAGACCGGTTATCAAGGCGATAATCTGCTCGGGGCCACCCCCGGCATCCCGGACCATAAAACCGGCACTTAAAATAGCGCCGAGAAACGCAAAACTAGTGCCCTGTACGCAAAGCATTCCAGCACCGATTCCGAAGGGCTTATACGCTTGTACAAAGGTGCCAATGCCAGATGCTATCAGCGCCATGCTAATCAAATAGGGCAGTTGTTCTTGTAAGCCAAGAATATTGCCGATGATAAGCGTAGGTGTGACAATCCCGACAAAGGAGGCGAGCAAGTGCTGGATCGCTGCGAATGTCGACTCCAGGACAGGCGGCCTGTCATCAAGACGATAGATTAGTTCCGAAGATGCTTCGCTACTCATCCACCACTATTCCTGTGCCCTGTCGCCAAAAAGTACCTACCATTTAGATTATATCTCCGTCCCGGGATGATATTACGTTGCCACTATAGAATTGCCTAATTTCCTTCAGCAGCGCTTCCGAGTCATAGGGATCTGCATAATTGGACTCATGAAGCGACATCAGGCGCTTATCGTTGCCGTCGCAGTTTTTGCAAGGGCGCGCAAAAGGCTCTCAACCTTAGGCTCCCGCTAACAAAAAAAGCCCAGAACCAGTCTGGGCATAAACTAATGGACTCGCCTAGCGCTGAGTCGCTAGAAATTATAACTTATGCGGGCGGTGTACTGACGCGGCGGCACGTATTGCAGGCCGGTTTCATTAACACCGAAAACGTCGGTCATTGATGAATTTATCCCATCCTCGTCAAGCACATTCAGAGCCATCAGGTCGATGCCCCACACTGCGCTATCAGAGTAATAAGACACCCGCAAATTTACGATATCATAGGAACCGACGTCGTCCACTTCGGGGTTGTTGAAGACCCGCTGCTCAAACTCACCGCGATAGGTGTATTGCACGCTGGCGCCAACAGACCCGCCAGCATCCAATTCGTCTTTGTAAGATAAGGTTATATCGCCGGTCACCCCGGGTGTTTTAGCTAACTCATTGCCGTTCAGGTTTTGCAGAAACCGCCCCACATCGCGAGTCGGTCCATGGATTTCCTCTTTAGCAGGGGTAACGCCGTCTGCCAAAAATACGTCTTCAACAAGCAGACGGTTATCGAGGGCCAAGTAATCTTCGGATACTTCAGACTCGGAGAAACCCAGCTTCGCATCAAGGGTAAATTTTTCGCCGATCAGTGCGGTAAACTCTACCTCCAGTCCATAGATTTCAGAAGCTGGAATATTCGCTACACCACTACCAAACTCATTAAAATCCGTCGCCTGAAATTGCAGGTTAGTGTAGTCATAATAGAATGCTGCCACGTTAGTTCGAATTCTACGATCCATAAATTCTGACTTAAAGCCAATCTCGTAGGCATCGATGGTTTCGTCTTCGAAGTCAGATCGCACCAGCGCATCGTCTGCAACTGCGAAGGTCAAATTAGTGCCTCCTGGCTTCAGACCACGGGTGTATGAAACGTAGACCAAAGTATCATCACTACTATCCCACTCGACTGCCAATCGACCCGTAAGATCCTCGGTGCTTGGGTTAAGGAAGTCTGGTGTAGCTGTGAAAAAGTTAGCGACAGTACTTTCCACTTCATCTTCTGTATAGCGCAGCCCAGTAATCAAGCGCACAGTATCGGTCAAGGCAAGAGTGGTTTGACCGAAAAATGACAACGACTCGCGCTGCGGGTTTGAGTCCGAGATAAAGCCCCGATCTCCACCGAATACGGCTGGCTGGGACGTCGCATAACCATCTAGCTGACCATCGCGTCCTGCATCAAGCTCTTCACGAATGGTAATTTCGATATCAGTGTCAAGATAAAACATACCAACAATCCAATCCATTCTACCCCACAGCGGTTCGTTGGAAATAATATTGAATTCCTGAGTGAAGGTTTCTTGGATATTTTGCTCTGGTAGGAAAGCAGAAATCTGAATTTCAGGATTAGTGATAAAAGAATGACGATCATTATCGCGCAACACCGTAATGTCGTCTTTCTGATAACTGGTCAAAGACTTTATGGTGGCAAAGCCGGCGTCATACTCAATCGTCAGACCGTATATCTCCGACTCCAGATCATAAGATGAAAGCGTATCCTGCGATAAATTACGCTCACCTCGGGTCGGGTCATCAATGCCTTTGATGCCAGCTCCGTTCGACTCCCCCGTAAAATACTGTCCCAGGAAGCGAAAACTAAGTTTGTCAGTCGGCGCGAATAGCCAATCAGTTCGTATGGACAAGTTATCCCTGTTGTCCATATCCTCGCCCTGAATATTGACTGTAGGGTCGCTAAGGCTAGGGCCGTTGTACACATTATCCGTGTACCCGTCCTGTTCCAGCCAATTGGCTGAGGTACGCATCGCGAGCGTGTCACTAAAGGGAACATTGATTGTTGCTCGCGCATTCATCAGGTTATAGCTGCCCAAAGTTAAATCCGCTTTACCACCAAATTCTTCAAAGTCGGGTTTGACACTGATCACGTTAATGGCACCACCGGTAGAGTTCTGACCAAACAGGGTGCCCTGCGGTCCGCGTAAGACTTCTATACGCTCTACGTCAATAAAATCAGTCTGCAGGGCATAAGGTGACGCAATATAAATGCCGTCCATGTGGTAAGACACCGATGGATTAGCGGTTGCATTCTGATTGGCTTCATTACCGACCCCGCGAATCGAAATAATAGTTTTAAAGCCTTCGTTTTTTGCCACGGTGACGCCAGGCGCGATGGCACTCAGGTCGACAAAAGACATGATATTTTTGGTGTCCATGTCACGTGATGTAATTGCAGTGACTGCCTGGGATAAAGTCTGCAGGCTTTCTGACCGTTTCTCAGCCGTTACCAGTACTTCTTCTATAGCTCTCTCTTGCGCATTCACTGACTGTACCGCTGCATTGGATACAGCCGCTGCCAGCGCCGCTGAAATGGCGCTGGTTAAGTATTTTTTCCGAATCATGATGGTTCCCCTTAGAGCATCGTTAGCGTTAAGTCTGCTAATTACTAAACATAAAATTCAGTACAAGATTGCCCTAGCAATAATCGGGCCACTGATTAGAATTTTCACATACACCTTACTAGAGCGCACAGTACCGTTGGAATTGAATAAATTGTTGAATGCTACAGCATGTTTTCTTGGACCCAAGGACCACTAATGTGCATGACGCTGCTCGCCTTTGGGGCAACTTCTCTATGATGCGTCAGTTTTGGTGCGTTTTAGGGGTGACGTGCACCGATACCAAAGTATGCGGCCGCTAAAATTGGCCATAAAAGCAAACCGGGATGAGGTCGCAGTGCTAGTATCCACTGCTGGAGTTGAGCTATGGTTAATCTGTAAAAACTGACCAACAAGGACTCTGATTGAAGATGAAAAGTGACTACAACCGTGGGGCAGGTTCACCTACTAGGAGACGTTTTTTCGAACAGGCGGGTGCCACAGTCGCCGGGCTGGCACTGGCTTTACCGAGTATGGCCAAGCAATTGCCGCAGGCTGCAGATTTACCGCAACCGCCAGGAATCGACCCCACCCCAGCGCAAATAGTGCGCAACCTTCGGCATGCCAACAAAGTAGCCGCACGCGCTCTCGAGCAAGGTCATCACCCCTTTGGCGCGATTCTGGTCGCGGCCGACCATGAGACCGTCCTTATGGAGCAAGGCAACATTGATGCTGTAAATCATGCTGAATCGACACTCGCCCGCCTCGCCGCAGAACGATTCAGCGAGGAAGAACGTTGGGCTATGACCTTATATAGCACAGCCGAGCCTTGCGTGATGTGCGCAGGCACACAGTACTGGGCAAATATTGGCCGCATGGTATACGGGATGTCCGAGAGGCAGTTGCTCGATATAACGGGCAGCAGCACTGAGAACCCAACCCTGGACGTGCCCAGTCGGTATATATTTTCCCGTGGACAA
Source organism: Halieaceae bacterium (assembly GCA_047633055.1). GTDB lineage: Bacteria > Pseudomonadota > Gammaproteobacteria > Pseudomonadales > Halieaceae > CALJFL01. Next base: position 32,532 of record JBLIEI010000041.1, on the reverse strand, counting down.
AAAGCGATACGGGTCTGGGGGCCTATCGAGGAAGTAGTCGACGAGATAGCGGAACGCCATCGCAGTTTCTGGAGTTAGGCCAAATCTAGTGAAGGCGATGCTTGATCACGAGCGTGGCGGCTGTCAAACCTACTGCGGCGATGAGCAGCAGCGGCCAGATATGCGGCCATGCCTCAGCAAAACTGATACCCTTCAGAAATGAGCCCTGCACGATAATCAGAAAATGCTTCATGGGACTGAGCTCAGCAACGTACTGAAGCCACTGAGGCATGTTTTCAACCGGGGTCGCAAATCCGGATATCAGAATGATGGGGACCTGGAAAAAAAACAGCCCGAGATACGCCTGCTGCTGGGTCTCTGCAAATGCGGAAATCATAAGGCCGAGCCCGAGCACAGAGAGCGCAAAAACAGTCATCGAGGAATACAGCACAAGAAAACTGCCCTCAAAGGGCACCCTGAAGCCCAATATGCATACCAGCACGGTCACCGTACCAATAGTCAGTCCCGCCATCAGCGCCGGAATGGACTTACTGACGGTAATTTCCACCGGGCCAGCCGGAGATACAAGCAACTGATCAAACGTTCCCAGCTCTCTCTCTGGCAATAGACAGGGCCGACAACATGAGCGTAAACGTCAAGGATAATATAGCCACCATACTGGGAATCATAAACCAGCGGTATTCCAAATTGGGGTTAAACCAGTGCCGAATCACTGGTCTGGGCAATTTTGAAGCAACACCGGTTCCTACAGCCATTTCAAGGCTCAGTTGTGAGCTTATCTGTGACACATAGCCCAGTGTCACTTGGACCGCATTGGCCCTACGTCCATCGGCTATCACTTGAAATTCAGGATCCAACCCGATTGCCGCGTGACGAGAAAATTCCGAGGGAAAATGCATCGCCAGCAGCACTGACCTACTATCGATGAGCTCTTCCAGGAGGACCGTGCTATCGACATAAATAATCTTATCGACAAACTCTGCCACCGCCATTCTCGCGACCAACTCATACGACGTTCGGCCCACATCCTCGTTGTAGACCGCGACGTTGATGTTCCTCACTTCCAGCGTTGCGGCCAGACCAAACACCAGTACCTGCATTATAGGCATTACAAACAGCATCGCCCGGGTCGCTGGGTCCCGCCAGAAGACCAGTAATTCCTTAAGAATTGTCGACAGTAGCCTGGCACCCATCAATCCAGCCTCTTGCTGGATTTAAGCAGGATAATACCGAAAAAAACCGCAGCTATAACTAGCATGCTGGCCATATCGCGCAGCAGCAGTGGCCAGACATCGCCCGCCAGAAAAACGGTCTGCAGGCTAGACACGAAGTACCTCGCTGGTACTACCTGGGTAACAAACTGAATGAGCGGTGGCATGCTCTTAATCTCGAACAAAAACCCGGATAGCAAAAACGCCGGCAAAAATCCGGTGACCAGCGAAACTTGGATGGCCACAAACTGGCTTTTGGCAAGTGTAGAAATCATCAGGCCCTGACCAAGTGCAGGAAGCAGGAATATTGCGCTTAGAAGCAACAAGGTAGGCACCGAACCCGTCAGCGGAACATCAAATAAAAACACAGACATCAGCGTGCAACCGACACAGGCCATCATACCCAGCACAAAATAAGGCAGTATTTTGCTGATAAGGATTTCCGTCATAGATACCGGGGTAGCCATTAAGGCCTCCATGGTGCCCCGCTCCCACTCACGGGATATGACCAGCGCGGTTAACATAGTACCGATCAGCGTCATCACAATAGCGATGGCCCCAGGTACCAGAATACGCTTGGCATCGAGCTCCGGGTTAAACCAGACTCGTGATTGCACTTTGATAGAAGCCGGAGCAACGCCATCCGAGATCTCAGCTAACCAACCGGCAAACGCTCCCTGTATATAGGCCGCGCTGAAATTCGCTGTGTTCGGGTTAGAGGCATCGGTGATGATTTGAATCAGGCCGCCGCCCTCTCCGTGCAAGACGCGAGTCTGAAAGTCAGCAGGGATAACAACAAAAGCTCTTATTTTACCGGTGTTGATGCCCTGCTCTACCAGTCGACGGTGCCTGGCCGGCTGAACTTGCAGATACGGCGTGGCTGAGAACGCATCGGCAAGTGAGCGCGAGTAAGCATCATCACTCTCCATTACGACAGCAACAGGTACCTCATCAACATCCAGTGAAATGGCAAACCCAAAGAGAAATAATAAAATCGGCGGCAGCACAAAAGCAATCAATAAAGCAGACGGATCGCGCAACACTTGCAGCGACTCTTTATGCGTCATCGCCCCAACACGCCTGAAAATATCAGTGACCCAGATCACGCTGCACCATCCTCAATGGCATGGTCTTGAACAGCATTTTGCCGTTCCACAATACGGATGAAGGCGTCCTCCATAGTAGGTTCTGGCATGTCAATGCTGGCCGCACTTGCCTTCAACGCGTCGGGGGTATCCAAAGCGATTAACTGACCACGGTTTACCAGGGCGACACGGTCACAATACTCCGCTTCATCCATGAAATGTGTGGTCACCATCACCGTAACGCCCTTACTGACCAGGCCCGTGATATGCGTCCAAAACTCTCGCCTGGTGAGCGGATCGACCCCCGATGTCGGCTCATCCAGAAACAATACCTGTGGCCGATGCATCAACGCACAGGCGAGTGCCAAGCGCTGCTTGAAGCCCAGCGGAATTTCGTCCGGAGAAATATCAAGATAGGGCTTGAGCTCGAACACCTCCATCATCTCCTCCACGCGATTGCGCCGCGACCCGCCGGACAAACCGTATACGCCGGCAAAAAAATTAAGGTTTTGAGCGACGGTCATCAAACCGTATAGAGAGAACTTCTGGGCCATGTATCCCAGCTGCATCTTGGCCTCGGCACCGGATTGGCGCAGATCGAGACCCGCGACCGTAGCGGTGCCGGAGCTGGGTTTAAGCAACCCGCACAACATTTTGAAGGTCGTTGATTTACCCGCTCCATTAGGGCCCAGCAAACCCAGGATCTCGCCTTGCGGCACATCAAAACTCACATTATCAGTAGCGGTAAAATCACCGAAACGCTTACTGAGATTCTGACAACTGACCATAACCTCTTTACTGGGTGGTAGTGCTTTCATACGCGCAGCAATAGCAGAATCACCACCCGGCCCACCGCCCAGCAAATCGATGAAAGCATCCTCGAAGCGCGGCGAGACCCGCACCACATCTGCGCTATAGGGGTCGGCGATAGTGCGTAAATACTCTGGCCCGCTGTCCTTCGCCAGTACCAGACGGACTGCGGCGCCTTGTATCACCCCGTCCCTGACCTTGGGCATCGCCAACGCCTGAATCAAAGCCTGCCGCCGATTGCCCTGTATGTTCTGCAGCTGAAAACTTCTTCCGTCCAGTCGTGATGTCAGCCCCTGGGGCACACCGACATACATGACCTTGCCCTGATCCAATAGCAGTACGTCCTGGCAGCTCTCGGCTTCGTCAAGATAGGCAGTCGACCAGACTACCGCCATCCCTTCGTCGACCAGTTCCTGCACCATCAGCCAGAGATCCTGCCTGGACACCGGGTCAACGCCGACACTGGGTTCATCCAATAGCAGTACGCGGGGCTTCGCGATCAGCGCACAGGCCAATCCCAGTTTTTGTTTCATGCCACCCGATAGGGCGCCGGCCAGACGCCGGGAAAAAGCCTTGAGACCGGTAAAGTCAAGCAGGCGCTGAAAAATTACCGCTCGCTTCGAGCGCGGCAAATTGCGCAGACGCGAATAGAGCTGCAGATTCTCGAATACGGTGAGGTCTTCGTAAAGTCCAAAGCGTTGCGGCATATAGCCACAGACCTTGTGGATGTTCGCCGCCTGTAAAACCGTGTCATCGCCACATACGGAAAGGCTACCTTCAGTGGGCACCATCAGCCCCGCCATCAATCGCATTAGCGTGGTCTTGCCTGCACCATCCGGGCCCACCAATCCGGTCAGACGGCCGCCCTTTATATCTACGCTAATGCCATCCAGTGCGCGCACGTTACCGAAGTCCTTGTGCACACCTGCAATGTGAATGTCGTTATTCACAATTGGGCTCGAGGCTCAGGCCGCCGGCACCGTAACCGTCACCGGCATGCCCTGTCGTAAAGCGGTGTCGGGATTACTGACCACGACCCTCAATCGGTACACCAGGTCGGTACGCAGTTCCGGTGTTTCTACCGATTTCGGAGTGAACTCGGCCCGCGGCGACACAAATCCAACCTGGCCAAAGTACCGTTTCTCACTAGAATCAGTGGTAACAACAACTTCTGTACCGGGCACCACCACGCCCAAAGAAACCTCACTGACATAGGCACGAACATAGATGGTTTCCGTCAACGACAAACTGTAGACAGGGGCGCCTGCGGGCAGAATAGAACCGGGCTCTCTGGCTCGCGTTAAAATAACTCCCGGGCTGGGTGCCAGCAATCGCGTATCGTCTACCTGGGTTCTGGCCAGCTCCCATTGTGCTGCCGCTGCTGCGAGTGCTGCCTCTGCCGCCGCGATATCTTCACTGCGCGCTCCTTCGATCGCCAGGTCCAACGCTTCCTGATTCGCGCGAATCCGTGCTACGGCTTGATCCCTATGAGCCACCGCATTGTCCAGCAAACGCTCACTACTGAGCTTCTTTTTCACCAACTCCTGCTGACGCTTAAACTCATGGTCCGCATTTTCATAAGTCGCCGTTGCCTCAGCGACCCGTGCCCTCGCCTGCTCTATCTCCTGACTGCGTGAGCCAGCCTGCAGGCCTTGCAACTGGGCCTGAGCCTGAGCGAGGTTGGCTTGAGCTAAAGCCAAGCCGTGCTCCAGCGGCCCGGCATCCAGCGCCGCCAGTAAATCGCCTGCCGCGACGGTATCTCCCTCCTCAACTTGCATTTCCTGCAGCCGCCCAGGCACGCGGAAGCCCAGTTGCACTTCACGGATATCGACGTTGCCGTACAGCGTTAAATCGCCGCCGCTTTCAACTCGAGGCCAGTCGCTGTAGGCGACCCAAACAGCTGCCGCAATAGCGATCAGGGCTATAATTAGCTTTTTCATCAAGGCCTTCCCTCTCCGGAGAACTGCGATTTAAGGCTGTCGTACACCCTCTGGCGAATTAAGGCCTGTTACCCACGAAAAACCTCAGGTCAGGTCAACAGTGAAACGCACTGCTCACCGTTTGCTGCGTAGCGCGTTACGGCACCAGAATGCTCGACCCGGTAGTCTTCCTGGCTTCGAGGTCCCGGTGCGCCTGCTGAACATCTGCAAGTGCATAGCGCTGGTTAATCTCTACCTTTATGATGCCACTCGCCACACGCGCAAAAACGTCTGCCATGCTCTGACGCATTTCATCAGTATTTGCAGTGTAAGTCACTACGGAAGGCCGGGTAATGAAGAGAGAACCTTTGGCGGTCAGAATTTGTAAATCCAGTGGATCCGGAGAGCCTGAGGCATTGCCAAAACTCACCATAAGCCCGCGTGGCCGCAGACAGTCCAACGACATCTCAAAGGTATCTTTACCAACGCCATCGTAAACCACTGGCAGCATGGCACCCCCAGTAATCTCTCTGACTCGTTCAACTACATTATCCGTGCGATAATTGAGCACATGGGCATAGCCATGTGCACGCGCCAGCTCAGCCTTCTCCTGAGAGCCCACTGTGCCAATGACCGTCGCGCCAATGCTACTCGCCCACTGACCAAAGATTAAGCCAACGCCCCCTGCAGCTGCATGAAATAAACATGTCTCGCCCGCCTGAAGAGCGTAGGTGCGTCGCAATAGATATTCAGTGGTTACTCCCTTCAGTGCAACAGCAGCGGCAACGTCCATGTCGACGCCTTCCGGTATCTTTATCAACCGTGCCGCCGGCAAATTCAGTGCTTCGGCATAGGCGCCCAACCCGGCGGAAAAGTAAACCACCTTATCACCTACCTGAAGATCGACGCCTGGCCCCACCGCGCGAACCTCACCGGCGCCTTCAAGGCCGATGCCGGTAGGCAGTGGCAACGGATATAAACCGCTGCGGTGATACGTATCGATGTAGTTAAGACCAATGGCCAGGTTCTCTATCGTCACCATTCCCGGGCCGGGCGCATCAACTACAACGTCCCTGAGTTCCATAACTTCAGGACCACCAGCGGTCTCGATTCGCACTACTTTAACCATAGTCTTCTGTTCCAGGCGTTAAGATAAGATCACTGCTTCGCTCTGAGCTTAGCAGGCGGATGCGGTCAATAACGGCTCAATAACAGGTCACGTTGCCACAGTAATTCTTTTGGCATCCGCTCCCAGAGTTTCAGAAATAATTCCTGATGCCCTAGCGCCTGCGACTTTAATGCCTGCCCATCGACTTTCATTAGTTCGTTCCAATCATCTTCAGTAAAGTCCAACCCTTCCCAATCAAGGTCCTTATAACTGGGCATCCATCCAAGTGGGGTTTCGTGAGCCTGAGCGAGGCCATTAACGCGCTCGACAATCCATTTAAGTACTCGCGCATTTTCGCCGAAACCGGGCCACAACCACTTGCCTTGCTCATCTTTACGGAACCAATTCACATGGAAAATACGTGGTGGCTCATTAATGGTTTTACCCACCTTTAGCCAGTGGCGGAAGTAGTCACCCATGTGATAACCGCAGAAAGGCAGCATCGCAAAAGGATCTTGACGCATACTGCCCACAGCACCTTCGGCGGCAGCGGTCTGCTCGGAACCAACCGTTGCGCCTAGGTAAACACCGTGCTGCCAGTTGAAGCTCTGGAAGACCAGAGGAATCGTCGTCATACGACGCCCGCCGAAAATCATGGCGCCAACTTCTACACCCTCCGGGTTTTCCCAATCGGGATCGATAACAGGGCAGTTTCTAGCCGGTGCCGTAAATCTTGCATTAGGGTGGGAAGAAAGCGTGTCATCACTTGGCGTCCAGTCATTACCCTTCCAATCGATCAAATGGGCGGGCGCCTCTTTGCTCATTCCTTCCCACCAAATGTCGCCCTCATCCGTCAACGCAACGTTGGTGAAAATGGTATCGCAGGAGCAGGACGCCATTGCCATTGGATTGGTGTCCATACCTGTACCGGGGGCAACGCCAAAAAATCCGGCTTCCGGGTTTATAGCACGTAATTTACCGTTAGCGTCGGGCTTGATCCACGCAATGTCGTCACCAATACAGGAAATTTCCCAGCCCTGCTGTTGCAATTCTGGTGGCGGAATCAACATCGCAAAATTGGTTTTACCGCACGCACTGGGAAAAGCTGCGGTGACGTAGGTTTTCTTGCCCGACGGGTCTTTCACGCCTAACACCAGCATGTGTTCGGCTAACCAGCCCTCGTCACGAGCAATGGTGCTGGCAATGCGCAGGGCAAAGCACTTTTTACCCAACAACGCATTGCCGCCATAACCCGAGCCAAAACTGAGAATTGTTTTCTCTTCAGGAAGGTGAGCAATGTAAGTGTTTTCTGGATTACAGGGCCAGCTGACGTCGTCTTCCTCAGACAGCAGAGGTTGACCAACGGTATGCACACAGCGCACATAGTCTGTGCTCTCACCTAAAACTTCCAATACCTGCGGCGACACTCTGGCCATAATACGCATATTGGCCACTGCATAGGCGGAGTCAGTGATTTGAATACCAATTTTGCCTATAGGTGAACCGATAGGGCCCATGCTGAATGGAATGACATACAGAGTACGACCGCGCATGGCGCCATCGGACAACTCATTCATCTTATGCTTCATTTCCTCGGGCGCCATCCAGTTATTGGTTGGCCCGGCGTCGCCTTCGGCAACGGAACATATGAAGGTGCGACTTTCAACGCGAGCAACATCGCGCGGGTCAGAGCGAAACAAATGGCTATTTGGGCGTAACTCTTCGTTGAGCTTTATACAGTCACCGCGGCTAACCATCATTTCCATCATGGCTGCAGCCTCGTCTGCGGAGCCATCAACCCAATGCACCCGGTCAGGCTGCAGTAATGTCACCATACGCTCAACCCAGCGCTGAATGTCTTTGTTAGAGGTAGGCGGAGTGTCGCGCAAAGGATAATTACATAGAGGAGCGACTGTTTTGACTTCTGTGACTGTATTCATATTACTACCTATCGCAGTGTCTGCTCAAAAAAGTGGGGAACGATCTACAAGCGCTTGACGGAAATAACCCCAAAGCTGTAAGCCATAGTCAGGATTTGGTCTATATTATCCGCTGCATACCAGCCCCTATCGCGAAGAATCATACGCGAAGACAGCGCGAATACCCATGCTGTGGATAAAACAGGTCGCTTCGAACATCGACATAGGAACTTACTCGGTGTAGATATTGATCGAATGTAGTATCAAATCCTCGAGGAGTGCACCCGCTTGCGGAAAAACTTCAATGCGGTCCTGCTCCACTTTTGTATCAGGAATCAAAAAAAGAAGGTGTGACAGGGATTTCTCACTGTCTACCAAAAGGCGACGGATGCATAGGCACTTCCTCTCTACCGATGAAAAGCTGACGCCAAAGCCCTGAATCATCTCACCCGAGCGTAATTGCCCAGATACAGACACTTTTACCCGTTTACCTGATATGGATTGGGAAACATGTTCTGGCAGGATCAACACAAAACGCGGAGGAACTGACTCATTTGGCAGGTTTCTTGTAGCAGTCACCACCTCCGCTTTCTCGTCGGCTACTGGGTCCAGCGCCAACCGCTCACTGTCAGCCCAGTTATAAACATTTTGCCAGTTAATCGATTTAACATATTCGTTCGCAACCGCCTCATACTCCCTCAATCGCACGGGCAGCGCGGACTGGAAACCTCGTGAAGCGATAGAGTTTTGAGAAGTCTGCCAAATAACAACATCAGGCTTGTAGAGTGTGACCATCTGCTGAAAATCAAGCAACGATGGAACCGATGTCCACCAGTAAAGACTTTCAGAAAAATAACGGCTGAAGTATGGAGCCAGCCCAATTGAACCCGAATCGTGCACGATGAGAGCTCTCAACTGAGGTGCTCCGGCAGAGCGCAGCAGGCGAAGTCTATTTTTCTTGATCAGCTTCACCTCCAAATCCAGTAAAAAATCAGGCAGCGGATAGGGCTCAGTCGATCTCTCTCGCAAACCTAAAAGACTGGCGAGACGGTTTTCATAGGTAAAAAATGCGTCTACCAGCGGGTCATCGGGGAATACTTTCTCAGCGCTTGATTTTAGCCGGAATTGGTCCAAAGGAACCTTGCGCGGCGTGATCTCCACATAGCGGTCCAAACGTTGGGCAATGGCAAATTGCGCTGCATTGGCTCCGTACATATTCCAATGTGTATCGTGCTTAAAGGCCACAGTAGCCCCGGCTGCAAAGAGCGCAAACTTTTCTTCCAACTGGCTGGGCAACAGATCAAGATAATCAATTTTAGTTGAGACCTGGATAAGATCAGCGAGTGCATCCTGATAGTATTCCGAACTTCCAAGCAGGAAGTCCGCTGGCGCATATTCTGGATAGATTTGAATTTTATGGGGGATCATCGCTATGACGAAGGACGCGCCAGACGCCGTGACAATTTCATCAGCATGGGCATAATATTGGGCGGCAGGTTGCACGGTCTCCGCTTCAAAGCCGGCGATATCGAGGCCCAACACCTCTAGATGAAATAGCCAATCGTCTTTGCCAACCATCACAATTTGCGGTTTGGTGGAGACACCTATGGCCCGTTTTAGCCTGGCGTCACGATCGCGCAACCAATTCCGGCCACCAAAATGGTCGGCGACATAGGCCTTCAAAGCGCTGGGATAGTCGTTCCATTCCTCCGAATTTTTCGGAATACCAGGGAGGGAGGCCAGTTCCCGGCCACCCGACTTGGAGTAGCCTTCGGGCTCCGTCAGGAACAGCCCAACCAATGGCAGACTAAGCAGAGCAAGGAAGACGATGATAATGACACGATTCATGCCACTAAAACCGGAAGTAGACAAAGGGAGTGTATGCATTAGTAGCAATACTCATTACGGCAAGCACAAATAGGCTCACCAGGAGCATCAGCTGACACAGCTTGTGCACGGTACTGTGCTCCACTAGAAATGGGACCCAATATCTGCAGAACGTCGGGTAGGCCGGAGTGGCGAATATCAAGCCCAGCAAAAGAGTGATCGCCATGCCTCTATTATAAAACTCACTCCATGCCAACGTTCCCGATTCGCCCAGCCCCAACATGAGCGAGACCAGGTGCGTTGCATCCGAAAAGCCACTTACCCGGAAAAAAATCAGGGTTAGAAGAAACACCGCTAGCAAATAAAAGTGCTGAAACGGCACCCAACTGCGCCGCAGGAGCCGCTCAAACCCCAGTCGCTCGACTACCAACAGTACGCCAAACAACCCACCCCAGATAACAAAATTCCAACTGGCTCCGTGCCAAAGACCGCAGAGAAAAAACACGGTCCACAAATTCAGGTAGGTTCGAACCGCACCGTCGCGATTACCCCCGAGAGGTATGTATAGATAGTCCCGAAACCAACTACCGAGGGATATGTGCCAGCGCTCCCAGAATTCAGTGACCGATCTGGCGACGTACGGGTAGTTAAAGTTTTCTTTAAACTTGAAACCAAACATTCGGCCCAGACCGATAGCCATATCCGAATAGGCTGAAAAATCAAAGTAGATTTGCAGACCGAAGCACAGTATCCCGAGCCACACTGCAGCAGACGTTAAATCCGACGGTTGGGAGGCAAAGATTTCGTCGGCAGAGACCCCCAGAACATCCGCGATAAGTACTTTTTTGGCCAGACCGAAGACAAATCTACGTACACCACTGACAAACAAAGGTGCATTATGCAGGCGATTTTCGATTTGAAATTGGATATCCGCATAGCGAATAATTGGGCCGGCAATCATCTGCGGGAATGAGCTGATAAACAATGCCAGACTGAAGGGATTCTGCTGTGCTGGAGAGGTGCGCCGGTAGACGTCGATGATATAACTGAGCGCCTGAAAGGTAAAAAAACTAATGCCTAGCGGCAGATGCCCGGGGGCGAACCCGGTCAAATCATCAGTCATACGACCGGATATCAACAAATTCTCCAGCGCAAAACCAAAGTATTTGAAATACGCCAGAAAGGCGAGATTAGCCGCTATCGCCAGCGTTACAACCAGTCGCCTTCTCGATGCACTCTCGGTTTGGTCGATAAACAAACCGAAAGAATAGTTGCCAACGATAGAAGCGAGCAGCAAAACAACATAAGCGGGTTCGCCCCAAGCATAAAACACCAGGCTGCTGACCAGAAGAAACGTGTTTTTTGCCCAGGGTGGGAGCAAATAGTAGAGCGCTATCACCACGGGTAAGAAAGCAAACAAAAACAGTGGAGAGGAGAAAATCATGGCAAACCGCTGGGAGACTGAAAAAAAACAGCTTCAGCCGGCACCGCGCTAATCTTTCTCCTGATTATTTTTGTTTGGATGGCCGGAACGCATTTCCCGAGGCACCAGCGAGAGATTGGGCATCAGCCTACGCCCCCGTGTCAAGCAGAAATGCCCCTGCTATTCCCAGCGTTCAAATAGTGCAGCGATGCCCTGACCACCGCCAATACACAGAGTGGCTACTGCGTAGCGCCCACCGATACGTTGCAATTCATACAACGCCTTTACGGTAATCACCGCACCCGTAGCACCAATGGGATGGCCCAGGCTGATACCTGAGCCATTAGGGTTCACCTTCTCTGGGTCCAAGCCCAATTCGCGGGTCACTGAAAGCGCCTGTGCCGCAAACGCTTCATTCGCTTCCCACAGGTCGATTTCTTCAATGGTCACGCCCGTTTTCGCCAGTAACTGGCGCACCGCCGGTGCAGGACCAATGCCCATGATGGCTGGATCAACAGCCGCCACAGAATAGCCCAGCATACGCGCCATTGGCTTTAGACCACGGGCTACAGCAGCTGAGCGTTCCATCAACACCAACGCTGCAGCGCCGTCGTTAATACCCGAGGCGTTGCCCGCGGTGACGCTGCCGTCTTTTTTAAATGCAGGGCGCAGACCACTCAAGCTGGCGGCATCACAGTCAAACCGCACATGCTCATCCTGCTCAAATACCGTAACGCCTTTGCGGGTTTTTAGTTCGATAGGGAGAATCTGCCCGTCAAAACGATTTTCTTCGATAGCACGCTGCGCACGGCGATGACTCTCTACAGCCAACTCATCCTGTTCTTCACGCGTGAGCTGATATTTATCCGCCAGATTCTCTGCCGTTATACCCATATGCGTACCACCAATGGGGCAAGTCAGCGCACCCATCATGGGATCGACCATTTTGCCATCGCCCATTTTGGCGCCGAAACGCGCATCGGGCAGCCAGTAAGGTGCACGGCTCATGGACTCAGCGCCGGCAGCTACAACGGCATCACAGTCACCCAGCAAAATCATCTGCGCCGCAGAAACTACCGCCTGCAGGCCAGAACCACAAAGACGGTTTACTGTGAGTGCCGGTGTTTCTATGGTCAAACCCCCGTTGAGAGCGGCCACGCGGCTCATGTACATGTCTCGAGCGTCACTGTGCACGACGGATCCGACCACACAATGGCCGATATCGCTGGCCTCCAGTCCAGAGCGGCTTAACGCCTCTGCTATTACTTTTCCTGCCAATTCAGTAGGAGGGATATCCTTCAGACTTCCACCAAAATCGGCGACTGCGGTGCGCACGCCACTTAGAACAACAACTTCTCTTTCACTCATGAAACATTCCTTTGTACCTTTAAATTTATCCAACCATTATTGCAACAAGGGCAGCTTAAAAACCATTTCGGGCACATCGTCCGGGACAACGAGTTCCCCTTCGGTAAGATTGATGATTTCTTCGATGCTCACACCCGGAGCCCGTTCACGTAACAGGTATCTACCGTCTTCTATGTCCAGTAGGGCGAGGTCGGTAAGCACGCGCTTAATACAACCTTTCCCGGTGAGGGGCAGAACACATTGCGAGAGTAACTTGGATTGTCCGGACTTTGAAGCATGCGTCATCGTTACGATGATATTATCGGCGCCAGCAACCAGATCCATTGCACCGCCCATGCCCTTGATCAATTTTCCGGGGATCATATAAGAGGCGATATTGCCCTGACAATCCACCTCAAAGGCGCCCAGTACCGTTAGATCGACGTGACCACCACGAATCATGGCGAAGGAATCCGCCGACGAGAAAAGAGACGCACCGTCAATCATGGTGACGGTCTGCTTGCCAGCGTTGATCAGATCGGCATCAACCTCTTCATCCAGAGGGAACTGCCCCATACCAAGCAGGCCGTTTTCCGACTGCAGCATCACCTCTATATCCTTAGGGATATAGTTGGCCGCCAGGGTGGGTATGCCAATACCGAGATTGACGTAATAGCCGTCCTGAAATTCCTGGGCAACGCGTTGAGCTAGTTGTTCGCGGGTCAAAGCCATGTTGAATTCTCCTTATGCGCTGCGCACAGTGCGCTGTTCGATCGTTTTTTCAAACGTGCCCACGATGAGACGGTTAACATAGATACCCGGCAAGTGAATCTCATCCGGGTCCAGTTGCCCCACCTCGACAATTTCCTCCACCTCAACGACAGCAATCTTACCGGCGGTAATCGCCATAGGGTTAAAGTTACGCGCCGTCTTGCGGAACATCAAATTGCCATACCGATCCGCTCTCCACGCTTTGGCAATCGCGAAGTCGCCATAGAGGGCCTCTTCCAAAATATAGTGTCTGCCATTGAATTCACGCACCTCTTTGCCCTCACCCACAGGTGTTCCGTAGCCAGTAGCAGTATAGAAGGCCGGGATTCCGGCACCGCCTGCGCGCATTTTCTCAGCCAGCGTGCCCTGCGGAGTCAGTTCCACTTCTAACTCGCCGCTCATCACCTGAGACTCGAACAACGCGTTCTCGCCCACATAAGAAGCGATCATTTTGCTGATCTGTTTGTCTTCCAGAAGCAGCCCCAGGCCTGCACCGTCGACACCAGCATTGTTGGAAGCAACGGTCAGACCTTTTGTACCTCGGCGCTTAATTTCCTTGATCAGGTTTTCCGGTATTCCGCAGAGACCAAAACCCCCGGCAAGAATCGTCATATTGTCTTCAAGGCCAGCGAGAGCCTCTTCGTAACTGCTTACTACCTTGTCAAATCCGGACACAGCTTACTCCTGCTCTTTGTTGTGGGGTTGCTTATTGGGTGAATAACAATTGATCAGAGTGCTAGAAATCGTTATATTTAACAAATTTTATTTTTTGATCAATTGATAAATATTTTTTACTAATGACAATACCCATCAATCAAGTCATTGCGTTTTGTACCGTAGCGCGTACCGGCAGCTTCGCTGAGGCGGCGATTCAGTTACACGTCTCGCAGCCGGCACTTAGCATCGCAATCAAAAACCTTGAAGGAGCCCTTGGCGGCAAGCTGCTTGCCCGGACAACTCGCTCAGTGGCACTGACGCCGGAAGGAAAAGCTTTTTATCCGGTAGCGCGACGCCTACTGGCAGACTGGGAGCAATCTTTACAAGACGTACGCAACCATTTCGCACTGCGGCGCGGTAAGCTGGATATCGCCGCTATGCCCACCTACACGAGCAACCTCTTGCCACAGATACTCGCCGAATTTCACCGGCAGTATCCGGACATTAATGTAACGGTACACGACGTCATTGCTGAGAGTGTGCTAGAAATGGTAAGAGAAGGGCGGTGTGAACTGGGCGTGACCTTCAAGCCTGAGGACGCCCCGGACCTTCACTTTCAACCGCTGTTTAAAGACCGCTTTGTTGCCATTCTCCCGGCCTCACATCCGCTGTTGCTCAAACCAAAATTGCGGTGGACTGACTTGCTTGCGTATCCACACATCAGCTTACAACGCCCCGCAGGCACGAGAGTCCTCATTGACCAGGCATTAGCAGAGAAAGCGTTGATACTCACGCCTGCATTTGAATCTCACCAATTGGTCAGTATCGGGCGCATGGTTAGTCAAGGACTAGGGCTAAGTGTAGTGCCCAGTACCAGCCGAGGGCAAATGGAAGAGATGGGTTTACAATGCCGCGCAATTTCTTCGCCGGTAATCACCCATCTGCTAGGGATAATCACCCGCCGACAGCAGCAGCTTTCAGTGGCCGCGCAGGCTATGGAAGCGCAAATTCGCGCCTCCAGCATTCAGCCCCCCCTGATTTAAACGACCCAATATCCGGCATATATCTGATGGCAGATGAACGTCCAGCTCCGCCTGAACACTCGATACTACGCCATTGCAAAATCCATCACTCGTCGCTCTTTCCGCTCTCGCCGCTCTTTACCCGTGTGCAATGGGTGAAGTTCTGACCGAAGTCCATAGAGCGCTCTTCTCTGGGCGTCTTCGTCGCGACGGTCTGCATGATGCCTATTAAACGCACTGGCAGCCGCCTGATCACAGCCGGGCAGAGGGAGTTTAGGGGCGTTTTTGACCAAAAATTTAACGCCAACGAAATCGCTGGCCGCTTCGCAACAGACCTTGGGCGTTATAATTGAAACAGATGAATATTGAAACGCGGCGGGGAACGAACGCCTGCGTTTAATGCGCGCTAGCTTTTCTTTTAGCGGCTTTCTCGTATAAAGCCAAATAGCGAGGCCGGCTAGGAAAACGGCACTTACAACAAGTATTTGTATATCGGTCACCATTCATTCGGCGCGAACGCCCTTTCTGATCGGTGTTGATAAAAAACCCCACTCTTTGCAGGCCTTTATGTCAACTTCCTGCTGTGTCCGCCCACTTTAACAGCCGAAACAGAATATTGAGGCAACCTTAGCCCCATATCTCCTCGTCAGTAGGCGCCGGCTTGTCATGAACAAACCCTATCCGATGTATATTAATAAGGTGAGTGTAGTTAAGATTTTCGGAAATGGAATTGTTACCCCATGACCCACAGCCCAGCGTCGTTGTGGGTGCAAAGCCGTTTTGAAGACTGCCACCTGCAGTCAGTGAACTGGCCTCGTTCACCACAAGCCGACTAACCGGTAACTCAATACCGGCCTGTCGAATATGTTCGTCATTATTCGAATGTATGGCACAAGTATGCCCTTTGCCCTCAACACCAAGGTTGAACTGCGCAATCGCAATCGCATCGTCGAAGTCGTCGTATTCAAATGCAACCATGACCGGACACATTTTTTCCTTGCGCAGGATGTCCTGTTCACTGGTATTGGATTTTATCAGGATAATCTTGGCATCGTCAGCAATTTCAACTCCTGCCATCTCGGCAATCTGCTGTGGACTCTGCCCGATAACCGCTGGTGAAATGTGGCCATTCTCAAACAGTACAGCGCGTAACTTATCAGCCGTCTCCTGATCGCCGACGTAGTGCGCCCCTTTGGATTGAAAAGCCTCAATCACCTGCTGGTAAGCTTCTTTAGGTGCGATCACCGACTGCTCGCCCGAACAAATAATTCCGTGATCGAATTTTCGACCATTGATAATTTTCTCCGCCGCATCCAAGTAATCAACATCATTGTCGACGATGACCTGCACATTGCCAGGGCCAACACCAAAGGAGGGTTTACCACTACTGTAGGCTGCAGCAACCATCGCAGGTCCGCCGGTAGCGACAAGCACATCGACTTTCTGCATCAGCTCGTTGGTGGCCTGAAGACTGGGCTCGCGTATGCACTGAATCAGATTATCAGGCCCCCCTAGACGCTTGATTTCTGCACTCATCAAATCCACTACTTCTGCACTGCATTTTTTAGCCCGCGGATGCGGGGCAACAATGATTGCGTTACCGCCTTTAAGTGCAAACATAGCATTGCACATGGGGGTCACGACCGGATTAGTGGTAGGCGTCACTGCACCTACAACGCCAACCGGTTTGGCTATTTTTATGATGCCATGTTCGTCTTTTTCCTCAATAACGCCTATCGATCGCTTACCTTTGAGACTGTTCCAGATCGCGCGGGATTTGCTTTTTTTCTTGGCCAATTTATCAGCGAAATTGCCCATACCTGTTTCATCGACCGCATTTCGAGCCAATTGCTCGGCGTTGTCGTAAACCACCTTACCGATGGCCCGTACAATGTCGTCAACCTGCTCCTGATTGAAGCTGGCATATTCAGCTTGAGCCACTCTTGCCTTGGCCATCATTTCATCGATCATTTCAAATACCTCATTTATTAACTGACGGAGGGGTTAAGAAGACACGGTGCAGAGTATCTCTTTAGCAAATAGGCCGCCATACCAGAAATCCGTTAGTGGCGCTGAAACTCTGCACGCTACCGTAGGCTGCGTGATGTCCAGCGCGATGGTAGAGTTTGATCACGCAGGAACAGAGGGGGCGGGAAACGGCCAATTTGACCCCAGAATTATTAGACCTTTTAGCGCAGTGGACGTCTCAATTTGAGCATCACTAAAATTCTACAGACCTGGAGCACGCGGTCTATGACAACCCAGCCTCACATATTATTATGAGCTACACTGCGAACAGGTCTGGATTTTTGGATATGGGAAGTAATAGATGATCGCGCTGCAAGTCAGAATGCTTAGATGTGGGACGCCAATATGAGTATTGCGCTCACAGGCGCTACTATATTTAACGGCCAAACCTTCGTCGAAAATCACGCTGTTATCATTGCGGGTCAACATATTATCGGGGTGTTTCCCAACCAAGAGCTGAACCCCGATATCACCACCGTTAATCTTTCGGGAGGCATTCTCGCACCGGGCTTCATCGACATTCAGGTCAATGGCGGCGGCGGCGTAATGCTCAATAACTCACCGACCGTCGACGCCGTCAACACCATCGTTAGCGGACACCGCGCCACTGGGACAACGGGCATGATGCCCACCCTGATAAGCGATACAGCAGAAGTACAACGTGCCGGAGTCGAAGCGGTAGCCGCCGCAAAAGCAGCAGGGAATAGAGGAATACTAGGCGTTCATATTGAAGGTCCGTTTTTCTCTCTGGCTAAGCGCGGCGCTCACAGCGCCAGGATGATACGACCGATGACGCAGCAGGACATTGATTGGCTGTGCTCATTATCAGATTTACAAACGATAATCACGCTTGCTCCGGAACAGACACAGCCTGGTCAGATTCGTCAACTCAGTGACGCTGGGCTCAGGGTGTTTGCCGGTCACACCAACGCCAACTACGACCAGATTGGTGCAGCCATTGACGAGGGCCTGACGGGCTTCACCCACCTTTACAACGCCATGAGCCATTTGACCGGCCGGGCACCTGGAACGGTGGGTGCAGCACTGGACAGTGAGCACACCTTCATCGGCATCATTGTCGATGGCCATCACGTGCACCCAGCAAGCATCCGTATTGCCCAACGTGCCAAATCTCCCGGCAAGCTCCTACTGGTGACCGATGCCATGGCTACGGTGGGCAGCTCACAATCGTCTTTCGATATCTATGGCGAAACCATCAAAGTCAGTCAGGGTCGCCTAATCAACTCCGATGGCGCGCTGGCCGGCAGCGCGATTGGTATGATCGATGCGGTTAGGACCGCAACCAACCTTGTTGGGCTGCCATTGGCTGAAACCCTGCGCATGGCCTCACTCTACCCAGCGACCTTGCTGGGTAGAGATAAGGAGTTGGGACGTCTGGAGCCGGGATATCGGGCCGACGTGGTCCACTTCGATCAGAATTTCCAGGTGCAGCGCACATGGGTGGCCGGTCAACACCAGTCCCACAGTAGCGTCTCGAGTGTCAACTAGCACCGAGCTCAGCACACATCAGGTACCGTGCCACCACCATGCTGGATAACAGATATCCGACTGTGCCGGTTACACGAATTCAACTCACATTTCGACAGCACGAGGAGCAACATTATGACAACTGACTTTTCACAGCGTGACCCGATCGCGGGCCTGGATGAGATTTTCTCTAACCGCTGGTCACCGCGGTCATTCGATGGCTCTGAAGTCAGCCATGACATGTTGACAACTCTCATTGATGCCGCGCGCTGGTCGCCCTCATGCTATAACGAGCAGCCTTGGCGTTTTTATACCAGCAATGCTGGCAACTTCGACGATTACCTCGATCTTTTGGTAGAGGGCAATCGAGCCTGGGCAAAAACGGCATCGATTATCGGGTTTCTTGTCGCCCAAACGCAGTTCAGTTCCAACGATAAAGACAACACAGTCCATCAATTTGACTGTGGCGCCGCGTGGATGGCAATGAGCCTACAGGCTCGCAAGGTCGGGCTTTTTACCCACGGCATGGCAGGAATCAAATACGATGAAATCGCCCAGTATTTGCAACTCGCTGAGGGCGAAGCTGTGATGATGGCTTTTGCGATAGGTCGCGAGGGAGATAAATCACAACTCCCGGAAGCCCTTCAAGCCAAGGAAATACCATCTCCACGCAAACGCCTGGATGAAATTTGGCTGGGCCGCTGACATCCAAGCTAGCCGGGAATGACCGGGTGGGTCTAGGCATCCTGCTCCAGGCCGGCAGGTCGCTGTGCAATGCTAGGATAGAGTAATGATAATTGAATTAGCTGCAGTGCAAGCCGCATTACAGGGCAAGCAACAGACCCGAGGTACAACATGAATCCAGAAGAGTTCCGCCAGGCTGGACACCAGTTGATCGACTGGATCGCGGACTATCGCCAGCGCATACCCGAGTTACCGGTGAGAGCGCAGGTAGCACCCGGAGAGATTAAGAACTCTCTGCCCGCGACTCCGCCAGACTCCAAAGATTCGTTCAGCGAGGTAATGCACGACTTGGAAACCCTGATTGTCCCGGGCGTTACCCAGGTGCAGCATCCGATGCACTTCGGCTGGTTTCCCGCTAACGCATCGCTAGCCTCGGTCCTGGGTGACATCGCCAGTTCAGGCATGGGCACGCTCGGCATTTCCTGGGAAAGTTGCCCGTCACTCACCGAAGTCGAGGAAGTCGTTTGCGACTGGCTGCGGCAACTCACCGGCCTGAGCGAGCAGTGGCACGGCACAATTCACGACACTGCCTCTACCGCCTGTGTTACTGCCATGATTCTGGCCCGGGAAAAAGCCAGCAATATCAGTAAAAATGGCGGCGGCCTGCAGTCTGTAGCAGGAACCCTGGTAGTTTACAGTACGTCTCAAGCACACTCCTCCATTGCGAAGGCCGTGCAACTAGCCGGGTTCGGCAATGACAACCTGCGGATGATTGAGGAAGACCCTTTCACCAGGGCAATGAATGCGAAGGCACTGGAACAGGCCGTCGAAGCAGATATCGCCGCAGGCAACATCCCTGCTGGAATCGTCTGTTCAGTGGGTGCGACAGGCACCACCGCAATGGATCCGGTCGCCGAGATCGCCGCTATCGCCAATAAGCACACAGTATGGCTACACGTAGACGCAGCAATGGCGGGCTCGGCCATGTTACTGCCGGAGTGCCGCCATCTGTGGAAAGGGGTCGAACAAGCGGATTCGCTAGCCTGGAACCCCCATAAATGGATGGGCACTATACTCGACACCGCAATGTTCTACGTCCGTGACAGGCGTTTCCTGGAGCAAGTAATGTCCACCAATCCAGCTTATCTGCAATCCAACGCGGATGGCGAAGTGGTTCAGTATCGCGATTGGGGCATACCGCTGGGGCGTCGATTCAGGGCGCTGAAACTGTGGTTTCATTTGCGCCTTGACGGGCCGGAGGCGATTCGCGATCGATTACGCAGAGATCTTGAAAACGCCCAGCGCTTTGCCAATATGGTACGCGCGGCACCCGACTGGGAGGTGCTAGCTCCGGTTGACCTACAGACCGTCTGCGTTCTCCACACCCCGGTTGATGCCAAGGAGCAGCAACTTACAGGCGAAGAACTGGACAGGCACACGCTGGACTGGGTCGAGCGTATCAATAGCTCTGGCAAGGCATTTTTATCGCCCTCAATCCTTGATGGACGCTGGATGGCAAGGGTATCAGTAGGCGTGGAGGGCACTGAACTCGAACACGTTGAGGCGCTGTGGGGCCTTATGAGCACCACCGCAACCGGTAGCTAGTTAATACACTGCAGGTTGGCCGGCCCCCGGATGGCCGGCCCCCGTGAATAAGTCGGGGAAAGCCCGGCCTTACCGAATTCTTCCGCATGTTACACTCCCCGCGCTGGAAACAACCAGACAACACATCTCATCAACTGCAGGGCGGGGCCCTTCCTCCTTGACCACCACAACAGATTCATCTTTCTCTAGTTTATCGCTACCGCCTGCCCAGTTGGACAATTTAACTGCGCTGGGCTATGAGCGGATGACGGAAATTCAGCGCACGGCGTTGCCTCTGGCACTGGCGAAGCGCGATTTGATCGCGCAGGCCAAAACCGGTAGCGGTAAAACAGCAGCGTTCGCCTTGCCTCTTTTAACGCGCTTAAACCCTCGTGACTTCGGCACTCAGGCGTTGATTCTCTGTCCAACCCGGGAACTGGCATCACAGGTGGCCAGCGAAGTACGGAGGCTGGCTCGCTACCAGCAAAACATCAAGGTGGTCACCCTCTGCGGCGGTCAATCGATCGGGCCCCAAATCGGCTCGCTAGAGCACGGCGCACATGTAGTAGTCGGCACGCCCGGGCGCATCAGCGACCATTTGCGCAAAGAAACGCTGGATATCAGTCGGGTCAACACGCTGGTTCTTGACGAAGCCGATAGAATGCTGGAAATGGGCTTTGTTGAAGACATCACCGCTATTATCAGTAAGACCCCGGACAGTCGACAAACCATGCTGTTCTCCGCTACCTATCCCGACGACATTCTCTCGCTGAGCCAGCGCTTCCAGCGCTCACCTGAGCGGGTCAGCGCTGAGGAGAGTCATAGTGTCGATGGCATCACCGAGAAACTATTCATTTGCCAGAAGAGTCAGCGACTACGGGCTCTAGTGAGACTGTTGAGCCATTTTCGGCCTCAGGCTGCAGTGGTATTTTGCAATACTAAACAATTAGTACGCGAGGTTCAGGAATATCTGGGACAACACAATATCAGCTCAATGGCGCTGCACGGTGACATGGAGCAGCGTGATCGCGACCAGGTACTTACCCAGTTTCGTCAACAGAGTTGTTCTGTGCTGGTGGCCACTGATGTAGCCGCCAGGGGTCTGGATATTGATGATCTACCTGCGGTAATCAACTTTGAACTGCCGCGCAGCGCCGATATCTATGTCCACAGAATCGGTCGTACAGGTCGCGCCGGCAAGAAAGGCCTGGCTATTAGTCTTTTTGCAGATTCAGAACGATATAAGCTGAGTAATATTGAGGCATACACGGAACGTGATCTGCCGTTCCAGGCTATTGAGGAAGTACCCCATAGCGTCAAAACCATGCCGCCCCCACCTTATGTCACCCTGTGTATCGCCGGCGGACGCAAGCAAAAGGTGCGACCGGGCGATATCCTCGGCGCGCTCACTGGCGACGCAGGCATCCCCGGTTCAGCGGTAGGCAAAATCCAGGTGACCGATTTCGCCTCCTTTGTCGCAATTAAACACGAACAGGCAGAAAAAGCGCTGCAAAGATTACTGGATGGCAAGATCAAGGGTCGCAAGTTTAGAGTACGGCGGCTATAGTCTCGATCATGACTGAATTACCAATAACGCCTGGAACCGCGTCCCGATGAAAACGCCTAAACGCCTACAGCCGCTGGTCGCCGATGGACTGATCGACGAGGTACTCTTCCCGCTAATGAGCGGCAAGGAGGCTGATGTATTTGTCGTTCGATGCGGCACCAAGGAGCGCTGTGCCAAAATCTATAAAGACGCCGTTAAGCGCAGCTTCAAAAAAGCAGCGCAGTACACCGAAGGACGCAAAGTTCGCAACAGCCGCCGCGCACGAGCCATGGAAAAAGGCTCCCGCTTTGGTCGCCAGGAACAAGAAAGTGTCTGGCAAAACGCGGAAGTTGACGCGCTATATCGCTTATCCGCAGCTGGCGTGCGCGTACCAGAGCCTTTTGGTTGCATAGACGGCGTGTTAATCATGGAATTGATCACCGACGAAGACGGTAACGCAGCGCCCCGCCTGAACGACATCACTATGTCTGCAGAACAGGCCAGAGAAGACCATCATCTGGTTATGCATTACGTCATGCGGATGCTGTGTGCGGGACTTATTCATGGGGACCTCTCCGAATTTAACGTATTAGTGGATGAAAACGGCCCGGTTATTATCGACCTGCCGCAGGCTGTGTATGCAGCGACTAATAACAACGCCCAGGAAATGCTGGAACGCGACGTTGAAAATATGACCACCTACTACGCCGCTTTTGCCCCGGATCTCGCGCAAAGTCATTACGCTCAAGAGATTTGGGCGGCCTTCGAAGCGGGCGACTTGCACCCGGAAATGGAGCTTACAGGCGATTTCGAACTCGATACGCACGAGGCGGATATTGATTCGGTCATGCTGGAAATCAAGGCCGCCATGGAAGAAGAGCAGGAGCGCCTGGAGCGAATTCGGGAAGCTGAAGAGCCCGAAGACTGAGCTGGCTCGCCGTTCTGCCTTAGCTGATTAAATGATCCACATTTCATCGGAGTCCGTCACTGCAGTACGAATTTCTCATCCGAAGAGAACGACGTCGCGTATCTAACGAATCCTTACCAAGCAACGAGACCTTATGCCAGAGCAATACATCCAAGCCAACGGCATCCAGTTAGCCTATGAGCAATTCGGCGCTGCAGGCGATCCGGCCATCCTGCTCATTATGGGATTGGGTACACAGCTGATCGCCTGGCCTCTGACACTGTGTGAAGCACTCGCCGCGCAGGGCTTCCGGGTAATCCGCTTTGACAATCGGGACATCGGCCTATCGGAAAAAATGGACAAAGCCAAGGTGCCCAAAATCGTACCGCTGGTATTGAGATCGAAATTCAATTTACCGATGAAGGTGCCCTACACGCTCCATGATATGGCTGACGACGCCATCGGATTAATGGACGCACTTGATATTGAAAGAGCTCATCTTGTTGGCGCGTCCATGGGCGGAATGATCACCCAAATTATCGCCGCCAATCACGGAAGTCGAGTACTGTCCCTCACCTCTATAATGTCCACTAGCGGCAATCCTAAATTGCCCCAGGCTCGAAGAGACATCGTCAGTACCATGGCCAAGCGGTCTATGGGTGCCAAGGCGCCGGATTTGGCGAGTAGCATCGCTTTTTGGCGCCAGATCGGTAGCCCCGGCTATGTTCCTACCGACAAAGAACTTAAGACTAAAATTCTCGCCAGCTATAACCGCTGCAACTATCCACAGGGTTATGGCCGTCATCTCGCCGCTATAATCGCCACCGGCAGCAGAGTTAAACTACTCAAGAACATCACCGCCCCAACGCTGATCATTCACGGCAAAGACGACCCCCTGGTGCCCGTTGAAGGGGGCATAGACACCGCCAGACATATTCAGGGATCAAGACTGGAAATCATTAACGGAATGGGGCATGACCTGCCAGCAGAATTGATGCCCAGTTTCGCTGCAATGATTGGCGAGCATGCTCTAGCTGCTCAGGCGGGGGCGGACGACTCACCGCAAGCCATGGTTAGCTAAAGGCTCTCAGGGGGCACTAACGAGATCTGCCGTGCCACGTCAGCAGGGTCAGTGTTTAGCCACCGCCAACTCACCATCCTCCGGTCCGTATTCCGAACGAATCAACAATTCGTGATAGTTAGCGCGGTCGATCTCGGCCCGCGCCGACTTATCTGATACCGAGAAAAACCAAGTAGTCATCATAGCCAACGGCATCGTAAAGAGTGCGGGATAATTGTAGGGGAACAGCGCTTCTTCAAAGCCCAGTACCGAGACCCAGACTTGCGGGCCGATCACAATCAGCGCCACCGAAGAAACCAGCCCCACCAGCGCCCCGAGAATAGCGCCACGAGTCGTTAAACCCTGCCAAAAAAGCGAGAAAAACAGAATAGGGAAATTAACCGAGGCCGCAACAACCATCGGCATAGTTGCTATGAAGGCTACATTTTCTTTCTGAAAAAGTATGCCTAAAAATACAGCAATCACGCCGATGACAACGGTGGTGATTCGGGTCAAATTGAGTTCCTTCCTAGGGTCAGGCTTGCCATCGCACAACACTTCGGCATAGAGGTCGTGAGATATCGCGGCGGCCCCAGACACCGTCAGACCGGCGACCACTGCCAGAATAGTGGCGAAAGTCACCGCCGACATAAACCCGGTCAATAGATCGCCGCCAACAGCACTGGCCAGGTGTATTGCAACCATATTGGTGCCACCAAACAGTTTGCCATTAGAGTCGAAAAATTCAGGGTTGTTATAAACCATCATAATCGAACCGAATCCGATGATCAGCAGTGTCAGATAGAAGTACCCCATAAAAATTGAGGCATAAAATACTGATTTTTTTGCTTCCTGCATGGTTGGCACGGTGAACAGGCGCATCAAAATATGCGGCAAGCCAAGCACACCAAACAACATGGACACCATAATCGTGGCGATCTGTATCGGATCATCAAATAGTACGCCTGGCGCCAAAATCGCCTTGCCCTGCGGGTGATTTTCAGTGGCCGCCAGTAGTAAGGTGTCAAAACTGAATCCGGCCTGAACCATGACCAAAAATGCGGTAATAGTGACGCCGATCAACAGCAGTACCGCCTTTACTATTTGTACCCAGGTAGTGGCCAACATGCCACCAAAGGTGACATACGCGAGGACCAAAATGCTCACCGAGATCACCGCAACTTCATAGGGCAAGCCAAACAGTAACTGAATCAACTTTCCGGCTCCGACCATCTGTGCGATCAGATACAACAGCACCACCACTATCGTACCCATAATTGCTACCAACCGAATCGGTTTTCGATCCAGTCGCATGGACACTACATCGGTAAAGGTAAAGCTGCCCAGATTGCGCACCCGCTTGGCCAGCAGAAACAACATGATGGGCCAGCCGGCAAAAGCACCAATAGCCAAGACCAGGGCGTCGTAGCCGCCCAGGTAAAGCAGACCGGTAATCCCCAGGAAAGAGGCGGCAGACATAAAGTCTCCCGCGATCGCAGTCCCATTTTGCAGGCCAGTGATCTCTCCGCCTGCGGTGTAAAAATCTTCACTGGTTTGAGTTCGACGTGATGCCCAGTAACTAATGCCAAGAGTCGCGGCGACGAAAACGAGGAACATAATGATCGCCACCGGATTTAGCGGCTGCGTTTCGATTTCACCTTCAATTGAACCGGCGGCGCTCACGGCGTCAGCCAAGAGCGCCAACACTAAACCGGTCACTACGGCGCTAAAGAGGGACCTATTGCTGTCACTGCGGTGAACGACTTTTATTGTTTGGTGAAGACTTGCAACAATACTCATATAGAATCGCTCCTACTGTTCAAGAACAGGAACAACACCTCAAGCGCAATAAATATAAGGATAAGCGAGGCGAACAGTACCAGTGACCCCGTTATCAGCGAATCGCCGATAGGCTGGTGAAGAAAATTGCCCAAACTGGTGTAGTTCAAGACGACGTAGGAGAAGTAAAGCACCAATGTAATACCAGTAAACAACAGACGGCGGCGAGTCTTTAGCCTTATAGCTTCAATTTTATTCTTATCCAAGCGGTTAACTCCTGATTATTATTCTCTAACTATTAAATTCTGTAGTTCAAGCATTATCGTAAGTTGATGATAGACGTTGATATCCTGTTAGTTTACTTCGAAAGCGTAAACATAGCGTTAACATTAACGGACAAACTGGAGCGCTTTGCGCCAAATCAACGTATCCCGGTAAGATCAACTATACTGCGAACAACAAGAAACTGGGGACGGCATGATGATGAAAATACTCCTTAGCAGCAAAGACGCAGACGTAAACAGTACGACCTCTATCGCATCGATCATTTACCTAGCCGTGGTCGGCGTCTGTGTATTCATTATCCAACCCGGCTTTGTACAGGGCCTGGTTGAGACGCTGGGCCTGAGCCCCGAAGAAGCTGGCTATATCGCTTCTGCAGAGATGTGGGGCCTGGCCGTCACCACCATTGGTCTGAATTTTATTGCCCACAAATACGACTGGCAGAAGCTGACTTTTTGGTTCCTGTTGATTGCTGTATTCGGCAATCTGGCATCCATCGGTCAAACCGATCTAGCCACTCTTGGCATCATTCGTACAATCACGGGCCTGGGTTTAGGGGGCATGATTTCACTGCCCTTTGCCATGTTGGGCTTGACCAACAACCCAGATCGGAATTTCGGCTTCGCCGTTGTCTGGGTACTGATCTATGGCGCGGTGGGCTTATTTCTCATTCCCTCGGCGCTTACATTGATCGGAATGAATGGTATATACATGTGCCTGGCCCTGTTTTGCGGGCTTGGGTTGACCACGATCCGCTTCTTGCCCAAACGGGCCGAGGATCATCTGCAGCAAGAGCAGATCTCCGATCATCACTCAGTGGTCGCCAAAGTCTCTACATTGGCGGGAATACTGATTTTCAATACGGCTATCGGGCTGGTATGGGCGTATTTCTTTCTAGTCGGTGTGAATGGCGGCATGGGCGAACAGGCAGTCGCTAATGTGCTGACCATCTCACAATTTCTGGGCGTGGGCGGTGCATTTCTGGCCGCCATATTAGCGGCGCGCCTTGGCCGGTCACTGCCATTGAGTATCGCCATTATCGGCTGCTGCGCTGGCGTTGCCTGGCTGTTAAACGATATGAGTTACATGGTCTATGCAACTGCCATATACCTGTTCAACTTCATGTGGAATGTTGCCCAGCCTTACCTGCTATCGGTGATGGCTAGCTTTGCCGATGGCGGCAAGATGATAGTCCTCGGCGTCTCACTGCAAATGATAGGCTATGCCATTGGCCCGTATGTTGGGGCAAACTTGTTGGGAGCGGCGGGTCCCGAATCCTTTACTACTATTAACCTGGTAGGCGCTGTGCTATTTCTGATCAGTTGGCTGCTCATACTGCCGGCGTTTATAGCAAAAAAGTAGTGCCTCGCAACAACAAATGCAGGCCCCTCTCTAACTCAGCTGAGGTTAATTCAGGCGATTTTCAACGTGGTGTACTTGTCCAACGCGTGCCGCCATTCGAGCCGGACTATTCCAAGTTCGATGTCGCGATGGCAGCCGGTCCACCTCACCTCCGCGCTCATTATGCCGCTAAAAGGTCTTGGTGATATGGTCTCTACTCTTTTTCGACCTTTTTTTCTTCGCCCACTTTCTCTATGAGCTCGTCGAGCAGTTCGTAGAGCAGCTCGAGCTTACCATAGCCAAAACGCTCGGTGATTTGATCGTAGCGCCGCTCCTGCAGCGGGGCTATAACCTCGAACAGCGCCAGCCCGTCAGTAGAAATTGTTACCAACGTGCGGCGTAAATCATTCTCTGAAGGCTCCCTGTTTACCAGACCTCGCGCTTCCAGATTCTGCAGAATACGCGAGAGACTTGGCATTAACAGGGCGCAGTGATTAGCGATTTCTGTAGCATCCATAGCTTGTTCTTCTTCCAGCGCCCGCAATACCCGCCATTGCTGTGTCGACAATCCGTGCTCACGCAGATGAGGCGTGAACTCTCGCATCACTGACTCCCTGGCCTTCATCAGGGTCATTGGTAGCGAGCGCTTAAAACGGCGCATTGCTATACCGTTGGATCATCGATAACGCCATTGCTTAAAACGCCTATGCCCGGCACTTCTACTTCTACGACGTCTCCTGGCGCCAGAAATTTGGGAGGCTCAAACCGCGCCCCCGCTCCTAGTGGGGTCCCGGTGGAAATAATATCGCCGGGTTTGAGTATAAAAAAGGTAGACAGATAGCTCAGTAAATAACGGAACGGGAACATCAGATTAGCGGTCGTATCATGCTGCCGTTGCTCACCGTTAACGCGAGTGGTCACTGTCATATTGGTGACATCGGCTATTTTATCGGCGGTAACCATCCACGGACCCAGACCACCGGAATGCACAAAGTTTTTACCCTGAGTTACGTTGAATTTTGCGTGGCGCACCCAGTCGCGTAGCGTGCCTTCATTCATGATGGTAAATCCGGCGATATGATCCAGAGCATCCTCTTCAGAAATTCGGTGCCCTTGCTTGCCAATGATAATGACGATCTCGCCTTCGTAATCCAATTGATGTGACTCCGGCGGACGCCACAGTGGCTGGTCGTGTCCAGTGAACGAGTCGATGGTGCGCATAAACAGACTAGGCCACTCCGGGTCAGCAGTATTATCCTTGTACTCGGCATTGCGGTTGGCATAGTTCACGCCGATACAGGCAATTTTTTCAGGAGTCGTAATCGGTGGCAGGTAGCTAATATCAGTGAGCGCGATGTCTTCACCCAGGCCGCTAGCAGCATCCTTCATCGCCGCCAGTTTGTCATCCCGCAGCACTTCAAAAAGGCTGCCGCCGTGGCGGGCTCCGAGATCGATTACACCGGCATCATTGGCCACACCCCAGGACTCAGCCCCGTTGTGGCTAAAACTCAAAAATCGCATTTGGGCTCTCCATTTATATTAACGCGTTAAACAATCGCCTATCCT
This sequence comes from Halieaceae bacterium, assembly GCA_047633055.1. Classification (GTDB taxonomy): domain Bacteria; phylum Pseudomonadota; class Gammaproteobacteria; order Pseudomonadales; family Halieaceae; genus CALJFL01. Next base: position 3,168 of record JBLIEI010000041.1, on the reverse strand, counting down.
AGCATCGGCGGCAATAAGTGACAACGTCATATACTATTAGCTTATAGAGCTGCGACTAAATAGCGACCTCCAGAATATAGGCAGCATAAAACCTTAGATCAAATTTGACGATTTTTAATTAACACGTTATATTTAATTCCTCAATTCGGTCAAGAGGTGAACTATGTCGGACTTCAACAGCAATATGGAATCAGCCAAGCGCTACTTGCAGCCCTTTCACGACAATATCACCGGCCATTACATCAATGGCACCATGGTCGTACCCGAAGGATGCAAAACCTACGAAAACACCACCCCCACGGACAACACCAGTTTAGGAAGGGTAGTGGAAGGCTCTGCAGACGACGTTAGCGCCGCCTGTGAGGCAGCAGAAGCTGCATTCCCCAAGTGGCGCGATATGCCGGGTGCCGAGCGTAAGACACTACTCCATCACTTTGCCGACAAGATCGTCGAGCGCGCCGAAGAAATTGCCCTGGTCGAGAGTATGGACTGCGGCCAGCCCATCCGTTTTATGAAGCAGGCGGCAATCCGTGGCGCTGCCAATTTCCGCTTTTTTGCCGACAAAGCGCCAGAAGCCCGCAATGGCCTCGCACTGCATCAGGAGCAGCATACCAATTATACCCTGCGTACGCCGATCGGGCCCGTCGGTGTGATCACGCCCTGGAATACACCGTTTATGCTGTCGACATGGAAACTTGCGCCCGCGCTGGCTGCAGGTTGCACGGTTGTTCACAAACCCGCCGAATTGAGCCCGCTGTCTGCCATGCTGCTTGCCGATATCAGCAGAGAAGCAGGCATTCCCCCCGGCGTTTGGAATACGGTCAATGGTTTCGGCGAGATTGCCGGTAAAACTCTGACCGAACACCCCGCTATCAAGGCGGTAGCATTGGTGGGAGAAACCGCTACCGGCAGTCATATTATGCGCCAAGGTGCCGAGACCCTGAAACGTGTTCACTTCGAACTCGGTGGCAAAAATCCGGTCATCGTTTTCGATGACGCCAACTTTGAGCGTGCACTCGATGCCGTAGTCTTCATGATCTACAGTCTCAATGGTCAGCGCTGCACTTCCAGCAGCCGACTGTTGATACAGAGTGGCATTCGCGACAAGTTCATCACCGCTCTGGAAAAACGTGTTCGAGCGTTGCGGGTAGGGCACTCGCTAGACCCCAACACCGAAGTAGGCCCACTGGTACACACCGGCCATTTCGAAAAGGTGATGAGCTACATGGATGCCGCCAGGGAAGAAGGCGCTACCATCGCAGTAGGCGGCGAGCGCATGCCTGAGCTGGGCAATGGCAACTATGTGCAACCCACGCTGTTCACTAACGCCAACAACTCCATGCGAATCGCTCAGGAAGAAATTTTTGGCCCGGTACTCACGACCATAAGCTTCGATACGGAAGAGGAAGCAATACAAATGGCCAATGACACGCCCTACGGGCTAAGCGGTTACATCTGGACCGGCGACACTGGCCGAGCCATGCGTTTGGCCAACAACGTTGAAGCCGGTATGCTGTGGATCAACTCCGAAAACAACCGCAACTTGCCTTCACCCTTTGGCGGCATCAAGATGAGCGGTATCGGTCGCGATGGTGGCGATTACAGTTTCGATTTTTACATGGAAACCAAAAACGTGTGCATCGCTCATGACACGCACACTATACCCGTATTAGGACGCTAAAAATGAGCCTTTATTACGTACAGAAAATACTCTACAACCTGAACCGTGATGAAGCGCTGCAGAAGCAATTTTTTGCCGACAAAGACAGCGTGTTATCCGACTACAAACTAAATAATGAAGAAATCGACGCGCTGAGCAAGCCGGACATAGGCTTACTCTATATCCTCGGCGTCAATGGCCAGATTCTGATGCACTACGCCGCCATGTGTGGTTATGCTTGGCCAGAATATATCAAGGCCATGCGCGACGGTCTGGATGAACACGGCAACGTGCGCGCTGGACTCTATGTAACTACAGACGGCAAGGGGGCTGTATGAGCTTGGTATTTGCGGGAGTTTGTTCCCATGCGCCCGGGATAACCGGCCGAAAAGAAATGGCTGATGGTGACGATGCCGAAACTCTGTATGGTGCGATGGACGAGATGCGCGAAGCGATGGAAGCCACGCGCCCCGACGCTCTGGTCGTAATAGCGGCAGAACATTTCGCCAATTTCTTTATGAACAATATGCCGGCCTACTGTGTCGGCATGGGTGAAGAGTACGAGGGACCGATTGAAGACCCCGAGTGGCTGGGGATTGAACGCACCACAGTACCGGGTAATGCGGACCTGTCTAGGCGCATCATTGAAAGTGCAATGCAGGACATCGATTTGGCTTACGCCGAGGAGTGGAAATTCGACCACGGCATTATGGTACCCCTGCACTTTTTAACGCCGCGCTATGACTTGCCCATCATTCCCGTAAACATCAACTGCCAGGGGCCGCCCATCACGCCCCTGCACCGCGCCTACGCCTTTGGTGAAGCACTGCGCAAAGCCTGTGACGCAGTGCCCGAGCGGATCGCCATCGTCGGCACAGGCGGCATTTCACATTGGCCCGCGACCCCCGATTCCGGCAAGATTGATCCGGAATGGGACAAGGACTTCCTCGATCGCTGGTGCAGCAACGACCGCGAGCGCCTGCTCGACTATACCGACGAGAAAACCTACTTAGAAGCAGGCCAGGGTGGCTTTGAGATTCGCACTTTTATCGCAATTTCCGGTGCCACCGCTGGCTGCACAGGCACCGTACCGTACTACCGGCCTATTCCGATTTTCGCCGTAGGTTGCACTGTCGGCATCATGGATCTGGAATCCGACACTAACCTGGAGGGAACCGCCTAATGGCGCATTTTATTTACGAATATTCAGCCAATTTGCCTGCAAACGTTTTGGACCTCGCGGGACTGATGGAAAAAATGCATCAGGCAGCGTCGGACAGCGGCGTATTTCCTCTTGCAGGTATTCGCAGTCGCGCCATGCGCTGCGATGAGTTTCGAATAGGCGATGGCGACCTCAACAATGGCTTCCTCAATCTCAGCATCAAACTGGGCCGCGGTCGAGACCTCGATACCCGCATGGGCATCGGCCAAACCTTGTTCGACATACTCACCGATCACCTGCAACCCCTATTTGATTCACAGGGCCTCGCAGTAAGCTTCGAAATGCG
>JBLIEI010000040.1:0-41628 GCA_047633055.1 Halieaceae bacterium | reverse complement strand
GATCTACTGCCAGCAGGTACTGCGTCAGGTCGTTGCTACCCACCGATAGAAAGTCCACCCGCCTGGCCAGCGCCCTGGCCTGATACACCGCGGCAGGTACTTCAACCATCACCCCAATAGGGGGCAGATCACCGACAACGCCTTCCTGCTGGACCTCCCGATGGCTGCGCTTGATGAGGTCGATGGCTTCATCGACTTCATCAAGATTGCTGATCATCGGCAACATAATTCGCAAATTACCCAGACCGGAGTTGGCTTTCAACATTGCTCTGATCTGAGCGAGAAAGATCTCGGGATGATCAAGCGTAACCCTGATACCTCGCCAGCCAAGAAATGGGTTATCTTCCTCAATCGGAAAATAAGGTAACGCCTTGTCACCGCCCACATCCAGCGTCCGCATGGTTACCGGGCGGGGCGCGAAAGCCTCCAGCTGATCGCGATAAATCTGTCTTTGCTCCTCCTCACTGGGAAAGCGCTCGCGCAGCAAAAAAGGAATTTCTGTGCGATATAGACCCACGCCCTGGGCCCCCTGTCTCAGAGAATGCGTAGTGTCCGCCATCAGGCCAGTATTTACCCAAAGAGGAAGGGGATAGCCATCCAGAGTCACGCTGGGCTCGTCACGCAGCACTTCCAGGTCTTTAGTAAGAGCAATGTCCTGATCAGCCAGATCCTGGAAGCGCTCGCGAATTTCTGGCAGCGGATTGAGATGCACCGTGCCATGGTAGCCATCAACCACCAACTCCACATTTTCCAAACGTGTGTAAGGTAGATCGACCGCACCCATAACAGTAGGCACGCCCATAGCACGCGCCAGGATAGCCACGTGAGAATTGCCGGAGCCGCGCACTGAAATAAGCCCCGCCAGCTTGTCCCGCGGCACTTCCCCCAGCGTAGAAGCTGTCAGCTCCTCGCTGACCAGAATGGTTTTGTCTGGATAGCGACGCACTTCCTTCTCGTCAGCCTGCAAGTACGCAAGCACCCGGGTACCGAGATCCTTTACATCGACTGCGCGCTCCTGAAGATAGCTGTGCTCCATCCGCTCAAAGTGGCGAATGTGCTCAATCATAACCTTGCTAAGAGCACCCTGGGCCCAATGCCCAGACTTGATACGCTTGGCGACTTCGCCGCCGATTGCAGAATCGTCAAGAATACCGAGGTATACATCAAACAAGGCATGATCTTCAGCGCTCAACTCGTCGCGCAAGTTCTCAGACACTGCCTCTATGTCGCTACGGACCTTATCCAACGCAAGTCTGAAGGCACGCAACTCGGCGCGTCGATTTTTTACTTTCTTTCGCGGTACCGCATATAAATCCGCAGTCGGCGACACCACCACTGCCTCACCAATGCCAATACCCGGAGCGCCAGCCACACCGCTGACCTTGGTCGATGTCGCCCGTTTACCAGCAGCGAGTTCATCTGCCACCGTCCCAGTAACTCTGGCATGGGCGATAACACCAGCGAGTTGCGCCGACATAGTGACCAAAAAGGCTTCTTCGCTTTCATCGAATCGGCGTTGCTGGGCCTGCTGAATCACCAGCACGCCAAGCACAGAACGTTGGTGAATGATGGGCACACCTAAAAACGCGTTGTACGGCTCTTCACCTATACCCGGCACATGCTGGAAACTGGGGTGAGACTCAGCATCTTCAAGATTAACAGGTTCTTCACGCTCAGCCACGAGGCCGACCAGACCCTCTCCCAGTGCGAGGCTAGCGATCCCAACCTGCGCGGTGTTTAACCCCTGAGTCGCTCGAAAAACAAACCTTTGAGTGACAATATCGTGCATGTATACACTGCACACCTCAGTGCCCATCGCTTCGCGCACTCGCGCAACGATAATGGCCAAGGCCTCTTCCAGACCCTCGGCAGCGTTGACCTCCTGAACGATTTGGCGCAGCACTGCAAGCATGCCGATTAACCCTTCGCCAGTCTGGCGGTATGGCGGCCCAGGGGTTGGGCCAACTCTTTCATGGCGCGGCGATAAACCTCTCGTTTAAACGACACCACCTGACTCAGAGGATACCAGTAACTGACCCACTGCCAATAATCAAACTCCGGTTTTTGGTTCAGATCGAGTTTGACCCTGGCATCGTCCGCCACCAACCTCAACAGGAACCACTTCTGCTTCTGACCAATGCACGGTGGCTCCTGGCCATTGCGGATAAAGCGCTTAGGCAGGCGATAACGCAGCCAATCTCGGGTAGAAGCCAACACCTCAACCGCATCGCTGGCAAGACCGACTTCCTCTTCCAACTCCCGGTATAGGGCTTGCTCGGGCGATTCACCGTGATCGATACCACCCTGCGGGAATTGCCAGGCATCACGACCGCCGACCCGGCGCGCCCAAAGAAGCTGCCCGTGGTCGTTGGCGACAATTATTCCGACATTAGACCTGAAACCTTGTGAATCAATCACTTTGGAGCCACCATTTGCTAGAACCCGCTATTGTTCCACACTTTAGGGAGTCAGAGAAATTTACTCCCCTGCGGCAGCGCGCTATGCTTGTCAGCCAATTTTCCCGGTACAGTGTATGACCCTGGCAATATTTGACCTCGACAACACCCTGATCGGCGGTGACAGCGATAATCTTTGGGGTCAGTTCGTCTGCACCCAGGGCTGGGTTAACGCAACGGATTTTGGCGCGCGCAACGATCAATTTTACGCCGACTATCAGGCCGGGACCCTCGATATCGACGCCTATCTAAGGTTTGCCCTGTCACCGCTTGTCGGACAACCCCGTGAGGTCATAGACCACTGGCATAAGCAGTTTATGCGCCAAGTGATTGAACCGATCATGTTGCCCAAAGCACAGGCACTGCTTGCACATCACCGAGAGGCCGGCCACCAACTGCTTATTATTACGGCCACCAACGACTTTATTACCCGACCGATCGCTCATCGTCTGGGCATTACTGAACTGATCGCCTGCGAGGGTGCAATTATCAATGGCCGTTACACCGGCGAACCTCAGGGCATACTCTCTTACCACACTGGCAAAGTAGTTCGACTCAGGTCATGGCTGCAGGGCACGGATAAAACCATGGACGATGCCTGGTTTTATAGCGATTCTCACAACGACTTGCCGCTCCTGGAATTAGTGAGCCACCCGGTTGCAGTAGATCCCGACGACAAACTACGCGCCCGCGCTGAGGAGGCAGGCTGGGATATCATTTCACTCAGAGAATAATTTTACGCGCGAATACAGCTTTAAGATATTCTGTTTCCGGGATTGCAGGATGAATGGGATGATCTGGCCCCTGCGCACCCTGCTCTATGATCCGTAATTGGCATTTATTGCGCTGTGCCGCGCCCTGTAAAGCTTCGTTGAGTTCAGCTCGGCCCAGATGCGTGGAGCATGAGCCCGAAACCAGCAAGCCACTTGGCTTTAACACTCGCAAGCCCAATTCGTTGATTCGCCGGTAGGCATTGATACCTTTCTTCAGGTCCTTGCGCCGCTGAATAAACGCCGGCGGATCGAGAATGACTACATCAAAGGTTTTACCGCTGTTATGCAAATCCGTCATCACCTCGTCTGCCTTACCGCGTATGGTCGCCACTCGATCAGCCAGCGCGTTTAACTCAGCATTACGCGCAACACCCGCAAGGGCCGACTCGGAACTATCGACACAGGTCACTCCGGAAGCCCCGAAAGCCGCAGCCTGCACCCCCCAGCCACCTATATAGCTGTACACATCGAGTACCGATTTACCGGCTACATAGGCACTGAGCCGGCTCCGCGATATTCGGTGATCGTAAAACCAGCCGGTTTTCTGCCCGCTGGCGACGGGCGCCAGGAAGCGCACACCGTTCTCCTCTAACGGAACCTCATCGGGCACCTCACCGAAAACAATTTCAATCCGGTTCTCCAGACCCTGTTCCCGACGGCTGCGGCTGTCGGCGCGCAGCAAAATACCGGTGGGCCTAAGGCTGGCCGTCAACGCAGCCAAAATTTGCGCTTCGTAGCGCTCTACTCCGCTATTGTTGAACTGAACCACAAGGTAATCGCCGTAGCGGTCGACCACCAGACCAGGCAATAAATCGCTGTCGCCATACACAAGCCGATAAAATGGCCGGTCAAAGCTCATATCGCGCATCTGCCTGGCTCGGTCGACGGCGGTGGTGAAAAAGGCCTCATCCAAGGCCACTTTCTGCCCTGGCGCGCACAATCGCGCACAAATCAGGTTGTTGGGTTCCATGTAGGCAGTGCCAAACAAGGTCCCGTCGCTGGCGACAACCGCCACCAGGTCACCGGCAGCAAAAGCAGACAGCGGACTGCGCTTGGTATCGCATTCGTTAGAGTAGACCCACAGATGACCACCACGCAGACGACGATCGGCGCCCTTGCGAAGGTGTAGCTCTGGCATTGAAAAGGTCACTTTAGCGTATACTCACAATATGCCACGAATGACTCAGTCTTCCTCAGCACATTGCGCTTCGTAGTCTTCAGCGCTCAGCAGTTTGTCGAGCTCCGCGGTGTCCTCAGGCTGTAACTTGTAGAACCACCCATCGTTGTAGGGGTCGGCGTTGACAGTCTCAGGTTCATCTTCCAGCATGTCGTTGACCGCGATCACCTCACCCCCTATCGGGGCGTAGATATCAGAAGCGGCCTTAACCGACTCAACTACGCCCGCCTCATCGCCTGCGGCCAGCGTGTCGCCCACTCCCGGCACTTCGACAAAAACCACATCCCCCAATGCCTCTTGGGCGTGGTCGGTTACGCCAATGGTGACAGTGCCGTCTTCTTCCAGTCTCGCCCATTCGTGGCTACTGGCATATTTCAATTCAACTGGGGTCTGGCTCATGCCCTATTCCTCTTAATCACGCGAGTCGCAGCATGTCTTTATTTGCTACACGCTCTAAAGCGACTCATTCTAATGGCCAAGCTTAGAAACACAATCCCAAGGATAGCGAATTACGCGCTACGGGCCTATTCCCATCGCATGTTTTATCAGCTGCCGTTTCACCGGCCCCAAGCGACCAACACCTCGCATCCCGGCGTTGCGCAGCCAGCGCAGGGGCAGGGCCTGCTGTTCGAACAAGCGCTTGAATCCGTCCATTGCCGTCATCATTAACAGGTTGTCACCTTTGCGTCGGCGTTGATAGCGCCGCAGATTGATCAACGATCCAGCGGAATCTCCGACCCCGGTCGCGGCCAGTATCTCCTCTGCCAACGCCGCCACATCCTGTAAGCCTAAATTAACACCCTGGCCAGCAAGGGGGTGAATAGTGTGGGCGGCATCTCCCACCAGCGCTACTCCCGACTGCACATAATCTACCGCATGACGCTGCCGCAGCGGAAAAGCAAAGCGCCCACCGCAGCCGAGCACATCCCCAAGGCGATGCTCCGAGGCTTCACCCAACTGGCGGCAGAACTCGGCGTCATCGCAGGCCAGCAAGCCCTCAACCAGATCTTCATCAAGGGACCAAACGATAGAGCAGAAGTAACCCGAATCGGTAGAAGGAAGCGGCAATAAGGCCAACGGCCCAGAAGGCAGAAATCGTTGCCATGCAGTATTTTGATGGGGCCGCTGCATCTGCACCGTGGTCACCAAAGCCCGGTGACCATAATCCCACTCACGGGTTTCGAACGCCATCAACCCGCGAATCGGTGACAGCGCACCATCGGCTGCGACCAGCAAGTCTGTATTGATACACTCGCCACTATCGAGGCTGATTTGCATCATTCCACCTTCGATCCGCTGACAGGCAGTCAGGCTGTGCGGGCACAACACGGTGATATCGCGAGCGCGGCCTACCAACTCTAGCAGCGCTCTGGTGATTACTCTGTTTTCAACAATATGACCCAAAGCGGCGACATCTACCTCACTGGCATCAAACTCTATTTCACCCGTACCCTGCGCGTCCCATACCGTCATGTGGTGATACGCACAACTGCGATACTGCTCTATTGCTGGCCATACTCCCAATTTTTCGAACAGCATCCTGGAGCGGGGCGTAAGCGCGCTGACCCTGGAATCGAAGCCCACGGGGCCGGGCTCAGTTGGCAGAGGGGCCGCAGATAGTGCCCGGGCTTCGATTAGCGCGACGGTCAGGCCATGATCGCGTAGTGCCAACGCGAGCGTCGCACCCACGATTCCCGCACCACTGATCACCACATGGTAATGTTGAGCATCAACCATGCAGTTCACCCATCGCCGCCACCCCTGCCGCATATCGAACGAATTCGCGCTTTAGTGGCGCAGCGATATCCAGACCCGCCAGTGCCATATCTCTGGCTAACCCAAGCACCGGGTCGGGATGCATAAACAGGCCCGGTAACATGTCGCTGGCACTGATAGTGCGCATTTGGTCATTCTGCTGACGCTGCACATAGCGCTGCAGCACAGCCAGATCACCGAGCGCCTCTCCCCGTTCTGCCGCTTCCGCCAGCACCGCTGCAAGCACCGCAACATCACGGATAGCGAGGTTATAACCTTGTCCGGCCACCGGATGCAGCGCGTGCGCCGCGTTGCCCATAATGACCACTGATTGTCGAACCTGTTCACTCGCCTCAGACAGTGTCAGCGGGTAACTGTTACGATCACCCACCTTCAACATGCGACCCAGTCGATAGCCAAATCGTTGCTGAAGCTCAGCCAGGAAAACAGAGTGCTCGCAAGCCAGCAGGGCCTCGCAGCGCTCCTCGGGCAACGTCCAGACCAGCGAACTACGGTTATTTGAGCCAGCCACACCGAGCAATGGCAGCAGCGCCAGGGGCCCCTCATCAGTGAAACGCTCAAACGCACAACCGGCATGATCACCGGCAAACGCAACATTGGCCACCAGAGCCCGCTCTTCATAAGATTTTTCGGCAACCCCCATGCCCAGAGCCTTTCGTAGGCCAGAATCAGCGCCATCGACGACCAATAGCAGTGCCGCCTCCAGCTCCAATGGCACCGCTGCTTCAACTGTCAGCACGAACTTATTGCCGTCTGGTTGAGCACAGACAACTTTGGCAGGACTAATGGTCTCAATCCTGGGCTGGTGATGCAGCGCCCGCACCAAAGACGACCCCAGCCACGCGTTTTCCACCACATAACCCAACGCCGGCCAGTCGTGGTCGCAAGCCTTCAATAGGGTACTGCCAAAGCGACCCCGGGTGGACACGTGAATGGTGTCTATCGGACACAACCACTGCTCCAGCTCAGACCACAGGCCCATGGTGTCGTAGATCAACCGGGTACTGTAACTAAGGGCGGTAGAGCGCGCGTCAAATGAAGGATGATAATCAGGTTTTCCCTCAGTGTTTGGCGATGGCAAAGGATAGCCTTCAACCAGCGTAATAGTTCGATCAGCTGGCATCACGGCGGCCAATTTCAATGCCAGGCTAATACCCACCATACCGCCCCCGGCAATCACTATATCTCGATGCTCAATCATCGGTTCAGGCCGCCATTAGGGCTTCGATATCGTCGGCAGTTTTCACCAGGTTTTCGGTCAACACCTCACACCCATCGGCAGTAACCGCCACATCATCTTCTATTCGAATACCGATTCCCCGCCATTTTGCAGCGACCTTGTGGTTATTGGGGGAGACATAAATACCGGGCTCCACCGTCATTACCATGCCGGGTTCAAGTAGGCGCCACTCTCCACCAATCCTATAATCGCCGACATCATGCACATCCAGTCCCAGCCAATGTCCAGCCCGGTGCATATAAAATGCCTTATAGGCTTCCTGTTCTATAAGGGTCGAAACACGACCTTTCAATAGGCCCAGTTTGACTAAACCCTCGGTGATTACTTTCACAGTGGCATCGTGAAACTGATTCCAGTGGTTGCCAGAGCGGATCTCGGCGATGCCGGCAAGTTGCGCCGCCAGCACAACGTCATATAGCGCCCGCTGTGCTGGCGAAAACCGACCATTGACCGGAAATGTCCTGGTGACATCCGCTGCGTAACCCTGATACTCACAACCGGCATCAATCAATACCAGATCGCCTTCCTTCAATCGCGCATTGTTTTCGATGTAGTGAAGAATACAGCCGTTATCACCCCCGCCCACAATACTGGGATAGGCGGGATGACGCGCTCCACTACGGGCAAACTCATATTGCAATTCTGCTTCAAGGTGATACTCGTAGCAACCAGAACGGCTGATGCGCATGGCCTGTTCATGGGCTTTGCCCGTTATTTCTCCGGCCTTGCGCATCAGCCTGATTTCTGCGGCGCTTTTAAGCAGCCGCAGATCGTGCAACATGTGGTCGAGGTCAGTAAATTCACCGGGCGGCACGGCACCGCTGGCCTCCTTACTGCGGATACTACTCACCCAAGCTGTGATTTGCTGATCAAAATCGGAGCTGCGACCCATAGAGTAATAAACCCGATCTCTACCCTCAATAAGACCGGGAAGAATGTCGTCAATATCACTCAACGGAAAAGCATCATCGGCGCCGTATTCGGAACACACGCCCTCGGGCCCAGCGCGGTAACCATCCCAAAGCTCGGACGTTGGATCTTTGTCACGAGAAAACATGACGAATTGTCCGTGGCGGCGCTCAGGAATAAGCACCAGCACAGCATCGGGCTCCTGAAAGCCGCTCAGATAATAAAAATCACTGTCTTGTCGGAAAGGAAAATGCGTATCCCGACTGCGCATCTGCTCACGCGCCGCAGGAATTATCGCAATACTGTTGGGTTCCATCAAAGCCATCAGGTTTTTCCGACGACGGGCGTATTCGCTTTTGCTGATAGTCATGACCAGTATTAAACATCTCGTGTTCGGCGTCGGCGGAAGATTACCACAGGGCGACGATAGGGTTATCCCGGCAAAGACCACCGGACGTGGCGCTAGTGCCGGCGCTCTGGTTCGATTTCCTGTTTCTCGTCTATACGCGCATCCATAAAAACATTCAGAGCAGCAAATCGCACATATTCGATGATCTCATTATAACTGGTCTCTAGCTCTTCTTCGCTGGCATCATCATCGAGCCCAGCCTGGGCAATGTTGCCAAAATCGCGCAGGGCCTCGGCACTATCGGCAGGCACCTGCCCCCCGGTGGTTCTAGCCGCCAGCTTGCCGTGGCCAAAACCCGAAACAAAACCACGACACCAGCCCGCAAGCGCCTCGGTGCGCACAGCTATTTCAACTTCGTCATCAGGCAACAGGGGATGAAAGTCGAACTCATCGTCGTTCAAGGCAGCCAGTGTCACGCTATAAAGCTGCAAGGCACGTTCGGCCAGTTCTCCGTGCAGATCAACCTCCAGGGCAGACCAAAGTCCAGACAAGCCCTGCTCACCACCGGCAGTCTGTCCCGCGCCAAGCAAGCCCGTTAGACAGCCGTGTATTTCAGAAGGGGATACGGACAAACCCTGCTCCAACAGCTGATTGGCCATCTCATCAAAATCGAAAACCTGTGTTTCGCCCGGTCGATCATCAAACATAGTAATTCCTAATTTCTCGTAACGCTGACTTTTGGACCCGACAAACTTCTACCAAAAGCTGTAAAAGACGTGGCAGGCTATTGATATTTAAACCTTTTATGCCGTTGACCTCTGGTTCCGCCGGCTCTATAGTATTATCTATCACTGAACCGGCCCCAGTATACCGTCAATGGCAGACTCTCCGCTCACCGCCCTAGAAGGCAAAATCGACGAACTCATCGCCTTGTGCACAGAGCTCAATCGTGAAAATCAGCAATTAAAAGCTGATAGTGCTAACTGGTACCGGGAAAAGCGTGAGCTAATTGACCAAAATGAGATGGCCCGAGCTAAGGTCACGGCCATGATAGACCGACTGCGGTCATCGGAGTAGATACTGTGAGCCAACCCAATACCGTGACAGTTAATATTCTAGGTAAAGATTACCAGGTGGCCTGCCCCGAAGAACAACAGGCAGAGTTGGTGGTTTCAGCCAAGTATCTGGATAAACAAATGCGCTCCATTCGCGATACTGGCAAGGTCATTGGGCTGGAACGCATCTCTGTGATGGCTGCACTGAATATCAGCTATGAGCTACTTCAGGCCGCGGATCAAGGTGGCCAGGTCACTTTAGACCTTCCCGATAACAATGATCTGAGCGCTTACAACGGCCTCAATCAAAAAATTGACGATGCCCTCTACAAACTGAAGCAATTAGAAATCAACTAGCTTTCTTTCTTCGCCACATTTGCCACATTTTATTCAACAGCCCGTGATACTTCAGCTAACTGCGTTATACTTTGGTGGGGTTCCTGGTGTATGCGCTAGGCAGACAGTCCTCGAGCCGATAAATTTGTAACTGGAGGTTTCTTGTTGCTGTTGGTGTGCAAGTCCGGTTCGGCCGGGAAGCCTGATACAGTGCGGAGACCGCCGCCTTGAACCATCGGGTTCAAGGACAGTTTTGCCAGCGGTACGCCGGGAATCCTTCTTTTAAAGATACTTTGTGATGATATCTTCCAAGCAACGCAAGACAGACCTCCGCAAGACGTTGAGAGCTAGGCGCCTCGCCCTCTCACCCGCTCAGCAGCAATCCTGCGCGGAAGACGTCGCCCGTCACATCAGCGAAGCCCCCTTTTGGCAAGAAGCGCAAACTTTGGCGGTATATTTCGCTGCGGATGGGGAGCTGGACCCCGCCGCTCTCGTAAGCCTGGCGCGAATCGTCGGGAAATCCGTATATTTGCCGGCCATCACGCCAGACAAGCGGCTAGAGTTTCGACTCTGGGAGCCAGATACTGAATTGAAAAATAATCATGTTGGCATTCCGGAGCCATTATTACAGGGCATAACCCATAAAAAACCAGATCTGATTTGCCTGCCTGTGGTGGGCTGGAATAAAAACGGTATACGTCTTGGCATGGGGGGTGGATATTATGATCGATACTTGCAGAATGCTGGCACCACTCCAAAAGTAGGGTTGGCTTATGCGCTGCAGGAATCGGCACACTTGCCGCGGGACAATTGGGATATAGCGCTAGATTTTGTGGTAACAGAGAGAGGCATAATCAGCTGTTGCAGCTAATTAAAGACCACTTACTCTTGGACAATAACACCGGCCTGAAGTGCTGACGCAGGCACCGCAACAGTATTACTAGCGGCAGTGGGCAACATCAAAGTTAACAACACTCCAAGGCCAAATACAGCCATCAAAACAAGTAGAAAATCGGGTTTACGCTTCACTGTGATCTATCTCTCGTACTACTTTAGAATTGTTCCTTCTCCGAGGACATACCCGAGTTTTTCATTTCGGGCTCATTTGCAAAATATGTACATATTTCACATATTTCGGAAGAGTCTACACTAGCGTATACCGAAAGAAAACCCGCATCCCGCATGTTTACTGGGCCCCCTCGCCCAAATAAAGCTGGTAAGCGCGGTTATCGGACTCATCCCAGTAGGGATAGCCGACCTTGTCGAGAACCTTATTGACCTCGCAGCGCTCACTCTTCGAAGCCTGAACACCCACCAAAATCCGGCCATACGCTGCGCCGTGATTTCGATAGTGAAACATAGAGATATTCCAGCGTTGCCCCATGCCTGCAAGGAATTTCAGCAGGGCACCAGGGCGCTCGGGAAACTGCACCCGGTAGACCGACTCCGCAATCTGCTCATCCGCTCGCCTGCCGCCCACCATATAGCGAACATGCAGCTTCGCTGTTTCATTATCGGTCAGGTCCTCGGTCTGGTAGCCCTGCGTATTGAGGTCGGCAAGTAGTTCTGCTAGATCTTCACCGCCTGGTGTTACCGAGACGCCGACGAAAATTCGCGCCGCATCACTGCCCGCGTAGCGGTAATTGAATTCGGTGATATTGCGGCGGCCCAAAGCGCTGCAGAACTTCCTGAAACTACCGGGCCGCTCAGGAATAGTGACACTGATTACCGCCTCCCGCTGCTCGCCGATTTCTGTGCGCTCGGAGATGTAGCGCAGACGATCAAAATTAGTGTTGGCCCCACTGACAATGGCCAACAGCTGTTGGTCTCTGACCCCAGTCCTTTCTACATATTTTTTTAAGCCTGCCAGAGCCAACGCACCCGCCGGCTCTGCTATGATACGGGTGTCCTCGAATATATCTTTGATGGCGGCACACATCTCATCAGTAGAAGCCGTTATTACCTCATCGACCGTCTCACGGATAACCCTGAAAGTCTCTTTGCCCACCTGCGCAACTGCACAGCCATCGGCGAATAACCCCACCTCAGGCAGGATCGCGCGACGACCTTTATCGAGCGCAAGTTTCAAACACGCGGCGTCTTCAGGCTCCACTCCAATAATACGGGTTTTTGGCCAGACATAACGAATATAAGCGGCCACCCCAGCCAGCAAACCTCCGCCGCCTACCGGTACAAAAATAGCATCCAATGATCCCTTGTGCTGACGGACAATCTCCATACCCACCGTACCCTGCCCAGCAATCACATCAGGATCATCGAACGGGTGGACAAAAACCAGGTCTCTTTCCGCAACAAGCTTTTGGGCATACTCAGCGGCTTCCTCAAACGTGTCACCGTGCAGTACCGTTTTCGCGCCACGGTTACGAACCGCATCAATTTTAATTTGCGGGGTGGTTCGCGGCATCACAATCGTCGCACTGACACCCATGTGCTGCGCGGCCATCGCCAGCCCCTGCGCGTGGTTGCCGGCTGATGCCGCCACCACACCACGGTCGCGTTGCTCCTGAGTGAGCTTAGACATTTTGTTGTAGGCGCCACGCAACTTGAAAGAGAAAATCGGCTGTAAATCCTCGCGCTTTAACCAGATCTTATTGCCCAACCTGCGAGACATCAGATAAGCCTCATCCACAGGCGTTTCCCGGGCAACATCATAAACCCGCGCATCGAGAATGCGCTTTATATAGGATTGCGGCATAGGCCTGTACCAACCGTTTTTGTAAACAACAGGCAATGGTAATAGACAGAGGAGTCATTTACAGCCCTCATGGTGCAGGGATTTCGGTATTATTCGTGATTACTTCAAATCACTACCCTATGATGGAGGCTGCTCCCAACCACAGCAGTCTACAAGGACTCCCGACATGACCCAGGACGAACTCAAGCAGGCCGTCGCCGATGCCGCATTGGCCTACATTCGCCCCCACATTGAAAATGATACTGTCCTGGGTATCGGTACCGGCTCAACCGCTAATCTCTTTATTGATAGCCTGGCTCCCCTGAGCGGCCTGCTCAATGCGACCGTCGCCAGCTCAGAGGCCTCCGCAGATCGTTTACGCAGTCATGGCATACCCGTTTACGACCTGAATGCGGTCGATCAGGTGGATTTTTACATCGATGGTGCCGACGAGGCTAATTCTGCCCTGCACCTGATCAAAGGCGGCGGCGCAGCGCTGACCCGAGAGAAAATTGTGGCAGCGGTTGCGCGGGAATTTATCTGTATCGCCGATGGCAGTAAATTGGTGCACACACTCGGCGCTTTTCCGCTGCCGATAGAAGTAATTCCGATGGCCAGGGGGCACGTTGCAAGGGAGTTGGTAAAACTGGGGGGCGACCCGGTCTATCGCGAAGGTGTGGTCACCGACAACGGCAATATTATTCTCGATGTGTACAATTTCCCGATCCCTCAGCCGTTCACAACCGAGGCCAAGATCAACGGGATTACTGGTGTGGTTACCAATGGCCTGTTCGCACTAAGACCCGCCGATCTGTTGTTGCTGGGCACTCCTGATGGGGTGCAGACATTACGGGCGGAATAGTGGCTTTGCTGAGATTCGGCCTCAGAGATGGATTTTGGTCGCCGGGGCCGGATGAGCCAAATAGACAGGTTGATTCACGGGGTGCTCTCCGGAATCGCTACCAAATACTGCAATTTAGCAGAATGGGACCGGCCGAGGTCGTGGGCGCGATAGTGTTTCTCACCAAGCGAATCCCGTGGAGCGACTGAGAAACACTATCGCGCTCACGGCCGGTAGAATACAAAAATATCCAAAGATCAGTGAGGGTGCGGATTAGGCATCAAATATTTTCCCCGGATTCATAATTCCCGCCGGATCAAACAACCGCTTAATCTGGCGCATAAGTTCGATCTCGGACTCCGAGCGGCTGTACTTCAGGTAGTCTTTTTTCAACAGTCCTACCCCGTGCTCCGCTGAAACACTGCCGCCGTAACGCTGAACAATTTCGAAAACCCATTTGCTCACCGCCCCACAACGTTGCTGAAACTCCGCCATAGGCAACGCTTCGGGCTTGAGCACATTCAAATGCACATTGCCGTCGCCAATGTGGCCAAACCAGACAATTTCGAACTCCGGGTACTCTTTAGTGACCACTGCCTCGACCTCGGCAAGAAATGCCGGCACCGCAGAAATTACCGTCGAGATATCGTTCTTGTAAGGAGTCCATTGGGATATGGTCTCCGAAATGTCCTCTCGCAAGCGCCACAGAGATTTGGCCTGAGCAACGCTCTGACTCACCACGCCGTCCACTACCCAACCCTGTTCAACACAGTGTTCGAAGAGCGCCATAGCTGTGTCCATGTCTACGCCTGAAAGCTGCTCGAATTCTATCAATGCATAATACGGCGCAGGCGTTTCAAAGGGGCGCTGCAGGCCCTGGTGTGCTACTACTTTTTGCAGAGCCAGCTCAGAGAAAAACTCGAAGGCAGACAAGTCCATGGCACCCTGGTAAGTGGTGAGAACCTGCATAATTGCTGCCATATCGGGCACACCCAGCACCAGCACGGCCAGATCACGCGGGGGCCGGGTCAATCGCATGGTGGCCTCAACGACAATGCCGAGGGTGCCCTCTGCCCCTATGTAAAGATGGCGAAAATCGTAGCCAGCATTGTTTTTCATTAGGCCGCGGTTCAGATCAAGCAACTCGCCGGTACCTGTGACAACTTTCAGACCTGCAACCCAGTCGCGGGTCATGCCGTGACGTATAACCTTGATACCGCCAGCATTGGTGGAGATGTTACCGCCTATCTGACTGGAACCGCTAGACGAAAAATCCACCGGATAATACAGATCCTGGGATTCGGCAAATTGCTGCAGCTGCTCGGTAATGACTCCGGCACCACAGCGGACGGAACGATCCACCGGATTGAAACCGTCGATGATATTCATACGGTCGAGCGCCACGACCAATTCACCATTGTGCGCTACGGCACCAGCACTAAGACCACTGCGGCCTCCTGAGGGAACAATGGCCAACTGGTGTTCGATTGCGACTTTAACAAGACTTTGCACCTGTTCGATCGAGTCAGGTAGCACCACAGCGCAGGGCGCGGGCTCATAAACCCGTGTCCAGTCACACCCGTAGCGCTGTAACGCATCGGGGTCGGTGAGCACTCTGCCGCTGCCGACAACGGCTTCCAAAGCGGCGTGAGTTTGGGCGTTAATAACACTCAATTCTAGATCTCCGGTAATTTTCACAGTCAGCTGCATATGTTAGCATGCTCGCCCTCGCAAACCCCGTAGATAAACTGACTCACACCTTTTTTGGAGAGCCTCGGTATGACGCAACAGTCACTGAAAAAAAGCAAGATTAAATTCCTGCTGTTAGAAGGCGTACACCCCTCCGCGGTGGAGACTTTACGGCGGGCGGGATACGACAACATTGAGCAGCATAAAAAGGCGTTACCCACAGAAGCACTAAAAGCGGCAATTTCTGGGGCCCATTTTGTTGGTATTCGCTCCCGCACGCAGCTCACTGAAGAGGTACTGGCTGCTGCAGACAGACTCGCTGCCGTTGGCTGTTTTTGCATTGGCACCAACCAAGTCGACCTGGAGGCCGCGACGCGACGCGGCGTGGTGGTGTTTAATGCCCCTTTTTCTAACACCCGCAGCGTAGCCGAGTTAGTGATTGCAGAGGCCATTCTTCTACTGCGCGGGGTTGCTGAGAAAAATGCCGCAGCCCATCGGGGCCAATGGCAGAAATCTGCCCTCAACTCCTTTGAAATTCGAGGCAAGCGCCTCGGTATTATCGGCTATGGCAATATCGGTATGCAGCTAGGGGTTATCGCCGAAAGCCTGGGCATGCAGGTGCAGTTTTACGACGTGGTCAACAAGTTGCCGCTAGGCAACGCCCGCCAGGTTGCAAGCCTCAACCAATTGCTAGCATCCTCCGAGATCGTGAGTCTGCACGTTCCCGAAACAAGTGCTACCCATAATCTGATTGGTGAACTGGAGCTTCAGCAGATGCAAGCGGGGGCGGTTCTGCTTAATGCCTCAAGAGGAACAGTAGTTGATATTGAAGCTCTGGCAGCAAGCCTCGAGGACGGGCGCCTGGGCGGTGCAGGCATCGATGTATTCCCAGTAGAGCCCCGATCCAATGACGAAGAATTCGTCTCACCGCTAAGGCGCTTTGACAACACCTTCTTGACCCCCCATATCGGCGGCAGCACCGTTGAAGCCCAGGAAAACATTGGCGTGGAAGTGGCCGAAAAACTGGCACGCTATAGCGATACCGGCGCCACCACCTCCTCAGTTAACTTTCCGGAGGTTGCGTTACCAGAGCATGCCGGCAGCCATCGACTGCTGCACGTTCATCATAATGTGCCCGGCGTGATGGGTGCCATCAATGCGATTTTCTCAGAAAACAATCTAAACGTCAGCGCACAGTTCCTGCAAACCAACGAGTTGGTCGGGTATGTTGTCATCGATACCGATGCTGAATACTCCAATCTGGCGCTGGCCAAACTGGCTGCAATAGACGGTACCATCCGCAGTCGCGTACTATTCTAGGGCCATACGCGTTCGCAAACCCGTTAATCATTGGCCCCTCGCCGGATCGGCCTAGAGAAGACACTATCTGTGGCTGATAAAAAAGACACATTTCTCGAAGACTTTGTCACCGCCCACCGCGTGCCACTGGAAAAGTATCTGACCAATAAACTGGACAGTACAGAGGACGCGGCGGAAGTGGCTCAAGAGGCATATTTGCGCCTGCACCGGTTCTGTCGCATCCGGTGAAGCCATAAAGGCTCAGGGTAGAATGATCTTTTCATATCATACCAAACTGAGCAACGCATGATCTCATTCAAAGGCAGACACCCCCCAATCGATCATCCTTCAGTGTGTCCGTTGGTACTGTGCATATTCACTGAGCTATCGAAACATTGAGGAGATGATGGCTGAACGTGGTATCAAGATTGATCATAGTGCGCTGAATCGCTGGGTTGTTCACTACGCGCCGAAGCTGGAAAACGCCTTTCATAAAAAGAAAAAACGACCAGGTGATCGCTGGAGAATGGATTGGTCCGGCATCCCGGAAACCTATTTGAAAATAAGAGGCCAGTGGCGCTACTGTTATCGGCCAGTCGATAAAGAGGGAAATACATGGGGCGACCTTCCGCTGATTTCCTTCTCACCGCTAAGCGTGACACCAAAGCGGCTCTACGTTTTTTCAACAAAGCCATCGGTAGAAATGGCAAGCCAAGTTTAATCAATATAGACAAAAGTGGTGCCAACAAAGCAGGCGTAAAACAGTTTAATAGTGATAGTAATCGCCGTGTGAAAATCCGTCAGTGCAAATACCTTAACAACATTATTGAGCAAGTGATGCGGCAATCCGATCACCGGCGAGTAAAACGGATTACTCGGACGATGTTAGGCTTCAAAAGCTTCCATTCAGCACAAAGTACACTGGCCGGAATTGAGCTTGTCGCTATGCTCAGGAAAGGGCAAATGAAGAAAAACAGGATCGGTGCTCTATCGCCCACAGAGCGGTTTTATGCCCTAGCTGCGTAAGTCGAAACCAGATTTGCTGCATTTCACGTGAATCGAACTGTTTGCGACGGAACCGATTTTAGTGATCATTGCAGTGCAAATGTTCTTCGACGGCGTTATTCAGTTTCTGCATTTACAGGGCAGTACCTGAAGCGAGCTAACTATCCAGATATTTATCCACTATCGCTAGATAACGCTCCCTCTGGGAGAGCGCCTCATTCGCCAACTGATGGCCCGCACCCGCCAATAGCTCAATACGACTACCGGGAAACAAGTCACCGATGTGCGCGATATTGTAACGCCAATCGACTGTTGTATCTCGGTCGCCTTGTAGCACCAAAACCGGCCCTATGCCCAGATCCTGCAACGGCAACGTAGCAAGCCACTCCTTCAGCGCCGCCACCCAAATCAATGGCAGACGCTTGGGCTGAAGGGGGTCATTCTTGATAAATTCCAAAAAAGTAGGATCCGAGGAATTGTGTTTAAAGTTACGTGCGATGGTGTTAACAAAACGATTGGCAAGGCCATGCGCAACGCGCACCCACCGCCAACCCAGCGGGCGTAGCAGCGGCGCCAGAAATACCGTTCGTTCAAAGGGCCATGCATAACAACGCGCGAACTCTATAACCGCCGAGCAGCCAGTACTCTGCGCCATCACCGATGTATTAAATTGGGGCAGATTAGCGGCCTGCAGCACATCGTTAATGGCGACACCATAGGCAGAGAAACTGTCGATAGCCGCAGGCTCTCCGGTAGACAGACCGTGGCCCGGTAAATCAAAGATAACAACATTGAAATTACTGCGCAGGCCGTACTCAATCAGGTGTCGAAACAGTCCGCTGTGATCGGTATAACCGTGAACCAGCACCAGATTGGCACGAGCATCAGCCTGCAGCCAGCGGTGTACCGCCAACGTGTAAGCACCAGATTCGACAGTGCCGCAGTGGTAGGTGATCGCAGCAACAGAGCCCACGCAATCAAAGCCATAAAACCGCCACCAGGACAGCAGCTCTTCACTGGGAAATTGACCAGCACCGAGTGCAGGCAGGCTCTCTCGCAGAGCCTGCATATCCGCTTTGGAGGGCGTCACCACACCCAGCTCACTTCACCTGAGAGACCAGCTCTCCGGCGCTGTAGGCCTGTTCCATTGCATCGAGAGAGTGCACTTTGATCTGTGACGCATGGCCTGCGCTACCAAAGGCTTCGTAGCGATTGGCACAGATTTCTTTCATTGCCGTGATGGTAACGGTAAGAAATTTTCGCGGATCAAACTCACTGGGGTTCTGAGCCAGAAACCGGCGTACCGCACCGGTGGATGCGAGGCGCAGGTCGGTATCAATATTGATCTTACGCACACCGTGACGGATACCCTCCTGAATTTGCTCTACGGGCACGCCATAGGTTTCCGGAATATCGCCGCCGTACTCATTGATCACCGCTAACCATTCCTGGGGCACCGACGAGGAGCCGTGCATGACCAAATGCGTTCCCGGTATACGTGAGTGAATTTCCTTGATGCGACCAATATCCAGAATATCGCCAGTGGGCGGTCGACTAAACTTATAGGCGCCGTGACTGGTGCCGCAGGCGATCGCCAGAGCGTCTACCCGAGTCGCTTTTACAAATGCAGCAGCCTCTTCCGGGTCGGTCAGCATCTGCTCCTGGGTTAGTATGCCCTCGGCACCAATACCGTCTTCTTCTCCGGCCTGCCCTGTTTCCAGAGAACCCAGACAGCCAAGCTCTCCCTCAACAGAGACACCACAAGCGTGCGCCATTTCTACCACGCGGCGAGTCACCTCGACGTTATAATCGTAGTCCATGGGTGTTTTTCCGTCCTCGCCCAGAGAGCCATCCATCATTACGGAGCTGAACCCCAGCTGGATAGAACGCTGACAAACCCCGGGCGATACACCGTGATCCTGATGCACCACTACGGGTATATGTGGAAATTCATTCATTGCGGCTTCCATCATCGCGCGCAGAAAAGACCCCCCGGCATACTTTCTGGCGCCGGCGCTGGCCTGCATGATTACCGGAGAGTCCGTCTCATGGGCAGCCTCCATTATTGCCCGGGTTTGCTCTAGATTATTAACATTGAAGGCCGGCACGCCGTAACTGTGCTCCGCCGCATGATCCAGTAATTGACGCAAACTGATTAAAGCCATGTTCTAAATCCTCTACTGCAATGGTTAGTACGCCAAATAGCGTTCAATCTTAGGGCACCTCTCTTTAATAGGTGCCCTGATTCGCTCTTTGCTGGAGCATAGCAACAGCGGGCAGCGTTTTGCCCTCTACATATTCAAGGAAGGCACCTCCACCGGTGGAGATATAGGAAATCTTATCGGTAATGCCAAATTTATCAATCGCCGCAAGCGTATCGCCGCCCCCGGCCAGAGAGAATGCATCGCTGTCGGCAATTGCCTTGGACAGCGCCTCGGTGCCACCGGCAAACTGGTCAAATTCGAACACACCCACGGGGCCATTCCATAAGATTGTACCCGCTTTCATTAGTACCTCCGCAATATCTGCGGAAGACTGCGGGCCGATATCAAAAATCATATCATCGCTTTCGACCGCGTCTGCGTTCTTTAGCATCGCTTCAGCGGATTCGGAAAACTCTTTGCCGGTGACAACATCCACTGGCAAGGGAATACTGGTCTTGGCCATTAGCGCCTGCGCGGCTGGCAGCAAATCGTGTTCGCACAGAGATTTTCCCACCGGTAGTCCCGCTGCAGCAAGAAAGGTATTGGCTATACCGCCGCCAACCACCAGCTGATCAACTTTGTCGGCAAGCGTTTCCAGTACCGTAAGCTTGGTTGAAATCTTGGAACCCCCGACTATGGCAACCATTGGTCTGGCCGGATTGCTCAGGGCCAGTTCCAATGCGCTCAACTCGCCAGCTAACAAAGGGCCGGCACAAGCCACTGGCGCATGCTGGGCAACGCCATGTGTCGACGCCTGAGCGCGGTGGGCAGTGCCGAATGCATCCATGACAAAAATGTCACACAGGGCAGCATATTCTTTGGCCAGTGCTTCTTCATCGGCCTTCTCGCCAATATTGAAACGCACATTTTCCATTAGGGCAACTTCACCTGACGATAGTTCCACACCAGACCGCCAGTCGCTTACCAAGCTGACATTCTGGCCGAGCAGGCCGGCAAGGTGATCAGCCACCGGCGCTAAAGAGAAGGCCGCATCAAACTCGCCTTCAACGGGCCGGCCCAGGTGAGACATCAGTATTACCTGCGCTCCCGCAGCAAGCGCTGCCTTAATGGTCGGCAACGCAGCTCGGATGCGGGCGTCACTGCTGACCGCACCATTCTTGAGCGGTACGTTCAGATCCTCTCGGATCAGCACGCGCTTGCCGAACAGGTTCAGATCACTCATTAATATTACATTTAGCGTCATAGTAAGCTCCTACAGACTGCCCCAGTAACGGGCCACATCCAACATACGATTGGCATAAGCCCATTCATTATCAAACCAGGTGAGTACTTTAACCAGCTGCCCACCGCTGACCCGGGTCTGGTTGGCGTCGATGATGCTTGATCTTGCGTCGTGATTGAAGTCGCAGGAAGCCAGCGGCTCCTCTGTATAGCCCAAAATACCGTCAAATCCGGAATTTGCAGCAGCCTGCAAGGCACGATTAACCGCCGCCTCATCCGTGGCTGTTTTCACACAGACCGTTAAGTCCATCGCCGATACATTCAGCGTGGGCACACGCAAAGCCTGGGCAGTAAATTGGGCATTCAACTCCGGTAATATTCGTTCGATTCCACGAGCCAATGCCGTGTCCACCGGAATAATTGAATGAGCAGAAGCGCGCGTTTTACGCAGATCGGTGTCGTGATACGCATCCAGTACCGGCTGATCATTCATCAGTGAATGTATGGTGGTAATGGTGCCACTGATGATACCAAAAGCGTCATCAAGCACTTTGATCACCGGTACAATGCCATTGGTGGTACAAGAGGCATTGGACACTACCTGATCGCTGGCGCGCAATTGCTGGTGGTTAACCCCATAAACTACCGTGGCATCCACGTCCGCCTGTGCAGGCTGAGAAAACAACACCCGCGTCGCTCCCTGCTGCAAATGCTGCTCGGCAGTGGCCCTGTCGCTGAAAGACCCAGTGCACTCCAGCACCATATCAACGCCCAGATTCGACCACGGCAAATTACTAATAGAGGGCGAGCAGAACAAGGGTATGGTGTGCCCAGAGACTTCCAGCACGCTGGCATTACCACTGATTTCCGCGGGAAATCGCCCGTGTGTAGAGTCATAACGCGTCAGGTGTAACACAGTACGAGCGTCTGCGATCTCGTTGATCGCCACCACCTGAAGGTGTTCCCGCAGAGGGCTTTCGTAAAGTGCCCGCAGAACACAACGTCCGATTCTACCGTAACCATTGATTGCCAAACGCAACATAAAATAAACTCTAGAGCAGCACGTCTTCTACGACGGCTACAACATTGTCGACGGTGAAGCCGAATTGCTGCATCAGTTCACTCGCAGGTGCAGACTCTCCGAAGGTGCTCATCCCCACAACGGCGCCATCGAGGCCAACATATTTGTACCAATAGTCGACATGCGCAGCTTCTACAGCAACCCTGGCCAGTACATCGCTGGGCAATACCGCTTCCCGGTAAGCGGCGTCCTGAGCGTGAAATAATTCAGTGCAGGGCATAGAGACAACTCTAACCCTTCGGCCGGATTGCTCCAATTTTTTCGCCGCTGCCATCGCCAATTGGACCTCTGAGCCAGTAGCAATAATTATCGCGTCAGGCGTTCCTTCGTTGCCGTGCAATACGTAAGCACCGCGAGCCACATCTGCAAGTTGCTGTTCACTGCGCTGTTGATGCGGCAGGCCCTGGCGGGAAAATACTAAAGCAGAAGGGCCGTCATTGCGCTCGATCGCGGACTTCCAGGCAACGGCAGATTCAACTGTGTCACAGGGGCGCCAGGTGTGCATATTGGGTGTAACACGCAGCGCTGTAAGCTGCTCCACGGGCTGGTGAGTCGGTCCGTCTTCGCCCAATCCGATAGAGTCATGGGTATAAACAAAAATCGACGGCTGCTTCATCAGTGCCGCCATTCTGACCGCGTTGCGCGCGTACTCCATAAAGATAAGGAAGGTAGCGCCATAGGCCACAAACCCACCGTGCAGCGTTATGCCATTCATAATCGCCGACATGGCGAATTCGCGGACTCCATAGTAGATATAATTGCCGCTGGCATCGGCAGTGCTTATGCCCTTAGAGCCACTCCAGATCGTCAGGTTAGACCCTGCCAGGTCGGCTGAACCCCCAAGTAACTCAGGTAACAATGGACCATAGGCATTCAGGCAGTTTTGCGAGGCTTTACGCGACGCAATGCTGGCTCCCTCGACCTGGCAAGCGGCGATATATTCAGTGGCCTGACGGCCAAACTCTTCGGGTAATTCACCGGCGAGGCGTCGCGTCAATTCGGCAGCCTGCTCGGGGTGGTCCGCAGCATAAGCCACCATCGCCTGCTGCCACTCACTTTCTAGCTTGGCACCGCGCTCGGTGGCGTTCCAACCTGCATATACCTCATCCGGTATGACAAATGGCTCGTGCTGCCAACCCAGAGCGGCACGGGTAGCTGTCACCTCGTCTGCACCCAGAGGGGCACCGTGACAAGATTCACTACCCTGCTTGCAGGGCGACCCTTTACCAATGATAGTTTTACAGCAAATCAGCGTGGGTTTTCCGGTTTCATGGCGAGCAGCGTCGATGGCGTCTTTAACTTCCTGCGGATTGTGGCCATCGACATTGGCAATGACCTGCCAGCCGTAAGCGATAAACCGCGCAGGGGTGTCGTCAGTAAACCAGCCCTCGACCTCACCGTCTATCGAAATACCATTGTCATCGTAGAAGGCGATCAATTTACCCAAGCCCAAGGTGCCTGCCAGAGAGCAGGCTTCATGAGAAATTCCCTCCATCAGGCAACCGTCGCCGACAAACGTATAAGTATAGTGATCGATAACCTCGTGGCCCGGTTGATTAAACTGCGCTGCCAGAATTTTTTCCGCCAGAGACATGCCCACCGCATTGGTGAGGCCCTGACCCAGAGGACCCGTTGTAGTTTCAACACCCGGGGCGTAGCCGTACTCGGGATGACCTGGTGTTTTGCTGTGCAGCTGCCGAAAGTTGCGTAATTCCTCCATAACCAGGTCGTAGCCGGTCAAATGCAGCAGAGAATAGATGAGCATTGAACCGTGGCCGTTTGATAGCACGAAGCGATCCCGGTTGGGCCATTCGGGATTTACTGGATTGTGCTTGAGGTAGTCGTTCCACAATACTTCCGCAATGTCAGCCATACCCATGGGTGCACCCGGGTGGCCGCTATTAGCCTGCTGAACGGCATCCATACTGAGGGCGCGAATTGCGTTGGCAAGGTTGGTGCGTGAAGACATTCTGTTCTCCGGGTTGGGGGGCGTTGGGGCCAGTCATAAACGGGCCGCCATTTTCGCGTAACCAAGAGCCGACAGCAATCAAATCGCCCAAATTTCCATCGGGTTCTGGCCTGATATCTATATCGAAATATTTTGATGTAGATATAAATGCCTGCTAGACTCGCCGCCATGTTGGCAATACCACTAGTTATCAAACCAGACATCGCCCTCGCCGAGCGCGACTACGGCGATCTCGCCGGCCTTTGTAAGGCCAGCGCAGACCCGCTGCGTCTGCAAGTATTACGGGTATTGCGCAAGGATTCTTTCGGCGTCTCTGAGCTATGCGAGCTGTTTGATATTCGCCAACCCGCACTGAGCCACCACTTGAAAGTACTGGCCAACGCTGGTTTGGTGGCCAGCCGACGCGAAGGCAATTCGATCTTTTATCGACGTAGCGAATTGGGCCAGCGGCCGGAGTTGGAGGCACTGCAACACAGCGTCTTTGAAACCGTGGATCAAATCGCCCTGCCGCAGGCGCTTAATCAGAGACTCAAGTTGCTGAATGCAAAGCGTGAGCAAAACTCCCGGGACTTTTTTCGCAATAACGCCGAAAAGTTTCGTCAACAACAGGATTTGATAGCAAATTACGGGCAGTACGCGGCAACGGTAGCTCAAGTGCTAAGTGACGCACCCTTGAACCAGCGTCGTGTTGCCCTGGAAGTAGGCCCAGGTGACGGCGCCTTTCTACACAAGCTGGCGCCGCAGTTCAAGCGGGTAGTCGCCCTGGATAATGCGGCAGAAATGTTGGCAACTGCGCGATTAAATACCGAGAACGCAGGCTTGGAGAATATTGAGTTCCTGTGCGGCGATACTAATTCAAGTGGCTTGCAAGGACTGCAAGCAGACTGCGTGGTCATCAATATGGTGCTTCATCATACGCCAGACCCCGCACAGATTCTGGCCGATGTTGCCAGATACCTGGCACCCGGGGGCGTGGTTCTGGTCACTGACTTGTGTAGCCATGTCCAGGGCTGGGCTCGCGAGAACTGTGGGGACCTTTGGCTAGGCTTTGACCCACAGGATCTGGCGGCCTGGGCCGAACACGCGGGCCTGAGAGATATTGCCAGTGTTTATCTGGCACAACGTAACGGATTTCAAATTCAGGTGCGCCTATTCGGCCATCCGCAGCATTAAGGGAAAATCTATGAGCGAGTATGACATTTTCACATCCGAATCAGTTTCGGAGGGGCACCCCGACAAAATGGCAGACCAGATATCCGATGCGATCCTGGATGCAATCATTGCCGACGACCCCGACGCAAGAGTCGCGGTAGAGACCCTTGTAAAAACAGGCATGGTCGTTGTTGCCGGTGAAGTAACAACCAATACCTACGTGGACCTGGAAGATGTCGTTCGCGGCGTGGTTCTGGATATCGGCTATAACAGTTCACGGCTGGGCTTCGACGGCGCATCCTGTGCCGTGTTGAACGCAATTGGCAAGCAATCCCCTGACATCGCTATGGGCGTAGACAAGGGCGAAGCCAAAGAACAGGGCGCTGGTGACCAGGGCCTGATGTTTGGCTACGCCACCAGCGAAACCGAAGTGCTCATGCCTGCACCCATCTATTATGCCCATAGGCTGGTCGAACGTCAGGCCGAATTGCGCAAAAACGGCACCTTACCCTGGTTACGCCCAGATGCCAAAAGCCAGGTCACTCTGCGCTACGACAACGGCAAACCCGTTGCTATCGATGCGGTAGTACTTTCCACCCAGCACGATGAAGACATCAAACAGAGAGAGATTCACGAAGCGATCATGGACCTGGTGATCAAAGAGGTATTGCCCGAACAGTGGCTGCACGCAGACACCAAGTACCATATCAACCCAACAGGACAGTTCATCATCGGAGGGCCGGTGGGCGATTGTGGCCTGACCGGACGTAAGATCATAGTGGATACCTACGGCGGTATGGCGAGGCATGGTGGCGGCGCATTTTCTGGCAAGGACCCCTCGAAGGTAGACCGCTCTGCGGCCTACGCGGGGCGTTATGTAGCCAAAAACATAGTCGCTGCGGGCCTAGCCGAGCGCTGCGAGATTCAGATTTCCTACGCGATTGGCGTCGCCGAGCCTACTTCGATCGCCATCAATACGTTCGGCACTGGCAAGTTGCCGGATAGCCGTATCGCCGAGCTGGTAACCGAGAATTTCGAATTGCGGCCTGCGGGTCTCGTGGAGATGCTTGATCTGAAGCGGCCTATTTATCGTAAGACTGCTGCTTATGGACACTTTGGGCGCGAAGATCCAGATTTTACCTGGGAGAAAACAGATAAGGCGGAAGTACTTAAGGCCGCGTTGTAGGATTGCGCTTCGGAGTGCTTTGTTACACACATACCGACCGATAAAACACCGATTGACGAATTAGCACGGAAGTCTTCAGACGTTTTTATTTTTTCACTGGACCTTCTGAAGGCCGGGACCAAAACAGAATCAAAATAGCCAATGGCAAATAGCCAACGAGGAACCAAAAATGAACACAGCAGAACAACTGAAAACATCTCAAGACTACAAGGTAGCCGACATCAGCCTGGCCGCCTACGGCCGTAGGGAACTGGAAATCGCCGAATCGGAAATGCCGGCACTGATGGCTATGCGCGCCAAGTATCGCGACAAGCAGCCTCTGGCAGGGGCGAAGATTCTCGGCTGCATCCATATGACCATCCAAACCGGCGTATTGATTGAAACATTGATCGAGCTGGGTGCTGAAGTGCGCTGGTCTTCGTGCAATATTTTCTCCACTCAGGATCACGCAGCAGCTGCAATTGCAGAGTCTGGCGTGCCAGTATTTGCCTGGAAGGGCGAAACTGAAGAAGAATACGAGTGGTGTCTGGAGCAGACCATTCTGAAAGACGGTCGGCCCTGGACAGCCAATATGGTGCTGGATGACGGCGGTGACCTCACTGGTATGCTGCACGAAAAATATCCGGCTATGCTGGAACTCATTCACGGCGTTACCGAAGAGACGACTACCGGTGTGCATCGCCTGCAGGAAATGCTTGAGAAAGGCTTGTTAAAAGTGCCCGCGGTGAATGTGAACGACTCCGTGACCAAATCCAAAAATGACAACAAGTACGGCTGCCGCCACAGCCTCAACGACGCCATCAAGCGCGGCACTGATCACTTAATGTCGGGCAAAAAAGCGCTGGTCATCGGCTATGGTGATGTCGGTAAGGGCTCTGCTCAATCCTTGCGTCAGGAAGGCATGATCGTGCGTGTTACCGAAGTCGATCCGATCTGCGCCATGCAGGCCTGCATGGATGGTTACGAAGTCAGTTCACCGTATATCAACGGCGTGAACGACGGTACCGAGGCCTCTGTCGATCGTAATTTACTGCAGAACATTGACCTGCTGGTTACTACCACCGGTAACTATAATGTCTGTGACCAGTACATGCTTAAGCATCTGAAAAGCGGCGCTGTAGTCTGCAACATTGGCCACTTTGACAACGAGGTAGATACAGCCTTTATGCGTAAAGAGTGGATCTGGGAAGAGATCAAGCCGCAAGTCCATAAGATTCACCGGGACAAAGCAAGTGGTGACCACCTGTTGCTCTTGTCTGAAGGACGACTGGTCAACCTTGGCAACGCTACCGGCCATCCGTCACGCATCATGGATGGCTCATTTGCCAACCAGGTACTGGCTCAAATCTACCTGTATGAGCGTAAATTTGCTGATCTGGAGCCCGAGTTGAAGCCAGGCGCGCTTTCTCTGGAAGTTCTACCCAAGAAGCTGGACGAGGAAGTCGCTGCACACATGGTGGCAGGCTTTGGCGGTGTGCTGACTCGACTGACTCCAGAGCAGGCTGATTACATCAAGGTTTCTGTAGACGGCCCCTTCAAGCCGGATAGCTATAAGTACTAGGAAATTTTTGAGATGTCCCATCAAAAACCGACTATTTCTTTCGAGTATTTCCCGCCTAAAACAGAGGCCGGGCGGGAGAAGCTACTGCGTCAGGTGACCCCGGCTCTGAAAGAGCTGGGGCCGGAATTTTTCTCGGTTACCTACGGCGCGGGTGGCTCCACGCGGGATCAGACTAGCGTAACTGTGGCGGCTATTAAGGCGCTGGGAATCGACGTTGCTCCGCATCTCAGTTTTGGTGGTGATGACGAAAACGCGATACAAAATCTACTGCAGGGTTATCAGGCGATGGGCGTTAATCGCCTGGTGGCTTTGCGTGGCGATATCCCCTCGGGCATGGGCGGCCCAGGTCAACTGATCTATGCCGACGAATTGGTCGCTTTTGTGCGTGAGCATACCGGCGACCATTTTCATATCGAGGTCGCTGCCTATCCTGAGGTGCACCCCCAGGCCGAGAGTTACAGCACAGATATCGCTTACCTGAAAGGTAAATTCGATGCCGGGGCGAACAGCGCAATCACCCAATATTTTTACAATGTAGAATCTTACTTTTACTTTATGGATCAGTGCCGCGCCACTGGCATTGATAAACCTATTTACGCTGGCATTATGCCGATAACCAACTTTCCCAATTTGTTGAGGTTCTCCAAGAACTGCGGCGCTGAAATTCCACGATGGATTTGTCAGCGCATCGAGGGCTACGGCCAAGATCAAGACAGCATCCGTAAGTTTGGCATAGAAGTGGTTACGCAACTGTGCCAGACCCTGCTCGATAGCGGTGCGCCGGGAATTCATTTTTACACCATGAATCAGATAGAACCCGTGCGGGAAATCTACGCCAATCTGGGACTGAGTTAGGGTCGTTCTTGCATGCGCATACCCCGAATTTATACGGCAAAGCCACTAGGCGCCGGTCGGGACATTGTGTTGGAGCCAGAGGCGAGCCAGCATTTGGGCCGTGCCTTGCGTCTGCAACCAGGCGATTCAGCTTATCTGTTTGATGGCAGTGGTGCGCAATACCTAGCAACCATCACATCGGTCGAGAAAAAGTGCGTCACTCTGGTGACAGGCTCGGCGATAAAGCACGATACCGAGTCGCCGCTGGTAATTAATCTGGGCGTCGCTATATCACGCGGCGACAGGATGGACCTCGTTGTGCAAAAGGCTACAGAGCTAGGCGTCGCTGAAATAACCCCCCTGTTCACCGAACGTACTGAGGTAAGGCTTAGCGCTGAGCGAGCCTTAAAGAAATGTCGACACTGGCAACGCGTCATCATTAGCGCCTGTGAGCAATGTGGCCGCAACCGCCTTCCCAAGCTGCATAGTTCCGAGGGTTTGGGTCAGTGGCTACCGCATACACAGGGTGACAGAAAGTTTGTTCTTCACCACCGCAACACAGCGGATGTCGAAACCACCACTGCCCCCACGTGTATCGACTTGCTAATCGGCCCTGAAGGCGGTTTGACTCAGGCTGAGATTGATCTGGCCCACACCTCCGGGTTCGAAGCACTCAGCCTTGGACCCCGGATACTCCGCACGGAAACCGCGCCTCTGGCTGCGCTGGCTATACTGCAGGCCCGCTGGGGGGATATGGATCCTGGTCGTCAGGGCGGCGAGTAACGAAGTACCCTAGGCCCTGCCGACCAGCCACTGGCCGTGCGTCCACTCCAGAAAGTCGGCAACTCCGTTGACCGTATGGTCGGTGCGCACGGAGTGAAACATTTCAAAAGCATGCTGCGCTCCGGGCAATTCAACATAGGCTACTTTCTGCTGAGACTGGTTTTGAAGCGCCGCCACAAATACGCGCGCTTCCTCAGTCCAGACCAGGGTATCGTGGGTACCCTGAATAACAAAAAATGGCGGTGCATCCGCGCCAATTCTCGATATTGGTGATGCACGATCCCACAGTTCACGATCAGCGTAGGAGGAGCAGGGCATAACTTTCTTACCGAGAAAGTCCTCCAGTGGCATTGCCGGGCGAACGTTGTTGCGATCGAGAAAATCATAAACACCGTAAAAAGGTACCGCCGCTTGCACGGTGGTATCACTATCTTCGAATCCTGGCTGGTACTCTGCTTCATTAGGTGTCAGCGCCGCCAATGCAGAGAGGTGCCCGCCCGCTGAACCGCCTGTAATCGCGATATATTCCGGATCGCCCCCATAGTCCGCAATATTGTCCTTGATCCAGCTAATAGCCTGTTTTACATCTATGATATGGGCGGGAAACTTGGCCGCCGGGCTGAGTCGATAATTTATGGAGACACAGATCCATCCCCTTTGCGCCATGTGGTACATCAGCGGCTTGGCCTGCTCTGCTTTATTGCCAACGATCCAGGCACCGCCATGCACCTGCAGTAGCACCGGAAAGGGCCGTTCGCGCTCTATCACGGGTTGGTATATATCCAAGAGATTGCGAACACCCGCTTCGCCATAGCTGATGTCAGAGTGCTTCCGCACACCTTCGCGCTCAAAGCGGAACGGCTTGAGCCAACTCGTACTACGAACCCCGTCGTTGAGGGCAGTTTGGCGATTGATGGGGATATCCAGACGGTAATTGACGCCGAGTTCACGCCTTAACGCACTGCGAATATAGCCATCCGTATCCATCGCCTGTAGATGAAGATAAGCCAAGCCTATCCAGGACATCGCAAATATAGCCAAGCCACACTGGGCCCTCGGATCCTCCATGACCCCCGCCACAGCTAGTACCGCGGTTAATGCCAGCTGCAAAAACAGGCTGAGCAGCGCCAGTTCGCCGGTCAACCAGGCAAGCATGAAATAGGGAAGGGCTAGCAAGTAGACCTGCCGCGCTTTTATCAATGCACAGAGCGTACCCGTTGCAGTGATCAAGGCGAGAATAAAATAGATTGTAGCGAAACTCATCTAAAGTAACTCCAGCTGTAAAAAGGGAGCGCCATTCTAGTAGATTTCGAGTCGTTGTGGGGGACGAATATCGGCTCTCGACCGGCCTCGGGCTTGCACCAGACACGGCCATTGCGTACTTTAGCAGGCGACTTTATAGCAGGGCTTGGCAATGACGATCAAAATTGGCGTGGTCATGGACCCGATAGAACAAATTAGCTACAAAAAAGACAGCACCATGGCGATGCTCTGGGCAGCCAGCGATCGAGGGTGGCAACTTTACTACATGGAACAGAAAGACCTATACCTGGAACAGGGGGTGGCGAGGGCCACACTCGCGCCACTTAAGGTTTTTCGCGACCAGCAGGCCTGGTTTTCCCGCGGTGAGGCAGTGCCTACGGATCTGGCGGAGCTGGATGTCATACTCATGCGCAAAGACCCGCCCTTCGATAACGAGTACATCTATAGCACCTACATCATGGAGGCGGCGGAGCGTCAGGGAACGCTGATAGTCAACCGCTGCCAGAGTCTGAGGGATTGTAACGAGAAGATATTTGCCACCGAATTTCCTCAATGTTGCCCGCCCGTGCTGGTAAGCGCCGATACTGACCGGCTTAAAGCATTCCATGCGGAACACCAGGACGTAATTTTTAAACCACTGGACGGCATGGGTGGGACCTCTATCTTTAGGGTTAAAGCAGAGGACCCCAATCTTAATGTGATTCTTGAAACGCTGACAGGCTTCAGCCATCAAACGATCATGGCGCAACGCTTCATCCCGGAAATTCGGGATGGCGACAAACGCATACTGATGATTAAAGGTGACCCGGTACCCTATGGCCTCGCCCGGGTTCCTGCTAAAGGCGAGACGCGAGGTAACCTGGCAGCCGGCGGCTCTGGCCGGCCCCAGCCATTAACTGATCGTGACCTCTGGATTGCGGAGCAAGTGGGCCCTGCATTGCGGGCCAAAGGACTGCTCTTTGTCGGTCTCGACGTTATCGGCGATTATCTAACTGAAATTAACGTCACCAGCCCAACCTGTATCCGTGAAATTGACAATGAGTACGATCTGGACATTGGCGGCCAACTGATGGATTGTATAGCACAGGAGTTGGCCTAAAAGGAGTGATGACGGGCAGTGCAGTACGTCGGGATTGAGCATGCAGGCAATGATCGATTCATCTTTGCAGTTTTTGTGGCGGCAATCCTGCACGCCATGTTCATACTCGGCATCAGCTTCAGTGGTTCCAACAACGAATTTCACGCGCGGCAGATAAAAGTGACACTGGCTCAGAGGTCAACCGCAGACGCTGAGGAAGATGCCGAGCATATTGCCCAGGCAAATCAGCTGGGCAGCGGCAGTGAGGCGGACCTTACCAAGGTAGCCACTAAAACCAGTAACCCGATGGTACCGCAGCAAGCACGGGAAGAAGTTACCCCGTCCCTAACCGAAAATCGGCCCAACCCGACCACACGCCCGGTACTGACTACGACTGTAGCCAATGAACTGGCCGCCACCGCCGAGGAATTACAAAAGGAAAGTGAATCGCAGGTACCGGGAATCAGTCCAGAGGTATACCGACTCAATCAAAAGCTCGCCGCGCTGGAAGCCACCTTCGACGAACAAACCAGTGACTACTCTGAACGCCCAAGAGTTAGAAGGCTTAGTTCGGTCTCAACCAAGGCAGCGGTCGACGCCGCCTATTTACACGATTGGCGACAACGCCTGGAAGCCGTAGGCAACAAATACTACCCGGAGGCTTCCCTGCGCTACGGCATCTATGGCAGCTTGCGATTATTGGTCACCATTCGCCGGGATGGCAGCCTCGAAGACATCAAAATTCTGTCCTCTTCCGGATACGCAGTACTGGATGAAGCTGCGATCAAAATCGTCCGCCTAGCCGCGCCATTTGCACCCTTCACGGCAGAGTTAAAAGCGACAACGGACAAGCTGGAGATCATCCGAACGTGGCAATTTCAAGAAAACCAGCTAAGCTCTGGCTAGCCTCCACGCAAAGTAAACCGAGCAATAACAGACACGAGTTTTCACCTTTATGCCATCACAGTTTCAGGCCCGTACCTCAAAAAGCAGCGATTGCCTACGCAACCATTTTCTATTGGCAATGCCCAGTTTAGCCGAAGGTATTTTCTCCCAGAGCATCACCTATATTTGTGAACACGGCGAGAGCGGGGCTATGGGTATCGTCATCAATCAGCCGCTGGAATTGACTATCGCTGAGATTTTTGAGCACCTGGAGATTCATACTCATGGTGATTTTGACGAAATGCCAGTGATGGCGGGCGGCCCGGTACAAATCGACCACGGCTTTGTGCTCCACCGCAGAGGCAATCAAAGTTGGGAGGCCAGCATTAAGGTTACCGACGAGATCACGCTGACCACGTCCAGAGATGTACTGCGGGCTATTGCCGACGGCAGCGGCCCCGAGGAACATCTAATTGCACTTGGCTACGCCGGTTGGACTGCTGGTCAATTAGAACAGGAGCTTGCCGAAAACAGCTGGCTCACGCTACCTGCGGATAGCGACATCATTTTTTCCACGCCCCATCAAAGCCGTTTAGCCGCCGCTGCGGCCCAACTCGGCATTGATATGAATTTGATCTCCGCTCAGGCGGGCCACGCCTGACAACTCTGCCTTGAACGACGATAAACGCACAGTGATGGCTTTTGATTTTGGCCTACGGCAGATTGGTGTTGCTGTGGGCAACTGCCTGCTGGAAACCAGCCAGCCATTAGACATCGTCCGTGCACGGGACGGCGTACCTGACTGGAGCTCCATTGAAACCCTGCTGCAGGAGTGGCAACCGGATTTGTTACTGATTGGTGATCCGCTGAATATGGATGGCACTGATAGCGATCTCGGCGCACGAGCACAGAAGTTTTCCCGTAGATTGCATGGCCGGTTTGGACTGGCAGTGGCACTGGTAGACGAACGGCTGACCAGCTTTGAAGCAAAACAAACCCTACAGGCGCAAGGTCACAAGAGAAACTACAAGACTCACCCGGCGGACAGTATTGCCGCCGAATTAATTCTGCAAAGTTGGATGCGGGAGCAGTAAATCCCAAGGGTACTCGACGCTAGCGCATAAAATTTCCACGCTTGTCTTCGTCGTCGATAGTAAGACCCAGGGCATCGTCGTAAGCGTGCTTGCCCTTGTCGTGCATTTTTATCATCAGGCGCACGTCGTTTGCAGAATCGGCATAGCGCTCTGCGTCTTCTTTGCTAATCAGGCCTTCACAGTAGGCCTTGAACAGTGACTGATCAAGGGTCTGCATACCCATTTCTGTGGATTTGGTCATCACTTCCTTGATCAGATGAACATCACCCTTACGGATGTACTCAGCTATCAGTGGTGAGGTCAACAGAACCTCAATCACCGGATGTCGCCCACTGCCATCCTTCTTGGGAATCAACTGCTGGGCCACCATGGCCTTCAGGTTGAGCGACAGATCCATCCAAACCTGATTATGCAGGTCAGATGGGAAGAAACTCATAATACGGTCCAGCGCCTGATTAGCATTATTAGCGTGCAACGTGCACAAGCAGAGATGGCCGGTTTCAGCAAACGTCAGTGCCTGTTGCATAGTTTCGGCCGTGCGCACCTCGCCAATCAGAATGACATCCGGGGCCTGACGCAGGGTATTCTTCAGTGCCACAGCAAAAGACTCGGTATCCATTCCCACTTCCCGCTGCGTGACAATACAACCGGCATGTTCATGGATAAATTCGATAGGGTCCTCAATACTGATAATGTGCCCGCGGCTATTCTCGTTGCGATAGCCGACCATCGACGCCAGCGACGTCGATTTACCAGTACCGGTCGCGCCAACGAAAATAATTAGGCCGCGCTGGGTCATGGCCAGGTCTTTGATTATAGGCGGCAGGCCCAGGTCATCGATTTTGGGGATTATTGTTTCAATTCGCCGCAGCACCAAACCACACTTGCCACGTTGAACAAAAGCGCTGACACGAAAACGGCCAAGCCCCTCTCTACCCAGAGCAAAATTGCATTCTTGATGATCCAAAAACTGCTTTTGCTGCGCATCCGTCATGGTGGACAGCACGATTTCCTTGGCATCCTGATCGGTTAATCTGACTTCGCTGATAGGAAAGATCTCTCCATCAACTTTGATCGCCGGAGCGGCGTCGGCTGCTATAAAGCCGTCGGAAGCGCCCTCTTTTACCACCCGTTGTAACAGTTCCTCGATCTTCATAGCTTACTCCTTAACGTCTGTACCCGATCAGCCTTTAGAAATTTTCCGGCATCCGTGCTTTTTCTCTGGCGATCTCGCGAGTGATGACACGCTTTTCCACCAGATCCTGTAAGCACTGATCCATAGTTTGCATGCCCAGGGCCGAACCAGTTTGAATAGCAGAGTACATTTGCGCTACCTTATCCTCGCGGATCAGGTTTCGAATAGCCGGTGTACCACGCATGATCTCGTGGGCAGCGACTCGGCCACCGGTCGCTCGCTTCATCAGTGTCTGTGAAACAACCGCCATTAAGGATTCTGAGAGCATAGAGCGCACCATAGACTTTTCCGCGGCCGGAAATACGTCGACCACCCGATCGATCGTTTTTGCTGCCGAGGTTGTGTGCAGAGTTCCGAACACAAGGTGACCGGTTTCCGCCGCGGTCAGCGCCAGGCGAATCGTTTCCAGGTCACGCATCTCACCGACCAGAATAATATCAGGGTCCTCCCTCAAAGCAGAGCGCAGAGCCTCGGAAAATCCCAGGGTATCGCGGTGAACTTCCCGCTGGTTAATTAGGCACTTTTTACTTTCGTGAACAAATTCGATGGGGTCCTCAATGGTGAGAACGTGCTCATATTTATTATCGTTGATGAAATCTATCATCCCCGCAAGGGTAGTCGACTTACCCGAGCCGGTGGGGCCAGTGACCAACACCAAACCACGGGGCATCATGCAGATATCGCGAAAAACCTGCCCCATTCCCAAGTCATCCATGGTCAAAACCTTGGAGGGAATAGTACGAAAGACGCCGGCGGCGCCCCTGTTCTGATTAAAAGCATTAACCCGGAAGCGGGCTACACCCGGCACTTCGAAGGAAAAGTCAGTTTCGAGAAATTCCTCGTAATCTTTACGCTGTTTATCGTTCATGATGTCATAGATCAACTCATGAACCTTCTCGTGGTCCATTGGCGGCAAATTGATGCGCCTAACGTCACCATCGACCCGAATCATCGGTGGCAGTCCCGCTGATAAATGCAAGTCCGATGCGCCCTGTTTGGCACTAAAAGCTAGCAGTTCCGTGATATCCATTATTTCCCTCTCCCGGTATCCCCCGTGGCCGTAAGCTCCGTAACCAAGGTATCCTCATTCGAGTGCATCGCACACTTCGGTTTATCTTATTTCCTTACCCTACAGAGGCCCCAAATCCGTTATTATACTGCGTATGGATGACCACCAATTGATTAACAATATAGCAAAAGTGCGCCAGAGAGTACGACTCAGCGCAAAAAAAAGCCAGCGTAAAGAAAGCGACATTCGCATCCTCGCTGTCAGCAAAACACGGTCAGCGGATAGGGTTAGAGCCGCCGCAGCGCAGGGCTTACACGAATTTGGAGAAAACTATCTGCAGGAGGCCCTGAACAAGATTGCACAGCTGCAAGACCTATCTCTGTGTTGGCATTTTATAGGTCCTATTCAATCAAACAAAACCCGTGCCATTGCCGAGAACTTCCACTGGGTCCACAGTGTCGAAAGGGAGAAAATTGCCTTGCGCTTAAACAGTCAGCGACCTGACGATTTTCCGCCACTGCAAATTTGTCTGCAGGTGAATATTTCTGGTGAGGACAGTAAGGCCGGGGTGACGCTTGAAGATCTTCCGGCACTGGCCACCGTCGTCAACACCTTGCCCAACCTCTGCTTACGCGGAATAATGGCTATTCCAGCAGCCCACTCTGAGCCGAAGCAAAGACCCTTCCAAGAGATGCGAGATGCGATGCTG
Source organism: Halieaceae bacterium (assembly GCA_047633055.1). Taxonomy (GTDB): domain Bacteria; phylum Pseudomonadota; class Gammaproteobacteria; order Pseudomonadales; family Halieaceae; genus CALJFL01. The sequence continues at coordinate 4,843 of JBLIEI010000040.1, read as the reverse complement.
GATTTGAGACAAACTATTACCACCATTGATACCCTCTCTATGGGAATGTCATCGGATATGGAAGTCGCGATCGACCAGGGCGCCACCATAGTGCGCATCGGCACAGATATCTTTGGACCCAGAGACGGATGATTTTGGCAGATACAGCCGTGTATACTCGCCCATTAGAATGGACCACCTGAAATGGCAGCGGAGCCCCACGTGGAAACACCTCACATTGCGTTTATCGACGCGGGTAGTATGGGGATCGAAAGTGATATCGACCTCAGGGAACTCCGGCGCGAGGTAACCCGCCCCGCAGGGACTACTGAAGCCGCTATCCACAGTTTTGAAAACGAGAACTTACGCAGCCTGGATCCAGCAGGCCATGCAAGCCGCCACGGAGAACGTTGATACATGAGTGCACTGAACGAAATTTTTGGTTATCTGATACAAACTGTAACCAGCTTGTATTTGCTGGCCATGATGTTGCGATTTATCCTACAGCTAGTGCGGGCCGATTTTTACAATCCAGTCTGCCAATTTCTGGTAAAGATCACCAATCCTCTGGTCTTACCGCTGCGGCGGGCAGTCCCCGGGATCGCCGGTCTTGATCTGGCCTCTCTGTTATTGTCGATTGCGCTGCAGTTTATAAGCATCCTGGCCTTACTCCTGGTCAACGGTTTGCCATTTCCCAACCCGCTCGTATTGCTGTTGTGGTCTATAATCGGGATCGTCGCTCTAATGGTCAACATCTATTTTTTTGCCCTGCTTGGCATGATTATTCTCAGCTGGGTAGCGCCCGGCAGTAAGAATCCCGCTATCTATCTACTGCACCAGATCACGGAGCCAGTAATGGCGCCGTTTCGCAAAGCGCTGCCGTCTATGGGTGGAATGGATTTTTCACCCATCCTGCTATTTATCCTGATCAATATCATTCAGATCGCTCTTCGGCATATGGCCGCCAGCGTCGACATGTACGGCGGCCTGGTGTTAGGGCTCTGATGTCCTCACCATGAATGCTTATAAGAGCGCAGATACTGTCGGCCTGGTTGAACCTCAAACCCTGCACGTAACCAGCCCTCTGGCACTCGCCTGCGGCCGCGAACTGCATAATTATGACCTGGTCTACGAAACCTATGGTGAGTTAAACGCACAGCGCAGTAATGCCGTATTAATTTGTCACGCTCTCAGCGGTAATCATCACGCCGCCGGCTACCACAGTAAAGAGGACGAGAAGCCGGGGTGGTGGGAAGAGTGTATCGGTCCGGGTAAACCGATAGACACCAATCGATTCTTTGTTGTCAGCATGAATAATATCGGCGGCTGCCACGGCTCTACGGGGCCAAGCTCAATCAACCCTGACAGCGGCAAGCCCTGGGGGCCGGACTTTCCACTGCTTCGGGCTCGGGACTGGGTCAATTGCCAGGCATTACTCGCCGACACTCTTCATATCGCATGCTGGGCGGCGGTTGTCGGCGGCAGTTTGGGTGGCATGCAGGCAATGCGCTGGTCCCTTGAGTATCCCGAGCGCGTCAAGCACTGCATTGTCATCGCCGCGGCGATGAAGCTCAGCGCTCAGAATATTGCCTTTAATGAAATCGCCAGACAGGCGATACAAGCCGACCCCAATTTTGCCGAGGGCAATTATTTGCAGCACGGCACTCTCCCTGCGAAAGGGCTGGCTCTGGCCAGAATGGTGGGGCACATCACCTATCTTTCAGACGACGCGATGGCCGCCAAGTTCGGCCGGCATTTAAGTTCAGGTTCATTGGAGCAGGGCAATGACGACGAGATCGAATTTCAGGTTGAGCGCTACCTGCGCTATCAGGGCGGCCGTTTTTCAACCACTTTCGACGCCAACACCTATATTTTGATGACGCGCGCCCTTGACTACTTCGATCTTGCACGGGAATACAATAACGACCCCGTGGAGGCGTTCGGGCAAGCAAAGTGCAGCTTCCTGGTGTTCTCTTTTTCCAGCGACTGGCGATTTTCTCCAAACCGGTCACGGGAAATTGTTGATGCCTTGATTGCGGCAAGGCGCCCGGTTACCTACGCCAACATCGAAGCCAATGAGGGCCACGACGCTTTTCTGATGCCTATTCCGCGATATATCGACCTGTTTCGGGCCTATATGACCCGCGTCGGAGATAGCTGATGCGATTGGATCTCGCCCATATACAACGCTGGATAAAGCCCAGCTCGAGGGTGCTCGATCTGGGTTGCGGCGATGGAGAATTTCTTGAGCTACTGCGCAGGGAACGCCAGGTGGCGGGGACAGGTCTGGAGATCGACGAACAGAACATCACCAGCGCGGTCGCTAGGGGCCTGAATATCGTGCAGCAGAATATGGATGAGGGCCTGGGAAACTTCCCCGACGGCAGTTTCGACACCGTCGTTATGGCGCTCGCCCTGCAGGCGGTGCACTTCCCGGACCGGATACTGGATGAAATGTTACGGATAGGAGCGGAGGGTATTGTGACCTTCCCGAACTTTGGCCACTGGAGCTGTCGTCTGCACCTGCTGTCTCGAGGTCGCATGCCTGTATCACGTTTCATGCCCTACAACTGGTACGATACGCCCAACATTCACTTCTGCACAGTACGTGACTTTGAGTGTCTCTGTGAGGAAAAGGGTATTCGAATTTTAGCCAGGGAAATGGTCGGCAACACAGAACGCGAGCCGCTGCTCGCCCGTTTTTGGCCCAACTTATTCTCGGTCACCGCCGTTTATCACATTAGCCGCTAATGCGACTAGAACCATCAGAGCCCAACCATGAAAAGACGTTTATTTGCATTCCCGATGCTCCTGAGTTTACTGTTATCTGCCGTCACGGCGCAGGGGCAACAGTCGCAGCGATTTGGGCCCTATGAGCTTTTCTACAGTGTGGTCAACACCACTTTTCTCGAGCCAGATGTTGCTGCCAGTTATGGTATTACCCGCGGTAAGAAAAAAGCCATATTAAATCTCGCCGTCCGCGAACATGTGGAGGGTGGCACCGAGGCCCGCAGCATGATTCTGAAAGGGCGCACTTGGGATTTGATTCAAAATCAATTTTTGGAGTTTCAGGAAGTGCGCGAAGGTCCAGCTATTTACTCTATTGGTGAATTCTCATTCATTAACGAGGAATGGCGTTTTTTTGAAGTAGATTTTCGCCCAGAAGGCGCAACTCAAACTTATACCTTCAAACACAAGCATCAGCTCTATATTAACTGAGGTAATTATGTCCGACGAAACGGTGGTCGTGCTTGCCAGCGGTAATGTGGGTAAGCTCAGAGAACTACAAAGCATACTGAAGCCGTTGTCTGTACAGCTGATGTCCCAGTCCGAATTTCAGGTGCCGGAAGTGGAGGAAACTGGGCTTACTTTCGTAGAAAATGCGCTCATCAAAGCTCGGGCTGCATGCGAACACACCGGCCTTCCCGCTATTGCTGATGACTCTGGTCTGGAGGTTGACTACCTTAAAGGGGCGCCAGGAATTCACTCTGCACGGTATTCGGGGCATGGTGATAGCGCCAACAATGCCCTCCTGTTAAAAAATCTTATCGGTGTGCCTACAGTACATCGAAGGGCGCGCTTTCAGTGCGTTTTAGTTTTTCTGCGCCACGCTTTTGACCCGACTCCGACAATTTGTCAGGGCGCTTGGGAGGGCGAAATTCTAGATAATGAAGCCGGGAGCCAAGGCTTTGGTTACGATCCGCTGTTTTTCCTGCCGCAGTTCGGATGCAGTTCGGCCGAGCTGGCACCGGAAGTAAAGAATAGAGTCAGCCATCGCGCATTGGCCAGTGCACGGCTATTAGAAGTACTGCGCGCCCAATCATGACCACAGTGCTGCAGTTACCCCCACTCAGCCTGTATGTGCATCTGCCCTGGTGCGAGCGGAAGTGCCCCTACTGCGATTTCAACTCACATGAATCCGATGAGCTACCCGAACGAGATTATCTCGATGCCCTGCTAGCAGACCTGCACTGTGCCGCTACACTTGCTCAGGGTCGAGCGCTGAACAGTGTTTTTATCGGCGGTGGGACACCGAGTCTATTCAGCGCCGATAGTATCAGCCGCCTCCTTACGAGTATTGGGAATTCGCTGGAAGTTAGTGCAACCATGGAAGTCACTATGGAGGCGAATCCCGGGAGCGCAGAGAGCAATAAGTTCATTGGTTTTCGCCAGGCGGGGGTCAATCGCCTGTCCTTGGGGGTCCAGAGTTTTAACGACCAGGCTCTGCTGGCTCTGGGCCGGGCCCACGACAGCGAGCAGGCCCACGCCGCAATCGAAATGACCCTGGCCGCCGGCTTCGATAGCTTTAATCTTGACCTGATGCACGGCTTGCCGGGACAGGACATAGAGGCCGGCTTGAAAGACCTTGCAACTGCCATCGGCCACCGCCCCCCCCACCTATCCTGGTATCAACTGACCATCGAGCCCAACACTGTATTCCACAAGCGTCCTCCAACACTCCCACTGGAAGACACATTGGCCAATATTCAAGACCAAGGGGAAGTTCTGCTAAGACAGGCAGGGTTGTTGCAGTATGAGGTTTCCGCCTACGCCCAGCCAGGCTATGAGTGTCGGCACAATCAAAACTACTGGTCATTCGGCGACTATCTGGGGATTGGCGCGGGTGCCCACGGCAAAGTGAGTTTTGAGGATGGCCGGATCGAACGATATGCCAACCGGCGTCAACCGGATGAATTCATGGCGCACGCCGGGGAGCCAAATACCAATAACAAACGCGTGCTAAAAAGTGAGGCATTGCCCGGAGAGTTTATGCTCAATGTGTTGAGACAAAATAGCGGCAGCACATTTGCAGAGTTTGAGTCACGTACCGGTTTGACCGCAACTTCAATACAGGCGCCCATAT
>JBLIEI010000039.1:0-43259 GCA_047633055.1 Halieaceae bacterium | reverse complement strand
GCACTGAACTGCTGGATGGTTATCGCGCAACCTTGTCTGATCTCGAACAAGTCGCGCAGGGCATAGTCACAACCACAGACATTCTGGCGTCCCGTCAAAGTGAACTTCGGCAACAGCAGCTGGAATTGGCAGCCGCTCAGGACAGACGCAAGTCCACCGTCGCCCTGCTGAACGCCGATATAAAGTCCAAAGGCGCTTCCCTCAAAGATCTGGAGCAGAACCGACTAGAGCTGGAACGCCTGTTAGAGACCATCGAGCAGGCGGTAGCAAACCTGGAGATACCAGACAATTATCAACCCTTTGCGACTGCCAGAGGCATTATGCCCTGGCCTGTGAAAGGCAAGAACAACAACCGCTTCGGTCGACCTCGCAACGAAGGGAAAATGAGGTGGCAGGGAATCAACATCACCGCCAGAGAAGGAGATACCGTGGGCGCTATACACCACGGCCGCGTGGTGTATGCCGATTGGTTCCGCGGCTCCGGGTTATTGCTAATCATCGATCACGGCGATGGCTACATGAGCTTGTACGCCCACAACCAGGCCCTGTTGCGAGAGGTGGGTGAGTGGGTTTCTGCCGGCACGCCTATTAGCATTGTCGGAAATTCCGGTGGCTTAGCAAATGCTGCCCTTTATTTTGAAATTAGACACAATGGGAAACCAACCAATCCCGCCAACTGGTGTCGTAGTTAGTGGGTTTAGCAAGTCCTCCCGAGGATGCGTTACACTATACGGTCACGATTTATTAAGGCTTGTCAGCCACTCGGCGGTAATCATGCGATATCAATTTTTCAGGCTCATACGCCTACCTGTACAGACAGCGATCCTTTCACTACTACTGTCTACCTCCGCGGTCGCGGTGGAAGAGGATCTTGGCGCGCTACCGCTGAAGGAATTGCGTACCTTTGCCGATGTTTATAATCAGATCAGGGTCGGCTACGTAGAGGAGATAGATGACAGTACCCTACTGGAGTATGCCATCCAGGGCATGCTCATGGGCCTGGATCCGCACTCTACCTACCTGACCAAAGACGCCTTTGAGAATTTGCAAACCGGTACTAGCGGCGAATTCACCGGCCTCGGAATCGAAGTCGGAATGGAGGATGGTTATATCACTATTATCTCGCCTATCGATGGTTCTCCTGCCGCGGCAGCCGGTCTGCAATCAGGCGACGTTATTCTCAAGCTTAACGAAAAGCCAATCAAAGGCATGAGCCTGAACGAGGCCATCGAGATTATGCGCGGACCCAAGGGCAGCGATATCGAGCTCACCATTGGCAGACCCGGGGACTCACAACCCTTTGACGTTACCCTGACGCGAGCCACCATCAAAACAGCCAGTGTCAGAGATCGCTGGCTTGAGCCGGGCTTTGGCTATATTCGCATCGCCCAGTTCCAGAGCCGCACCGGCGAAGATGTGAGCAAATCGCTAAACAAGTTAATGGCAGAGGAAAGCCTCAAAGGACTGGTGCTGGACCTGCGCAACAACCCTGGCGGAATATTACGCGCCAGCGTCGATGTCGCAGGGATGTTTATGAATGGCGGCACGGTGGTTTACACCGAGGGTAGGCTGGCAAATTCCGACATCAACTACGAGGCCACGGCCAAGGACGATTCTGAAGGCATACCGCTGGTCGTGTTGATCAACGGCGGCTCCGCCAGTGCATCAGAGATTGTCGCCGGTGCGCTGCAGGATAATTCGCGGGCAGTGATCATGGGCACCAACAGTTTTGGTAAAGGCTCTGTTCAAACCGTGTTGCCACTTTCGGAATCGAGGGCGGTAAAGTTGACCACCGCCCTTTACTTCACCCCCAAGGGCCGTTCCATTCAGGCTGAGGGTATTGAACCAGACGTCTGGGTAGAGCGCGCCAAAGTCACGACATACAACAGCTCAGGCCGTATCAGCGAGGCAGACCTGTCGGGACATTTGGATAACGCCAATAAAGAGAGCGACGAAGGCAGCCGTTCATCCTCTAAGCTTGCCGATGAACTGTTGTCTGCCGACAATCAATTATACGAAGCCCTGACCTTGCTAAAGGGGATCAACATATTGGGGATGCGTGATAAAAACCAAAAGGCAACCAGTGCAGCCATCGAGAACAGCGGCGAGTCGTAGCAAGGCCAGCCGCCTCGCCACAAGAGTAGCGGCGGCAGTTGCGTTCTGCCTCATCCCGACGCTTGGTCTTGCTCAGCCGGCCACGGCCCAACTGGTCATCATTATCGACGACCTCGGGCATGAGCTAGGCAGAGGCATACTGGCCACCGAACTGCCAGGTGACGTCACTCTCGCGGTGTTGCCCTACACCCGCCATGGCGATCATCTGGCCCGCATGGGTCATCAGGCTGGCAAAGAAATTATGCTGCACGCACCGATGAGCACAATCAACGGTCAACACCCGGGCACAGGAGCGCTTACGCTGGATCTCAGCGAAGCCGAATTCCGCGCCACGCTGAACGCCGCTATCCTGCAATTACCCCACGTGCAGGGCGTCAATAATCATATGGGCAGTGAGCTTACCCAACATCCACGGCAAATGGTTTGGTTGATGGACGAGTTAAAGCGGCAGGGGCTCTACTTTGTGGACTCCCGGACGAGTAAGGAAACTGTCGCCGCGCGAGTAGCAAAAGAGCAGCGGGTAGCCCATTTGTCTAGACAGATTTTTCTCGACAACGAGCGTACCTCTGAGGCTATAGAGGAACGCTTCAATGCGGCCTTGGCAATAGCGCGGGAAAGTGGACTCGCCGTTGTTATTGGGCATCCGCATGGGGTAACACTGGAGTATCTGGCGCAGGTTCTACCCGGACTTGCTGAGCAGGGAGTTGCGTTGGCATCTGTATCGGCAGTGCTGAAACAGCAAAGCAGTGAAGATTACCCAGCGGGTATCATAACGGATAGCTCTGCCCCAGAAGGCGAGGCCTTAACTGAACACGTTAAAGAGGCTCAGAGCCTAACTTCTATGCCTCGTGCGGCCATGTAGGCTTTGGCCTGCGGCACTGTATATTCCCCAAAGTGAAAAATACTGGCGGCAAGCACCGCATCGGCACCACCGGTGAGCACGCCGTCAACCAAGTGATCAAGGTTGCCGACACCACCAGAAGCGATTACTGGAATATTTACTGCGTCTGATATCGCCCGGGTCATACCCAGTTCAAAACCATCGCGAGTACCGTCTCTATCCATACTGGTCAGTAGGATTTCACCAGCACCTAATTCGGCCATGCGTTCCGCCCACTCAACTGCGTTAATACCTGTGTGTTTGCGTCCACCGTGGGTAAATATTTCCCACCGTGGCTTACCGTCAACGTCATCAACACGTTTGGCATCCATAGCGACAACGATACACTGGGAGCCAAAACGTGCTGCGGATTCACTCACCAGTTCTGGATTATAAATCGCCGCTGTATTGATACTGACCTTGTCAGCGCCGGCATTTAGCATGGTGCGAATATCTTCCACTGCACGAATACCACCACCCACTGTCAGCGGAATAAAAACCTGCTCGGCAATTTTCTCCACCGTGTGAACCGTGGTCTCACGGTCTTCATGACTTGCGGTGATATCGAGAAAAGTAATTTCATCTGCACCCTGCTCGTTGTAGCGGATAGCAATCTCAACCGGATCACCTGCATCGCGGATGTCGACAAAATTAACCCCTTTGACAACGCGCCCATTCTCCACATCCAGGCAGGGAATTATTCGCTTGGCGAGCCCCATTTCAGCTAGCCTCGTCGCAAAGCTGCTGGGCTTCGGCGACATCCAGAGTACCCTCATAGACTGCACGTCCGGTAATCGCGCCGGTGATACCCTGTGATGCCACTGCATTCAGGGCGCGAATATCATCGAGGTTGGCAATGCCGCCGGAGGCAATTACCGGAATGCTGGAAGCCCGGGCCATGGCCACAGTCGCCTCAACATTAACGCCCTGCATCATGCCGTCGCGTGCAATGTCGGTATAAACAATGGCCGAAACTCCATACGTTTCAAACTTTTTCGCCAGATCTGCAGCCATCACATCGCTGACCTCGGCCCAACCGTCGGTAGCTACCCGGCCGTCTTTAGCATCCAGCCCAACAATCACTTTACCAGGGAAGGATTTGCAGGCCTCTGCGACAAACGCTGGATCTTTCACCGCTTTCGTACCAAGGATGACGAATGCGACACCGGCGCGCACATAGTGCTCGATGATCTCCAACGAGCGAATACCACCACCGATCTGCACCGGCAAATCGGGATATGCTCGCGAAATGGCAGTTACCACATCACCATTCACCGGCTCACCGGCAAAAGCGCCGTTCAAATCTACCAGGTGCAAGCGGCGACATCCGGCATCGATCCAGCGTTTTGCCACAGCCACCGGATCATCTGAAAACACGGTACTGTCATCCATCAGGCCCTGGCGCAAACGCACACATTGGCCGTCTTTGAGGTCGATGGCAGGAATTATCAGCATTGTCCGTTCCACTCCAAAAAGTTACTCAGTAGTTGCAAGCCCGCGGTGTGGCTTTTCTCGGGGTGAAACTGCACTGCAAACAGGTTATCTCGGGCCAAAGCAGCATCGGCCTCGACACCGTAGTTAAGGCGCCCCGCCAACAAAGATCGATCAACAGCCCGCACGTAATAGCTGTGTACAAAATAAAACCGGGCTCGGTCTGGAATCCCTGCCCACAGCGGGTGCGCCATAACCTGCTCTACCTCACTCCAACCCATATGCGGCACTTTAAGGCGATCGCCCTTAGCGCTGCGCATGTCGTTGCCGAATCGACTTACCTCTCCTGGCAACATATCGAGGCATGCAACGCCGCCGTTCTCAGTAGAGTGTGTCATCAATGCCTGCAAACCAACGCAAATGGCGAGCACCGGCTTGTGCTGTTCGATCAATGCTGTTTTGAGCAACTCATCGCAATGCAGACGGCGAATTTCCGCCATACAATCGCGAATACCGCCAACACCGGGAAACACCACCCGATCGGCCGCGCGTATTGTTTCAGCGTCATGAGTAACCAGCACCTTCTCGGCGCCCACGTGTTCCAGCGCACTGGCGACAGAATGCAAATTACCCATGCCATAATCGATGACGGCGACGATACCACTCATAATTGCTGCCTAGAGCACACCTTTGGTGGATGGCGTAATACCGGCCATTGCCGGGTCCGCAGACAAAGCCATACGCACAGCGCGACCAAAAGCCTTAAAAACAGTCTCGGCCTGGTGGTGACTATTTTCACCCTTTAGATTATCGACGTGCAGAGTAACCAGCGCGTGATTGATGAAGCCCTGGAAAAACTCGTGAAACAGATCCACGTCGAATCCGCCCACTGCAGAGCGTGTAAATGGCACATTGAACTCCAGTCCAGGGCGACCGGAAAAATCCACCACGACGCGTGACAGAGCCTCGTCCAAAGGCACGTAGGCGTGGCCGTAACGCATAATGCCCTTCTTGTCCCCAACCGCCTCGGCGAAAGCCTGGCCCAAAGTAATACCAATGTCTTCCACCGTGTGGTGGGCATCAATGTGCAGGTCGCCCTTGGCCTCAACCTTCAAATCCATCATTCCGTGGCGGGCGATCTGGTCTAGCATGTGGTCCAGAAAGGGTACACCTGTGTCGAATTCAGACTGTCCAGAGCCATCCAGATTTACCGTGACGGTAATCTGGGTCTCCAGCGTGTTGCGACTGATTGTAGCTATGCGATCCGCCATTGCGGTCTCCTACTCGTCCAACGGGCAAAAAGGGGTATGCACCCCCAAAAAACGCACTATTATAAAAGAAACCCGGCCCGAATTCACTGGCGGTTTGCGCTTTGGGAATTTACCCTAGTTAACTCGAATTCTTGCTGCCGCACATCTCTATGACTATAACCGCCGATTTTTCCGCTCGAGTACTAAACTGGTTCGAGCATCATGGTCGCCACGATCTGCCTTGGCAAGCGGATATAACGCCGTATCGTGTCTGGGTGTCGGAGATCATGCTCCAGCAAACCCAAGTCAAAACCGTCATCCCTTACTTCGAACGATTTATAGCGGCTTTTCCCACAGTAGAGGCACTGGCAAGCGCACCATTGGACCATGTTCTACACCTGTGGACAGGGTTGGGCTACTACGCGAGAGCCCGCAACTTGCACAAAGCAGCAACAGCAGTCGCCCTAGACATGGGTGGTCAATTTCCGCAATCAGTCGAGGCGCTGTGCGAATTACCCGGTATTGGCAGATCTACAGCCGGAGCTATCAGCAGTATTGCCTGCGGGCAGCGCGCGGCCATTCTTGATGGCAACGTTAAACGAGTCTTGGCGCGCTACCACGCGGTGGAGGGCTGGCCAGGCACCACTGCGGTGCACACGGCGTTATGGGTCATCGCGGAACAATATACCCCCAAGGCCCGCTTTGCTGACTACACACAGGCCATGATGGACCTTGGCGCGACTGTCTGCACACGCTCATCTCCCAGCTGCGAGGTATGCCCATTAGTCAAAGGTTGTGACGCGCATAGCCAAGGCAAATCGCTGGCATATCCCGGGAAAAAGCCGCGAAAAGTCATTCCAGTCAAAAACACGACCTTTCTGATGACCCGCTCGCAAGGCGGAGAAATACTGCTGGAAAAGCGGCCATCCAAGGGCATCTGGGGCGGACTATGGTGTTTCCCAGAGATTGAGGGTGTAAGCCAGGTAGCAAACTGGTGTCTGAACAATTGCCAGTCTGAACCCAGCGCCATTGACCAGTGGCAACCGTTTCGCCACACTTTCAGCCATTACCACCTGGACATCACCCCCGTACTGGCTCAACTTAAGGGCAACCCTGCCGGTGTGATGGCCTCAGAGCGACAGCTCTGGTATAACCTTCGCCAGCCTCAGGAAGTGGGCCTGGCGGCACCCGTAGCCAAGCTATTATCGACCTTGAATTAATTTAGAAGACACACCGGGAGAGTCACTATGGCGCGCAACGTATTGTGCAAAAAGTACCAAAAAGAGCTGGAGGGTCTGGACGCACCCCCCTACCCTGGACCCAAGGGACAAGACATATTTGACAATGTCTCGAAACAAGCCTGGGATGATTGGCAGACCCACCAAACTATGCTGATTAACGAAAAACACCTCAGTCTGGTGGACCCCGAGTCCAGAAAATATCTACAACAGGAAATGGACAAGTTTCTGTCTGGAGGTGACTACGACAAGGCAGAGGGTTACGTACCCCCCAGCGAATAGCTCAGGGTCTTGACTCTCAGTGCCTGTACGGTTTTAATACGCCCCCTTCGTCAACAGGCGAATTTGCGTAATACGCCCGGATAGCTCAGTCGGTAGAGCAGGGGATTGAAAATCCCCGTGTCGGCAGTTCGATTCTGTCTCCGGGCACCATACAAAGCAAAAGCCTCGCCAGTTGTGACGGGGCTTTTTTGGTTGCGATACCGCCACCGTGTGTCGGCACAGCGCGGCTGCCGGTCAGATTCTGTCTCCGGGCACCATACAAAGCAAAAGCCTCGCCAGTTGTGACGGGGCTTTTTTCTTCTACCCTGGCCTCAACTGCGAACCGCCCGGTAAATGTCAGCGAACGAATTTGCCCGTTCGCATATATATACCGACTCATGTAGCGCTCGGGCAATATCGCTGGAGGATACAATACCGCGAATGGAGTTTCGCGCCGAGTCCAGTACCAACACGTGCTGATCGCCAAATGATTTCATGGTTAAGAGGATATCGCCGATGGTGGCATGGTGAAATTGCCGAATGTCGATCGCGTGAAGAGAGTCCTTGCGGGTCATTACTTCGCCAACTGAAAGCTCCTCCATGGCAAGCCCCGTTTTTTCTTTGGCCTGCATTACTTTAATCGACATCAAGTCTGCAAGAGTCACTACGCCTTTGAAACGCTCATCTTTGTCGATAACCAAATTCAGTCGAACGTGAGTACTCGTCATCAGCCCTTTGGCGGTAGCGACGGTGATACTTTGCTCGATCATATGCGGCCGCGAGATTTCGAAATCGGTCAGTAGCTCCATCGCCGGACTATAGGCGTTTAAGCTCGACTTCGGTGCTGGTCGCTGTATTTGGTCGACATTAGTCAGCGATTCTGCAGGTAATCGTTTATGTTCTTCCATAGTGTTCTGATCCTGTTCGGTGCAGCGCGAAGCTGTATCATCACGCACCGAATCATCCAATAAAAATAGATTAGCGAAAATTTCTATGTCAGGAGGGAAGGAGGAGCCCGAATAGGTTGCAGCTTGCAGCGATCTGCCAGCAAGTTATGTGCAAGCGACTTGCAAACCGCAATGGTGCCTGCTGGCTGAAGCGAAGGTGTAGTCGACCGATATAGACAATCCTCTAAATCAGTGGAATTGGCATCCTCGCTATCTGCGCTTTGATCGAGGATAAGGATGCTTTCATGAAACGGGTTGCTTTCAACTGTTACAAATGTATCAGCAGCACTAATACTGGAAACAAGGAGTAACGCTAAATATAAAAATACTCGTGCCATAAGATTTGGTTCACAGGCGACTTGGTCGCAAAATAACTGCATTAAAAATTTCGACTGGTGTGAGACACTTAAGATTCAAACATCTCGAAATATACGCTCTTGAGTTAGAATTCTACAAGCTCTAAATCATCGTTCTTTAAGCAGGGGAGGATCAGACCACGTTTCCAGATGCATGTCTGATTGACTATTTGTGGCCTGATGCTCCTCATTCCACTCATTAAAAGACTATCTATTATTGAATATGCAATCAGATCCCAACAAATTGGTAGCAAAGAATAGAAACCTTACACACTCCGAATTAATGAAGGTTGTGTCACATGTTCAACGAGAGCAGGGCGAGTGGATTTTGCATACCTTAATGGTAGACGGTTGTGATGTACCGTTTAAGTTTAAGCGCAAAGGTAATTACCAAAGCTTAAAGGGTGCCAGAGTGAATATGACGTATTACTCAGAACAGGAAACTGTCGCAGGCATGGATTTTGAAGTGATGAAAGTAGTTCGTATAAAAAGAGGATGATCCAAGTGGTTGGTTGAGGACGATCATGAAAGCGTTGGCAGCAAATATAACGCAGTGGGTCACAAGCCATTTTCGATGTCGCCTGCCGGAATTTCCTGAAATTGTAAAACTACCGTTCAAACTGCACCGTTCCTTTGGACAGATCTCTGATAACGACGGTTCCAGCCAGCTTGTCATGAAAGCCCTGCTTTCTCTTATCGATCCCTACCCAGATAAATCCGAGCATCAGAGGTAATATAGATACGTAGTAACCAAAGTACCGGCCAACAGCCTGTGGTTTACTCAGTGGCTGGCCAGTTCGAGCATCAACAACACGTAGCCGAAAAGCCATCTTGCCTGGGGTCCCTAGATACTTGATCCAGAACCAAACGGTAATGAATACCGGAGCCACATACTGAATCATCACATCCCAGAATCCTTTGGCGGCTTCTGGAACACCCCAATATTCAGAACCGTAAATTAGGGTGAGGGGGACCGAAACGACCAATAGGAAGAGCAAGGAATCTACTGACGCCGCCCCCAATCTGATCCAGAACCCAGCATATTCTTGACTTTCCACAGTGCCCGTTTCTCCCCTTGTTGCTAAAAGCATAGCAACATTTAGAGCACTTCGCTCCCAGGCTTATAGCGATTTCTATCCATCACAATCGCAGGCCATCATCGAGCAACTGTATGCCCGGGATATCCAGTAATTTGACGATACGTTTTAAGAGCGCAAAAAAAAGCCCACCATACGGTAGGCCCTAATTATAAACGCGCATGAATGACAACGGTTTAAGCAGCTTTATTGCCAGCCGCTGCATGCTCTATCGCATCAGCGTTTTGGTTGATTTTAATACTCTTCGGCTTCATCGCCTCGGGCACCACTTTCACCAGACTGATCGTCAACAGGCCGTTGGCCATATTCGCGTCGACAACTTCAACGTGATCATCCAGGTTGAACTTGCGTTCAAAGGTACGATTAGCAATACCCTGGTGCAGATACTGACGTTCTTCGGTATTCGTTTTTTCACCGCGAACATTGAGCACACCGCGTTCCACGTTGATGTCTAAATCACTTTCAGTAAACCCTGCCAGCGCCAGCGTTATGGCGTAGTGGTTTTCCTCGAGCATTTCAATATTGTAAGGGGGGTATCCGGGTGCACTGTTTTCGGACGCCAAGGTTCTATTCAGCAAACTGGCAAAACGGTCGTAACCTATGCTGCTGCGGTACAGGGGGGTTAAATCGATTGAGCTCATTGTTAAATTCTCCATAAGAAGCAATTAAGTTAATTTTAATAAAAGTGCCGCGGATAATCTCTGGGAGACTTATCCCGACACTACATATTTATGGTCAACTGAGGTTATTTCAACCCACTACTTGCGGAAATATTTTTAAACTATCTGTCTAACGAAAAGGAACCGCTACCGCGGCAGGCAATGTATAAAAACACAAAGCAATACAGAATCGAGGCATCTCCGCCGTTTATGGCGGGGAAGAATTCCGGCAGGCCCTGGAATTTCCAGTGAAACTGGAAATAGGCCACAGCCATGGTGCCGCTGGCGAGAAAGGCCGCGTAGCGCGTTTGGAAACCCAGGGCTATGGCGATGCCACAAACCAGTTCTATAACGCCACCAAACCACAGTTGTGAGCCAATGTCTGGCTGATAGGTGGCGGTATAGCCGAAGATTTTTTGCACTCCGTGAAAGCAAAAGAGTGCGCCCGAAAAGAACCGCAGTAATATGTAGCTGAGGTCGGTAAAGTTTTCCAGAAATTTCATATTTTAATAATCCAGTGGTTTAAGCGGCTGAGGAACATTTGAAGTGCCAGCGACTGAAGTATAGACCTCAATTTTCGTTCGGGGTGCTCTAATCGCGCCAACGGGTTAAAATAGGTTGAAAATACTGCGAGACAAAGCACGTGCTAAAAGTATTTCTGATGAACAGCCTCGTTATTGCCGTCACCGTAATGATTCATTACGAGTTCCTTTACCGGTTTACCAACTTAATGCCCAAGCTTGCCATTCGCCATCGTTTGCGCATCGTGTTCGGTGTTTTCGGCGCACTTTCTGCGCACGCATTGGAGGTGTGGATTTTCGCGGTATCCTATTACTACATGCACCATGCAGAGGGCTGGGGGCACCTCGAAGGTAATCTCACCGGTACGTTTTTAGACTTCGTCTACTATTCCTTCACCAGCTACACCACATTGGGAACGGGTGACATTATGCCTTTTGGAGATATACGATTCCTTTCTGGCCTCGAATCACTCACCGGCCTGGTGCTGATCACCTGGACCGCTTCTTTTCTCTACCTTGAGATGACTCGCTACTGGGACTCCGACTAATGAAAATATTGTGGTTAGCCATTTTTTTTGCTGTGCTGGTCTGGTCTGGTCTCGCGCCAAAGGATTATTTGACCTGGATGCTGGAAGTAGCGCCAGCGGTAATTGGCCTGGCTGTTCTTGTCTATACGCGCAACAGTTTTCCCCTGAGTAATCTGGTTTACGCACTGATCTTAATGCACTGCGTTGTGCTGATGGTGGGTGGCCACTATACCTATGCCGAAGTACCACTACTTGATTACCTGCAGCCTGTTTTGGGCTTTGAGCGCAACAACTATGACAAACTGGGGCATTTAATGCAGGGCGTTGTCCCTGCGATGGTAGCGCGAGAAGTCTTAATTCGTAAAAACGTCATCACAACGGAGATTTGGCGTAACTTTTTTATAGTGTGTTTCTGCCTCGCCTTCAGCTCTTTCTATGAACTGCTTGAATGGTGGGTTGCGATAGCGATCGGCTCTGGCTCGGACGCTTTTTTGGGCACCCAGGGTTACGAGTGGGATACACAGTCCGATATGGCTATGGCACTGCTGGGCGCGGTTGCGGCACTGGTGTTCCTTAGTCGTATTCATGACCGCCAGCTCAGACAGGTTCGCCTGACAAAAAAGGGGTATTAACCTTGGAACTAAAAGTATTTTTCACCGTATTTATTGCTGTATTTATCGCCGAGCTCGGCGATAAAACACAACTGGCCACCATGCTCTTCGCTGCTGACAAAGAAGTCAGTCGAATGACCGTTTTCCTGGCGTCATCAGCGGCACTGGTTGTCGCCACAGGGCTGGGAGTTCTGGCTGGCAGTTTGTTGGCTGAACACATTAATACCCGTTACCTGTCGTGGCTGGCGGGAAGTGGTTTTATCGTAATCGGTGCCTATACCCTGTACCAGGCGTAAGGAGGATTCCAAGGTGACAAAACTCATTATTCGCGAGGCTAAGCCCAGCGACGTTGCTAAAATTCTAGAATTAATTCGCGGCCTTGCAGAGTACGAAAAAGCCTTAGACGAAGTCGTAGCGACACCCGCAGATATTGCTAGAGCATTGTTTTGCGACCACCCAACTACTCACGGGCTAATTTGCGAAGAGGACGGAGTCGCCATTGGGTTCGCCATATATTTTTACAATTACTCTACCTGGACTGGTAAAAACGGACTCTTTTTGGAGGATCTGTATATACGGCCAGAACATAGGGGCACGGGAGCGGGCAAAGCGTTGTTGAAGCACTTGGCTGAACATGCCGTAAAAGTGGGCTGCGCACGTTTCGAATGGAACGTATTGGATTGGAACGAACCGGCGATAAAGTTCTATCAATCATTTGGCGCCGAGCCCCAGAACGAATGGGTAGGCTATAGATTAAGTGGCCGGGCTCTGCAGGATTTCGCTACTAGCTGAGAATAAAGAAGCACACTCATTCGGTAACAACTTAGCCACCCTCTGGCGTCATTAGTCGGCTGCAATAAAGGCGAATCTTTTTTGCTCGCTGCCCTCGTGCATGACCGTCTCAATAAACATCGTCAGCGGCCTGACCCAAAGGCCACGATTGCCGTATAGCGGGGTATAGACCACCAGCTTTTCTCCGGTTTCCGAATGCTGGGCGATGCCCTGAACGCGATACTCACCGCCCTTGTAATGGCGGTACCTGCCTATCTCCAAACTCATAGTATCTATTACCGTTTTGCGAACTGGGATTCAAACGTTTTGCTGAGCCCACTCGATGATTTCGGCTCTATCGCCGCTAAATACGATCTGTCCGGCGCGACGCGACAGCTGATAATCGTACATGGGGTCATAATAAGTCTCGAGCAGGACCTGTATCCACTCCCTGTGCATCCTCAGATCGCCTTCGGCATGCTGCAGCGAGAAAGCACTGCCCATTAGCGCGGATACGGTCTGCTCACGCTCGCCACCCAGGCGCTTTTTTATCTGGGCCAGATCGGCCTGCAGCTTTTCGCAATGCAAGCGAGGGCCGTCATCACCATAACGTTTTGCGTAGCGTTGACCCAAATCCAGCACATAATCTTCAAGCACCACCTCAACTCGACTGACGAGGCTTTCCTGCACAACCGCAAGCGGCATCTGCTTCATTCGCTCCTGCATGATTACCGGTAGCGCAACTCGGCCAATCAATCGGCCTTCATCCTCTAGGTACAGTCTGTTGCTGCTGCCAGCGGCAAGACGCCTCATTAGGGCGATACAGACCGTATTTTCAAAATCAATCTGGCTAGGCTGAGGCTCCAGTATCTGGCCGAAGGTAGAGCCGCGGTGATGGGCCAGGCCCTCAAGATCAACACTCGCATCAACGGCGGAGATCACCCGGGTCTTACCCGAACCGGTTTTACCCCCGATGAGCACCGTATCGGTTTGGTCGAGGATACGCTCCAGTTCGTCGATCAGGAATCTGCGCATCGCCTTGTAGCCACCCTTGATCAACGGGTAGTCAATGCCCGTATCCCGCAACCATTGCTGCACCGTCTGCGAGCGCAGGCCTCCGCGAAAACAATAAAGGTAACCGTCTGGGTGGGTGCGGGCGAACTGCTGCCACTGGTCTAGTCGTTCCGCTTTGGTGGGGCCGGAGACAATTTTATGGCCCAGGGCGATTGCCGCATCCTGCCCTTGCTGCTTATAGCAGGTGCCAACCTCGGCTCGCTCTTCATCTGACATCAGCGGCAGGCTATGCGCGCTGGGAAATGCTCCATGCTCAAACTCGGTGGGCGCACGCATATCCATCATCGGTACGCCGTGCAATAACAATTCGCGATAGTTCTCTGTATCCGGTCGCTGGGTCATAGGCAACGTGTACTATTCGGCCTCGCCACCGAAGAGCGTCATGACTTTTTCCTGTAGACCGGTTATCGCATCAGCCATAAGGGCAAAATCCGCGTCGATACGCGCGGCCTCGTCATCTTCGGGGAGGTCTTCATTTTCCTTCATTAATTCATCCGCAAACTTGAGTCGACGCAGACAAAGGTCTTCCCCCAATATCAGGCTGAGCCGCTCATCCCAGTGCAGCGCCAAACGCGCTACCTGCTTACCCGCGTGAAGATGCGTTTCCACCTCTTCGCTTAACAAATCAACGCCACGGCAGCGCACGACACCGCCGTCTTCACCCAGCTCACGCAGTTCGCATTCCGTTCCCAGCTCAAAACCCTCGGGCATATCGCTATGCAGCAGCCAGTTAGTCATAGACGTCAGCGGCGCATTATTAACTTGCGGCAACACCACCGGAAAGGTGCCAATACAGTCACGCATCAGGTTGAGCAGCTCTTCGGCCCGGGAAGCGCTTGCCGAGTCCACAAAAATCCACTTAGCACGAATATCAATATATGCGTGAACGGCAGAGGATCGCGAAAACGCGCGAGGCAGACAATCCTGAATAATCTCATCCTTCAGATCTAGCCGTTCCTTGCGATAAACCTTACGTGCCTCTTGCTGCTCAATTTCGGTGACCCGTTCCTCCAATTGTTCGCGCACCACCGTCGAGGGCAACAATTTCTCTTCCCGCTTCAGTTTCAACAGAAACCGGCCGCCAGCAGCGTGCACCAGGGCCGCCTCTTCACCGCCCACAGGCGGTACCCAGCCCATCGACATCGGTTGAGACGGGGTACAGGGAGCAAACTCACGCTGCTGTAATTGCTCGCTCAACTGCTCAGGCGTTTGAGTAAAGGGCTGGGTCAGTCGGTAGGCACGTACGTTTTTAAACCACATGGTCGATTGGCGTCCAAAAAAGGAACGGATTGTACCGCAGCGCGGAAGCAATGACAGTGATCGCAGCGTAAAGCTAGCACCTGGGCAGCGATTTTGAAGGCCCCCGCCAGGGTGCTGGATTGCGACGAGCTACCGCAACCTAGCCTCTATCGCGATAACATTGACCGGCGCAGGATTAGTGTATCGCTGCTGGCATCACAAAAATGTGCAGCACGTTCAATTTATTGGCCCAGCAAGTGCGTGGATTCATTGCCAGTTTTCAGTGAACACGTTCTAATTTCGCTTACTGTTTTTAAATGTTCGCTTCTCCAGGTACCCGTCAATGGCCAAAGCCAGCCCAAGTAAGCCACTACGCGCTAGTTCAATCACCAGTTGGGACATGGAAACCCAAGTCGCCATCATTGGCTTCGGCGGCGCCGGTGGCTGCGCGGCCATAGCAGCGGCTGACGCAGGAGCTGAAGCAACCATCTTTGAGCTAGCCAGCGCCGCTGGAGGCTCCACTGCTCTTTCCAGCGCTGAAATATACATGGGCGGCAGCGGCGGCACACGAGTACAGCGGGCCTGTGGCTTTAACGACAGCACTGAGGATATGTTTAACTATATGATGATGTCGGCGGGACCCTCTGCCGATGAACTCAAGATTCGCAACTACTGTGAGCATAGCGCAGAGCATTTCCAATGGCTGGTGAGCCTTGGCGTTCCTTTCAAGGACACCTTTCATGAAGAGCGCGCGATAATGTGTCTCACCGATGATTGCCTGCTCTACACCGGCTCAGAAAAAGCCTACCCTTTCGTGGAGCACGCCAAGCCAGCGCCGCGAGGGCATAACCTGCAGGTGGAAGGGGATAACGGCGGCCCACTGTTCATGAAAATTGTGGCTGAGAATGTCGAACGGCGCTCAGCGATATCCGTTCAATACGAGTGTCGCGCCCTCACGCTTATTATTGATGATCAGGATGCAGTGGTCGGCTTGGTAATTCGCAAAGACCAGCAAGAAATCAATGTGAGAGCGTCCAAGGGCGTCATTCTCTGTGCCGGTGGGTTCGTGATGAACGAAGAGATGGTGCGGCGCTATGCACCAGGTTTGGCCGCCGGCAACGTTCCCATTGGCAATCCAGGCGACACCGGCACGGGCATTCTCATGGGTATGGGTGTCGGCGGTGCGGATATTAATATGCACGAAGGATTTGTTAGCCTGCCCTACTACCCGCCGGCAAGTATGACCGAAGGCATTGTCATCAACGACAAGGGCCAGCGCTTTATTAATGAAGACGTCTACCACGGGCGCCTGGGCTCATTCGTACTGCAGCAACAATCTGAGCGCATCTATTTCATTGTCACCGTCAACCAATATGGCGACTACGAGCAGGTGAGTTACCTGAATGCGGAGGTGGCTGGCACGGGCGAGACGATTGCCGAGCTAGAGCAAGAGCTTGGATTACGCAGCGGAACACTGGAACAGACCCTCACCGTCTACAACGAGGATTGCGCAACTGGCGAGGATACCCTGTTTCACAAAGCGCACCAGTGGCTCAAACAACTCACTCCGCCGCTAGTGGCTTTGGACATCACTCCTGGACGCGGCGCCTTCATTCCCTACTTCACACTCGGTGGCCTGGACACCCTGCCCACCGGTGAGGTTGTAGACGCCTCTCGAGAACCAATAGCGGGCTTGTATGCCGCCGGCCGCACCGCCTGTGGCGTGGTCAGAACGGGCGCCGGTTATAGCAGTGGCATGTCGGTGGGTGATGCCACGTTCTCCGGCAAACTCGCTGGGCAACAGGCCGCTAGTCGCTAATTTATTCGGCTTGCGATCCTTGCCAGGCTATCTACACACTTCTAACATGGTCGAGTTCGGTATTGTGCCGGGCAGACTCTTATCGCCGGATACGGCTACAATGGAATACACAAATGAAATATCTTCACACCATGGTCCGTGCTCAGGATCTGGATGAATCCCTGAACTTCTACTGCAATAACCTCGGCCTGATAGAGGTTAATCGCTACGACAGTGAGAAAGGCCGTTTTACGCTGGTGTTTCTGGCGGCCCCGGACGATGTCGATGCGGCGCAAGCGGGAGATAGCCCTCTGGTTGAAATCACCTGGAATTGGGATGACGAAGCGTACGATGAAGGGCGAAATTTCGGCCATCTCGCCTACCGCGTCGATGATATCTATGTGTTGTGTCAGCAGCTAATCGACGCTGGCGTCACTATTAATCGCCCTCCCCGGGATGGTCATATGGCATTCATTCGCTCGCCAGACGGTATATCTATTGAGCTACTGCAGGCCGGCGATGCGCTACCCCCGCTGGAGCCCTGGGCATCGATGAAAAATACCGGCTCCTGGTAAAGCACCCACTGTGCGAAAAAGCATCGCCACTCGCCTCATCGTTGTGCTGACACTTTGCTCGGCATTGATTATGGGGACCAGCATGCTCTTCGATTATCAATTCTCCAGGCAAGACATTCTCGATCGAGTCACGCTCGAATCTCAAGAGACCGTGAACACCGTTATAGTAGATTTGGAAAATTTGCTGAGCGGCGTGGAAGGCTCCACCCTGTTTCTCGGGAAAATCCTCGAGCAGCGTGACTATACCCGAGCAGGATTGATGCAAATGCTCAAAGACATCGTTGACAACAACGATTATATCTACGGCTCCAGCATTGCCTTAAATCCCGCGTTACTCGAAGAACCTCTTGGATTTGCCCCCTATTACTTTCATCAGGAGGGCATCCTCACCTTTGCCAATTTGGCCGGGGCTGAAGATAACTACCAGCAACAGGCTTGGTTTCTCGAAGCAAAACGCGTAGGTCAGCCACTTTGGAGTGAGCCCTATTTTGACGCGGGGGGGGGTGAGATTCCCATGACGACCTACTCGGTACCAGTATTTCGAGTGGACCCACAGGGGCAAAGGTATTTTTATGCAGTGGTGACCGCGGATGTGGCATTAAAGACACTAGACGGGTATTTGCGACGCCTACGCCTTGGCCAAAACGGATTTGCTTTACTGCTCAGCAATAACGGTATCGTATTGAGTAGCCGCAATGCGGCTTCGGTTATGAAGCACTATCTCGAAAGCGCCAGCAGCGCAGCGGACAGAATAATATGGCAGGAATTGTTTGAGCAGGCAATCGCACGGAACAACCCGACCCGGGAGTTAGCGTGTGAGGAGATTAACGGTAATTGCACCATTCGCATGGCGGTCCTGGAAACCACAGGGTGGCCGGTGGGAGTACTCTATTCTCAGCGGGAGGTGCTACAACCTCTGCACGACTATGAGGTAAGAACCACTGTACTCGCTTTGCTGTCGCTGTTGATAATGGCTCTGGCGGTATTTCTGGTAACCCGGCGAATAACCCAGCCTCTATCCGCTCTGGCACATGCCGCGGACGGCTTTGCCCGCGGCGAACTTGGTTCACCTTTACCCCAAGCGAGGGGTGGCGACGAAGTTGCCCGATTAATTCGCTCTTTCAAATCCATGCAGCGAGATCTGAAGGGATATATCGAAAATCTTGAGGAGGTGACCGCGAGTCGCAGCAGGCTGGAAGGTGAGCTTGCCGCCGCCAAAGAAATACAAATGTCTATGCTGCCCCAAGGCGGAGAAGCCACTGAAGAGAATCAACATTTCAGTTTGTGGGCCAAGGTAAGGCCAGCGAAAACAGTGGGGGGAGATCTGTACACCTACGCCCAGACAGGTGACATGCTGTATATCTGTGTTGGCGACGTTTCAGACAAAGGAGTGCCCGCTGCCCTTTTTATGGCTAAAGCCATTAGTCTAATTCAGCAGTTACAGTCAGGATTAGCAGAGCCTACGCAGGGCATGGCGCTACTTAACAATGCTCTCGAGGTGGGCAATGACAATTGTATGTTCGTGACCCTGTTTTTTGGTGTATTGGACTTGAGGAACTACTCTCTGCGCTTTGCCAGTGCCGGGCATACCGCTCCCAGTCTCTACCGCAACGGCACAGTCGAGATTGTGTTGCAGAACGATGGTGCCGCACTCGGCCTCATGGCCGATCTGGTCTATGAGGAAAATGTGCTGCAATTGTCCCCTGGTGACCGCCTCGCGATTTATACCGACGGCATTGATGAAGCCTTTAACGTCAATGCTGAAATGTTCGGAACGGAGCGTTTCAACGAGTGCCTGGGCAATGCCGCGAGCTCATCTCCGGCGGTAGCAGGCACTTCGATATTTGCGCATATCGATGACTTTGCCGGAAAAACACCCCAGTCGGATGATATAACTCTGCTAATTCTGGACATTCCAAGCTCCACAGCTGCGGTTCAAACCTTGGAGCAATGTAAGAGCTTCCCCCTGGATGAGCAGTTACACAGCAGCGCTAGCCGTTGGCTGGAGCATTTGCTGGAGCAAGCCGGAACACAACCCAACGTGATAATCGAATTGATACTGGTGTTGGAGGAACTGGCCACCAATGTCAGAAAATACTCCGGCCTGACCGAGCATGATTTGGTTGAGGTCAATCTCAACATGACTTCAGCGGCCGTTGGTTTGCAGATTAGCGACTCGGGAAAGCCATTCAATCCTTTACTAGAAGGCCACAGATCACCATTGGGCGCCGACATTGAGACTGCCGAGATCGGGGGTCTTGGTGTACACTTGATTGTCCAGCTCACCGACGAGCAAAATTACCGTCGCGAGGCTGACAAAAATGTTCTACGGGTCGTGAAGTGGCTGCTCTGAACTTCAACCTGACAGTTGCCGCGCATAAAACCCAAGGGAGGCCGTGCTATGGACCTAACTACTACCGTTGCCGTTGATGACGAAAAATTTGTTGCCCGGGTTTCACTCAAAGGCTCACTGAATACCGACACCGCCCCAATGTTCGAGGTTGATCTTCAAGCCGCGCTAAAATCAGGTCACCCGTTGACGGTGTTGGATATGAGAGAGCTCGATTACATCAGTTCAGCCGGCCTGCGGGTAATATTCAAGGCCGCCAAAGGAGCAAAAGCCGACGGACGCAGGCTGGCAGCAGCAAATCGCAAGCCACACATCGACAAAGTATTTGAGATCCTGAAGGCGCTGCCAGACATGGCAGTATTTGCCAATGATCAGGAACTGGATGAATATTTGGACGCAATGCAGAGCCGGGTCAAGGGCCGCTAACGGTTTAAAAAATTCAGAATCCAACCGCCGATACGTTCATTTTCAGGAGCGCTGGCAAGCGACGCGATACCGTTGCAATACACCTCCTCACCAATCATTCCCCGTCGAAACTCCATGATCTCTCTGGAGTACTCCAACACAAATTCAGGGTGGCCCTGAAACGTGAGAATATGATCGCCAATCTGGGATACGGCATTTTCACAAAATTCACTGCCCGCCAGCGCGGTGGCACCCTCGGGCAACCGTGTCACTTGATCCTGATGACTCACTAAAATATTAAAGTTTGCTTCGCCCTGATCGTGCCAGGCCGCTGACCGGGTAAATTGGTGGGTGTGCAAGCCCACTCCCCAACCCTTGGAAGATTTTTCAGCCAGTCCCCCGAGAGCCCTGGCGATAATTTGATGGCCGAAGCAGATGCCCACCAGTTTTTTCTTGTGATCGTGTAAATCGCGAACAAAGTTTTCTAGTTTCCTGATCCAGTCTTTGTCGTCATATACGCTGCTTTTACTGCCGGTGATCAGATAAGCGTCCACTTCATCCACGCTCTCCGGGAATACACCGGATTCAACATCATAAGTCACAAATTCTATAGTAGGGTCCAGGCCGCCCAGTAGTGCGGCAAACATATCGGGATACTCCCCGAACTGGGGAACCCACTCAGGCCGAACCGTATCAGTTTTCAAAATTCCCAGTTTCATAGTTGCCCCTCGCGAACGGGCCAGCACAATCGCCCGAGTCACATCATAGGAAGCGCCAGAAGGTATGTCTATAACACTTAAAGGCAGGTCAGTCTCTACTTGGGTGGAGAGCCAAAGTGCGTTAGCCTTTGCTATTGTTTACCCAACAGGCACTACATGTCGCGCTCTATCCTCTCAGCCGCAGCTTTTACCTTACTGGCCTGCATTTGTGTGAGTGTGGCTGCCGAGGAGTTTGTAGGGTCCAGCCAATGCGCCTCGTGCCACGCTGACGAGCATGAACTGTGGCAGGGTTCCCACCATGACCTCGCTATGCAACTGGCAACCCCGGACACCGTGTTAGGCGACTTCGATAATGCTTCTTTTGTTTATAACGGCATAACCTCCACCTTCAGCAAGGATGGAGATGCATTCATCGTGACAACCGATGGCGAAGATGGCGTACTGACCAAATTCACGGTGGAGTACGTGTTCGGTGTCTACCCGCTACAGCAATACCTGCTGCCGCTGTCGAGGGGTCGATTACAGGCTCTGAGTATCACCTGGGATGCGCGACCCGCAACAGAGGGCGGGCAGCGCTGGTATCACCTGTATCCCGACGAATCAGTAGATGCCACTGATCCACTGCACTGGACCGGTCCCTATCAGAATTGGAACACACGATGTGCGGAGTGCCACAGCACCGACCTTCAAAAAAACTACGATGCGACAACGCGCTCTTTTGATACGGTGTTTGCCGAGATCAACGTCAGCTGTGAATCCTGCCACGGACCCGGCAGCAAGCATATCGAACTGGCCGCTAGCGACAGCTTGACGGCGGGAAGCCACGGGTTGCAAACTGACTTGTTACAGCGCGGAGAATGGGCTTTCCCGGAAAACGAAACTATCGCCAAACGACGGCAGAGCCTCTCCTCAAACAGTCAGATAGATAACTGCGCGCGCTGCCACGCCAGGCGAGGCACTCTCGGCGACTACCACTATGGGGCTGACCTGCTGGACACCCACCGCCTGTCACTGCCGCAATCACCCCTGTACCATTACGATGGACAAATACTCGATGAGGTCTACGTCTACGGCTCGTTTGTCCAGAGCAAAATGCATATGGCTGGCGTGGTGTGCAGCAATTGCCACGAACCCCACAGCCTGGAACTACGAGCGCCTGGGAACGGTGTCTGTGCCCAATGCCACAAACCGGAAAAGTATGATTCTGTACAGCACCATCATCACCCGCAAACGTCCAGTGGAGCGCAGTGCGCCAGCTGTCATATGCCCGAGACAACCTATATGGGAGTTGACCCCAGGCGCGACCATAGCTTTCGTATTCCGCGCCCGGATCTGAGTGTTGTGATGGGTACACCTAATGCCTGTAACCAATGCCACGTGGACCAGAAGCCGAGTTGGGCGCTGGAAGCGCTACGAGATTGGGATGTACATTTTCGGGACACGGCCAGTCATCCTGCCAGAGCATTCTTGCTGGCGGACGCCGGCGATACTCGCGTGCTACCCCAGCTGGCTACCATCGCCCGGGACACGGGATCGCCGCCAATCTGGCGGGCCACCGCCATAGAAGCCATTGCCAATAACGGCGGCGGCGCACGTGATACCCTGCAATTGGCAAGTCAGTTTCTCTACGACGACAACACCTTGATACGCACCAGTACTATCCGCAGTATTCAGGGCATGCCCCTGAGCCAGCGCTACCAATTACTGCGCCCTTTGATCGACGACGATGTTACAGCGGTGCGCATAGAGGTGGCCACCTCGCTGGCAGGGGTACCACTGGACCAGATTAGTCCCGAGGACGCTACTCGACTACTGGCACTGTTTAAAGAGTACGAATCCATTCAGCGTCTGCACGCCGATATGCCCGGAACACAAATGCAACTGGGTGTGTTCTACTTTAACCGCGGCGACCTTCCCTCCAGCGAAAGAGCCTACCGGGAAGCGCTGACTTTGAATCGACAATTAGTGCCCGCCTATCTCAACCTAGCCGATCTGTTACGCTCTGCCGATCGCGAACCGGAAGCCAGACAGCAGCTCCTGACGGCATTAAAGATAGCCCCGGACAATAGCGCCACAATGCACTCCCTCGGCCTGCTGGAAACGCGGGGCGGTAACACTGAGTTAGCCTTGGATTATCTGGGACGCGCAGCAGCGCAGGAAGAAGTCGGCACACGTCATCGTTTTGTTTACGCGATCGCGTTGCACGATCTTGGACAACCACGAGCAGCGGTAGAGCAATTACAAAAGCTGCTGCGCCACTATCCCGAAAACCAGGAAGTATTGCTGGCCCTGGCCAACTATAGCGATGAATTAGGTCAGCGAAAGCAAGCCATTGACTACGCAGACTCTCTGCTAGGACTAGCGCCAACCAATCAAACTTATCAGCAGCTAAAGCAACAGCTAATGGGCCCTACTGGAGCATCCAGATAACCTGGCGCGGCGTTCACTGGCCCGTTCAGGTGGCGGGCACAAATACCAGATAGATTGAAACAGGCACAGCTGTACTGATTGACTTCAGACCAGCAATCTCGCGCAGGGCAGTCACGCCATCAACCAGGCCAAACTGTTTAGCATCCAGTATGACTGGCTGAGAACTTAGCACCCGCAAGGTGCCACTGCCATCGACAATCACCACCACCGGAATATCCAGAACCACAGTGTGATCGTGCAAGCTAAGATTTACTGAGATGTCAGTGGTAACAACACCACCTTCGGCGACTGCGGCCAGCATCTCCGGCTGTACCTGTGAAGTAATGCTGGCTGCTGGGAAGCGGACAGTATCGAATAACAGCTCGCGCAGCCGCTCATTGCGGATAGGGATCATAGTCTCCACGCTATCGAGGTCAACACCCAACTGTACTTTGCCGTCGGCGCCAATGTAGCCAACCAGAGACGTGAAACTGTGAGCCTCACCGATACGGGAATTTTTGACGGAAATAAAGTTAACCGTCGACCGAGAGTTGTCCAAATCCCATTGAGCACTGGCGGCAAGAGAGACGGTGAATAGTATTCCAGCTGTTATCGCTGTAGTGATTAATTTCAGTAAGTACACAGTTTATCTCCGGCCTCAGATAGAGGCTCTATTATCATACCGCGATATCCGCAAGATCGCCTTTTCTCTCTAACCAGGCTTTGCGATCGCTAGCACGCTTTTTGGCCAGCAGCATATCGAGCATTTGGTTGGTCCCGTCTCCAGTATCAACTACCAGACGAACCAACCTGCGGGTGTCCGGGTCCATGGTAGTCTCACGCAATTGCAGGGGATTCATTTCACCCAGACCCTTGAAACGCTGAACATTCACCTTGCC
The DNA here is from genome assembly GCA_047633055.1 of Halieaceae bacterium. Lineage (GTDB taxonomy): Bacteria > Pseudomonadota > Gammaproteobacteria > Pseudomonadales > Halieaceae > CALJFL01. The sequence continues at coordinate 19,127 of JBLIEI010000039.1, read as the reverse complement.
GCGTTTTTTTTCAGCCTCAATGCGATCCAGCACCCCTTGTTTTTCGGCTTCATCCAGAGCGTAGAAAACCTCTTTGCCAATGTCGATGCGGTACAGTGGCGGCATCGCCACGTAGACATGCCCGGCCGCAACCAGAGTAGGAAAGTGACGGACAAACAGCGCGCAGATAAGCGTGGCAATATGTAGACCGTCTGAATCCGCGTCTGCCAGAATACACACTTTGTGATACCTGAGGCCGGACAGGTCATCTGAGGCTGGGTCAATGCCCAGGGCAATTGAAATATTGTGCACTTCCTGAGAAGCCAGAATTTCTTGAGAGTCCACCTCCCAAGTGTTCAGGATCTTTCCGCGCAGAGGAAGAATTGCCTGAAATTCGCGGTCTCTGGCTTGCTTGGCAGAACCACCCGCGGAGTCGCCTTCAACCAGAAACAGCTCACCCCGCGCCGGGTCTTCACCGGAACAGTCGGCCAACTTACCAGGCAAGGCCGGTCCAGCTGTTACTTTTTTGCGAGTTACCTTCTTAGCGGTACGCAAACGACTCTGGGCATTGTTTATGCACATTTCCGCCAACTGCTCGGCTTCCTGCGTATGTTGATTGAGCCAAAGACTAAAGGCATCTTTGGCGACACCGGAAACAAAAGCAGCGGCTTGGCGCGAAGATAGGCGCTCTTTGGTTTGTCCAGAAAACTGCGGGTCTTCCAACTTGGAGGACAAAACATAACAACAGCGGTCCCAGATGTCATCAGGGGTCAGTTTTACCCCTCTGGGCAGCAAGCTGCGTAATTCGCAGAAATCCCGCATCGCATCGAGCAGGCCCGTGCGCAGTCCATTAACATGTGTACCACCCTGCGCAGTGGGTATCAGATTGACGTAGGACTCGGCAATCACTTCACCGCCTTCTGGCAACCACTGTAACGCCCAGTCGACGCCCTCACTAGTACCACTAAAGCTACCGACAAACGGCTCGTCGGGGATACAGGGGAAGTCGATGGTGGCGTCCGCTAGATAGTCGGTCAGCCCATCCTCGTAATACCACTCCTCGGTCTCGTTTTTTTTCTCGTCCTTGAATTTTACCCGCAGGCCAGGACAGAGCACCGCTTTGGCACGCAGCACGTGACGGAGCCGAGACACCGAAAAATTGGTTGAATCAAAATACTTGCCGTCGGGAGTAAACTTTACCGCCGTGCCAGTATTGCGCTTGCCGCAGGTATCAATCACCTTTAAGTCGGTTTTTTTCTCACCCCCGGAAAAAGACATCTGATGCACTTGACCATCACGCCGAATAGTCACTTCCAGCAGCTTAGACAAAGCGTTAACGACAGAAACACCAACGCCGTGCAAGCCACCACTGAACTGGTAATTCTTCGAAGAGAACTTGCCGCCGGCATGAAGAGTCGACAAAATAACTTCAACACCTGGCTTGCCCTGCTCCGGATGCATATCTACCGGCATACCGCGACCGTTGTCGGTTACCGTAACCGACTGGTCCTTGTGCAGAATGACATCAATCTGATCCGCGTGGCCAGCGAGCGCTTCGTCGACACTATTGTCAATAACTTCCTGAGCGAGGTGATTGGGGCGGGTAGTGTCGGTATACATGCCCGGACGTTTTCGGACGGGTTCCAGTCCGGTAAGGACTTCGATATCTTCGGCGGTGTATTGACTCATTCCCTCAGTCTACTTGGCGCTATTATCAAGACGCCATTGTACATGAGGATAGTTGGAATGTTCGTTTTAGCTATAGATATCCCGTCGAATCAAGATCAACGTGGCAGAGATGATCGGTAACACGAGACACGCCCGTCTTAACTTGGCCGTCTGCCAGCAGGTCCAGCCAACGATACCCCGGAGCGAGGCTGTCGGCCTTGAAGTTTGCTTGTCCAGGCGCAAATTGTACGCAGGTAGATGGCGAAGCCATCAATAGCACCTCGCCGCGCTGCTGCTGGACTTCCTGGTGGACATGCCCCCAGAGAATGCCGCGAACACCGGAGAAGCGGTCGACGATCTGGAAGAATTGATCCGCGTCGGAGGTCATCTGCCCATCGAGCCAGGCACAACCAATAGGCACTGGTTGATGATGCAAGCAAATCAAGGTGTGTAATTCGGCCTCACTAGCATCGGCCAATTGCTTTTCTAAGAAATTCAGCTGATCGCCGCCCAATTCGCCGCCGACTTCCCCCGGGATTTGCGAATTGAGCATTAACACCTGCCAGTTGCCACCGCGTAATTCGCTGGCTAAGCGTATGTCACCTGCTGCCAGGCGCATTTGCTCGATGTCGTCGTGATTGCCGGGCAGCCAATAATGCTCTGCCGGTAACTGCTCGAAATAGGATTCTATCCGTTGATAGGATTCTGGCGCGCCCTGGTCTGATAAGTCGCCAGTGGCCAGTATTCCATCGATGCATTCTCGCTCTCGCTTTACCAAATCAATCACCGACTGCAGGGAGTGGTCGGTGTCCATCCCCAGCAGCGTACCGCCCTGCTTGCGGAAAAGGTGCGTATCGGTAAGTTGTACCAACTGAAGACAGCCTTCAGCATGCGGCAGTTGGCGATAGAGGCTTTGCGAGCTAGTCATTGTTCGGTGCCTGGGCGATCGGTCAGGGCCCGATGAAGGGCGCTATAAGATCTGTCTGCACGCAACCGTTCTCAAGACAGTGCTCCAGCCAGTCCGCTAGAAACCGATTCTGGCCTGCTTTTTCATCCTGTTGGTGCATTCTATGGTTCGGGTACTGATAACGGGCCTGAATTTGCTGCTGAGACTGGAATGCACCAACTTCGAGCATGCCAGCGTCGTGATAAGCACGCACTTCGATTTTCAGGTGCCCCAGCCAGTCCGCGCCCTGGTGGTGCTGCTGGAAAAGCTGGAAAATAGTGGTGTAACGAGCCCGCTCAGTGACTTCCATGCGAATTCGAGCGTCAGCAACAGTGAATTCGCGCGTATTGCTAGTTTCGTAATCGGGGAACAGCAGCTTCAGCCGGGCATAATTAGCCTCGCAGACTGCATGCAGTCCAGCCAAGTCAACGCGGTAGGGCTTTTTCAGTGCTCGCTGCAATTATCCATCCCTCCTCGTCATCGGCAAACTGGCAATGCCATCCGTGGACGCCATCTGTGTTTCAAACGCTACTCCATTGCCACCCAACTGATATTGTAGCACTTACCCGGATACAGACTACCGGTATATTGCACGATTTCAACCACTTGAATTACATGCGCGCACTGGCTTAGGCTGCTAAACTGCTTACTGTTTCTGGTACCCGCCAAACTAAGGAAAATTACATGACACGCTCGAGCGCTGCGCTTTTTGCGCTGACTCTATCGATTTTTACTACGACGTCGCAGGCAGATTCATTACGCGATATCTATGAACTGGCGCTGGAAAATGACGCCCAGCTAAAAGCCGAACAAGCCCAATATCTGGCCAGTATTGAGGCTGAAAATATCGGTTTGTCGCGTCTGTTGCCACAGGTAACTGCTAACTACGATTACACCGACAGTGACCAGGACCTCGCGGCCGAAAGCTTTGACCAATCTGGCGTAGGTATTATCCTAACCGATACGCTAAGTAATACTGATATTACTCGCGAAGGCTACGCGGTGAGCCTGCGTCAGGCCATTTTCGATCTCCCTGCCTGGTTCAGCTTCCAATCAGGTAAGGAGTTGACCAAGCAGGCTGAATCCACCTTTGCCGCAAATCAGCAAAATCTGATCGTCCGAACGGTAGAAGCATACCTGCTGGTGCTCCGGGCGCAGGATAATCTAGCGGCCTCCAAGGCACAGGAACGAGCCTTCGAACGCCAACTCGAGCAGACCCAGCAGCGCTTCGAGGTGGGCTTGATTGCCATTACCGATGTCTATGAAGCACAGGCTGCCTTTGACTTGTCGCGGGTTAATCGCATCGTCGACGAGAATAATGTTTTGGTTGCTTTGGAGCGCATATCGGTGCTTACCGGCAGGAGCCACAGCAACCTCAACGTGTTAAAAGATGATTTTGAAATTAATTTACCGGAGCCTAACGATCGTGCTGCGTGGGTTAAATTCGCACTCATGAACAATTTTAACCTGAAGGCTTCCACTTATGCCGAGGAAGCTGCCCGCCAGGCAGCGAAAGCTAACAAGATGGAGCACGCACCGAAAGTCAGTGGTAGCTATGAATATTCAGATTTCGAGGTCGAAGGCGACCTGACGGTGACACCGGCAACGCCCTTTGACCGCTCTCCAGATTCCGCCACCGACGCCAACGTCTGGAATCTGCGTCTGGACGTGCCACTGTACAGCGGCGGCGCGGTTAGCGCGAACCGCCGAAGGGCGGCCCAGGAATTCAATGTCGCCAGGGAAAACAGGATCAACCTCTCGCGCAACACTGTCACCAATGCCCGTTCCCTGCACATGACTGTGGTAAGCGACGTCTCACGAGTGGCAGCACGCAAGCAGGCCATCGTGTCCTCGAGCAGCGCTCTGGATGCAACCCAGGCGGGATATGAAGTTGGCACCCGAAACGTGGTCGATGTCCTCAACGCACAGAACACGCTGTTCGCCGCCCAGCGTGATTACGCCAATAGCCGCTACGATTATATTGTGAACGTGCTGTCGCTTAAGGAGCAGGCTGGCTTACTGAGCCCGGAAGACGTGAATAGGCTTGATTCATTTTTGATTACCCCTCCGCCGCCCACGACTAGCACCGAATAGGGGCGAGCAGTTTGTCCGGGGCTTGTTAGTCGTGCCTCCCGGGCAGATATTCCGCTATCATTGCCAGCAATCGCGCTTTAGCACCACAGTTTTGTCCGATGACTTCAAGGCCGGCGCTGCCCATTTGTTGCCGCTGCTGGGGTTGTCCGAGCAATTCCAGCAAACAGGCCGTTAGACCATCTGGCTTATCAAGTCGAATCATGGCGCCGGCATTGACCATAAGATCGCTGATCTCGGCAAAGTTAAACATGTAAGGCCCGGTGACTACCGGAGCGCCCCAGGCCGCCGCTTCCAGAACATTGTGCCCACCATGGTCTACCAGGCTGCCGCCGACTATGGCCACGCTGGCCACACCCAGTAACAGTAATAGCTCGCCCATGGTATCGCCCAGGAGGATCTCGGTGTCGCTGTTTGGATTAACACCCGAAGAGCGCCGCAGCACCTTGAATCCGGATTCCTGCGCCAGTTGATAGACCCTATCAAAGCGCTCCGGGTGGCGGGGCACCAAAATTAATAGTGCATCTGCATAGCATGCTCGAACTTCGCAAAACGCGCTCAAAATTTGCTCATCCTCGCCGGCATGAGTGCTCGCCGCGACGAGAACGATACGATGGTCTGCACCACAAGCCAACCGCAACTGCCTGGCACTTGCCTGCAGCTCTTCACCCAGGCTGATATCAAATTTGATACTCCCGGTAAGCTGAATTCGATCCGCCGCAAGCCCCAATTGCTGAAAACGTTCACCATCGGCAACGGATTGACAGGCAACCTGGGTAAGTTTGCCTAACATTGGGCGGGTCAGTCCGCGAACTCGGTCATAGCCGCGAGCCGAGCGCTCAGAGAGGCGGGCGTTGGCCAGTAGAATTGGACAGCCACGGGCAGCGGTGTGATGAATCATATTTGGCCACAGCTCCGTCTCCATCAACAGCAATAGGCTTGGCCGGACCGCATCCAGAAATCGACAGGTGGCGCCGGGTAAATCCCAGGGCGCATAGACGTGGAAAACCCGTGTACCAAATAGCGCACGAACGCGTTCAGACCCGGTTGGAGTGGTGGTGGTTACCACCAGTTGATGACCGGGATAGTCGAGCAACAGAGCTTCGATAATGGGCGCAGCAGCGATAGCTTCACCCACCGACACCGCATGCACCCAGAGAGAGGGCTTGATCTGATCGAGAGCACCCCGATCGAAGTGCGCCAAGCGCTCAGCCAGGCGCCGACGATAGGCCGGTGCGCGTCGTGAACGCAGCAGCATGCGCAGTACCAAAAAAGGCACCAGCACATAGAAAAGAGCGCAATAAAAATAACGCATGATGAAGTCCGTACTCTTACCTGCGGGCAGCATAGCGTCAGCTCGTCGCAGTAGCCAGTATCCGGAACAGTTTTGGACAAAGGATTCGGGCTATAATGACGCCTTACATTTTTGTCTTACGGATCATGGATCAAAAACAACTACACATTGATATAGCCATTATCGGCGGCGGCATCGCCGGGCTCTGGGCTCTGAACCAATTGCGCAACAAAGGCTATAGCGCTGTGCTGTTCGAGCAGGAAGCTCTCGGCGGCTTCCAGACCATGGCCTCACAGGGCATGATTCATGGTGGCATAAAATATGCTTTGGGCGGAGCCTGGAGCGGTGGCTCAGAGGCAATTTCAGCCATGCCGGCCGCCTGGCGTGACTGTCTCGCGGGCAAGGGCGCAGTCGATCTGCGCGGCAGTAAAGTATTAAGTGAAGATTTCTATCTCTGGTCAGGCGGTAATCTGCAGTCTCGTATGAGTTCCTTTTTCGCCAGCAAAATGTTGCGCGGCAAGGTGGAGAAGTTAGCCAGAAAAAACTTCCCTGCAGCACTCAACCATGTGCAGTTTCAAGGTCAGGTCTATCGCCTTGTCGATCTGGTTCTGGATATGCCGTCTGTAGTGGCCAGCCTCGCCCAGCGACAGCGTGACGCCATCTTTCAGGTGGACTGGTCCACCTCCAGCTTGCAGCGCAACGAGCACGGCGCCTCCATCGCCCTGCCCGGTTGTGACGTTATTCCCACCCGACTGTTACTCACTGCCGGTGTGGGCAACGAGGCCATGCTGCATCAACTGGGGGCCGACAGCCCCCAAATGCAACGCCGACCACTGCAGCAGGTGATCGTTAAGCACGAGTACCAGCAATCATTTTATGGTCACTGTACTGGCGGAAACCCCTCCCCCCGCCTGACCATATCCAGTCACAAAACGCTAGCGGGTGAGCCCGTCTGGTATCTGGGAGGCGATCTGGCGACGGAGAATATCGACGAGCCACCGGAGGTTTTGATCGCTAAAGCCCAGCGGGAGCTAGCCGAGTTACTACCGTGGCTCGACTTTGGGCGGTGCGAGTGGCGCACCATTAAGCTTGACCGGGCAGAACCTCGCCAGAGTGCCCTACTACGACCGGATCGCGCTTTTGTAGGCGCGGTGGATTCGGCAGCGAACACCCTGGTGGCGTGGCCTACCAAGCTGAGTTTGAGCCCCGACCTGGGCAACGAGATTGAGCGGCATCTGTCGGAAAACGCGTTGCGCCCTAACCATCCACAGGATCTAAGCTTGCTTGAACATCTGCCCAAACCCACGATAGCGTCAACCGCCTGGGATAGTCTGTTTTGAAAGACTGGTTGCGAACAATCGGTAGCACCGGAATTCAGATTAGCCCAATCGGACTGGGTACTGTCAAACTCGGCCGCAACCAGGGCGTAAAGTATCCGCAACAGTTTGTGATTCCCGACGACAGAACTGCAACTCACTTGCTGGGAGTGGCACAAGACCTGGGAATCAACCTGATTGATACCGCCCCGGCATACGGTAACAGCGAACAGCGCCTGGGCGAGCTACTGAAAGGGCAAAGACAACGCTGGGTTATTTGCAGCAAGGTTGGCGAAGAGTTTGAGCACGGGCAGTCACGCTTCGATTTTAGTCCTGAGCACACCCGTTACTCTGTCGAACGGAGTTTAGAGCGGCTGAGCTGCGATGTTATCGACTTGGTTCTGGTGCACTCCAACGGCGAAGATGAAAAAATTATTACCGCCATGGGGACACTTGAGGCGCTAGGCGATCTCAAGCGCGCCGGTAAGATTCGCGCCTTTGGTATATCCACTAAATCTGTCGCCGGTGGCTTGGCTGCAGCTGAACTGTGCGATGTATTGATGGTTACGTACAACCTCGGCCAACAGGAGGAGGTTCCGGTACTCGATAAATGCCTAGAGCTGGATACCGCAGTAATGATTAAAAAAGCGCTGGCCAGTGGCCACCTGGCGGAAGACTATCCCGACCCGGTGCAAGCCAGCATGAACCTGATTTTTCAACACGCTGCTACCACGTCTGCCATTGTCGGGACCATTAACCCACAACACCTCACCGCCAATGTTGCCGCTGCCAAACTGGCGATCGAGTTGAATTCAGTCTGAGTCCTGCTGAATCTTGGTGACGATGGCGGTAGTTGATACGTTCTCAACGAACGCTAAAACCTGCACCTCACCACCATACTTTTGCACAATCTCCCAACCGACCACACCTTCTTTATCGTAGTCGCCACCTTTTGCCAATACGTCAGGCTTCAGTGCGTTTAGCAGCGGTCGCGGCGTGTCCTGATCGAAGCACAGCACCCAGTCCACTGACTCCAAACCCGCCAGAACCGCCATACGCCGATCCTGAGGGTTGATAGGCCTACCCTTACCCTTGAGTTTCCTCACCGAGGCATCGCTATTGACCGCAACAATCAGTCGGTCACCTAACCGACGAGCCTGCTCCAGGTAGGCGACATGTCCGGCGTGAATAATGTCGAAACAGCCGTTGGTAAATACCACTCGCTCGCCGTGACTACGGGCATCGGCAATGGCTATTTCCAGCTGTTCGAGACTGACCACTCCCCTCTCGGAGCCTTGATCTTCGAGTACCGCCCGGCGCAATTCCGGGACGCTCACTGCGGCTGTCCCTAATTTTCCAACGACGATACTGGCGGCGATATTCGCCAGGCCTACCGCCTCGGGAATACTGGCGCCACCGGCAATAGCCGATGCCAGCATGGCAATGACAGTGTCACCGGCGCCGGTCACGTCAAATACTTCGCGCGCGCGCGCCGGCAAGTGCATCTCCTCTTCTCCCGGACGCAGCAGCGTCATACCATGCTCACCTCGGGTGACTAACAGAGCGCCGAGATCCAATTGCTTCATCAGCTTTTCGCCGCGCTCCACCAGTTCCTGTTCCGTCGCGCAGTGACCGACTACCGCCTCAAACTCATGCAGATTAGGTGTTAACAGGGTTGCACCGCGATAGCGTTCAAAATCAGTGCCTTTGGGGTCAACAAGAACGGGCACCTTGAGCTTCCTGGCAGCATTTATCAGAGGCTGTGGATCGTCGAGAGTACCCTTGGCGTAATCTGACAACACCAATGCGCCGCGATCGGCAAGTAAAACCTCCAGCCCATCGGCGAGCTTACTGCTGCCCGCCGTCGCAGCTTGCGGTTCTTCAAAATCCAAGCGAATTAGCTGCTGATGACGGCTGATAACTCGCAATTTGGTGATGGTCGGGTTGTTAGCATCACGTAAGAAATCACATTCGACACCGGCTCCTTGCAACATATCCTGCAAAGAATCTGCCATCTCATCGTCGCCAGTAAAACCTCTCAAAGATGCGGCCACACCAAGGGCCGCGATATTTAGCGCAACATTGCCTGCACCGCCTGGCCGGTCATGAATCTGCTCAACCTTGACCACCGGTACCGGCGCCTCCGGTGAAATTCTTGAGGTAGCGCCGTGCCAATAACGGTCGAGCATGATGTCGCCGAGCACAAGCACACGGGCCTGATCGAAGCTGGGCATGCGAAGTTTCATGGTCAGGAAGGTCCTCGTGGTAGCAAAGTGGTGGAACGGCGGGGTTGATTTTTCCCATGATAGCACGCTCGCCGGCCGCTTCAGCCCTTGCTAATACCCTGTAAAGCCGCTATTTTTGCCAGCTTCATCCATTCAGGATTCCGCGCATGATTCCCGGCCTGCCCGCTGACATTGACCAGATAAAAGGATTTCTCGCAGACGATGAGGCCCAGGCGCTATACCAGCAGGCTATCTATGTCGCGCCCCTGGGGCCGGTTCTGGAAATCGGCAGTTACTGCGGTAGGTCCACTATCTATTTGGGTCTGGCTTGCCGGGAGACGGGCAACACCGTATTTGCCCTTGACCACCATCGCGGTTCAGAAGAACACCAGCTGGGAGAGTTTTTTCACGATCCTGATCTGTACGATACCAGTATAGGGGTAGTCGATACCTTTCGAGAGTTCCGCCGCAATATCACTCTTGCCGGCATAGACCAACAGGTGGTCCCCATCGTCAGTGGTTCTGAGGCCGCAGCCAAACACTGGCAGACTCCGTTGGGTATGGTCTTTATCGATGGGGGTCACAGCCTAGATGCCGCTTTGACTGATTATCGCTGCTGGGCGTCACTGATAGCGAGAGGGGGCACCCTTGCCATTCACGATGTATTTCCCGAGGCCCACAAAGGCGGCCAGGCTCCCCACGCGATCTACCGCATGGCAATGGCGTCGGGCCTGTTTGAATCGCTTGGTTTAATTAATTCGCTGGCGCTGCTCAAACGCGCTTAACGCTCACTCGCTTTTGCGCAGTGCTGCCCCGCTGCCCACCGATTCTTCAGGTAGCAGATTGACCTCAGTAAACAAACGCGCAGCACCGGTATGTTCAGTAAGTGCGTCTGCCGCCAACAAAATAGCCCCCGCCGTCCAGGTCGGCTTCTCATCCGGCCAGAGCAGATCTTCGACTAACTGATAGCCTGTCCAGTAGGAACCGTCCTGATTGCGCCACTGGTGTAGCCAGCTATAGACCTCGACCGCCCGCGGATGGTCTCCTGCAGCCAGCAGGGCCATAACCAGTTCGCAGGATTCGGCCACTGTGACCCAGGGCTGATCTGCGACACAGCGACAGCCCATTTGATCTTCGACAAATTCATCCCAGCGTTCGGCGAGCCTCCCTCGGGCCTCTATCTGTGGGTAGACTCCTACCAGCACCGGATAAAACCAGTCCATAGAATACCGCGATTTACTTTCCCAGGTGCGGTCGAACCGCTCAGGCCTAAATCGCAGGGCCTGACCCAGTAAGGTACGCGCCTGCAGCCACTGGGGACGATGCTCGCCCAGACTGACGGCGATATTATGGGCGCATTCCAGGCTCTTGTAGATAGAACTGCAACCGGTCACCAGAGCATCTCCCTTGGCTACGCCATCTGCGTCAACGGCCCAATCGATATCGCCGTATTCAGATTGCAAAGCCAACACAAAATTGATTGCGCGCTCCACCATAGGCCACATCGCCCGCAAAAAGTCGCGATCGCCGGTAACTAAAAAGTGGTGCCATACGCCTGTTGCAACATAAGCGACGAAGTTCGATTCTCGACGCTCGCTGTTATCAATTTCTCCGCCGCGGTACGAAGCCCACCAACTGCCGTCAACCAACTGCATGGAATAGAGCCAGCGATAGGCTAGCGCAGCCGCCTCATGTTCGCCTGCAATAGACAGGCCCATGGCCGCTTCTACATGATCCCAGGGATCCGTGTAACCGCTTTCAAACCAGGGAATCTCCCCGCTTGGCTGCTGCACTCCCAGCACGAAATCCACAGTGGGCCGCAAGAATTCCTCGGGAAACAAGCCCCTGCTTAGATACAAACCACTCACGACGCTGCCTCTTTACGAAAGTACATCACCACACTCTTGCCTATCAGGGGGTTCATACAGGCCTCTAAGGTTCGGGTCACTGCAGGTTTTTCCATCAGATCCCAGATTAATAGACGATGATATCGTGCAATCAGCCAATTGCTGTCCTGCGTTTTCCAAAACAGACACTTCAACCACCAAAAAGGCGCGTGCAGAGCATGCGCCCAGTGTCGATAGTAGTGCTGAAACCCCAGCGCCTCGATATCCCCACGCAGTTCGCTGGCGCGAAAGATACGTATATGGCCGCCGGGAACAAGATGATAAGCCTCGCTGAGTGCCCAGCAAATTTTCTCCGGCCAGCGCCTGGGGACACTGGCACACAAAAGGCCTCCGGGCTTAAGCACCCGCTGAATTTCTGCCAGCGCGCCCTGGTAGTCGGGAATATGCTCCAGCACCTCGCTACAGATGACCTTATCAAAAGTAGCGTCGGCAAAAGGCAATTCCAGGGCATTGGCTGAGGCCAGACCGAACGCTCTCCCGCCATCTTCGGGTTGTTCAAAATCTTTGAATTTACCTAGAGTTGTCTTGAGGTCAGCAACAGAGAGGTCGACACCAAAAGATTCGACACTCTCTTCAACATAGGCCGAAATCACATGCCGGCCCTCCCCACAACCGAGGTCCAGCACGCGGTCACCGGGCGTGAGCGGAAAGTGCTTAAAGTTAACGGTCTGCATTGTCTAACACTGCGCGATAATAATTCACCATTTCAGCGGCGCAAACCTGCCAGCTAAATTTCTCCAGAATGCGCTGTCGACCGGCCACTGACAGCTCAGCGCGACGTGGCTCATCGGCAAGCAAGTCGCCGATTGCGTCGGCCATTGCATCCACCGACTTGACCGGCACAATGACACCAGCTTCGCCAACGACTTCCGGTAGCGCGCCCCCATTGGTTGAAACCACCGGAACGCCACAAGCCATGGCTTCACCAGCCGGCAATCCAAAGCCCTCATACACCGAAGGCACGATCGCAATGCTAGCCTGAGCGTAGTAATGAACCATTTCCTGCGTGCTGATGCCGCTCACAAACTTAACTTTATCTGTCAGCCCCAAAGTCGCTACCAGGCGCTCAGTTCTGCCACCCGGCTGCGGCTTGCTCACCATCAGCAATTCGAGTTCCGGAAATTGTTGCAACAACTGCGCATAAGCCCGAAGTAAATAACGCACGCCCTTGAGCGGCGCATCTGCTGAGGCGGTGGCCATCAATCGCATAGGCAGGCGCTCAACCTGGGGTAGCGGGCGAAAGGTCTCGGTATCGATACCGTTGTATACCAGGCTGATGCCGGCGGGCTGCAGGCCGAAATCACGCGCAATATCCTGGCGGGAACAGTCCGACACGGTGACTACGTTGCGCAGCTGTTTCACCACTTTTTTCTGCATACGCAGAAACGAATGCCAACGACGAATCAACAGGCGTTGGTGCCAGCGCGGGGCAGCCCCCAGTGCGATTCTCAAATCACTGGTTACCGGGTGGTGCACCGTGGTCACCAGTGGGAAGCCTTCGCGCTGCAACTGCAACATGCCGTAGCTAAGACTCTGATTGTCGTGGATCAAATCATATTCTTGCCGGTGCCGTCGAAGATACTTCAGCGCACGGCGGCCAAAGGTGTAGGGCTCGGCAAAGCCGCCAGTAAGCTTGCTGCTCCACTCGATTATATTGCTCATCGAGCGCAGATGTCGAAGGCGCAAAGAATCCAGACCGTTTTCAAACAGGTCGAGGCTGGGCAGCTCTATCAACCGTACACGCAAATCCAGAACCGGATAGGGCGGTCCAGAAATAACGTCAACGCTGTGACCGGCATCAACCAGGGCCTTACTGAGGTAATTCAGGTAAACACCCTGTCCGCCACCAAACGGCGCGCTGCGGTAACCCAGCAGTGCAATGCGTAATGGTTTCTGGGCCATCGACAACGGGGTAGTATCGACATCGACATCGACCTCAACGCCAATAGTCGGTTCTGCCAGCGGCTTGCTGTTGACTGAGTCGAGATGCCTGATGATCAATACCTTAAAGTCGTTTAAGTCACGAGGCCGCCCGTATCAGGGAAGCCGCGTAAAAAGTAAAGCATGCGGTTTAAGCAGTCAAAGGAGCCGGATTCTACCAGTGATTGATCAAAAAACCACCCCTTCTCAACTTCATAATATGACAAAAAACACTACCGATTCGTGCCCCTTACCTGAAATATGCCTATAATCCCGCCTAAATGATTGGGAGTACACGTGGCGACAACTAACTACAAGGGCATCATTCTGGCTGGCGGCTCGGGGACACGACTTCACCCACTGACCAGTACCGTCAGCAAACAATTAATGCCGGTCTACGACAAGCCCATGATTTACTATCCCCTGGCCACGCTCATGCTAGCCGGAATCACCGACGTAATGGTGATCACTACCCCCAGAGACCAACAGGCGTTTGCCGACCTACTGGGCGATGGCAGTCAGTGGGGTCTCAGTATCCAGTACACGGTGCAACCCAGCCCCGACGGTCTGGCGCAGGCCTTTATTCTCACTGAAAACTTCATTGGTAATTCTCCGGCCAGCCTGGTGCTGGGCGATAATATTTTTTACGGCGGTGGCTTCAGTGAGAAGCTAACCTCAGCCGCAGCGAGGCAGCAAGGCGCCTCAGTTTTTGCCTACTATGTGCAGGACCCCCAGCGTTACGGCGTGGTGTCTTTCGACAAATCCGGCGTAGCTCAGAACATCGAGGAAAAACCTGAAAATCCTCGCTCCCACTATGCGGTAACCGGCTTGTACTTTTATGACAACGACGTCATCAATATCGCCAAGAATATTCAACCTTCCCACCGCGGCGAGTTGGAGATCACCGACGTTAATAAAGTGTATCTAGAGCGTGGGGATCTCCACGTTGAGGTAATGAGCAGAGGCACAGCCTGGCTGGACACCGGCACTCATAACTCACTGCTGGACGCGGCAAACTTTATTCGGGTAGTCGAGGAGAGGCAGGGCCTGAAAATCGCATGTCCCGAGGAGGTGGCATACCGCATGGGGTATATAGACGCGGAACAACTGCTGGCACTGGCCGCACCGTTGGAAAAAAGCGGCTATGGCCGATACCTGAAAAACCTGTTGCGCGAAGACGGCGAGGTTTTTCTGTGATTTTTGAGCCCACTCCACTCAAGGATGTTTTCTTGCTCACACCCAAGGTATTCGGTGATTACAGGGGCTATTTTCTGGAAAGCTGGAACGCTCAAAACTTCAAGGAAGCGGGCTTTGACCTGAACTTCGTGCAGGACAACCACAGTCGCTCCGCAGGCGGAATCCTGCGCGGCATGCATTATCAGACCGAATTTACCCAGGGCAAATTAGTACGCGCCAGTTCAGGTAGTGTTTTCGATGCGGTGGTTGATCTAAGACGCTCGTCGCCCACTCTGGGCCAGTGGTTCGGGGTGACACTGGACGTACAAAACCACCAGATGTTGTGGATACCACCCGGGTTTGCCCACGGCTTTTACGTCACCTCTGAGTTCGCTGATTTTCAGTACAAGTGTACACAGCCCTACCATCCCGAAAGCGAGATCAGTCTGGCCTGGAACGACCCAACAGTGGCTATCGAATGGCCACTCATCAGCGGCGAAGAGCCGCAGTTGTCAGGCAAAGACCGGCAAGGGCTGCCTTGGGATGAGATTCCCCTTTTTGACTAGGGGCCGCTAGGGCAGAAGGGGCCGCCACCAGTCTTCATTGGCCAGAAACCAATCCAGGGTGCGTTCGATGCCTGTTTCGAAACTTTCCCTCGGGTTGTAACCCAGCTCGTTGCTGATGCGGCTGGCATCAATAGCATAGCGCCAGTCGTGGCCGGCACGGTCCTCTACAAATTTGATCAGGTCTCTGGCGCGGCCGCCGTTAGCCTGCGGCGCGTCAGGGTAACGTTGGCTCAGCGTTGCGTCAGCTATAAAACGAGCGTCCAGTCGTTGGCACAAGAGCTGTACAATATCGAGGTTGCGCCACTCGTTGTTACCGCCAATATTGTAGGTCTCACCGACAACGCCCTTCTTGATCACCTGCTCAATGCCCTGACAGTGGTCTTCAACATACAGCCAATCGCGAATATTACTGCCGTCGCCATACACAGGCAGCGGCAAGCCTCGCAGAATGTTTGTCAAGCATAACGGAATCAATTTTTCAGGGAAGTGGAACGGCCCATAGTTATTGGAGCAGTTGCTGGTTGTTACCTGCAGTCCGTAGGTATGGTGGTAGGCCCGCACAAGATGGTCAGAAGCCGCTTTGCTGGCTGAATAGGGTGAGTTGGGTTCGTACTTCTGGTCCTCATAAAATCCGGGGGCATCCACCGCCAGAGAACCATAAACCTCGTCAGTGGAAACATGGTGAAAACGATGCGGCCGATTCTGCTCATCGCCTAGCCATACTTCCTTAGCCGCTTTAAGCAGCGTATGTGTCCCTACGATATTGGTTTCGATAAAGGCATCCGGGCCCGTAATAGAGCGGTCCACATGGCTTTCCGCAGCAAAATGTACGAGCACGTTCACCTGGTGTTCGTTTAGGGTGTTGAAGACCGTGTCGTAATCACAGATATCCGCGTGAACGAAGTGAAAATTGGGCTTGTGGTACAGAGCCTCAAGGTTTAACCGATTTCCCGCATAGGTTAGTGCATCATAGGCAACCACACGATCATCGGGGTGGTTTGCCATCCAATAGCGGACAAAATTGGCACCGATAAAGCCGGCGGCACCTGTGACCAGTAAAGTGTCAGTCATTCTCATGTTCCTGCAGCTCTAAAAGCATTCGTTGTAATTGCTGCCGCCATGGCACAGCAGGAAGCCTAAGGTCTCGCCAACTGCTGTTTTTATCAAGGACACTATAGGCGGGTCGCGCAGCGGTGGTTGGGTAATCTGAAGCGGGTATTGGGTTTATTTCAATAGTGCGGGTCAAAAGCCCGAGGTCGCGTGCCTCGTCCCGAATTGCCACCGCGAAGTCATACCAGCTACATGCCCCATTATCACTCCAATGATAAATGCCGTGCAGTCCGGGGTGTTCTGCCGCCGACCACGCTGCCTGCGCCAGCCCTGCAGCCCAGGTGGGTGTGCCCACCTGATCGGCTACCACAGCAAGGGATTCGCGCTCTGCCATCAGGCGCAGCATGGTTTTTACAAAATTAGCGCCAAAGCGAGAGTACAGCCAGCTGGTGCGAACAATTATTGCTTCTGGATGAGCCGCCATCACGGCCTGCTCGCCAGCCAGTTTACTGGCGCCGTACACGCCGATGGGATTGCATTCATGTTCTGGCAAATAGGGCTCGGTTGCCCTGCCATCGAACACGAAATCGGTTGAAACATGGATCAGGCGGATGTTCAGGTCCGCACAAACACGGGCCAACTTTGCGGGGGCCATTGCGTTGGTCAGATGCGCCTGCTCCCGCTCGGATTCGGCGAGATCAACAGCGGTATAGGCCGCTGCATTAATGACAGCCTCCGGGGCCAGGCGCCGCAACTCGCTAGTCAACAACTCTATATCTGCGGCAGCAATATCCAACTGCGCCCTGGCGGGGGCCTCAAAGTGCCACGCCCCAGGCAGACGGGTCTGAAGCTCTCGACCGAGTTGCCCATTGCCACCAAAAATCACTGCCTTGGAAGTCATCTACTGTGCTCTTGTTGCCCGATACTATGAATAGTACCGTCGCTGCCTGTTCTTTTGGTGAAGCCCGCGACAGAAACGGTGACCAGCAGTGCAGCCAGCGGTAACCAGAATACTACGAACACAGTGGATGGCGAATTTATTGGTTTGTGCACATCGGTTAACATGCATAGCAAAAAGAACAACATCATTATCAGGTAGACCTGCTCTTCCTTATCGGGCCTAAAACACCGGCTAGCCACCAAAACCACAATCGGTAAAAACAGTAGCAGACCAAATACGCCTGAGCGCGCCTGCAGGTCCAGATATAGATTATGTGCATGGGGCGCCACCAGGGAGTTTCCGTAGCTCACATTCAGTGGCGTGCCCAAACCGATGCCACCCCAGAAATTATCCCGCACAAGCGGCCAAGTTTGTTGCCAAATCTCCATCCTGTAGCTCATACCCCGCTCCACCAGCGCACCGTAGCTGGCGTAGCTGCCCAGTCCAATAAGGAGGAGGAGGACCACCGCATGACTATAGCGGCGATACCATAGACCCGAGACCAGCAGAGCAATCACCAAGAGACTGCCAATGGTGCCGCGAGATTCGGTGCTGAACACAAACCCGGCACAAAGTAATACGCTAACAAGATAGGGTATCGCATCTCTAAAGCTGGGCTGCTGATAGCACCTGACCAGACCGTAGCTGGCGAAGCACCCAAAATAGTGGGAGGCATGCAGCGAACGCCGGAATACAGAGCCATCCCCCAAACGCCACTGTGCCCCCCTGGAGTCCATAAATAGCAGGCTACCGAGGTGGAGCGCGGCGCCTATCGCCACTAACACCAGCGCCAGATCCAGGTAATTACGAAAGTCCGGGCCCAGTCGCAACACGGCATGAGCAACCGCCACCACGAACACGAATACCACCAGCGAGCGCCGCAGGAACGGCAGGAAGTTGTCCGGCTGGGTCGACCACAAATTACTGGCGGACCAATAAAGCAGCGGCACCACCAGCAGAAAAATCACTGCAGCTGACCTCCAAACCTCTCGTAGGCTTACTTTCCCAAACGGCAGTAGTAATAACGTAGGTAGGATAACAAGAGCATAGAAAACCGGCTTGAAGGAATAGTCGCCCCCAAGATAGGCCGGAATGGCAATTGCCAGGCCCAGCATACAAGCCAGCGCATGGTCGATTGCTCGCGGGGATTCTCCTCCCGCCGTCTGAAATGATGATGTCACCTGTTAAATCTCTAGAAAATCTCGGGAAAATTACGGATCGCGGCTTTTTGCGACCCGGGTCAATATTTGTTATCGTCACGCCTTAATTTTAGCGCTGTGTTAGTTCAATTGATGAGGACAACTGCGGTTATCCGCCAGATGGAAAAACAGCTATAGTGCGACGAAAGCCATGACCGGGAAACCCCAATTGTGACTCTACACGCAAGCCGCACCGCAGTTTTTATTGCTCTAAATCACCTCATCAGCTCAGCTGGAATTATGCCACAGATCGCAGCCCTTATGCAGGCACTGCCCACTGGAAACCAGCAGCCATAATGAAAACTATTCTGCATATTTTCAGAACCTATAACCGGGATTCCTCTTTATTTAACGATATCGTGAAAGCCGGTGATGGCCATTTCAACAACATTGTCTGTTATTTAACTGGCGCCGATGACGGCCATAACAAAATGGCGGAAATAGCCAACGATGTCGTCTACCTGGATCTCAACAAGCACCAGGTCACCTGGCGCTGCCCCGGCACCGTCATCAAAATCAAGCAATTGATTCAGCGTCACCGTGTTGACTTAGTGGACTGTCACATGTGGCGTGCTATGCCTATCGGTGCACTGGCATCTCTCTTTGGCCCGGAAAAAGTCAAAGTGGTCGGCGTTTTTCACGGGGTCAAGGCGCGTCTCAGCGTCAGGATGAAACTCCTTTACTACTTCACCCTCAAACGGATGTCTCGCATCGCCAGTGTATCTGAAGGCGGTGTCGACGATATCAAAGCACTACTGTGGGGCGTTGACCCGGACAAGCTCGTAGCCATCCCCAATGGCCTGGACTTTACTCGTTTCTCAACCGTCGCGGCGGGTGATAAAAAGGCGCT
>JBLIEI010000038.1:0-43415 GCA_047633055.1 Halieaceae bacterium | reverse complement strand
CTTCTAAATCAAAACGCCCTGATCGGTTACGGTCAGGGCGTTTTACTGTCTGGGGTTTCAGAACGCCGGATCCCTCCAGCGGATTTTTTTAGTGGAGCAAGGACGGTTTCCCGTTTATGCTGCACGTTTGACGATGTTGAATAACCACATAGTTTAGTGGCGGTAGTAAAGATGGTTAACAGAGTCGTTTATTGCATGATGAGGTAAAACGTTAATCAGGTGAGCGTTGCAAAAACATTTTTACTCGGCGTCGGTTGTCCTAAAAGCGGGACATCATGGCTTCACGATTATCTCAGTGAGCAGCCTGTCGCGGAGTTCGGTTTTGCTAAGGAGTATCATGTATTCGATTCTCTTTATGTGCCCGACTGTAAAAAATTCTCTGATGAGGTACTGGCAAGCGTGAAAGCTTTAGCGAATAGTAATTCGCTGCTTACACTGAATCATCCGCACCTATTCAAGCGCTTGGACTTTTTAAGAGACACCAATAATTACTTTGATTACTTTTACAGCCTCGCTAGAAAAAACGATAAAACCAAACTGGTCGGAGATCTAACCCCATCCTACTGTGCGCTGCCACCAGAGGCGTTCCAATATATCCGTAGTAAGCTCTGTGAGAGAGGGTTTCAGATTAGAGTACTGTTTGTTATGCGTGATCCGTTCGAGCGAATATGGTCTGCATTGAGAATGAAGAGGTTCAAAGATCGCAGATACAGGGATTCAGCGGGCGAAAGCAAACAGCTAGAAGAATATTTTGTCACCCCGAAAGTTGAAATTCGATCTCGATATGAAAACACAATTGAAAATCTCAAGAAAACATTCCGTCCAAATGAGATTCACTTCCAAATTTATGAAGAAATGATTACTGAAGTCGGTATGCGAGAAGTCACTCAATTTATCGGAATACCCTATTCGCCGCCTGACTTCGGTAAACTGGTTAATGCCTCGGAAAAAAACGAGGGATTAAGCCCGGGCCTGGAGGCCCAAATTGTCGCCTACTATCGTGATACCTATGAGGCTGCTGAACAATTGTTTGGCTCTAATCGATTAGAGCGTTGCTGGCCGAGTTTTACCCGTTATCAAAAGCTGGATTAGGTCAGATATCCCTGGTAAGGATCAGATACTAAGCGTCACTGTTTACGCTTCCATTCAAGGGAAGGAGTAACTCGACTGCAGTCCCAGTGGAATGCCAAGCGCCCAATAGCCCAGAAGATACATAGTCCAGCAGACAATGAAGGTGATTGAGTAAGGGATCATTAATGCGGCTACGGTGCCGATCCCGGAGTTTTTGATGTATCGCTGGCAATAGACGACTACCAACGGAAAGTAGGGCATAAGCGGCGTGATAATATTGGTGGTGGAATCGCCCACACGATAAGCGGCTTGGGTAAGGTCGGGCGATATGCCCAGTTCCATCAACATGGGCACAAAAATGGGGGCTAGTAGTGCCCATTTCGCAGATGCCGATCCGACAAAGAGATTTAGAATTCCCGTGATCAACACGATACCCGTTATGGTAAGTGCCTGGGGTAGCGCTGCGGCCTTCAATAATTCAGCTCCCTCAACCGCTAACAGTATGCCCAGGTTGGACTGACCAAAAGAGTAGATAAACTGCGAGATGAAAAACATGATTACCAGATAGTAGGCCATGGTTGTCATCGCTTTGCTCATGCCGTCGATAATATCTTTAGAGCTTTTTACCGTACCTGCAACTACCCCGTAGATTACACCGGGGAAGAGGAACAGGATAAAGATGAGAGACACGATAGAAGCCATGAGAGGGGCGCCGGATTCTGTGAGTGATCCCCCAGGTCCGCGCCACGATGACGTCTCTGGCCACGCAGTGGCAACGAGAAAGGCTATGGCGACGAACATGCCCCATAACGCCGCTCGCAAGCCCTTGCGTTCGTCAGGACTGAGTGTTGCCAAGGTGGGGAGATCTGACAGGTCGCCATCGATTGCCTGCTGAGTCTTCAGCCGAGGTTCTACGATTTTATCGGTAATCAACCAGCCGAGAGCGACAATTAGTACCGATGAAGAGGCGGTGAAGAAAAAGTTATTCAAAGGGTTGAGGACAATATCGGGTGCCAATATTTGTGCACCTGATTGAGAAATGCCCTGCAACATAGGGTCGATAGCCGACGGCACAAAGTTAGCGGAAAAGCCGCCAGAGACACCGGCAAAGGCTGCCGCGATGCCAGCCAAGGGATGCCGACCGGCAGCGTAGAACAGAGCGCCCCCCAGTGGAATGACTAATACGTAACCAGCGTCTGCTGCGGTGTGACTCATGATCCCCACGAGAATCACCACAGGCGTTAACAAATTGCGTGATGTTACCGCCATGGCCGCCCGCAAGCCGGCACTGATAAATCCGGTGTGCTCCGCTACTCCAATGCCAAGCATGGCAACCAGTACGACACCAATCGGGTGGAAGTGAGCGAAGGTTTTGACCATCGATGAAAAAAAATCGGTTAAGGAGGATCCTGATAACTGATTAATCACTACCACGGCCTCCCCAGTGCGAGGATCCAATGCACCAAAGGTAAAGTAGGAGAGTGTCCACGATAGCACCCAGACGATGAACAGCAGGGCAATAAATAGAACGGCGGGGTCCGGGAGTCTGTTACCTGTACGCTCGATACTGTTTAGAAAACGCTCGTTCATTCGCTTTGGGTTCAGATTTGGCATCGCGACCACGTGCTCCGAGTGTATGAATTAACGTAGGTTAGCAAAACAACCCTGTTGAGGTCACGGTGTGTAGGCAAATCAATGTCAGATGAGTCCTCTGGCCTTAGATAGCTGTCCAATTGTCACACCAAACGTATACACTTAACGTCATCAAAACTTTCGCTGAAAGGCTCTTTTATGGCAAGCAATCGACGCTCGAAAAACATCACTGAAGGAGTGCAGCGCGCACCCAACCGTTCCATGTTTTATGGACTGGGGTATCAGGAAAAGGATTTCGGCAAGCCGATGATTGGTGTCGCCAATGCGCATTCAACCATTACGCCGTGTAACGCAGGCTTGCAGCCTTTGGCTGATGCGGGGGTCGCTGCGCTGCAGGAGGCGGGCGCCAATGCTCAGCTATTTGGTACGCCGACTATTAGCGATGGTATGTCCATGGGAACGGAAGGCATGAAGTACAGTCTGGTTTCGCGCGAGGTGATCGCCGACTGTATTGAGACTTGCGTTCTGGGCCAGTGGATGGATGGCGTGCTGGTGTTTGGCGGCTGCGACAAAAATATGCCCGGTGGCATGATGGGCATGCTGCGGGCCAACGTACCGGCTGTGTTTGTCTACGGTGGCACGATTTTGCCGGGGCGCTTGAACGGAGAGGACCTCAATATTGTTAGCGTGTTTGAGGCGGTAGGAGAACACAGTGCCGGGAAAATCTCAGACAAAGATCTTTTGGCGATCGAACGCAATGCGATTCCCGGCAATGGCTCCTGCGGTGGCATGTATACTGCCAATACCATGAGTTCAGCGTTTGAGGCGCTGGGTATGAGCCTGCCATATTCCAGCACCATGGCCAATGTAGAGTCGGAAAAGACTCAAAGCACGCGCGAGAGTGCTCAGGCTTTGTTTGAAGCTGTGAAGCAAGACTTGAAACCGAGGGACATAGTGACTCGTGAGTCAATAGAGAATGCCGTTGCGGTGGTCATGGCTACCGGGGGCTCCACGAATGCGGTATTGCACTTCCTGGCCATCGCGCACGCGGCGGAGGTTCCGTGGGATATAGACGATTTTGAGCGTATCCGAAGAAAAGTTCCGGTGTTGTGTGATCTCAAGCCCAGCGGCCGTTATATGGCCATCGATCTGCACCGTGTGGGCGGTATTCCGCGAGTCATGAAGATACTGCTTGATGCTGGGTTGCTGCACGGAGACTGCATGACAATTACCGGTAAGACGGTGGCAGAGAACCTGGCCGAGATCGAGTCCGGTAGCCCGGCGGGGCAGGATGTCATTCGCTCCATCGAGTCGCCCGTGTATGCGGAAGGGCATTTGGCTGTGTTACGGGGAAATCTTGCCGAGGAAGGTGCTGTGGCCAAGATTACCGGCCTCAAAAATCCGGTAATGACCGGACCCGCGCGAGTGTTTGACGATGAGCAGTCAACATTAGACTCCATACTGGCTGGTGCGATAAAGCCTGGTGATGTCGTTGTTGTGCGTTACCTGGGCCCCAAAGGAGGCCCCGGTATGCCTGAGATGTTGGCGCCCACAAGTGCTTTGGTGGGCCAGGGTCTGGGTGAATCTGTTGGGCTGATTACCGATGGCCGTTTTTCCGGCGGCACCTGGGGCATGGTGGTAGGTCATGTTGCACCCGAGGCGTATTCAGGCGGATTGATCGCGCTGGTGGAGGAGGGCGATATGATTACAATTGATGCGCATCGACAGTTATTGGAGCTGGACATCAGTGACGATGAGCGGGCACGACGGAGTGCGCTGTGGAAACGCCCTGAGCCGCGATACCGGCGTGGTGTGCTCGCTAAATTTGCGCGTAACGCCTCATCTGCGAGCCACGGTGCCGTGCTGGATTTGTTCGATCACGCGGATTGGTAGGGAGAGACTATCCCTCGTGGCTGCCACTGCTGAGTATTGCCTTTTCCTGATAGTGAGCTCGGCGGGCTCCGACAAGGCGATTCCGGGAAAGCATTAGCTGTCGCAATTAAAGGAAATACGTGATTTTTGACTCACTTTGGGCGCTGGCGCACAGAATAGGTAATTTTGAATTTATTTTGTCTGGCTGCATCACGTTTTCTATACTAGTCTAAGGATCAAATTCCGACGGCAGAGACTTTTTTATGCGTTCACTATTAATCATTGCGGCACTGGCTACATTAGCGGGTTGCGCTACAGATACGATGTATTACTCGCCCTACGATCTGGACAGGGATGGCACCATGGACGCGATTTGTCCGGGAATGGAATATGATCCCAGCGAGCATTCGCTCTACGGTTGGCGATCAGATGGTTCTGACGAGTGTAACGAGCGCAATGAATCTGCCTGAGCTCATTGAATAAACCGGGTCCGGCGAGTTTGATTGACTCGCCGTGTTCGCAGTACAGGTACTCCGTTTAGCAGTTTTGACGATCAGCCGTCGTTTTATATTATCCGAGCTGGAGATATTTGCTTTCATCTACGGCATCAATTTGAGATGGATCCAGAAACTGATTCGCATATTCAAGATAGACCGTGTTGCGGACAAACAACTCAAAGCAAAGCAATCCCGATCAAGATGTTCATCGAGAACTATTTTATGCAGTATCTCTACGGCGATACTAATGGGCTTGGGTTTTTTGTAGGGCCGATCGGCGGCAGTGAGCGCCTCAAATACACCAGCAACCGGCAAAATCCTCTCAGGGATACTCAGCTCTTTTCCAGGCAATCTACGCGATAGCCTGAACCGCGCATTGTGTCGTGATGCGTTCAGGCATAGCGTGGAACATTCTTCAATTGATCGGGAAGGGGTAAGCTTTCGAGAATCTTGTTGGTGCTGATCACATGCTCGTTTATCTTGAAGCGGTCTTCCGTTGTGAAAGTGCCTTTGCAGGTGACAGCCCCACACTGTTATCGAAGTTTCTTTCCCATCGCGTTTCAGCTATTACCTGGAGTCGCTCCTGCTTCCCCGGCTCAAGAAATTCGCCGCCTACACGTTAGCGCCGTTGCGACCATGAAAACGACGACCCCCGTGAGGCGAATGCCAAAAGAAAACTGACGAAGCTTGGAGATCATTATTCAGGGTTCACTCAAACATCGACGTACTGGTTTCAGCACAAGCACAATTAGATGTGTTGTCATGCCCGGAAGCACATAAAAAAGGGCCCGCCACACAACAGTGACGAGCCCTGTAGAAGTTGACTACGGCGTATTCAAGGCGTGGGTAATATCTCCAGGCTAAACACTTTCTCATCGTCGGATGCAAAACCGCTACCATCCTCGCTGACAACTTTGATGGTTACGGTATAGTTTCCGACTGCTGGCGCGGCCCAGGTTAAAGTGCCACTCGCTATCCCGGCGCCAGTAAATACAAGGCCACCGGCAGCAGGGGTCACGGAAACAACAGACCAAGTCTCAGTACCGCCACCACCGACGGCGCTAATGACGGTTGAGTATGCTGTGCCTACTACCCCTCCGGGCAATGCAGTGTCAGAGGTTATTCTTATAGGTGCCGCTGAAGCCTGCAGGTCATACGTAACGACATCCGAAGAGTCCGTTGTATCGGTTACCTGAATGGTTATCAGGTAATTCCCTTCCGCGACATCTGACGAACCCCATGTCAATACGCCGTTTTCTTCGTCAGCGAGCGTAGCAAATGAAGGGACGGTACCCGGGAAGCCGGCTGAGTCGATAACGGACCATACAGGCCCTGCGTTCCCGGTCCCACCAACTGAGCGTATTATCGTTGTGTAAAAGAGCCCTACGGAGGCGGTAGGCAGCGGGTTCGCTGTCAGGATCGTGATCGGCGGAGCGTCTCCACCAGGGATGGTGATAACGTAAGACCGTATATCTTCAGCACCAGCGCTGTCTTGTAAGGTAATGGTATAACCATATTGGCCTGCCAGCAGGTTATTGGTGTTGCCTGTTAGTGAGCCCGAGGTAGGGTCTACCGTAAAACCCGTACCGGGGGTAGATGTATCTCCACCACCCCAAGTATAGGGCTTTACTCCCCCTTCAGCTTCCAAGGCAGCTGCATACAGGACTCTGCTCGCGTTCGGCAGCGTAGTGGTCGTGATTGCCAATGCCTCGTCAGAACCGCCAACGGCAGCAATTGACAATATCGCAGCCACCTGATCGGTGCTAGTGCCATCACTGACTCTGTATATGACCCCAAAATCCCCGGGCAGGGTCGGAACAGCTGTCAAAATGCCTTCAGCGCTAAGAGCTAGACCTGTTTGGCCACCATTGGAGACAAGCGCCCATACATAGGGTTCATCTCCGGCAGATGCATTCAGCACGGCAGCGTAGCGGCTCCCGACCGTGCCGCCAGGCAATGAAGTCGTGACGATTGTGAGAGGAGAGGATTCCGCGGCTACGGTTAATATCAGAGTGAGTGAAACAGTGCGAGTGTCATCCATTACCGATACAGTTATTGGATACGAGCCTTCACCGGGCGCGGTGCCGCTGAGGAGCCCGTCGGGGCGCAATTGCAGTCCGCTGCCGCCACTGTTAATCAGTGTCCACTGATACTCTCCCTGGCCTCCAATTGCCTCCAGGATAGCATTATAGCCTTGGCCCTCTTCAGCACCTGGTAGTGAGGCAGTGGCAATAGACAGAGGCTGGGGACTATCTCCCGTCACAGTCAAAACGGCGGAGAACCTATCCTCTGCTTCAAGGCTATCTGTTACTGCTAGGGTTAGGCCATAGTCACCGCTCTCGGGGCCTGTACCGCTGAGAAACCCTTCATTGTTGATAGTAAATCCGGTGCCGCCATCGTCCAAGACGGCCCATGAGTAGGGTTCTTTGCCCCCGGTAGCTTGAACCAGCGTTGTATACTGGACGCCGTCTATAGCGTTGGGTAAAGCTGTACTGGTGATAGCCAACAAATCTGGCCCGATCTCGACGATTAAAATAGTAGAGAGCTTGTCTGTGTCACCGGTATTGTCGGTGACCTCGAGGGTTAAACCGTAATCACCTCTTTCTGGCGCTATGCCAGTAAGGAAGCCTTCACTATTAATAGCAAATCCAGTGCCGGCATCATCGAGGATGGCCCACGAATAAGGTTCTTTGCCTCCGTCAGCTTCGACGAGTGCAATATAATCAGTACCTGCAGCAGCATTGGGTAAACTAGCGGTGGTGATCGTCAATGGTGCCCCGTCCTCGCCCCCAGTATCGGGAAGAAACCCACCGCCATTGCCTCCATCACCACCGCCACCGCCGCAGGCAGCAAGAGCGAGGACCATAGAAATTAACAGTAAGAGCTTATTGGAAAGGTTGGCTAACCAAGTGATCATTGTTGTCCCCTGTGCCCGCTATCTAGAAGGTCTTTTATTACGTAATAATTTTTATCGATTTTGGGCTGTTTGCTCAAAGAGTCAACCGCCCAAGGTACCGCAGCGTTTAGACTAGCATGGATAGAAATTAAAAACTCCATACATAACATGGTGATAGGCCCTTTTTGTGATTTTCTGCACAAAGTTATCCGGGTACCCGATTTCTTACTTTTATCGTCAAAGATAGAGACGTGCAGCGTATTATTCTCTGTTCCTATATCTTCGCGGTAAATCACTCAAAAATCCTACTAAAAACTGGAAAAATCCCGAATTTTTAGAACTTGATGTCAGCGATACAGACAACTCGGTGTCAGGTCAGTCCCAAGACCCCCAGAATCTTGATGGCCCCCAGGCCAAGCGCAACCAAGACCACCAGCGCCCCCATAGCGTTAGCGAAGGGTCCGTTGACCCGCTCACCTAGTAACGGCATTCGATTCATCACCACAATCAAAAATACCGCCACGATCGGTAATAGCAGGCCGTTTGTCGCCTGCGCGAAAACGATGGCCGCTATTGGCTTGCTGCCAAGCGCCGCAAAAACGGTTCCGCAGGACAGAACAGTTAGCCACACTGCCCGGAAAGACGCGGATTTCAGGTCATTTTGCCAGTTCATTGCCCCGCATACGGCATAAGCAGCTGCCAGTGGTGCCGTAATGGCGCTGGTCAGGCCGCCGGCAAACAAACCTGCTGCAAATACGTAGCGCGCGGCAGGACCCAAAAGAGGTTCGAGTTGCATGGCCATGGTGTCGCCACTGAAGGTCTTGCCAGTACCAAAGAACGCCACGGCGGAGGTGCTTAGTATTGCCAGCGTGATTAGCCCGCCCAGGCCAATTGAAAGGGAAGTGTCGATGCGAGATTCGGAAATTGCCTGGTCAACCGAGACGTCAGCGGACCATTTCTCACGTACCGCATTAGCATGTAGGAACAGGTTATAAGGCACCACAGTGGTGCCAATCAGGGCGATCGCTGTCATCACTGAACCGGGAGGGAGGCTAGGGTTAATTGCGGCGCGAAACATGGCCCCTAAATCGGGTCTAACGGTCCATGCCGTGGCAATAAAGACTGCACTCATGATAAGCACGAGTACGACGAGAGTCCGCTCCAGCTGGTGGTAATGACCCAAACCGAGAAGAATGGCAGCGCCGGCACCGGTCACCACGGACCATGTGGCAATGCTCCACGGGCTCACCGAGGCCAGAGCAAGTGCTGCTCCCGCTATGTTACCGGCTTCGTAAGCGGCATTGCCAAAGCCAATTGCCGCCACAATGAGAATCACGGCAGCTTTGCCAATCCAGGCCGTTTGAAAGCTGGAACGCATCGCTTCAGCCAGGCCCAGTCTCGTTACCAGTCCTAGCCGCGCGGCCATTTCCTGAAGCACGATTGTCGCGAAAATCGAAAACAGCAGAGCCCAAAGCAGTGCAAAGCCAAAGCTGGCTCCTGCACTGGAGGCGGTGGTTATGGTGCCGGGGCCGATAAAGGCAGCAGTGACTAGAATGCCGGGGCCAAACGAGAATCTGCGCAAGATTTTCCTCCTGATTGCCCTTATGCCATGGACTGACAATACGGACACTGGCTCGATGTGGCCGTGTTGCGCGCACAATTTTGTGGTCTTCTGGAAACGGGCATTAGTGTTAGTGTGTTGCCCGCTAATCAGCAACTGATACTATAGACCGAATGGATTCTAGCTCAAACCCTATTCGCCTATCGGTCTCATTGGTCGTGTATCACAGTGATTTAGCCCGGCTTCTGCAAACCGTGGACAGTCTCTGTGCATCGATTTGCCACGCCGTTGCAGCAGGAAACTTATGCGATGTCAGTCTGGTGTTGGTCGATAATTCCGAAGATGAGATTTACGCGACACACCTTGGCGAAGCGGTAAGCGGGGTGGTGTCCTGTTGCCCCCAGCTGGCTTTCACGCAACTGCGCGCCGAGAGTAATCTCGGCTATGGAGCAGCGCACAATTTGGCAACACAGCGGGTAGCGAGTGATCTGCATTTAGTGCTGAATCCCGATGTTGAATTAGCGGTAGACTGTTTGACGCTGGGGATTGACGACCTGGTCGCCAATAGCAGAACAGCGCTGCTGGCCCCCACGGTCTATTCAGGCAATGGGGTGCAGGAGTTTTTGTGCCGGCGCTATCCTTCAGTGTTGGTATTGGTGCTGAGGGCATTTGCACCGCCGTTTATTCGGTCTCTTTTTTCTAAGGCCCTCGCGGATTACGAAATGCGCGATATCTGCAGTACAGAACAGCGCACAGCGGTACCTCTAGCCAGTGGTTGTTTTATGCTGCTAAGGACAGCTGCATTTAGGGCTGTGCAGGGCTTCGACAGTCGATACTTCCTTTACTTTGAAGATTATGACTTGTGCCAACGGCTTGCCGCTGAAGGCGAGTTGATATTCCAGCCACGGATGAACATTGTTCATCATGGTGGCTACGCTGCCAGCAAGGGCGCTGGCCACGTCGGCATGTTTATTCGCTCTGGGCTGCGTTTTTTTCGCCAATACGGCTGGCGATGGATATAGACGCATGCCCAAAGCTGGTACGATTCCTCCATGCTTGAAGCCACCGAACTGAAACGTCTCGCCTACCTCGAAGCGATGGGTATGGATTCCTACGTCTCACGACAGCCATTGCCGGCGGCCGCTGCCAGTCGGAAGTTGGCCATTGTCACTAAATCAACTTCGGCCCCCCGTGATCAGGTTGAGAGCAGCCCCGTCGCGAGGGTGAAGGTGGGTCTGCTAGACGATTTACAGCGGGATGCAGACGCGGTCGTAGAGTCATCGGCGCCGGCATTGGTACCGGAGCCTGAGGCCGGCGTAAGCAGCAATATCGTACAATCATTCAGCATCGTAGCGATATTTGCGGGTGGTTGGCTGTGGCTGGAAGAGCTGTCCGGGGTGCCCTTGGCGACCGAACAAGTACAGTTAATCAGTGCTATGGCCAGAGCCCTCAATCTAAATGCTGAAAAGCCATTGGTCGCGCAGTTTGATTGGCCTATTCATACTAATCAGCAGCTTGACCTTGGACCCGAGGCAGCCATAAGTAGTTTGGCTGGATTTGTTCAGCGTAAGGTGGTTGAGTTCAAAGCCGGGCGGGTGGTAGCCCTGGGAGATGCATGCCAGCGGCGGTTGCCGAGTGTTCTCGAAGACTCCTTGCCGTGTGTTGCGACAATTAGTACTCGGCAAATGCTTAGCGAACCCGGCACTAAGAAGCAGGCGTGGCGAGACCTGAGTGCCGCTGCTAAATCAGGGTGAGCTTGCGGTTGCGCGCAGCCCGGGAAGAGGATGTGGACGCTCTGAGACGGGTCGCGGAAAACGATCACTCAGGTGCTCCCAGTGCCGAGCAGATTGCCTCAGCGGTGGCAGGGGACTTGGGCTACGGTATAGTGCTGGCGGAAGATACCGAAGGTGTTCTGGCATACCTTTTACATTCTCAAATTCTGGACGAACTGACGGTTATCAATATTTTAGTAGCGCCGGCTCAGCGGCGCCGCGGAATTGCCAGAGGACTGATGGCTGTCATGCTAGAGCGCGCTACTGAAGTTGGTGTTGCACGATGCCTACTGGAAGTGAGTGCATCAAACTACGCAGCGCAAGGGCTTTATCAATCGTTGGGGTTTGTGAACGACGGGCGGCGTAAAAATTACTATCTCAAGGGTTCCGGCAGAGAGGATGCAATCTTGATGTCGTTAATCCTGGCGGACTATCAGGAGCAGGCCAAATGAATGTGCTGGAAACCGATTGGTGGAATGTGGTCGTGCCACCGGAGTGGTGGGCGGAAGCCGAAGACGACATCATCCTGATTGGCGATCAGGATGATGTGGGGTGTATTGAAATCAGCACGTTGCACAAGGAACAGGGTCAGTTTGATACTGCCCAGGTGCTACGCATTGCTCGCGATGAAGCGGAGCAAGTCTTGAGCTGGGATGAAGCTGACTTGGGCGATTTTAAGGGTGTGTCCTCACATTATGCAGAAGACAGCACCGCCATTCGCGAGTGGTATGTTGCTAACGGCTCGATCTTGCTGTTTATCACCTACAGCTGTGACGAAGATAATGGCGGTATGGATGACGCTGCAGTGGATGAGTTACTGGATACTTTGCTGGTGTCCGAGCCCCAGCCCCAACAACCAACGTAGCGCAATATACAACTCTTCGTCAGTTAAACTCATGAGATCGTGCCGGTGACCCGCACTCGTTTGGCGCCCTTGACCGGTTTAGCCTTGCGCGCCTCCTGCTGTTTTTTGATTTGCATGTCAATCAGGTTTTTGGCTGCGATGATGAGCCCGGTGAAAATAAACGCGCCTGGGGGCAAGATCGCTAAGAGGAACGGCTGGTAGCCTTCTACCAATACTATTTTCCAGTTTGCTGCGACGCTACCAAAGAGCAGGTCCATATTGGCGAATATCGCGCCGGTGCCAATCAGTTCCCGCATTGCTCCCAGCAGTACCAGAATCACGCCAAATCCCACGCCCATAATGAAGCCATCGTAGAGCGCAGGTCCCAATTTGTTTTTACTGGCGAAGGCGTCAGCACGGCCCAAGATCACGCAATTGGTGGTAATTAGCGGCAGGAAAATACCGAGAATCTGGTAGAGCTCATAGGCGAAGGCCTGCATCAATAATTCAATGCAGGTTACTGCGGAGGCAATGATCATGACAAAGGCCGGCAACCGCACCGCATCTGAAACGATGTTTCTAATGAGTGATACCGCGGTGTTGGAGCAAATCAGGACCATGGTCGTCGCTGCTGCAAGCCCCAGTGCATTGACCACACTGCCGGTGACCGCCAGTAGCGGGCAAAGCCCCAGCAATTGAACGATGGCTGGATTGTTCTTCCAAAGTCCGTTCAGAGACAGTTCGCGATAGCTGGTTTCGGCCATTTAAGGTTCTCCTGGTAGCGCAGATTGCGGCGCGAGTTCAAACAGAGTGTCACCATGAGTCTGGGCATATTGCAAAGCTCGCAGGGTTGCTGAGACTACGGCACGCGGGGTGATGGTGGCGCCGGTGAATTGATCGTATACGCCTTTGTCTTTTTTGACCGCCCACCCCGGAAGTTGGGGGTTACTGAGTGAGCGTCCGTTAAAATCCAGTATCCAGTCAGACTTATTAAGATCGACTTTGTCGCCCAGCCCGGGAGTTTCTTTGTGACGTAATGCCCTCACTCCGGCGACGGTGCCATCTGCATTAACGCCTACAATCAAGTCAATTTCGCCACTGTAGCCATCTGGAGCGGTCGCCGGAATAATAGCGGCTACGACGACACCTTGTTGTCTGGCGATATAAATTCGCTTGTCCTTACGCAAACCCAAAGTGCCAGCCGCCAGGGGTATTGTGTCATCGAGCATGGAGTTGTCGTGCCGGGACCTTGGTATGATTTCCAGCAGCGCCTTTTCTTCCGCTTTGCGTTCTTCCATCGCAATGCGGTCGCGGGTTTGCAAATAGGTGCCGGCAATTAACAAGGTGGTCACCACTGCAAACAGGGCTAACAGGGCACTATTGCGGGTAATTGATTGGCCGAGCATTAGTCTTTCCCTCGGGAGTTTTTGTGGCCATATGTTCTGGGCTGGGTGTAGTGGTCAATAAAGGGTGCGGCAAAGTTCATGATAAGTACTGCAAAGGCGACTGCGTCAGGGTAGTTGCCTCGCACTCTGATGATGTACACCAGCACGCCAATGAGTGCGCCAAAGACCAGTCGTCCCCGGACCGAAACCGCTGACGATACCGGGTCGGTTACGATAAAAAATGCACCGAACATGGTAGCGCCACTAAGGAGATGAAACACGGGTGATCCGCCGCTCGCCGAGCTGCCACCGTCGTAGAAAATGCCGGCCATCAGGGTCAAGCTGATGAGCATGGCCACCGGCGCATGCCAGGTAAATATGCGCTGGTAGAGCAGCCAGGCCCCGCCCGCGAGAAAAGCGATATTTACCCATTCCCAGCCAATGCCAGCCCAGCGCCCGAACTGGGGATTTTGCAACCACAGATCTTCAATCAACAGGCTGTTATTCTGCTTCAGCACATCCAGCGGGGTTGCCATGGTGACCCCATCGTAGGTGGCGGGCAGGAAGCATGCCCGCAGTGCTTCCATCAGCCCAGGCAGCTCACCTACGCCTCGTGGCGGGGCCCAGGCCGTCATCTGTACAGGAAATGAAATTAACAAAATGACGTAGCCAACCATAGCGGGGTTGAAGGGGTTGTAGCCCAGGCCGCCATAGAGCTGTTTCGCTAACAAAATCGATGATGCAACACCGACGGCTACCAGCCACCAGGGAGCGTAAGGAGGTAGGGCTATACAGAGCAGCGTCGAAGTTACGAGGGCGCTGCAGTCCTTCAGGTAGAACCCCAGGGGGCGTCGGCGCAAGCTCAGCGCGAGTGACTCGCAGGCAATAGCAACAATCGCACCCCAGACGAGGTTAACGAGCGTCCCAAAGCCGAAAAAGTGCGTCATCACGATAATACCGGGTACCGTTGCCAGTAGCACAGATTGCATGACCCGCGATGTGCTCAGAGGGCCATGTGCATGGGGCGAAGTGATTCTAAGAAGGGCCATGCCTAAATGCTTTCCTGTGCGCTTGACGCGTCTCTGGCGGCGTTGAGCTTATCTTCGAGCCGGCTCACTGAGGTCTCCAATGCCGTTACAATTTTCTCTTCCTCGCCGACCGCCAAGCTTTCATCGTACCGGGATTTTGCTTTCGCCAGCCGTTGTTCCAGCTTATCCAGTTGCTGGGCTGCTTTATCCTCAGGACTCAATGCTGCTTGTACATGGCGGGCTGCCATCGCTTTTTCGATCGCCAGTTTGGCCGGATCAACCTCAGCGCTAATATTCTCAGTTACGCCAGTCTCTGAGTCGCTGGCATGGTAGTCATTTAGCGCCGTTACCGCGATATCCAGTTTGGTCTCGGTTTTATCTACGCCGGTTTGTAGTGGCCCTAACAATGCACTGCCCTCCGCCTGAGCAGCGGTTAGTTTGGTCGTGGCTACCGTGTGCTGTAATCCTTCGAGTTCGTTGGGCCCTGAATCCAAATTGTCAGCTTGTTGCGCCGCCTTTTTTGCTTTGGCCCTATCAATAGCAGCCTGGATAGGGTCCTCTGTACCTTCGCCGTCAGCGGCGAGTTTTGCCCGTGCTTCTGCGGCGTTTTTACGTGACGCTCGTTTGGCCTCCTTCTCTGCCTCTTCTCGATCCAGCCGTTCTTGGCGAGCCTCAAACCGGGTACGAGACTGCTCGGATTTCTCGTGATCCGAGCGCAATTGGATGATTTCCGCTTTTGAGGCGCGATAGTATTGCACCAATGGGATATTGCTAGGACATGCATAAGAGCAGGCGCCACATTCTATGCAGTCAAAAAGGTTGTGCTGCTCAAGCTTTTCAAATTCCTTGCCTTGCGAAAACCAGAACATTTGTTGCGGCAGTAAACTCGCTGGACAAACCTCGGCACACATACCACAGCGAATACAGGCCTGTGCTGGAGGCGGGGCAGGTACCTCCTCGACGGTAGGTGCCAAAATGCAGTTGGTGGTCTTGACCACCGGCACGTGCGCGTCTGGTACAGTAAAGCCCATCATCGGACCGCCCATAATCAGTCGCTTGCTGTGTGTGCTGTCGTAGCCTGCCAGTTGCAGTAAGTGACTCATCGGCGTGCCGACTAGTACTTCATAATTCTGGGGCTGGGCCAACGCCTCGCCAGTCAGGGTAGTGATTCTGGAAACAAGTGGTCGCCCCTCGACCACTGCCGCTCGAACGGCCACGGCGGTACCCACGTTCTGACAGACGACTCCGACATCAGCAGGCAGACCGCCGCTGGGGACTTGTTTGCCGGTCAATATTTCGATGAGTTGTTTTTCTCCCCCGGAGGGGTATTTGGTGGGGAATTCAACCACTTCAATTCCGCTGCCTTCAGCAGCGCGACGCAGTGCGGCCAATCCTTCGGGTTTGTTGTCTTCTACTCCAATCAGGGTTTCCCGAGGCTGGATAATCTGGCGGAGTATCTTTATTCCTTCGATAATGTGTTCTGGCCGCTCGCGCATCAAAATGTCGTCAGCGGTTATATAGGGCTCACACTCGGTGCCGTTGATGATGAGTGTGTCAATTTGGATTTCTGGCTTTACCGACAGTTTCACTGCCGAGGGGAAACCAGCGCCTCCCATACCGGCGATACCCGCTTCCCGGATTATGTTGATGAGTGTAGCTGCTTCTAGTTTGGCGTAATCATGTGTACCCGAGAGCGCAATCCATTCATCCCTGCCATCAGTTTCAATCACCACACACAATGCTGAAAAACCCGAAGGGTGAGCGATCATACGCTGCTCTACTGCGAGGATGGTGCCGGAGGTCGGTGCGTGCGAAGGAACACTGACAAACCCTTTGGCAGCCGCGATTAATTGCCCACCTAGAACCCTGTCACCTTCTTGGACAACAGGTTGCGCTGGCGCGCCGATATGTTGTAACACCGGGATAACAAGCTGGGTAGGAATACCGGCTGGGGCAATGGCCCGCGTCACCGATTGATGTTTGTTTTCGGGTGGATGAATGCCGCCATGGAAATCGAAGATCTTCCTCACGCTGCTTGATTCCGGTTGGTGTCGCTGGCAATGAGGTCTACAGACCGGCTTATCGGGTCTGGTAAATTCCAATGCCAGGTTTGTAGGCTTTCCTGTTGTGGGATCATGTCGATACAGTCCACCGGGCAAGGTTCAACACACAAATCGCAGCCTGTGCATTCACTGACTATGACGGTGTGCATCTGTTTGGCGGCGCCAAGAATCGCGTCTACCGGGCATGCCTGTATGCACTTAGTGCAGCCAATGCATTCGTCTTCGCGAATGTAGGCAATAGCGGTAACTTTTTCTTCACCGTGTTCTTCATCAAGTGGCACAGCCTCCACATCCAGTAGATCTGCCAGCGCCTGAATGGTCGACTCGCCTCCCGGGGGGCACCGGTTGATTTGCTCGCCATCGGCAATGGCCTGGGCATAGGGTCTGCAGCCAGGAAACCCGCACTGTCCGCACTGGGTCTGTGGCAGAATCTCGTTTATCTGATCAGCAATAGGGTTGCCTTCGGTTTTGAAACGCACCGCGGCGAAGCCGAGCAGGGCACCAAAGAAGGCGCCCAGACTAACCAGCGCCAGCAGAGCGGCCGCAAAGGGGTATTGTGCGATGGCATCAAACATCCCGTTAAACCAGTCCCGCGAAGCCCATGAAGGCTAGCGACATTAAGCCCGCTGTGACCATACCGATGGCGGCGCCTTTGAAAGGGGTAGGGACATCGGCTACTGTCAGTCGCTCGCGCATGGCGGCGAACAAGACCAGTACCAGCGAGAATCCAACGGCTGCACCAAACCCGTAGAACAGGGATTGCATAAAGTTATGATCTTTGTTGAGGTTGAGTAGCGCGACGCCCAACACCGCACAGTTCGTCGTGATCAGTGGCAGATATACCCCCAGGACCCGGTATAAAAGTGGGCTGGTCTTGCGTACCACCATCTCGGTGAACTGTACGACCACCGCAATCACCAGAATAAATGAAATGGTCTTCAGATAACCCAAGCCCAGCGGCTGCAACAGGAAAGTATAGGTAAGGTGGCTACAGGCAGATGCCAGGGTGAGGACGAAAGTGGTGGCCATGGACATGCCCATAGCGGTTTCCAGCTTGTTTGAAACACCCATAAACGGGCACAGTCCAAGGAACTGTACCAGCACGAAGTTGTTCACCAAAATGGCCCCGATCAACAGGACTGAATAGTCTGTGAGCATGTTTACTCTCTTGTGTCACCCGATTTCGGGCTTACATAGCCCCACGGTACCTGATAGTTGTTGAGCCGTTACATTTTAAGCTTAAAATGTATTTTGGGCAAGTTTGTAGCCCACCGGCTTCGGTCTCCTCTATTTTACCCTCATACCGGGCGCGGCACCCGCGTCTGGTTCCAGCAAATAGATATCTTTGCCACCGGGACCTGCTGCCAGGACCATGCCTTCTGACACACCAAAACGCATTTTTCTGGGCGCAAGGTTGGCTACAACCACCGTGAGTTTGCCCACCAGGTCCTGTGGTTGGTATGCGCCTTTTATCCCGGCGAGGACCTGTCGTTGGCTGTCACCGAGACTCAGGGTCAGGCGCAGTAACTTGTCGGCACCATCGACCTCCTCTGCGGCTATAATTTGTGCCACTCTGAGATCGATCTTGGCGAAGTCATCAAACTCGATAGTCCCGGCAATCTCTTCTTTTTTTACCGGAGTTGGTTCTTTCACCGGCGATTCCTCTTTGCTTGCTTCAACCATAGCCTCAATTTGCTTGCTCTCGATGCGAGTCATCAGTGGAACAAACTTATTGAGCTTATGAGTGCACAACGGTGCCTGCAATGCTGTCCAGTCCAGAGAAGTATTGAGAAAGGCCTCTGCTTTTTCCGCCATAGCCGGCAGTACTGGCTTCAGATAGGTCATTAATACCCTGAACAAATTGACACCAACGCTGCATACCGCATGGACTTCGGTCTCTCTGCCCGCTTCTTTCGCCAGCACCCACGGTTTTTTCTCATCGATGTACTGATTGGCGCGATCGGCGAGAGCAATAATTTCTCGAATTGCTTTGTTAAATTCTCTCCGTTCGTAAAGTTCGGCGATAGGCTCCCCCGCGGCGATGAACTCTGCCAGCAGATCGCTCTCTGTGCATTCCTTTGAAAGCAGATTATCGTAGCCCTTGCGAAGGAAGCCAGCGCAGCGGCTGGCTATATTGACGACCTTGCCTACAACATCCGAATTTACCCGTTGCACAAAATCTGCCAGATTCAGGTCGATATCATCCACTGCGGCACTGAGCTTCGCAGCGAAGTAATACCTCAAATATTCGGCATCCAGGTGTTCCAGATAGGTGCTGGCGTTAATAAAGGTTCCCCGACTCTTGGACATCTTGGTGCCATCAACTGTCAGGAAGCCGTGCACGTAAATAGCGGTAGGCGTGCGCAGGTTTGCCGAGTGCAGCATCGCTGGCCAGAACAGGCCGTGGAAATTGATGATGTCCTTGCCGATAAAATGGTAAAGCTCAGTTTGTGAGCCGACCTGCCAGTAGTCGTCGAAATTGACGCCCTCCCGAGCACAGTAATTCTGGAAGCTGGCCAAATAGCCGATAGGTGCGTCTAACCAGACATAAAAAAACTTATCCGGCTCGCCGGGAATCTCAAAGCCAAAATAGGGCGCATCGCGGCTGATATCCCAGTCCTTCAGGCCAGCGTCGGTCCACTCACGCAGTTTGTTGGCGATTTGCGGCTGCAGGGTCCCCGAGTCAATCCATTCGCTGAGCATGTCGGTGAACTGCGGCAGAGTGAAGAAAAAGTGCGTGGAATCCTTTTCCACCGGGGTCGCTCCGGAAATAGCCGAAACGGGGTCTATTAATTCGGTCGGGCTGTAGGTGGCGCCACAGACTTCGCAGTTATCGCCATACTGATCTTCGCTTTTACAGCTTGGGCAGGTGCCTTTGATAAAACGATCCGCCAGAAATAAAGATTTCTCAGGGTCAAAAGCCTGGGTAATGCTGCGGCTGGCAATGTGATTGTTGGCTTTCAGGCGATTGTAGATCTCTTCGCACCACTGGCGGTTTTCTTCCGAATGGGTGGAGTAAAAATTGTCGAAGCTGATGAGAAAACCGGCGCTGTCCCGCTCGTGCTCTGCCTGAATGTTGGCAATTTGCTGTTCCGCGCTTATGCCCTGTGCTTCTGCGCTCAGCATGATGGCTGTTCCGTGCGCATCGTCAGCACAGACATAAATGCACTGATGACCGCGGGAGCGCTGAAAGCGGACCCAGATATCGGTTTGTACCTGCTCCAGCATATGGCCCAGATGCAGTGGTCCATTGGCATAGGGCAATGCACTGGTCACCAGAATATTACGCGATCTGTCAGTCATAGGAGGAGTGTTTCCACGGGACAAAAAAAGGGGCGCTACTATAGCGGTTTTATGGCGCTATTTCACCCGCTACCGCAGGCGTTGTTGATTCCGCGTGGAGTCCCTATACTAGCGAACCTTTTACTTTGCTCACTGCCGACAGCAGTGGCTTTCGTACCTTATCCTGGTTGGCTATGAATAAGATTAAACAGATTGTTGCCGTTGCCTCTGGTAAAGGTGGTGTGGGCAAGTCTACCAGCGCTGTGAACCTGGCGCTTGCGCTAAGGGTAATGGGCAATACAGTTGGCCTGCTGGATGCGGACATTTACGGGCCAAGCCAGCAGAAGATGTTGGGGGTGGCCGATGGGGTCAAGCCCGAGCAGCAGGGCGGTCAATTTCTACTGCCCATCGAAGCGCACGGGTTACGCACTATGTCGATGGGGTACCTGACAAATGATCGCACCCCGATGGTTTGGCGTGGGCCTATGGCGGGGGGCGCGTTAATTCAAATGTTGGAGCAAACCCTGTGGGGCGAGATCGATTATCTGATCATCGATATGCCGCCCGGTACGGGTGATATCCACCTTACTTTGACGCAAAAAGCGACTGTGTCTGGTGCGGTGATTGTCACTACGCCGCAGGATATCGCGCTGCTCGATGCCCAAAAAGGCATAGAAATGTTTCGCAAAGTAGATGTGCCGATTCTGGGGGTGTTGGAGAACATGGCGGTACATACTTGCAGCCAGTGCGGACATCAAGAGCATATATTTGGCTCGCTGGGAGGCGAGCGCATCGCCGCAGACTACGGCGTACCATTATTAGCCAGTTTACCGCTGGCGCTGTCTATTCGTGAGCAGACCGATTCGGGCATGCCCACAGTGGTTGCTGCCCCCGATTCCCCAGAAACGGCGCTTTATTTACAGGCGGCTGAACGGGTTCAGGCCGCGCTATCGGGCAACGCTGGGCAACAGGCTCAACCTTTCCCTGAAATTACCGTTAGCGACGATTAGAAGGGGCAAACAGCACAGTGAGTATCAAGTCAGACAGGTGGATTCGACAAATGGCGGCCGAACACGCCATGATTGAACCGTTCGAGGCCGGACAGGTGCGCACCGAAGGCGGCAACAAACTGATCTCGTATGGCACCTCAAGCTATGGTTATGATGTGCGCTGCTCCAGCCACTTCAAGGTATTTACCAACATCAATTCGGCCACCGTTGACCCGAAGAATTTTGATGAGGACAGCTTTGTCGATGTTAATGCCGATGTCTGTGTCATACCGCCCAACTCCTTTGCCCTGGCCAGTACCGTGGAGTACTTTAGAATTCCTCGCAACGTGCTCACCATTTGCCTGGGCAAATCGACTTACGCGCGTTGTGGAATCATAGTCAATGTCACCCCTCTCGAACCGGAGTGGGAAGGCCACGTGACGCTGGAGTTTTCCAACACCACGACCCTGCCGGCAAAGATCTATGCCAATGAAGGCGTGGCGCAAATGCTGTTTTTCGAATCAGACGAGGTGTGTGAGGTCAGCTACAAAGATCGTGGCGGCAAGTATCAGGGGCAAATTGGCGTTACTCTGCCGAAGGCCTAAATTAGTGGGCCGAAATTGGCTCCCCCTGAATAGAGGCTTTCTTCAAGCTGACTTCCACTGGTTTGCCGTTCTCGACGTGGATGGTCTTCACCATCATGTAATCCCATTCGGGCGCTACCCAGATATCTGACTTGCGATCCAGATCGTCGTGAATCCGCTCAAAATGCAGTGTTTGCACGTCTCCCAAGGGCGTTGACAGCGACTCTTCACCGACAAAAGCCAGCGTATAGTCCTTTACCCGTTTGCCGTCGGCAACGCGGATAGTGATGTCCTCTTTCGGTGTCGGGTCGTTCAGGAGTGATAGGCGCAGCTGTGCCTGTTGGCTCATGCGGTCCAGTGTGCCTGCCGTGTAGGGGAGCTCATACCATTCGTCCTTGTACAGGCTGCGTATGGTTTCGGCACCTGGTGTGAAGTGCACTTCACGGCGTCGGTTGATCAGGCCGCTACCCTGATAAATATAGGATTTTGGGGCAATATGATCGTCCTGTAACCGAAATACACTAACCTCATGGAATCCAACAACCAGCATTTTGCCGGCATTGGTAAGTGTGTAGTTATCATTTTCATCCCGTTTCAGCTCGCGCTTCAGAGATAGGCTCATGCCGCTGGCTGTCGTCGTATATTCAGCGGTGTAGGGCTTCAGGCCAGCAAGTCCGTGGGCCTGAGTTTCCGCCACTGGGTCGCTAGAATGTGCCCAGCTCGCGCTGGCCATCACGACAAGAAAAAGCCATGCCTGGCTATGCGGCGTCGGCTTCATAGGGAATCCCGGTCGCAGAAATTTGTACGCCATCGAGGTATGCTCCATTGTCTTGCAATTTCAATCTGCCCTGCAGGAACCATTTGGCTGCAATAGGGTAAATCACATGTTCTTCTCTTATAACCCGGGCGGCAAGGCTGTTAGCGTCGTCTTCCTCAAGTATGGATACCCGCGCCTGTATGACAGGCGGGCCGCCATCCAGTTCCTCGGTGACAAAATGTACCGTTACGCCTGCCACCGTATCGCCGGCATCAA
This sequence comes from Halieaceae bacterium, assembly GCA_047633055.1. GTDB lineage: Bacteria > Pseudomonadota > Gammaproteobacteria > Pseudomonadales > Halieaceae > CALJFL01. The sequence continues at coordinate 20,945 of JBLIEI010000038.1, read as the reverse complement.
GCGCCCGCTGATGGGTGTGCAGCCCTGGGTATTTAGGCAGCAAAGAGGGGTGAATGTTTAATAGGCGACCAGCGAAAGGGTGGATAAATGCCGGTGTTAGGATTCGCATGAACCCTGCCAAAATGACCACGTCGGGGTCAGATTCCTTGACCTTTGCTGCCAGAGACGCGTCAAATGCCTCCCGCGAGTCAAATGTCCTATGATCGATACAGTACGTGGCGATGCCAGCGTGCTCGGCTTTTTTAAGGCCTGTTGCGTCAGGGTTGTTGCTGATCACCAGGACGATGTCCGCATCCACCTCGCCATTGGTGCAGCCGTCGATAAACGACTGCATATTTGACCCACGGCCAGAAATCAGTATTGCGATTCGCCCTCGGTCGAATTCACTCACGATCGAAACTCCACCTTGTTATTGCCGGGAATTATCTCGCCGATCAGCCAGGCATCCTCACCCGCTTCACCAAGAAGCCTAAGGGCGAGGTCACGGTCTTCAGCGGCTATGCACAGCACCATGCCGACGCCACAGTTGAAGGTTCGGTACATCTCTAGCCGCTCTACATTACCCGCTTGCTGCAACCAGTTGAATATTGACGGCATGGTCCAGCTATTGGTGTCGATCGCTGCATTACAATCGTGTGGCAGAACACGGGGCAGGTTTTCCAGCAAGCCGCCCCCGGTGATGTGTGACAGCGCTTTTACCTTGCATTGGGTCAAAAGCTGTAAAATTGGCTTAACATAGATTCTTGTCGGCTCGAGTAGAGCATGGCCCAGGGTGGTGCCATCAAGGTCAGTTTGCAGATCGGCTTTGCTGAACTCGAGGATTTTACGGATAAGCGAAAACCCGTTTGAGTGAGGCCCACTGCTGGCGAGTCCCAGCAGAACATCGCCGGGGATGACGGTAGAGCCGTCAATAATCTTGGATTTCTCCACCACACCCACGCAAAATCCGGCCAGGTCATAGTCCTCACCGTCATACATGCCGGGCATTTCCGCAGTTTCTCCCCCTACCAGGGCGCAGCCAGCGAGCTCACAGCCTTTACCGATACCGCTGACCACGTCGATGGCTATATCGATATCCAGAGCGCCGGTAGCATAGTAATCGAGGAAGAACAGAGGCTCTGCGCCGGCGACAACAAGGTCATTCACGCACATCGCCACTAAATCAATGCCGATGGTGTTGTGGATCTGCATTTCCATGGCCAGGCGCAATTTGGTGCCAACCCCGTCGGTGCCAGAAACCAGCACAGGCTGCGTGTAGCCTTGAGGGATCTCGCAGAGGGCACCGAAGCCTCCCAGGCCGCCCAGTACTTCCGGTCTGTGAGTGCGCTTGGTAATACCTTTGATGCGCTCAACCAAAGCATTACCTGCGTCAATATCGACGCCAGCATCTTTGTAGCTGAGTGAGGGCTTGCCGACTTGCTTGCTCATTGGCGGAAATGTCCAGTTTGAAATAGGGTGCATCAGATGCTGTGCATTCTAGCGAGAAAGCGCTACCACTTCACCCCGCACGGTAATTTTGCCGATCTGTTGTCCTGACACCTCTGATCAATCTTCTGAGGTATTACCGAATTGATCAGAGGTGCCCTTTCACCCGGTGCTGTTACAATATTGCGTTTTTCAAACAAGAGATGAAGCTTTGATCAAGGTCCTGGCTAAAATGATCGTATTGACGCTGGCTCTGGGGGTTGGCGCGGCCCGTGCGGAGGTGGTCGAGGGTCTCTATTCGGCTGAAATTCCGGTAGCGGATCAGACTCAGGCAGAGCTCAACCGCGCCTCAGTACAGGCCCTTTCTCAGGTCCTGGTGAAGGTTTCCGGGAGGTTGGATGTTCTGGATAACATCGAAATCCGCAAAGCGCTGGGCGAGTCTCGCCGTTATGTCCAACAATACGCCTATGCGCGTGCCATTGGCCCGGGGCTGACCGCAAAGTTTGAGTTCGACGACTCAACTATCGCCGGTCTGCTCAGCGAAGCAGGTGCGCCGCTATGGACAGTCAACCGTCCTACGATACTCGCTTGGGTAGTGGTTGAGACTGCCGGCCGCCGCTTCCTGCTAAACAGTGAAAGTGACCCGGTGTTGGTCGCCGAGTTGACGAATCAGCTTGCCAGCCGAGGAGTGGCAGTAAGGTTGCCACTGTTTGACCTAGTCGATGCTTCCTCGATGACGCCAGATGTGGTCTGGCGCCAGGATAGCGACGCCCTGAAGACGGGTTCAGCGCGCTATGGTGTGGAGGATGTTCTGGCCGGCAGGGTGGCCATTCTGTCCACAGGAAGCTGGGTGGGAGACTGGGTCTATCTGTCCTCGGAAGCCAGAACGGACCGCTCCTTCGCCACAACCTCCGGCCCAGAGTTTATTAACGCAGGCGTATCGATGGTCGCTCGAGACATGGCTTCTCGCTTTGCTGTGGCACCGACCGACAGCCCGGGAATGGGTGTGCGGATGACTGTTGCCGACGTGCGTTCCTATGCAGATTATGCCGGTGTGATATCCTGGCTGGACAGTTTGGAACTTATAGATCACGCGAATGTTGAGCGTGTCCGGGGTGATCTGATCGAGTTGCGCCTGGTGGCGCAGGCTGATGCGGAACAGTTGGCGTTGATCATTGAACTCAATAATAAGTTGGTACCCAGCCCAGCGTCGCAGCAGGGGGCCAGATTGGCATACCAATGGCAGAACTAGATCCTAAATTTCCCATCCTGCCAGTCAATCGTTGGCCATTGGCACTGGCCGCGTTACTGTTTTTTGGCGCGCTGATTTATCTGTTGCAGCCAATTCTACTGCCGTTTGTGTTGGGCGCGTTGATAGCTTATCTGGGCGATCCACTGGCGGATTATCTCGAACGCCGCAGCATGAGCCGCACGGTGGCGGTAGTACTGGTCTTTCTGTTTTTCACTTGCCTGACGATTATCGGCCTGCTGATTGCGATACCAATGGCGTTGCAACAACTAGACGCACTCCTGGCGAAAATACCAGAGATCTATGTGTGGTTTACCCGGACCGCAATACCCTGGCTACAGCAGCGGCTGAGTGTGCCGGCGGCGCATTTGCCGGCAATTGACTGGTCCGGTCAGCTGGCAGACAACTGGCAGTCGCTGGGTAAGGTAACGGCTTCCACGCTGAAAAAAATAACGGGCTCCAGTGCCGGCCTGTTGCTGGGGTTGGCCAATCTGGCTCTGGTGCCAGTGGTGGCTTTTTATCTGATGCGTGATTGGGATCGCTTACTGGAGAAAACCTTGAATATTCTTCCCAGAGCTTGGCAGGACAGCGTTTCAGGCATGGTGGGCGAAGCCGATGAAGTTGTTAGTGCCTTTATCCGGGGCCAACTGCTGGTGATGTGTGCGCTCGGTTTGATGTACAGCACGGGTCTGTGGTTGGTGGGTATGCAGTTGGCCCTGTTATTGGGTTTGATTGCCGGACTCGCCAGTATTGTGCCTTATCTGGGTTTTGTCGTGGGTATCTCTGCCTCGCTGGTGGCGGCCTACGCGCAAACCGGTGACTGGACCACTATGGCATTGGTGGCCCTGGTGTTTGTAGTCGGCCAGTTGGTGGAAAGTATGGTTTTAACCCCGATATTGGTCGGTGATCGAATTGGCCTGCACCCTGTTGCCGTGATTTTCGCGCTGATGGCGGGTGGACAGTTGGCCGGGTTTGTTGGCGTACTTATCGCGTTGCCCGTCGGGGCCGTACTTATGGTCTTTGCTCGCCACGCGATTGCGTACTATCGCGCCAGTGAAATGTACGCGGGGGAGTGACCGCGATGAGCCAGCACCGACAGCGGCAACTCACGCTCAATGTAAGTCTTAGAGATGACGCAACGCTGGTAAATTTTCTTGACAGAGATGCAACGCAACCGCTATGCCATGCACTGACGACGCAATTGGAAGACGCTGGAGAGCCCTGTATTTTTGTTCATGGTGGTGCCGACAGCGGGCGCACACACCTGCTACAGGCGAGCTGTCATCTTTCAACTGGCCAAGCGCTTTATCTGCCGATGCTGGAACTGCAGGGTTATGATCCGTCGGAAGTACTTGCCGGCGTTGAGTCGCTGGCCCTGGTTTGCATCGATGACTTGCATCTGGTGTTGGGTAATGGCGATTGGGAACAAGCGCTATTCCATTTTTTTAATCGTGCCAGAGATAGCGGCTGTCGACTGCTGATCAGCGCAGACAGGGCGCCGCGTTTCTTGCCAGTGGCACTGGCGGATTTACAGTCACGCTTGAGCTGGGGGATTGTGTACGAATTGCCGGTATTTACCGATGAAGATCGTCTTGATCTGCTGATTATGCGGGCTTCCGGTCGCGGTCTGGTGCTGAGCCCTGAGCTTGCTAACTTTATTATCAGTCGGGCGCCCAGGGGTCTCAGCAAGTTGCTGGAGATACTGAATAAACTCGATGCGGCCTCTCTTGCGGAGCAGCGGCCGCTGTCTATTCCGTTTGCCAAAGTGGTGCTGGACTGGTAGGTGCACCGCCGCTTCGCCCAGGACAATCTTTTTTCATAACTCTCTTCCAACATAGCGTCGACTTCACTCTCCTTCAGTGACATCGTCTTAGTTGGATAGAATGTTTTCGAACCCGAAGGCCAGATGATTCCCGGGATGCTCGCCTATCGCCAGAGTGTTGCGGTCCAGGATCTTGACGAACCCGGGCGCATCACACGTTTGGCCAAACGTCCAACGGGTTCTCAGTATTGGTGGTCGCCAGCCACAGCAGTGGCGAACGGCCGATAAAGTCGATGCAAATGTCGTCGAGCGATGTCGACAATTTTTGCCTCATTGCCGCTTTGGGTTCGTCGATAATCGCTCGCAGTCCAGCAATATCCTCGATTTGATGTTGTCTATTGATGTTCATTGCTCCTGGCTTGGGAGGCGCTTTTGTGATGAGTATCGTCCGCTTTTAAGCGACCGAAAACCGTATCTGATAGCCAGTAACAAAAGGTTTCGATCAGGCGAAGCTTCCCCCGTTCAATTACTTACTAAGTCAAGGTTACAGTCGCTTCTGCCAGTACCCCACATCTGCCCATTGATCTAATTTGAAGCCCACTTCATTGAAATGAGCGACTTTTTCCATACCGAAATTTTCATACAGGGCTGCGCTGGCTGAGTTGGGTAGCGCTATGCCGCCCAGTGCAGCGTGAAAAGGGCGTTGTCTCAGTTCCTCGAACATCGCGCTATACAGTGTTGCCCCTGGCCCATCGCGCTGGGGGCGAGATAGACGGTAACGTCAGCGGAGCATTGATAAGCGCAGCGGCCTTTAGTATTTGCGGTCACATTGATGTACGGCTCGTACTTTCAGTTTAGTTTTATAGCAACTCAAAACTGTCGGCGTCCATATGGCAGGGAAACGACTCGCGGTAACTGAGCAACGCATGGCCATCAAACACCACCTGTTGCACGCCCGGTGAATCGTGCATGTCGCCGACAATGTTACCGCTGGCGTCTATGGCGATACTATCACCCTGATAATTGAGGCCTCTGGCATCGTTGCCGATACGATTGACGCCCATAACAACAGCCTGGTTCTCGATGGCTCGCGCGATCAGTAGAGAGCGCCAGTGGGCCGCTCGGGCCGAGGGCCAGTTGGCGACATAGAGTAGCAGGTCATAATTGTCGCGATTGCGGCTGAAAACCGGAAACCGCAGGTCGTAACAGACCTGCAAATTGATGCGCCAATCGCGCCAGTTGACGATAACGCGCTCGTCGCCCATCGCGTAGCGCTTGTGCTCACCGGCCATGCGGAACAAGTGCCGTTTATCATAATGAAACGTCTGCTCGGGGGTGGCGAATAGCATCCGATTAAATACCTGCTGGCCCGTCTGTACCGCGATGCTGCCGGTGACAGCGCAGTCGTACTGGCGGGCGATCTCAGTCATCCAGGCCTCAGTCATACCGCCAGGCGGCTCGGCATTGGCCAACGCGTTCATGGAGAAACCGGTAGTGAACATCTCGGGTAGAACGATAAGGTCTGTTTTGTCCGGTATTTGCGTGAACAGTTCGGTAAATTGCTGCCGGTTGTCTTCAGGACTTTCCCAGGCCAGTTCACATTGAACAAGTGTTGCCGCTAAATTTTGCATAATATCTCCGCTGCTTGTAGCAGTATTTCATCTCGCTTGGCAAAACAGAACCGTAAAAAATACTGTGCAGGTGCCTGTTGATAGAAAACGGAAATGGGGATGGAGGCCACCTTGTGTTTGCGGGTCCAGTGCTGGCAAATATGCGTGTCGGATTCCCGGGCGATAGCACTGTAATCCAGCAGCTGAAAATAGCTGCCCGCGCTGGGGGTGAATGTGAAGCGGGACCCCGCCAGAGCCTGAACAAATAGATCTCGCTTGGCCTGATAAAAAGCGCTCAACGTGCTGGCGTATTCCGGTTGCTCGCTTAAAAAATCGGCCAGGGCCCACTGCACCGGGGTTACTGCGACGAAGGCAACATACTGGTGGACTTTACGAAGTTCTCTGGTGAGTGCCGCAGGGGCGACGCAGTAGCCAGTTTTCCAGCCCGTTACGCTGAAGGTCTTGCCAAAAGAGAAATGGGCGAAACTGCGAGCGCGCAGTCCCGGATATTGCAGTACGCTCAAATGACTGCGGTTGTCATATACCAAATGCTCATAGACCTCGTCGCTATTGATGAGCAGGTCGTGTCGCTCAGCCAACCGCTCAAGTTCACGCATATCCTCATCGGAAAAAATAGCGCCGCAGGGGTTGTGCGGGCTGTTTATCATGACCATTCGGGTTTTATTGGATATCGCCGCCTGTACCCGGGACCAGTCGACTTTGAAGTCCGGACCCTGCAGGGGCACATGAATGACCCGCCCGCCAGCCAACTCGATGGCTGGCCCATAGCTATCGTAAACCGGGTCGAAAACGATGACTTCATCACCTGGGTGTACACAGGCAGTAACGGCACAAAAAATGCCTTCAGTTGCGCCCGGCACGACGGTTATTTCAGTGTCGGGGTCGCATTCAACCCCTCGGTATCGTTTGATCTGTAGGCTGATTTGTTGCCGAAGTTCGGGCAGTCCAGTCATTGGGGCGTATTGATTGTGACCTTCACTGGCGTGTCTGCCCAGTGCGTCGCTTAAACGGGTAGGGGCATCGAAGTCGGGAAACCCCTGGGAAAGGTTTATGGCACCTTGTTCTTCAGCCAGCGCCGACATCTGAGTAAAAATAGTCGTCCCCACACGGGGTAACTTGCTTGTAATCATAGTGATGGGCCTGCCTGCAGTTGTGTATCCAGAGGCAGTTCAGTCGAGTTTTTTATTTCGGTTACAGCAACGTGAGAGTGCAACTCACGAATCGAGGGGCTGGTAGTCAGTGTGTTGCGCACGAACGCTTCGTAATGGCGAATATCCCGGGTCACTATTTTGATCATATAGTCCCAGATGCCGGTCATGGTGTAGCACTCCATCACTTCAGGGTGGCGGACGATTTCCTGTTCAAATTCGAGGAGATTCTGGCGTCCGGTTGAGGTCAGGTTGATGGTGGCGAAAACCACCACGTCCATGCCCAGAGCCTGGCGATCCAACACGGCAACACGACGAGTGATCAGACCCTCTTGCTCAAGACGATTGACACGACGCCAGCAGGGAGATTGCGACAGGTTAATTTTCTCAGCAATGGCGGCGGTGGTCAGCGTCGCATCTGATTGCACCATTTTAAGAATTTCAATGTCAGATTTGCTCAACTCGACCGGCATTTTTAGACCTAATAAGTGGAAAAAATAGATCATTATTCTATATTTAAACCTTTATCACGGCTATTAAACATGAAGTATTCAGCATAAATCGTTCAAAATCTCAATATCTGAAGAGTGGGTAATGACATGGTGAAGAATAGTGCTGCAGTGGGTGAGTCGGGCGCAGTGTGTAAGGTATCTCTGGATGACAAATATGCACTCGATACGACCCGTGCCTACATGACCGGGATAGAAGCGCTGGTGCGGCTGCCCATGCTGCAGCATCAACGGGATCAGAGCCGTGGCCTCAACACCGCCGCCTTTATTTCCGGCTATCGTGGCTCGCCGGTGGGCGGCGTCGATCAGGCCATGTGGAAAGCCAAACCTTGGCTGGACCGTCACAACGTCCATTTTCAGCCCGGCGTGAATGAAGATCTGGCCGCCACAGCCGTCTGGGGCAGTCAGCAAACCAACTTGTTTGAAGGCGCAAAATACGACGGCGTATTCGGTATGTGGTATGGCAAGGGGCCGGGCGTAGATCGGAGTATGGACGTTATCAAGCACGCCAATGCCTTCGGTACGTCTCGCTACGGCGGCGTGCTGGCAGTGGCGGGGGACGATCACGCCTGCAAATCCTCTACCTTGCCGCACCAATCCGAGCATATGTTCATCGGCGCATCGGTACCGGTATTAAGTCCCTCCAATGTCCAGGAAGTATTGGACTTGGGTATCTACGGTTGGGAGCTATCGCGCTACAGTGGCTGTTGGGTGGCGATGAAAGCCATTACCGAAAACATGGATTCGGCGATTTCGGCGGACATTGATCCCAACCGGTTCGGCATCGTTATTCCCGAGGAATTTCAACTGCCCGCTGATGGTGTGCATGGCCGATGGCCGGACAAACCGTTGGAACAGGAACTGCGACTTAACAAGTACAAGATTTATGCAGCCAGGGAGTTTGCTCGGGTCAATGGTCTCAACCGTATTGTCGTGGACAGTCCGCGTCCGCGTTTTGGTATTGCGACCAGCGGCAAGTCCTACCTGGATGTGATGCAAGCGCTGGAAGATATGGGCATTAATGAAGGGGCAGCGGCGGAAATCGGCCTGCGGGTATTCAAGATTGGCATGAGCTGGCCACTTGAACCTCGAGCTACTCACGAGTTTGCCGAGGGCCTGGAAGAGATCTTGGTGGTTGAAGAGAAACGTTCGATTATCGAGGATCAACTTACCGGGCAACTCTATAACTATCCGGTTTCTGGCAGGCCCAGAGTGATCGGTGAATTTGACGAAGAGGGCCGGGATTTGCTGCCCAACCTGGGTGAATTGACGCCAGCGATGGTGGCGTTGGCAATAGCCAGTCGCATTAGTCGATTTTATCGTTCGGAGACTATGGATCAGCGAATTCGTTGGATTGAGGAGAAAGAACGATCTTTGGCGCGTCCCGCCGACAGTATCGAGCGGGTGCCACACTTTTGCTCGGGCTGTCCGCACAATGTCTCCACCAAGGTACCCCAGGGTAGTCATGCGCTGGGTGGTATCGGCTGCCATTATATGGCGACCTGGATGCCCGATCGAGCAACGCACACATTCACCCAGATGGGCGGCGAGGGGGCCACCTGGATAGGTCAGGCACCTTTCACCGAAACCCCACATGTTTTCCAGAACCTCGGTGATGGCACCTACTTCCACTCAGGTATTTTGGCGGTGCGGGCTGCAGTCTCTGCCGGGGTTAATATCACCTACAAAATCCTCTACAACGACGCGGTTGCGATGACCGGCGGCCAGCCTATCGATGGCTCCCTCACGGTTCAGGACCTGATCTATCAACTGCGTGGTGAAGGGGTTAAGCGTATTGCCCTGGTCAGCGATGCCCCCTCTGCCTGGCGTGGCCAGTTCAAGGGTATCCCTGGGTATAGTCTGCATCACCGCGATGAAATGGACGCCCTGCAAAAACAGCTGCGGGATGTCGTCGGCACCTCGGCAATCATTTACCAGCAGACCTGCGCCGCCGAGAAGCGGCGCCGGCGCAAGAAGGGCATTCTGGTAGACCCTCCCAAGCGCTTGTTTATTAATGATGCAGTTTGTGAGGGCTGTGGCGATTGCAGTATTAAATCAAACTGCTTGTCGATACTGCCCAAGGAAACTGCCCTGGGTCGCAAGCGTAAGATCGACCAGAGCTCCTGCAATAAAGACTATAGCTGTGCCGAAGGCTTCTGCCCCAGTTTTGTCACCGTGTTAGGCGGACAATTGCGTAAACCACAGGGTGCGGTGGCTGGTGAGTCGGTATTGTTTGATCCGTTGCCGGAACCGGTACAGCCCGATCTTGAGAGGCCCTGGAATACGGTGGTAACGGGCGTAGGCGGCACCGGTGTGCTGACCATAACAGCGCTGGTCGCAATGGCGGCGCATATCGAGGGCAAAGGTTGCGCCACGATGAACCAGACCGGCCTGGCGCAGAAATTCGGCGCGGTTGTCAGTCATGTGCGGGTGAGCCGGCAGCAGGAAGAGATCCTGGCGGTGAGAATCCCTGCTGGCGAAGCTGATTTATTACTTGGTTGTGACCTGGTGGTTACCGCCACCTACGAGGCGCTGGCCAAAGCGGCCAGGGGCCGCACCCATGCGGTGGTTAACGAGGCGGAGGTGCCCACATCGGCCTTTATTCTGGATCCCGATGCAACGTTCCCCACTGCAGCGATGAAGGACAAGATCTGTACCGAAGTGGGTACTGATGGAACCGATTTCATCGACTCCACCCGCATTGCCACGGGGCTGCTGGGTGACGCCATTGCCGGTAACCTGTTTCTTTTGGGCTTCGCTTGGCAGCGCGGTCTGGTACCGGTATCGGCGGCTGCATTAGAGCAGGCCATTGAACTCAATGGTGTGGCGGTTGACTTCAATAAGCAGGCCTTTTTGTGGGGGCGGCGTTGGGCCGACCAGCCTGGGACAGTAATGCAGGTATTGGGCCGTGATAATGAGAGCGAAGCTGAGAAAACCCTGGAGTCCACGGTTGATGAGCTACTGGCGGATCGTCGCGATCGCCTGTCAAAATATCAGAATGTCGCTTATGCAGACAGATACTCCGAAGTGTTGACGGGTGTACGTTCGGTGGACAATAAAGAGAACGACATGAATTCCCTGACCTGGGCAGTCGCTTGTAATCTTTACAAGCTGATGGCGATTAAAGACGAGTACGAAGTCGCCAGGTTATACACCGACGGTGAGTTTCAGCGCAAACTGGAACAGCAATTTGAGGGAGGCTTTACGCTCAAATTCAATCTCGCGCCACCCTTGTTGAGTAAACGTGATCCGCAAACAGGACATCTAAAAAAACGCGAATTCGGTTCGTGGATACTGCGTGCTTTTGCTTTGCTGGCCAAGTTTCGTGCTCTTCGGGGATCCGTTCTGGATGTTTTTTCCTACACCGAGGAGCGTCGGCACGAACGCCAGGATATCGTCGAATATTTGCAGTTGGTGGACGAATTGACCTCCCACCTGAATAAGGACAATTACCCACTGGCCGTTGCGCTAGCGGAATTACCTGCCGGGCTGCGCGGTTTTGGTCATGTTAAGGATCGCAATAGGCAAAAGCTGGCGCTGCTAAGGGGCCCGTTGCTGGCGAAATTCCGTCATAAGCAGCTTGAGTCCCCGGTGAAAATTATTGAGGCGGCGTAGCAGCGCCTTCTGCTGCGGAGGTGGAGGCGGTTGTTTCATTGGGCCCGAGGTGCAAATACGGCCGCAAGTAATAAACTGCCAGGTACAGCGGGCCAGTATCCAGCAAAGCGACTGTCGCTTTAAACAGATAATTACTGCCGACCAACACTAGCAGAGTATTAAACGCCATGTCGCCGCGGAAAAATGCGGCGCCAAAGGTCACCCCAATGACCATGATGGAATCGACCATTTGGCTCATCAGCGTACTGAAATTATTGCGTATCCAAAGATGCTTGCCCTTGGTCACTCGCTTCCAGAAGTGGAACAGATGTACATCACAGTATTGAGCGGCAACATAAGCGAGCATGGAGGCGAACACGGCGCCAGTGGTCGTGGCATATATCAGTTGATAAAGGCCAACACTGTGTTCAACAATTTCCCCGCTGGGGAGAGCGACCGGAGCCGCCAGCTGCAGAATTTGCCAGGGCGGCATGCTTTCTGTTGGCACCGAAGGTATCGCATTGCCCAAGTAGAGGATGAGCAAAATCAGGAAGTTTAAGCCCAGACCGACGGTCACCAGAAAATTAGCCCGGGCTTTGCCATAAAGTTCGCAGATCAGGTCTGTGCAGAGAAAGGTCAGAGGATAAGGCAGTACGCCAACCGCCAGCGCCATGGGCCCCAGTTGAATAAAACGGGTGATGCCTATTACGTTTAACAATGTCATCGCGCATAAAAAAGTGCCGGCCAACACCAGAAATACCCTTTCCCGTCGCTCGGCTATCAGATGAGCGCTCAACATTGCTCAGCTCTCCTTCTGACCCAGGTTGGCGTGCAGTACTGATCCGTTGATGACCGGGTTGTGGTGGCTCCAGTGGATTAGTTCGGCGATTTCACCGGGCTCGATCAAGCGGTTGAAACTGTTCATTGCGGCAATGGACTGAACAATTTTAGTGTCGTTACCCAAGTGCGTTCGCAACATCTCGGTGTCGGTAAAACCAGGGCAAATTAAAGCCGTGTGTATTTCCCGGCCCATTAAGTCCTGACAGCTGGCTCGCATCATGCCTAGTTGCGCATGTTTTGACAGCACATAACTGAACGATCCAGCGACCGCCTTTTCAGACAAGGTGGAGCCAATGTAAATCAGGCTGGAAGTCGCTGGCATAGCGGGCAGCAGGCCTTGGTTGAGGCTGTTGATTGCCACCACGTTCGTTTCCAGTACTTCCCTGAGGCGCTGGCTGTGGCAGTCCAGGGCGCTGTCTTTACGCATTTGGCTGGCATTGTGGACCAGCGCGACCGAGGCGCTGGAGTCGATGCTGGGACGCAGAACGGCAATTGCAGCGTCGATCGAGTCGGGATTGGCTAGGTCGCAGCTTATATTAACAACGCCCGGGACAGGGCTCCCCCGGCGCGATAAGTTGAAGACTGCAAAGCCGTCGTTGATGAAAAGCTGGGCCGCTGATTGGCCGATGCCAACACTGGCGCCGGTGATAATAGCTGACTTCATTGCAGTTCCTCTTGTTCAACTGGCGCAGTGTATTTAGAGATGGAAGTTTTGGCTATGATAACCGAAATTCAGAACTTCGCAGCACAGTCTTGTGATGTCGCAGCCCGCTTGGTTTACAATATCGTTTTCCTGTGGCTCTACAAGGATTGACGAATGACGCGATTGACAACGCTGTATATTGATAAGGAGGCTCACAAGTTTTCCGCAGCGCACTATACGATTTTTGACGCCGGCTCACGAGAAAGACTGCATGGGCATAATTACTCCGTGTCTGCACGCATTGTGGCGCCGATGGGGGAGAATGGATTTGCCGCGGACTACAATGTCTATAAAACGCGGATTAATGAGATTTGTGATGCGCTGGACGAATATCTGCTATTGGCGGCCAACTCGCCTTTTCAAACTATCGTGGAGGAGGGTGATAGCTATCGGGTGACATTTGGTGAAGACACCATGCGTTTTCTGCGATCCGATACGCTTGTGTTACCCATTGCAAACGCCACCGTAGAGGAGTTTTCTTTTTACCTGCTGACGCAACTGCAGGCGGCATCCGATGGCGAGGATCTGCGTGAGATTGAGGTCTGTGTTGCCTCCGGACCAGGGCAAAAGGGATGCTCCATCTGGAAAGCCTCGGATTAAGCCCCTTTCCAGCCTGCCGTATTCGGCATATCCTAGTGCGCGCTTGTGTGCGAAGGCATGGTGGTCTTAATAACAATAACTTTGAGGAAAGCACGTATGTCTATGAGGAAAAAATTGAGTGCCGAATTTATCGGTACATTTTGGTTGGTTCTTGGTGGTTGTGGCAGCGCGGTATTGGCTGCGGCCTTCCCTGAAGTGGGTATTGGTCTGCTAGGTGTGTCTCTGGCCTTTGGACTTACGGTGCTGACCATGGCGTTTGCTATCGGCCATATCTCGGGGTGTCATTTGAATCCCGCGGTGTCTATTGGGCTCGTGGTCGGTGGAAGATTTCCTTCGAACGAACTGTTGCCCTATATTGTCGCCCAGGTGCTTGGTGGCATTGCCGGTGGTGCCGTTCTCTATCTCATCGCGAGTGGTCAGGCTGGTTTTGAAACTGCCGGTTTTGCCTCCAACGGCTACGGTGAGCATTCGCCCGGTGGTTACAGCATGGTGTCTGCGCTGTTGACTGAAGTAGTGATGACCTTTATGTTCCTGATTATTATTCTCGGAGCTACAGATGGCCGCGCACCAGCGGGCCTCGCGCCTGTTGCCATAGGCCTTGGCCTTACGCTTATCCACCTAATTAGCATTCCCATTACTAATACCTCAGTGAATCCTGCACGCAGTACCGGTGTTGCCGTTATCGAAGGCGGCTGGGCGATTTCCCAGTTGTGGATGTTCTGGGTGGCGCCTATTGTTGGTGCGGCTCTGGCTGGCCTGGTTTACAACTGGATGGGTAGCGAGGACTAAACGCACGTGAATACTGCGCGCGGGGAAGATTTACAGCATCGGATGAAGTGGTATCAAGCTACGGCGCTGTTCAGTATCTTCTTTGCCGTGGTGGGTTTTTCCTACAATGTCTGGCGTATGGAAATTACCGAGCACAATAGCAATGTGCGTGAGGCTTCATTTGAGACACTACTGCAGTTGGCCGAATTAGAGCAGTTGGTCTTTGCCGCTCACTACGATCAGGATCCGGTTGCGGGCAATCCACGCAACGGTTGGGTTAAGGTGGGGCTGATTGCCGATCTCAGTGTCAGCTGTTCTAGCCCTGTCAATATCGCCGCTGAGACGTTAAGGGGGGTTTGGTCGTCCAGTTGGCGTAAACTACCAACCGACCGTATGGCCGCCGAAGGTATTGTTGTCGCCATTGATCATGTTCGCAGCGAAGTTCTCGAAGGCCTGACGATGCTCGACTAGGCCGCGATTCCACTGTGTCTCAGTAGCGCCTCGATCTCTGGCTCTCGCCCGCGAAACGCGACGAAGGCTTGTTGAGCGTCAACTGAACCTCCTACCTCTAGGATGTGCCTGCGGAAATCTCGTCCGGTCTCCGGATTAAAAATCCCCTCTTCCTCGAATCGTGAAAAGGCGTCAGCAGACAGCACTTCCGCCCACTTGTAACTGTAATATCCAGCGGCGTAACCCCCGGCGAAAATATGTGAGAAGGCGTTCTGAAATTTGCTGTATTTCGGTGGTGTAAAGACAGCGACCTCTGACCTGACCTGATCCAATAGTGCCTGCACGGAAATCACCGCCGGTGTGCCCCAGTCGCGGTGTAGTTGAAAATCGAACAGTGAGAATTCCAGCTGTCTTACCATCGTCATTGCCGATTGAAAGTTGCGCGCGGCCAACATTCGGTCGAGTAATTCCCGAGGCAGGGGCTCGCCCGTTTCGAAGTGCCCGGAAATAAAGCCCAGTGCCTCTTCCTCCCAGCACCAATTTTCCAAAAACTGGCTGGGCAGCTCCACCGCATCCCATGCGACGCCATTGATCCCGGAAACAGCTGCGACTGTCTGTCGGGTCAGCATATGATGAAGGCCGTGACCAAACTCGTGAAATAGTGTGGTTAGCTCCCTCTCTGTTAACAGTGAAGGGGTGTCGTCGATTGGCGGGGTGAAATTACAGACCAGGTAGGCCACGGGGATTTGCAGCTGTTCTTCTTGCACCCGCCTGACGCGGCAATCGTCCATCCAGGCTCCCCCTCGTTTGTCGGCGCGGGCGTAAAGATCGAGATAAAAACGGGCAATGACGTGCCCATCCTGCAAAACGTCAAATAACCTGACATCCGGGTGATAACTATCAAAGGCCTGTTGTTCGTTTACTTGAATCTGGTAAAGACGCTCAACGACCTCAAACAGACCGGGTAGTACTTTGCTGACCGGGAAGTAGGGTCGTATTTCCTCTTGGGATATCTGGTACTTGTGTTGCCGTAGTTTTTCGCTGAAATATGCGACGTCCCAGGCATCCAGGTGATCTTTGCCGTGTCGCTCCCTGGCGAACAATTCCAGTTCCTGCCATTCCTTTCTGGCCTGTTCTTGGGACCTCGCGGCCAGATCGGAGAGAAAGCGTTGTACTTGATCGGTGCTGTCCGCCATCTTGGTCGTCAGTGAAAGCTCCGCGTAATTGTTAAAGCCCAGTAACTTGGCTAATTCCAGGCGCAGGTTTAAAATCTCTTCGATTAGCGCAGTATTGTCCCATTGACCCGCATTAGGTCCACTATCGGAGGCACGGGTGTTATTGGCATAGTAGGCCTCTTCGCGCAAAGCTGCGTCGTCGCAATAGGTCATAACAGGCTGCAAAGATGGGAAGTTCAGATTTATCAGATAGCCCTCGACACCCGCTTGCCGGCCCGCCTCCCGAGCACTGGCCAATGCTGTCTCTGGTAGGCCCGTTAGAGCATCGGCAGATAGCTCCTTAGACCAACTATTGGTTGCGTCCAGTACGTTTTCACTGAAGCTGCTGCCCAGCTCGGACAAGCGCTTCTTGAGTTCTCCGTAACGTTGTTTGTCGCTTTCAGGTAGAGCCACGCCAGCCAGTCGGAAGTCCCTGAGAGCGTGTTTAATGGCGGTTCTCTGTGCCAGCTCCAAACCGGGAAACTCGGCACTTTCCGAAATTTTGTAGTAGGCCTCATACAAACCTTTATGCTGCCCAACCCAGGTGCCATAAGCGGAGAGCAACGGCAGACACTTATTGTAGGCCTCCCTCAATACGTCGCTGTTGAGCGTGCCATTGAGATGCCCAACAGGGGAGAAGCACCGAGACAATTCGTCGTCCAGGTCCTCGATCACCTGTACCAAATTACTCCAGCTGTTGTTTTCATTGTCTGCCAGGAGTTGCTCGATGGTGGCTTTGTTGCGCTCGATGATCTCGTGTACAGCAGGCTCAGCGTGCTCGGGCAGGATGGAAGAAAACGGCGGTAACTCGTGGGATTCCAGTAGGGGGTTGCTCATTGTGGCTGACTTCCAGGTAGATTTTCTTGTAGGGCTTGTAGGGTGTTTGTCAGGGCCTTATTCAGGCACGGGCTTTTTTTTCATCAGTGGGGCGAAGCCGTCATTTTTTGGGCTTTTTGGCCTGGCTCCGCTCGACTTGCTGCGTTTGGGCTTGCCTTTGGCTTTTCGATCCCGCAGGCGATCCTTTTTCTCCGCTTTTAGCGTAGTGCGCTTTTTCTTGCTACCACTGGCCTTGCCCGAGGTTTTTTGTTTTTTGGGGCCCTTGTAATGCGCTTTGAGTCCGGTGATTGTGCGTGGCTCGAACTCGAGGTTCAGATAGCGCTGGATGCTGATCATCAAATTCCAGTCCGCCGCCGTGACCAATGAAATGGCCAGGCCCTTAGCGCCAGCCCGCCCGGTCCTGCCGGTCCGGTGCAAATAGTCCTCGCCTTTATGCGGCACATCGTAGTTTACGACCAAATCCACATCTTTAATATCAATGCCGCGTGCGGCAACATCGCTGGCGCAGACAGCATCGACTTTACCGTCATTGATTCTGGCGATTACCCGCTTCCTTTCCTCGGTGCTCAAGTCACCGTGCAGACTGTCGCAGCGCACGTCACTGTGGCGTAGCAGTGCACCCAATCGCGACGCCGTGCTGCGCATGTTGGCAAATACCAGTACGCGCTGGTAGCCACCCTTTTGCATCAAGGCAACCAGTAATTTGTCCTTGTGCTCGGGGTTGTCGGCCAGAATGCGCTGGTGAGAAATACTACTGTGGGCCTGGCGAACCTCACCTATTGCGACAGATTTGGGATCTTTTAATAGGGATTCGACAATTGCCCCCACACCTCTGTGTCGCAGGGTGGCGGAGAGCATCAACACCTGTTTCCCTTCAGGGCAATACCCGGCAATCTTTAACACGTCTTCGCGAAACCCAAGGTCCAGCATGCGGTCGGCTTCATCAAGGATCAATGTTTGCAGTGCAGACAGGTCTGCGGTGCCTTTTTCACAGTGCTCTAGTAGCCGTCCGGGTGTCGCTACGACGATCTCTGGATTTTTGCGGAACAGGGAACTCTGGTATTTGAAGTCGGCACCGCCGGTTATAGCGTGGACTTGTACTGGCGTTTTTACCGCCAGTTTACGGCAGTGTTTCACCACCTGCCGCGCCAGCTCCCGAGTGGGCACCAGTACTATCGCTAGTGTTCCCGCATTGGGGTCGACCTCTGAACTCAGCATCTTGTGCAGGGTAGGGATTAGATAGGCCAGAGTCTTGCCGCTGCCGGTTTCTGCGCTGACCTGCAAATCGTGACCAGCCAATGCCAGCGGCACCATTTTCTCCTGAACCTCAGTGGGCGTTTGCAGCCCAAGTTCGGCTATCCCCAGGTTCACCCGGTGGTCTAGGTCTAGATTTTCAAACACGTTTAATGAGTCCGGTTGGCGGTCCTGTAGGGGAGCCAAGTCTAACCGAACTTGGGTTCAATGTGATGCGGGATCTGCTAGTACTTTTCGCTTTCGATGAAATCACGCACAGGTTTGAATCAATTGAGGCTCTCGACACTTGATGGTGTCTCAAGCGACCTATCCAGGGCGCCGACGTCGAGAACCGGGGAGGCGTCAATATGCTCGGCATCCATCATGTGCGCCACGCGCTGCAGTGCCGCGATAATCATGGTCTGTTCCCATTCCTGCAGGTCATTGAACTGATTGGAAAACTCGGTCTGCAATGGCTGGGGCGCATCCTTGAGTATTTCAATACCATGCTCTGTGAGTTGAGCGTGTACCTTGCGCTTGTCGACAATAGAGCGCTCGCGCTCTATGTATCCCTTTTTTTCCAGCCTATCCAAAATTGAGGTAACGGTCGCTTGGCTCAGGCTGACTTCTTTAGCCAGTTGCCCAACAGGCGCGCCCTCTAGTTTTCTAATTGCCTGGAGCAGCAGTATCTGCGGTGCGGTCAGCCCCGATATTTTGGCTAAATGCCTTGAGTGCAGGTCCGTGGCGCGAATCACCCTGCGCAGGGACACCAGTACTTGTTCTAGACGATCTACCATAAACTCCAATTTCACTTACGAGTGTGATGCTAACATTTCAGCGGTTTCAGCGGTTTCAGCGGGCAGGTAAGGGCAAGTCAAAAGACAGTTTTGACTCCTGCAAATTAGCATTGAGCCCCTTGTAGAGACTAAAGCACACTAAAAGCAAAATGACAGTAAATGGTATACCCGCGATCACTGTCCCTGCCTGCAAGGCTGACAGTGCCTGTTGCCCTCCGCCGTAAAGTAGTGCCGCAGCCAGTAAGCCCTCCATGGTCGCCCAGAAGACTCGCTGTGGGACGGGTACGTCGTGTTTGCCACCTGCCGTGATACTGTCGATAACGAGTGAGCCTGAGTCTGAGGAAGTAATAAAAAATACCAGCACCAAGACTACCCCGACCAGCGTCGTGAGCTCGCTGTAAGGAAGGTTCTCGAGCATCTGGAAGGTTGCAAGACTCATTGAACTCATGCCGTCGGCCAAGCTACCGATGCCACTTTGCGCCTGGTGCAGCGCGTTCATGCCAAGCACGCTCATCCAGATTAGTGTTACCAGAGTCGGCACCAGGAGCACGGCGATGATAAACTCGCGGACGGTTCGCCCCTTGGAAACCCGAGCAATAAACATTCCCACGAATGGGGACCAACTGACCCACCACGCCCAGTAGAACACTGTCCAATCTTGCATCCATTGCTCATCGCCCCGACCCGCCCAGTTGCTCAGGGGGATGATATTACCAAGGTAGTTCCCCGCTGTATCCACTACCGCCCCGACAACGCTGATATCGCTGCCGACCAGGATAAGAAAAGTCAGCAGGGCAAAAGCCAGTAACATATTGAAATTGCTCAGGATCTTGACGCCACCATCTAAGCCTCGCACCACCGAGATAGTGGCAATAAATGTAATGAAAATGATGATTGATAACTTGGTGTTGAGAGCCTCTTCGACCCCAAAAAGCATGGATAAACCTGCGTTGACCTGTGATGCTCCAAGACCTAGCGATGTCGCCAGGCCAAATATCGTCGCCAGCACGGCAAACGTGTCAATAACGTGCCCCGGCCACCCCCAGCAGCGCTCTCCGAGCAGCGGATAGAATACAGAGCGTAAGGTGAGGGGAAGTTTGCAGTTGAAACTAAAAAACGCCAGCGCCAGCCCCATGACGGCATAGATGGCCCAGGCGTGCAGCCCCCAATGGTAAAGAGTTGCTGCCATGGCCATATCCGCAGCCTCAGAGGTTTGCGGTGAGACACCAAGGGGCGTACCGCTAGTGCCCGTATAGTAGGTCATGGGTTCCGCCACTCCCCAGAACATCAAACCGATGCCCATACCTGCAGAAAATAGCATCGCGAACCAACTCATGCGACTGAATTCGGGCTTGGCATTCGCCCCACCCAGTCTTATTTTGGCAACAGGTAACACCGTGAGGGACAGACAGAAAATCAGGATCGCAGTCACCGCCGTCATCATGAAACTGTCGAAGGTAGCTAAACTCCAGCTTCGCGCTGCACCGAGAGCCTCGTTAGTCTGAGCCGGTAACTGAATCGCAACAATGACAAATAGGACAATGAAGCTGGCGCTAACAAAGAACACCGGGTTATGGATATCCATACCCCATACGCGGATATTGTCTTCCCCAATGGTGTGGTCCGATCGATATTTTCTGGCCATCTGTTAATACGACGCGCACGGCGTCACCTGAAGTTTATTTAGAGTGCCAAGTACTATACGCGAAACAAAACCAAAGTGCCGCCTGTTGTATAGAATACTAAGTAAATAGTTCTCGGAACACTTGTTGCAACTGCGGCTCGATAGCGGAATAAAGGCATGTGTAGGCGTTTTGCGCGCAAGAATCCTTTTTTTTGCATTGAAGCTTGAGCTTGCAGGCGTGAAGAGGTTATAATAAAGCTTAGTGCTGTAAATATTCTTATTCGAACAATAATAAGATGCAGTCCTTCTCGTCATAACAACTCGGAAATTATATGTTCAAAAAAAATGCTATGTACGGAGCCATTCTGGCGGCTTCAACGATTAACCTGGCTCACGCGCAGCTAGAAGAAGTGATAGTAACAGCGACGAAAAAGTCCGCCAGTACTCAGGATATTCCTATTGCGATCACCGCGATGGGCGAAGAATCTTTGCAGCAACTGGGGATCAAGGATTTCTCTGACTATCTTGTGCATTTGCCAGGCGTTACTGCCGGCGGCGGCG
>JBLIEI010000037.1:0-44511 GCA_047633055.1 Halieaceae bacterium | reverse complement strand
GAGCTATTTCTGAAGTTGAAAAACATCAGTGATGAAGAGATTCGACTAAGCACATCGTTTCTCAGAGACATCGCTCCGGAAGCAGGCCGATCAATAGAGGCTGGAGTCCGCTTCAACTTTTAGGAGGACCAGGCATACAACCGAATGCTCTGCTCGTCGCCTGGCAACCGAACCATAGACTCATGGTGCATACCCAGGCTTTCAAGCAGAGCGATGGAGGGCACATTGCCCGGAGAGACGATGGCGACGATGCGAGTCAGACCCAACTCTTCCCGGGCAAAATTAAACACTGCGCGAGCCGCCTCCCGTGCAAAGCCGTGACCTCGAGCAGCGGGCAAAAACCCGTAGCCGATATCTATATCTTCCAGTCCGGGGCGCTTTACCAGCCCGCACATACCAATGGTATCGCCATTATCTAATCGTCTTATCGCGTACATACCAAAGCCATGCTTACGATAACTGGCTATGGGACCATCGATAAGATACTTTTCGGCTTCTCGAATATTACGCAAGCCACGATCTGCGACATTAGCAATAAAATCAGGATCATTGAGTAACGCCAAGGCGAAAGCGGCATCTTCGGGAACCAACTCCTCTAGTTTTAGACGCTCTGTCGTCAGCACGGTCATCGGGCTACCTGGTTGAACACAGTGAGAAGCCACACTCTAACCGATAGATCAGGGCTGCGCGTTAATCCGCCAGTCATACTCAACAAATTTTACCTGATACCCTTCCGGTAACGGAGTCGCCAAAAACTGATTGATGTAAGTGGGTAGATCTCTGGCTTTCCCCGACTCGACAAAATCCTCGGTATAAAAATCCAATATTGAAGACACACGGATCAACTTTTCCTGAGGCACAATTTCAAGCTTGCGTGGTTCGGTGAAGAATTCCACTGTCGCCTGCTGTAGCTGTTGGTTTAGTTCTTCACCGGCAAACACCTGCCGGGGCAATCGAGGACAGTCGCGCACCATACAGTTAAGTACAAAGTGCATTCGCGGCTCATCCAGTGGCCTAATCACTTTGTTTTCATAGTCGTACAAACTGGTCTTCCTGCCGGCTATCATGACGGTGCGAAATCTGAAGAAGGAAGCGCGCTTTAAGAAGGTGGTAAAACCATCGGGAATACCTCGCTCGACAACACCCCACATAGCCAGCGCATTGTAGGTGTTGGTATGGTAGGCCAGCACATTTTCGCGGCTCTCGAAATCCTCTGGGTGTGACGCGGGACCATACGCAGCGACCACGTCGACATAACGCTTCAGATCAGTTGGCTCTGCGGCAGCCCCCTTAAAGTCGATTCGCCCTTGTTCATCGACATGTTCTACCAGCACCCTCGACCAGGCATCCAGCGCTTCCAGGTAGGCATCGGCATTATTTGAAAAAGCCGACGGACTGAGGGTCACGGTGAATGCCGCAGCAAGAATTTTTGTATATTGACTGAGAAAATTATTCAAAATATTGCTCCTGCAACTTGTTTTTCGACGCATATAATGGAATGGTCGTGTTATACCGAGCTGTCTGCACTCTCGGATTTTTGTCACACAATGTCCTGCAGCGCAGAGTTAGTTGCCCGTATATCGGTAAAAAGCAGGTTTCCCCTTATGACCGCTCGGATTATCAAAAAGTTTCGTGCTTCAGGGATTTTTATGATGAGGGCGGTCACTCGTTTACTGCGATGTTTTGCAGAAACCACGGGGCCATAGGGCGAGGGCGGTCAAATAGTTTATAATCTCGCTGCTAACCACAGGAGTTTCTATGAGCAAAAAAATCACAGTCAGCAGCCCCCTGGTCGTACTACACGGCGACGAAATGGCACAGGTCGCGTTTGAGCGCATTCTGGAACAATTTGTGAATCAGAAACTCGAATTACCGATGGTGGAAATCGATCTGTCTGCGGAGAAACGCCTGCAAACCAACGGCCAGGTAGTGCGAGACGCCATTGATGCACTGCGCGAACACGGCGTGGGTGTCAAGAACGCCGGAATGACAGTCAATCGTGAGCAGTTGCATGAGCTATTGGCCAAATACCCCGAGATTGCTGAGAAAAACCTGGACAAACTAGCCACCAAGTCACCTAACGGCGCTATTCGCAAGGGAATTGGAGGCAATATCACCCGTGAGGACATCCCGTTCCGCAACATCAAGAGCAAACCACCACAATGGATAGGTCGTGACATCGATGTGGATACGATGCCTAGCGGTGGCAACAAATATAGCTACAACGCCCTGTCACGGGCCACCGGCATCGCCAAACTGGTCTTTGTAGGCGCCAGCGGTGACCCGGTGGAACTGCATCGCAGGAAGCTCAATCTCGGCGATCCCTACATGCTGGCCACCAACGACCATGCCGCGATTCAGGCCTGGGCCCACCAGTTCTTTGAACGAGCCCTGGCCGAAGGCCGCGATGCCTATGTTGGCCTCAAAGATACCGTTATTCCCGGCTACGATGGTGTGATGCGGGGCGTGATTGAAACAATTTTCGCAGAGCATTATCAGAGCCGGTTTGAACAAGCCGGTCTCAGTTATCATTACGAACTGATCGATGCTCAGGCCGCTAGAATCGTGTCAAACCCGCCGGAGCGAGCGCTCTGGGGAGTTCCCGATAACGCCACTGGCAGGCGTTTGTTCAAGCTGGTGAATACGTTAAAAGAGTACGGCATTCCAGACCGCAAGTTCCATGTGTCCATTTCTCGGATGAGTGCCGGTGGCGGCGACCAATACGGCAGCTTCAATATGCCCGCGCCGGAAGACGGTATTGTTAAAGTCATTGTCGACGGTGAAGAAAAATATGCCCGCGAGGTAAAGCGAGACGACCCCATACTGTTTATGTCCAACGACCGGGTGGCCATCCGCGACTGGATTATGCAAGTTTTCCGCGATGCCTCGCAGAATGACAAAGAAGTGTACTTTGGTCTCAAGCGCGAGTATTTCGAGTACGACGAGGTATTCAGTGATGTCATCAACGAGGTCCGGGTAGCACTGGTGGCCGATCAAACCGAACCACCGTCTTTTATGATTATGCGGCCATCCAATCAACTAAAGAAAATGATCACCGATCCGCCACGTAATGCCCTGTACCCCGCCCAAAATCTCGACGGTGACATATTTTCGGATATAGCCGCGGCTCTCGGTGGCAGCCTCGCTACAGCCAGTTCGATTATCGAGAGTAAAGATGGCACCATGTTGTACGAAGCCCCCCACGGCACTGCCCACGATCTGTATCTTAAGTACCAGGAAAGTGACGGTGAGATCGCCATTTTCAACTCCTCAGCGTTGATCTACGCCCTGGCTAATGCCCTGGAGACACTAGGTACTCGAGAATCTAATACCGCACTGGTCAATTACTCTGCAGGATTGAAGACTGCGCTCATCGATACCGTAGGCCAGGGCATTATAACCGGCGATCTGAGAGGCAAAACCACCACCCCGGACAACGAAACGGTGGTCGACATGCAGGGCTTCCTCGATGCAGTCGAAGCTAACCTTCCCAATTAATTAGGCGTAAAAGACAACGTGTTCACCTATTTGAATCCCGATATTCGCGAACGTCTCATAGCCTCAGGCAAACTGACCCGTATCGACTGTCACGGCAAATCGCTGGATCCACGGACCGCCCCCCCGGCAGATGAGGTCGCTCTCAACCTATTGGGGCCAATCCCGCTGCCGTTGGGTATTGGCAAGCACCGACCTACTGTACGCTGGTATGCCGCGGTTAGAAGCACCGAAATGGGCGACGTAGAATCGCTTGCCGCAACACTGCGTGACAGAGGCGGTCAGCAGCTATTTTCAACGTTGGTATCACCGGTTGCAGTGAATAGTGTATTGGTCATAGGGGAACCCTCTGACTCGCCATTGATCCGAGTGCACTCCTGTTGCCTGACGGGAGACATTTTTGGCTCACGGCGCTGCGATTGCGGGCCCCAACTTGAGGATGCCATAGACCGGATCGCAGAAGATCCTGCGGGTGGCTATCTCGTTTACATGGCCGGACACGAAGGCCGGGGTATAGGCTTATGGGCCAAGGCTGCCACCTATCTGCTGCAAGATGAGGGAGAGGACACCTACCAGGCCAATCGCTCTTTAGGTCTTCCGGATGACTCGCGTGATTTCAGCGACGCAGCCACTCTGCTGCACCATTTCGTTGGTGACAAACCAATGCGTTTGTTGACTAATAATCCTAAAAAAATTGCCGATCTGAGCGCGCACGGACTGGGCCAAATTACCGCGCAGAAGCATATTATCGGGGTGGATGAATGTAATCTGCGCTACCTTTCTGCCAAGGCGGACTGGGGCCATAAAATTTCGCCTGAGGATTTAGACTAGGACCGGCCACAACGGCGCCGGGCTTAGAAAACAACCGCACATCGGCTGGAAACGACCAACCGTCATAACATCTGCCTTTGTTACAGTAAGGCATATTGCTGAAGTGATCAGCACAGGAATTTTCAGTTGGACGACACAAACACTGCGGAGGCCAAACCTATGGCCATTTTACTTTACGAATCCGCTTTGGAAGACCTCGATCTAAAGTCTGAACATCGTCAGCAGCTGAAGTGTATCTCCTGGCCAGATCGTGCTGGCATTCCTACTGAGGCGCGCGTTCTGATCTGTCTGGAAGACGAGAAAATACGCGATCTGGTCGAACTGGCGATAGCACGCAAATGGGAGATAGGCGTGCTTCCACACCCCGGCGCTACAGAGGCAATGCGTAGTTTGGGAGTGAAGGGCTCGACAGCCCAACTGTACGCACACTATATCGATTCGGACGCCATTGATGCCGATGTCCTACTGTGCAACGGGCAGGTAGTGTTCTCCTCCGTGGTTGTCGGTAAAGTGATGTCCCTGCGACCCGTAGATATGGACAAGCCGGTCACCGATCGCAGCTTTCTTTTGGGAGCACTGAAAGGCTTGGGCTCACTGCGGCTAAAAGACTTCCGCTTACTCACAGGAAAGGACCAGACTGTGCAAATGGCGGCGCTGGGCGTGGTCGTACTGGGCTATACCCAGAGTTCCCTGATCGGCAAGTTTATAGAGGAACCGTTGAGCCTGCGCAGCGGTCGATTGACCCTGCTGGCTTTCGCACCCAGAAGTATTATCAGTTATTTGTGGTTCCTGCTTCGATTGACCTTGGGCCTCAAAATAAGTCTGCAAAAACTGCCTAACGGCATCGGTACAGTGCAATCAAAGAGGCTGGTAGTAACATCGTCCGACGGCATGGAGTTACTGCTGGATAGCAAGCCATTATCGGCGGACGAATTAGTCTTTGAAATTAGCGAGCAGGCACTGCGAATAATCCCTGGCCCCATGCTGCAAGAAACATTTAACGCCAGCAAGCCGGAGAAAGATGTAATACGTACCAAACACGTTCCAGTGAACGAGACTGCGCGCGAGTTTTTTGATAAACCATTGCCACTGTTCAGTCATGCCTCCGAAGCGGAATATCGCGAGCTTTTTGTCTCTCTACGGATCAATGCCAGTCCAACGCATTCCTTTCAAGTATTAACAGTACTGAGTGTACTGCTGGCGCTGGCGGGGCTATATGCAAATTCAGCACCGGTAATCATTGGTGCAATGATACTAGCTCCGCTGATGTCGCCAATTATCTCCCTGGCAATGGGCATGGCACGAACTGATTTTACGCTGCTGCGTAACTCGCTGATAACACTGGCGGTGGGTGTTGGCTGGGGATTGGGCTGGGCAGTGGCAGTGGCAGCCTTATCGCCGCTGTCTATTGTGACACCTGAAATGGCTGCCCGCATGTCGCCAACCCTGCTAGACCTTTTTATTGCTGTCATATCTGGCATAGCAGGTGCCTATGCCTTTACCAGGGCCGAAATCGCCAAGAGCCTGGCAGGTGTGGCGATTGCGGTGGCGCTAGTACCGCCTTTGAGCGTTATGGGTATCGGCCTGGGTTGGGCCAATTGGGACATGGCGCTGGGTGCCGGCTTATTGTTCACCACCAACCTGGTCGGCATATCGCTGGCCGCCAGTGTCACTTTCCTGGTGCTGGGATTCGCGCCCTTTCACTTGGCGCGCAAGGGCCTGACCCTGGCGCTGGGCATGATGGCCGTCATTGCCATTCCACTGACAATCGCGTTTTCCGGCCTGATCCAACAGGGCACTTTGCTGAATCGGGTGCCCACCGGCTACATCGAAGTTGATGGGGCCCAATTGGACATAGGTCACGTCGAGGTCAGACCTGGTGCCCCGCCGCTGATCCGCATAAGCCTGAGCGCAGCACACCATCCAGACGAACATCAAATTGATGCTCTCAAGGCGATTATCACCGAGCATGTCGGTGAACCGATTGTACTGGAAGCCGACTTTATTTTACGGCGATGAGTAACAGGCTTGCTCGACTTTAGGCCAGAACAACGCGCTACCCACCGTACTAAGGTGATCTGCATTCAGGAAGTAGTCCAACGATAACTCGCCAAACCCCAGTGCCAGATAATCCACATAGCGTACCCCCAGATTTTGGGCCAGCTGTTCCATTCGCTCAACATGGTTAGTTACAGCATCCTCTGCATTCAGCTGTGCTGCATAAACGTTAGTGAGTGGGGCGCGAACCAGACACACACGAGCACCCTGTTCCTGTAACCATTCTAGGCTTGCCAGGAAGTTAAGCCACGCGAGAGAAGACTCTAGGTTATCGATTGGAATTTGCGCGGGCTTTTTGGCCTTCATGTATCGGCTATGGACTAGCTCATCGATATCGTAATAGGACTTGCTGCCCTGCACCCAGTCGCGCAATTTACGTCTAATGGCGATAACCTCTTCAGTTTCAGGAGGGCTAAAGATATCCATCCTGCCTTTCAGCCAGCGCTGCAGCTCATTCAGCATCTCAGGCTCCAGAATATACAAGGACAGGGGTAGGTGTTGTCGTTCCAGCGAACCGGGCAATAGCCCCCGCCAGGTCAGATGGCGCTTTGCAGCAAACATTTGCGGGCCCACTTCGATCATCACATGACCGGGAACTTGCCAGCGAAATCGGCTGCGACCAATTCTGTCCAGCTCATACAGAGACGCTCCGGGACGGCCTAAAAAGGAAAAATTCTGCAGATGATCAACGAGACCAACATGACTGTCTCCCAGAACTACATGGTTTACCCTCTGCGCCAATACTTTGTCCACCAGCTTGCCCGAGGGGGTGGACATATCCAGATAACGCAGGCACAGCTCAACCGACAGCAGGCTAGCTAAGATAGTGCACAGCAGAATGAGTGAAAACCGTCTTAGGCCGGCCGGGGAATCGCTGAAAACTGGCTCTCTAAAACTGGAAGTAAATGAATTCATTCGGTTCTCCGCCTAGCATAATAAACATAGAGAGGATCAATAGGAGCACCGCTGAAATCAACCAGAACACCGAGGGACGCCAGCGCAAAAAACCCTGATATGCAGGAACCTCGTGGCGGTGGTCATGATGAGCGAATATCTCCATTGTGTTCGGCAGCGTCCAGATAACCAAAAGGCCCAGCGCAACCAAACCTGCTGGCTGCCACCCCAGAGAACCATTGCCAGCCCCGAAGGCCAGCGCGTGGTAAAAGTCTATCCAGGCAAGGCCGTTAGCCCTGAAGGGAACCCAGGCAATCGTCACCAGTAGAAAAGTAGCCGGTATCGCGAGCTTTGACAGGCCCTCATGCAATAACTTGAAGTACTTCAAATCTGTACGCAAAGCTCTGAACCCCTGTTCGAATACAAGCATCCCGCCATGAATGCCCCCCCACAGTAAAAAGGCCCAATCGGCGCCATGCCACAAGCCACCAAGCAACATTACCAGCATGAGATTAGTGAGGCGGCGCGCCTGACCCGAGCGATTTCCACCCAGCGGAATATACAAGTAATCGCGCAAGAACTCAGACAATGAAATATGCCAGCGACGCCAAAACTCCGAGATACTCCGAGATTTGTAAGGCGACAGAAAATTGACTGGCAGCTGAAAACCGAACAGGGCAGCTAAGCCTATAGCCATATCGGAGTAGGCGGAAAAATCAAAATATATTTGCAGGCTATAAGCCAATAACGCTGTCCAGGCATCCGCGCGAGCGAGGGAACCGCCCTGTTCGTTGAGATCAAAACTGGGGGCAGCGATATCGCCAAAACTGTCCGCAAGCAATACCTTTTTTGCCAGCCCTACGACAAATAGTGAAACGCCCCAGGCAAAACGATCCAACGATACCCTCGCCCCGTTAGTCGCGAGAGCTCCCGATACATACTGATACCGTACAATAGGACCGGCGATTAACTGTGGGAAAAAACTGATAAAAACTGCGTAATTGAGAAAAGAGCTGGGACCGATATCACCGCGCCAGCGATCAACCACATAGGCAACTTGCTGAAAAGCAAAAAAGGATATCGCCAGCGGTAGTAGAATATTGATCGCTGGTAGTTCGATATCACCGACCCTGCCGAGAGTCCCTACCAGCAGGCCCAGGTATTTAAACGCGCCTAGCAATCCGAGATCGAAAACGATTAGCGCGATTAGCAGACTGCGCTTTCGATAAGCTACCGCAAGCTCCGCCCCCCAATAATTAACCGCGATTGATATCGTTATCAGCAACAAATAGGGCGGATGAAAAAAACTATAAAATACCAGTGATAACGATAATAAAGCGAGTAAGGAAGGGACACGGCCAAATTGCCGTGCGACTGCTACCAATAACAAACAGCAGGGCAGAAAATAGATCAAAAACTGGTAGGAAGAGAACAGCATAGTCGCCGGAATGCGTTGCCGATTTACTTACGGCTTTACGCAGATAACCGCATCCTGCCCACTCAGGGCCCAGCGCCGATTCGCCCACTGCCCGTAAAACGTATGGAGGTGCCGTAGACCATTGTCTTGAATAAGCTGTTCCACGCGACTTTGCTCGTAGGCGATGGCGCTCTCAGGCTGGTTCTTATCATCGGCAAAATAGCCCGCTGCTGGAAATCTGAAGCTACGCCGTGTGGAACCTCGCTCAATCGCGTCCCGGGCATGCTCATTGAGAATGAAAAATGTTGCCATAAGCATACCTCCGCGTTTTAGCACGCGCTGTATCTGCCCAAGGTAGGCCGATACGTCCTCAGGCTTCATGTGGCTGAACACTGAAAACATAAAAACAACATCGAATTGATTGTCAGCGAAGCCAAACCGCGAATCCGAAGCGTGCATATTCGCTCCAGGGTTATACAGGCCATTGTGAACATCAATATGCTGAAACTCAAAATTGCTATGTGAACCCCCGAAGCGTCGGCGGCAATCATCAATCGCATCGGGCATCACATCAATTCCCCTGTAGCTGCCTTGCGCGTTGAGGTAACACGTAAGGGGGATCGCCAGGCGCCCAAAACCACAACCAATGTCCAACACCTGTGAGTCAGGCTGGATATGTGTATAGTTTAATAAAACTTTCAGCGACTGTATTCCCAGCTCTTTAAATTCACGCAGAGTATTGATTGGCCCAATTTTTTTGATATTTTCCCGGCTAGGAAAAATCGGGTCCTGCCCTGAAAGAGAGTCGCCAATATGCTTGGCCAACAATTCATTCTGCAGATAGGCAGGAAGCTCAGACATCAATTCTCCACTACCGAAGAAGGCATTTCGGGTGGCCAGGCTAGCCCGAAATTGTCGTAGTCACGCGTCAGATTGGGATTGTAGTTAGGGTCCTTGGCCAGGAGTTCCCCCCAACGCGAATGCATATAGTCCCGCTCGGCTACAAATCTTGCTCGTTTTTCCGCGGTTACATCGTAACCTCGCGTAGCCGACTCATAGTGGTACATTTGTACGAACGGCGTCCAAACATTTCGATAGCCGGCATCCATTAACCGGAGGCAAAAATCCACATCGTTAAAGGCGACCGGCAAGTTTTTGTCATCAAGTCCGCCAACTTCCAGGTATTTCTCTCGGGTGATCGCCAAGCAGGCGGCGGTGACAGCGCTGTATTCTTGCACTAGTCGTGTGCGGGCGAGTGAGCCGACTTCGTCTCTGTGAAACCCCTTGAAAGCATGTCCGGCAACTCGATCATAGCCCATACCCAAAAGCACCCCAGCGTGTTGTATATAGCCGTTCGCGTAAAACAGTTTTGCACCGACCGCTCCAATACCGGGCCGCATGACCTGCGCGACCAGTTCATCTAACCAGTCCGAATGAATAACCTCAGTATCATTGTTGAGCAATACAACGATATCGGCTTCGCTTTCGCTAACCGCAAAATTATTGATGGCTGAAAAGTTGAAAGGATGGGGGTAAGCCAGCACCCGAATTTTATCGTCCGCCAAACCACCCAGATACTCCAGTGTCTCCGTGTTGTCACTGCGGTTATCGACTATTAATATCTCCCAATCTGGATAATTAGTACGTGAGAGCAGTGCAGTTATACAGTTCTTCAGAACCCTCAGATTGTTATGTGTCGGTACGATAATCGATACTGAAGGGGCAGGCAGGGCAATTTGGTACTTTAGACGATATGTTGTCGGTAGATCTGCGACTGACACGCTGGCAGGTAGCTGGCACCGCTCAATGTGATCTTCAAGCGACCGCAGTCCAGCATCCGTCGCGTAAGGTTTTGAGTTAATATCCTGCGCGGTCGATCCCTCTACAGCGCGCCAGTGGTAAAGCACTCGGGGAATATGGGCAATTCGGTGTCTGTCGATCTGCTCCGTTACCCGCAACACGAGATCAAAGTCCTGAGCCCCTTCGAAACCTTCCCTGAACCCACCGCATGCATCGACAAGCTGACGTTCTATCACCAGAAAATGGCACACGTAATTCACCGCGCGTACCAGATCATAGTTCCAGTCGGGTTTGAAGTGTGGGCTCAGAGGTTTGCCATCAGCACTAACGACATCTTCATCGGAGTAAATCAAGGCCAGATCGGGGTTTGCTGCAACCGCTTTGGCAACTTCGTACAACGCGTCAGGCGTCAACGTATCGTCATGATCGAGAAAACCCAGGTACTCTCCGCTAGCCAATCGTATCGCCGTATTGGAGGCGGCACTGATATGCTTATTGGTCTGATGAACCCGATATTTTATTCGCGGGTCTCGGCTGGAGATCTGGGCGAGGTATGCTGAGATGGTGGGATCAGAGGACGCGTCATCGCAGATACACAGTTCCCAATGGGGATAGGTTTGGGCCAATACCGAATCTACCGCTGCGCGCAGTATCGGCAATGGGCTTTTATAGACCGGCATAATAATGGAAAAATCCGGGGACCTTTCACCCGCCGCTGCCTCACTGCCGCCAGCAAGCGACCTGCATTCCTGCCTCTGCTGTTCAAGCTCTGCATCTGTTCGTTGCCCGTGTATTTTCCACCAGCTCGCATAACTGTCATCAACGCCACCACGCGCCAAACGCCGCAAACCGTCAATCAATTCTTGTTTGTATCTATCCAAGGTCCAGCTCGCGCCAAACACTCTCCACCGAACATAAG
The DNA here is from genome assembly GCA_047633055.1 of Halieaceae bacterium. GTDB lineage: Bacteria > Pseudomonadota > Gammaproteobacteria > Pseudomonadales > Halieaceae > CALJFL01. The sequence continues at coordinate 33,097 of JBLIEI010000037.1, read as the reverse complement.
GCTGGCCATATATATAGTCCCGGCTAAAGCCATTGATACGTTTGAGTGAACAATGCCGAAAAATGAGATTGCAGGGTAATCGGCTGGGATAGAAGGCCAGGGCTTGGATATCGTCGACAATCAGCACAGTGCCGAAAAATTCCTGCTGACCGTAACTGCTGAAGGTAAAAATATGGTCCCTGGTTTCAAACTCTGGTCGGGCAACCGTGAGATAGGGGCCAATCGGAGCGTTATCGAAATCAAATTTAATATCAAGGAAGTACAATCCACGCTCGAGACTCGTCACATCCAGTCGAACTGCATCACCATTGGACTCTATACTGTGGGGGCCGCCATCGAGTTGCCCGAGTAGTGAGTGCCGCCGAGAAGAAAACTGGGAGGAAAAAGTCTTAAGCTTGGCAGATACATCGTGAAGATTCATCAGACCAACCTCGTCACACGGTAGTGCGCAAAATGCTGACAGTAAACTTCAAGGTCGTGAAATAGCTTAGTAACTGGGTTCCTCGCGCTAGTGTAAGAATAGTCTTCCAGATCATTCATGCTTTTTTAGAGTCTTTATGTATTCCGTTGTTTATCCACGGAAAGAAACGCCGCAGCGGTAAGCAAAGCCAAAGCATAACATTGTTCAAAGTCCCAGGTCCTTGTTGCCCATTGGAGGTCTCGAGCTTATTCCTCCGTCTTTGGTTAGAATAACGCACTTATAGAGGCTCTAGAACGTAGTTTTGATGATAACGAGTTCGCGTAAATGGTGTTTCACCCTGGTCCTGTCTCTAGGAATTCAACGCTCAGCGGTTCTACTCGCCAACCTGCTGCTGGCACTAACACTAACCGCTTGTAGTGGCGGTGGCGGTGGCAGTGGATCGGCACCGATACTCGCGCCCCCACCACAGCCTATCCCGGTCAACGCCTTCGAGGCTTTACGTACGCCGGAGGGTCAACCCATAGCCCAGGCTCTTGTTACCATTCAGACCCTATCGGGCATTAAGCTTGCTACGAGCATTTCCAGCGATATCGACACAGATCCTGCGCTAGACGCCCGGGCAGCTGCGGACCAGGCGGGACAATTCGAAGCGGAGCTCCCTGCTGATACAGACCCAGATGCGATCTGCCACGTAACGGTTGCGGGCGGCGAGTACATCGTTGCGGTTGGCCGAAGGATCCTTCGGACAGCGAATGATACCGCTCCTGAAGCACTGTTGGCTTGCACTTCCTTAAATAAAGACGGTGTGTTTAGTGCCGAGGTCGGCGGCGGCGGCCTAAAGATCAACTTCTACACTTCGTCTATTGTGCAGACGCTCAGGCTGTATGCGCCGCTGGCTGAATACGAACCCGGACTGCTAGCATTACTGGACCGTATTGCCGCGGAAATTCTCACGGACACCAGCTTTGATCGCAATGGCGACGGCATAGTCTCTTACCTCGAGTGGAGCGTCGCCCCACAGGCAGTCCAGGCGTCTGGCGATCTGGACGCGTTATATTCGACCATACGCAGCCACGCACAGACCTACCTTAATATGGCCACGCAGGATCCGCCCAACATTGTAGTGATTGTCGCGGACGATGTCGGTTATGGCGATGTCAGCGCCTTTTGGGATGAAGGTGACATTCAGACACCCGGTATCGATCAGATCGCTAGTGATGGCGCAGCATTGACAAATTTCCATGTCTACCCGGTATGCTCCTCTACGCGAGCGGCGTTGCTCTCTGGGCGATTTGTCCGCGACCTGCGAATGCCCGGAACTGGAGGTCCAGCACGAGCGGGCATCCCACGTTTCACGCCCATTATTCCCGAGTATCTGCGACAAACGGGCTACCGTACGGGCGCTTTTGGCAAATGGCATTTGTCTTCGAGAAAAGGGTTCTCACCCCACCAGCGCGGTTTTCAGAAATGGTTGGGCTTTTATGGCGGCGCCAGCCTCTATAATTTTGCCGAGATCACTGCCACCGGCGGGGATTTTTTCGTCAATGGTAACGAACCGTTCAATCTGGAAGAAGGTCATCTCACCGATGTCATCACCGATGAGGCGATCCAGTTTATTGAGGAGAGCCAAACCTCACCATTTTTCGTCTATCTGAGCTATAACGCAGCGCATGTTCCGTTGTGGAGCGAGTCTGAACCAGAATTTTCAGCCCGGCCAGACTGGGTAGAATTAGTTCAGGCGGACGGTATCAATGGCGAGAGAAGACAGGATTACGTCGCCCTGATACGCCATATGGATGCCCGTATTAGCGATGTATTGACGACACTCACGGATCTGGACCTCGCAGAAGACACTATCGTTATATTCCTCAGTGACAACGGCGCCGATGTATCTCTCGCCGAGGACCCCAATAAGCCTATTGGTAGCAATGCGCTGTTTAAAAGTGGAAAGAGTTTTGTTTACGAAGGTGGCATACGGGTACCCATGGCTATCCGGTGGCCTGGCACCATAGCTTCTGAGCAAGCGATAGGAACGTTTACCTCACTGGTCGACCTTTGGCCTACACTGCGAGAAATTGCTCAAATTCCGCGACGCGGCAATGACCCGACTGCGCCGGCCAGAGGCCAGTCTCTGATACCGCTGCTTACGGGCAACAACGACCTGCCTAACTACGACAGAACCGCGTACTTCAGTTTCGCAATCCGGGGTAGCACTATTTTAGATTACCCGTGGAAACTGGTCCGGGCAGGCCAGAGGGAAAGCTTATATAATCTGGAGGATGATCCTGGAGAGAGCACCGATCTAAGAGACCTACTACCAGAAAAGTTAGTCGAGTTGGCACTGCGCCTGGATGCCTTCCTTGATGACAGTTAATATTAACGTGCTAACCACTGCTCATTGCTAGGCAATGGCCTGGCAACTACACTATACCGAACTACCCATATCGAATGTGCGAGCGAGCTGCAAGTTCGTAATGATCGCTGGATAAACTTATGACCTCTGACTCAACCGGCCCTGCAGCGACGCCCAGCTTAACTGAGCAAGCCGACGCGCTCTATCAACAGGCGCTAAACGAACTCGAAGCGCAAGCGTATTCCGATGCTGCCATTTCTTCGCAAAGAGCCGTGCAACTGGACCCCGCTAACGGCCAATACATTTCGGCCCTGGCCCAGTCTCTTATGCCCGGCAAGGGATACAAATACCTTTTGAAGCGAATCCACCAAGAGTACCAGCCTAAAGGCTATCTAGAGATCGGCGTCAGTAAGGGAAAATCAATGGCCCTAGCCAATGCGGAAACACATGTTGTCGGTATCGATCCTGCTTTTCAAATTGACGCTGAAATCAGCGCACAAGCCCGTTTATTCCCAATTCCCAGCGATGACTTCTTTGCCCGCTACAATCTCTTTGATGAGTTGCGATATGAGCAGCTCGATATCGTCTTCATCGATGGACTGCATCTGTTCGAGCAGGTATTGAAAGATTTCGTCAACGTTGAGAGGTATGCGAACAAAAACACTGTGGTCCTGATTCACGACTGTTTCCCTGTTTCAGAACTCACCGCAGAGCGAAATCGGAGTACTAATTTCTGGACCGGTGATGTCTGGAAAATAATTCCTTGCCTGCACCGGGAACGCCCCGACCTCAATGTTAACGTTATACCTTGCCGCCCCAGCGGGCTGGGGATAATTACCGGTTTGAACCCACAATCTACACACCTGGCCAGTAATCTTGATAGTCTGATGGCACACTACGCAGCGCTTGGTTATCAGGATATCCCGGAAGACCGGGATCACTATTTCGCGACTGTCGGCAATAACTGGGACGCAATCAGTCAACTGTGGCCTACTCAATAATAGGGGCAGTAATGTTCGATTGGCCGTCGAATTCATAAACCAGAGGGCGCAAAATATTTCGCTCGACCACCAAATACAGCACCACATCCGGCTTAAATTTTTGCACAAATGTTTTAAGCCGCTCGCCGTTAAGTATATAACCCAGATGCGCGTGCCACACGGTGCTGAAACTGTGATTGAAATAGCGTGAAGGCCCTAAGCTAAAGGAATCTCCCACAATCAACACAGACAGATCGTTGAGCGCGTCAGGATTGGACAGCCGATTCACAGTCCTAATACCCGCCGGCATATTGATATCACCAACCGCTTCGCATTTCTTGGTCCCACGAAACGCTCTGGAGGTTTTTCGAACGCAGAGTTTATTTGCAACGGGTAAAATTCTCAAACTATAGCCGGGGTCGACCTCGCCCCGATAGAAGCCATCAATCCCTAACATTCGATCCAGCCCGCCCCCGGGAAGACGCGATTCTCCGAACGAAACTGAGGCATCTGGAAGGACAACCAGTCCCGGTATCTGTGCTGTAATCTCCTGCATGATATCAAGATAGGCAAAATAGGCTCCCAGTAAAGTCCAATGTGAATCGGTTTTAGTGTAAAGCCAGTCCATACAGCAGCGCTGTGCAGCAATGACAGGTCCGCTGTCAACAATCGAGATGTCCTTGGCTTTTGCCTGCATCACAAGATGCGGGGTCAACGCAGGTGAACGAAACGGCAACCAGCTCGGGCCATTTTCAGGATAAATAGAGTGCTTGTTCGGCGCAATCGCAAAAAGGGACACCACACCCTGGGATTCAAGCCACTGCTGGCGCGCCAATAGTTGCGACTTCCAGCGATCAATTGCTGGAGGATCTGGCCAACTGTAATGGCCCGCAGCCTTGGACGCCACAGACTCGAATTTATCTCCCAAATACATCCATCCGTCCTGTCCCACCACGACATATTTTGGACGAGTGCTGATCCCTTGTTGATACAGCCAATTTGATATTCGCGGCGACAGGCCCTGCCCTTTGAATACCAGATTTACTTTGGCAGAAAAATCTCCCGCCACAAATCGCCGGCTTTCTCTCCAGCTCCAATGACTCCAGTTCCAGACTGCCACTACCAAAAGCAAGGCTGAAGCCAGGGTAAAGAAAAGGACAAGAAGACGTCTGTTTGTCATTTCAAAAGTTGAAGTAGAGAAATACACTGGGACTTCCCGACAGTATCATTAAAGCGGCAGTCACGAAGGCCAGTGCTGCATTCAATGTAGGACCTACACCCAAGCTAATCATGCTGGCATCACGATATCGTGATAACTCCATTGTGTTTTTCACGAAGACTGACGATAGCACAACGACAACCGCCAGCACTGGCAACCAAGAACCAAGCGCGGTGCTAACAACCGCAAACAGTGGCGACTCGTTAGTCAGTAAAGCCTGATAAAGATAACTGCCGGACAAGACTATCTCAGAGGGCGAAAACATCGTTTGAATAAGGTGAACCGCACTCCCCACGCTATCGGCTCTAAAAAAGACCCAGGCCAGATTGACGAAATTAAACGTGATAAACCAGGCCAGCCAGACAGGCATAGATATGCCCAGTTTGCGCCAGAGGCGGTGAGTGACCATAGCAACGCCATGCAGCACACCCCAGATAATGAAGGTCCATCCGGCTCCGTGCCAGATGCCACCCAGAAGAAAAGTCAGCAAGAGGTTCCGGCAAACTACCCACTGCGTTCCCCGGCTCCCTCCCAGCGGTATAAACACATAGTCGCGCAACCAGTTCGACAGCGTAATATGCCAGCTGCGCCAAAATTGCTGAATAGTCGTCGCCCGATAGGGCGAGAAGAAGTTGATTGGCAGTCTAATGGAAAAAATTAATGCCGCACCAATGGCCATGTCCGAGTAACCTGAAAAATCATAATATAACTGCAGGGTATAACTCAGACTCGTCATCCAGGCCTCAGCAATGTTGAGAGAGGCGCTCGCATAGCCGACATCGGCAAAAGTCGCAAAGGAGTCAGCAATACAAACTTTTTTAAAGAGTCCCAGTGAAAATACAAATAGGCCCTGCAGCAACATCCGATCTCTTCGCTCAATATCCACAGCGCCTTGAAGTGCCTCGAACTGCGGCATCATTTGTTTGTGATGCACGATAGGCCCAGCGATGAGCTGCGGAAAAAAAGTGACGAAGACGCAATAGTTGAGCAGCTTGTACTCGGAGGAAAAACCCTTATAACAGTCCACCAGATAGGCTAGTTGCTGGAATGTGAAAAAGCTGATGGCGAGTGGCAGCAGGAGCTTATCTATCGAGAACGTAGCGCCAGTGGTAGAGCTGATAATTTCCAGTATAAAGGCGAAATACTTAAAATAACCTAGCAAACCGAGATTAAATGCAATTCCGCCTATCAGGACGAGTTTCAAGGTGGACGCAGAGCACTTTGATCTAAACCGGCAAAGTAGTAGACCAAGGTAGTAATTCACGCCGATAGAGATTACCAGCAGAGGCAAGTACTCCAGCTTCCAGTAGGCGTAAAAGTAAAGCGATGAGAGTACCAGCCACAGCTTGGCCACAGTGAGATAGCGTACTGCCACCAGCAAATGGTAGCCAACCACCACGACTGGCAAAAATACAAAAAGAAACAGCGCGGAATTGAACAGCATAAATCGCGAAATAACGTCAGAAAATATAAGCCACTAGAATTGTACCATGCGCGTAAGCTCAATTAACGGCGTCTATTGCCAAAACGAACGAATCCTATATCATTTCACTGATCATGCAGTTTCCATAGTCGGCTGCGCTCACGCACTCATTCTCATTTCCTGGACTGACATACTTTGACGACTCGCAGGGTTTACGTAGCGACTGTGCACTGGAACTCTGACGCCTGGGTGGAGCTGCAGGTGCAGAAGCTACGTAAATTCATCACCTTGGATATGCAGCTCTACGCCTTCATGGACGGCGTAAGCCCTGAGCTGAACAAGCACTTTGATCAGGTCTTCTATAATGACGACCTCTCCCATCCCGAAAAACTCGATTATCTGGCGCGAGAAATCGCTACAGTGGCTTCCCCCCACGATATTCTTCTGTTTATTGACGGCGACGCTTTTCCTATAGCCAACCTAGGATCGGTGTTTGACAGCCTGACCAACAGCCCTCTGCTGGCAGTACGCAGGGACGAAAACTTCGGCGACAAGCAACCACACCCCTGCTTTTGTGTGACCACCGTCGAGCTATGGCATGCCATTGCGGGAACCTGGAAACCCGGGATTCAGTGGATGCGGGATGACGGTAATATGGGCTCCGATGTTGGTGGCAACCTTTATGGCGCGTTGCGGGACGCGGGGATTCAATGGCAACCATTACTGAGGTCCAATCGTACGGAGTTGCATCCACTGTTCTTCGGAATTTATGCCGACAAGGTCTATCATCATGGCGCCGGTTTTCGAGACAAACTGTGTCGCCGCGATGCCAGACGAGGCATCGATGCTTATTCTGAGCGCTGTATCTCCCTGTTCAATCGCTGGCAGGGCAAACGTCTGTTAAGGATTCCGCGCGCCTGGCTTAGGCGGCATGTGAACGGGTACATGCGAAAAAGAAATGGCCGGCTGCATGAGCAGGTCATGCGAGAGATTGTTGCAGACGAAAATTTCGCGGTCTCACTCCACTTGGTAACGACTCCATGAACGGAGATTACGCAGAACTAGATAATATCGGCGTATTTGAGCAAAATTGCGAACAGCTATCTGCTGGAAATTATGGGGCAAATACCTTGATCGTATTAGGCGCTCCACGAGGTGGTACCTCAGCGATAGCCGGCGCCCTCGCCGCTATGGGAATTTATATGGGTCGCGGCGCCGCCGCGCCCGTTTTTGAAAGCCTGGCTCTCGCCAACGCTATTGAGAGTGGTGACCAGGACAAAGTGCGGGAGCTCATCGACACCTTTAATCAAGAGTATCCAGTTTGGGGCTTCAAACGACCCGGGTTTACGCGCTTTGTCGATGAGTACCACGCGCTATTTCGCAACCCGATCTATCTCGTCATTTTTCGAGACCCTGCAGCCACAGCCAGTCGCAGTATCATTTCCGGGCGCCTGAAAGTTAACTATCTAAAAAAGCTCAGACGTGTGCTCACAGTTTATGAAGGCATTGTAAATTTCGTCGAAGCCAGTGGTGCACCAACCTTGTTCATATCCTACGAGAAGCTGTTGCAGGATCCGCTAAACACGCTGACAAGAATCAACGATGCGCTCAAACTGGAAACGGCTGCCGAGTTGCTCAATAAGGGCGCCCGATTTGTCGAACCGAGCCCGGAGCAATACCTGGAAGCTTCCAGGTCACATAGAGTTGAAGGAGAGTGGCTGGAGCTTACGGCAACACATGTTAAAGGCTGGGCACGTTACGCCAGTAAAACAATGAACGTGCCGCCAAGGGTAGTTCTCTATGATGGAGACCAACCAGTAATGGCAGTCTCAGCAGACATGGCAAATACAGGGCCGTCCAGCCTACACAATTCAGCGCATGACAACTGCCGCTTCGAGTTCGACCTGAAGTCTCTGGGAATATACGACAGCACCGGCTTAAGGGTAAGGGTTCAGGGCGACATACGCGATTTTGCCACTCCTGCGCTTAGTCGCACCGCTGCTGCGCCCACGCTTTTGGCGTCTCTGCTGTCCAAGCTGAAGCCATCAAGATGAGTAATAAAAGATCACCCTTACTATCGTGCCAGCCACTGCAATGAGTGATCTGGAACGTTATTTTCGCTCCAACACCGGAAACCTTATCAACAAGTGGAGCCATTACTTTGAGATTTATGACCGGCACCTCAGCAAGTACCGGGACACCGACGTCCATCTAGTAGAGATAGGTGTTCGTCACGGCGGATCCCTGCAAATGTGGAAACACTATTTTGGTGCCCGCGCGAAGATCTACGGCGTGGATATCCACCCTCGCAGTTACGAATTGGCAGAAGACCAAATTGAGATATTCATAGGTGACCAGGAAGATAAAGCTTTTCTTTCCTCATTAGCCGCACAGCTTCCCAGAATCGACATACTGATAGATGATGGCGGCCATACCATGCCTCAGCAGCTGAATACCTTTGAAACCCTGTTCCCTGAAATCAGTCCTGATGGTGTCTATATCTGCGAAGATACTCACACTTCGTTCTCCAAAACCTTCGGTGGTGGATTTCGTGACAAAGGCAGCTTCCTGGAAACCAGCAAAGGCTTGATTGACGATCTACATGGCTATCATAAACGCGGGAAAAACCCAGATTTCAGGATCACTGATCACACACGAAGCATCGACTCGGTTCACTTCTACGATTGCATGGTGTTGATTGAAAAAGAAGCACGTGACAAGCCAGAGATGGTCTATACGGGGCAACCACAATTTTGATGTCTTCGCTTGAGGCCACTTGCTATCTGAAGAGCCGGGCCAATGAATGATCTGGAGCAGTACTTTCGATCCAATAAGGGTCGGTTGATCACCAAATGGGACCACTACTTCAAAATCTATGACCGCTATTTCTCCCGCTTTAGAGGCGCTGACGTCCACCTCCTTGAAATTGGAGTCTGTCATGGTGGTTCGTTGCAGATGTGGAAACACTATTTTGGCAAGAGTGCCCGGATTTACGGTGTAGACATACACCCACGGACACTCGCCTTTACCGAAGAACAGGTGAAGATATTTATCGGCGACCAAGAGGACCGCGCTTTTTTGGGCGAGTTGAAAGATGCCATCCCTAGAATCGACATACTGATAGATGATGGCGGCCATACCATGGCGCAGCAAATAAACACGTTCGAGGAATTATTTCCAGCAGTGGCAGAAAACGGTATCTATATCTGTGAGGACACCCATACGTCCTATTGGTCTTCATTTGGGGGTGGCTATCGCAAGTCCGGCACTTTTATAGAATACATCAAAGACAAAATTGATGAGCTAAATGCCTTTCACAACACTGAGATTTCCGAACAACTGCAGCCAACGCCCTTTACTCGCAGCGCTTATGCCATTCACTGCTATGACAGTATGGTGGTAGTCGAAAAGCGAGTCAGGCCATATCCCGTAGCCGAACACACCGGAAGAATGCGGCTACCGCGCCATCATCCACAGCGATAAATAAACCGCTCTATCTCTTCACGGTGCTGGATAGGGCGGCCAAGCCAATTCAAAACTGTAGAGACCACGACTCAGATTGCGGTTGTAGTGAGGGTCTGACGCTAAGCGGTGGGACCAACGGGTACGCATGTAATCTGCTTCCGCCTGATAACGATCGATAGTTTCGGCGACCGAGTCAGGCCCACGGGTGTAAGATTCAAAATGATAAAGCTGGGCATAGGGAGTCCAAATGTTTCGGTATCCTGCGTCCAGCAGCTTCAGGCAAAAATCAACATCGTTGTAAGCCACCGCCAAATGCTCTTCTTCCAAGCCTCCTACGGCCAGGTACTTTTCACGAGAAACGGCCAAACATGCACCAGTCACCGCACTGTATTCCTGCACCAGTCGTGTTCTGGCAAGAGCGCCCACCTCATTCTTATGACGGCCCTTGAAAGCATGTCCGGCAATCTGATCGCCACCCAAGCCTAACAATACCCCAGCGTGCTGAATACGATTGTTGGCGTAAAGTAGCTTGGCGCCAACGGCACCCACCTCTGGCCGCTCCGCCTGACTAACCATTTCCTGTAGCCAGTTTCCGTGCACCACCTCGGTGTCGTCATTCAACATCAGAACAATATCTGCGTCGGTCTGCGCCACCGCGAAATTGTTGATGGCAGAGAAATTGAACGGATGCGGGTAGCCAAGCACTCGTATCCGGGCATCACTCGCTATGAAAGAAAGATATTTCAGCGTCGCAACATCATCGCAACGATTGTCCACTATCAGTAATTCATAGTTGGTATAATCAGTAAGCTCCAGCACGCTGCGAATACAGTTTCTCAATGCACGAACATTATTGTAGGTGGGCACGATAATCGATACAGCAGGATGGGTATCTCCCGCAACATATCTGACTCGGTATGCGGTCTCAATCTCGGAATGCTCCGCAACTGCTGCTATCTCCATGCGTTCCAGATGCTGCGCCAACGCTTTCACCCCTGCTATCGCGGCATAGGGTTTATTGGCCACTCCGGCCGCGGTGGAGCCTGCAGTGGCGCGCCAGTGATACAGAATTTTCGGCACGTGATGAATCGCCTCACGCGGAATCCTCTCCGTTACTCGTAACAACAAATCGAAATCCTGAGCGCCCTCCATACCCTCGCGCAGGCCGCCACATGCTCTAACCAGAGCCGATTTTATCATCAGGAAATGGCAAACGTAGTTAATTGAGCGGGCCAGATCATAATTCCAGTCAGGTTTGAAATGACCGTTTATCGGACTACCCTCGTCATCGACAATATCTTCATCGCTGTAGAGCAACTGCAGTTCGGGATTTGCATTGGTAACGGCGACGTACTCGTACAGCGCATTGGGGGTGAGCAAGTCATCGTGATCGAGAAACCCAATAAAATCACCCTCTGCAAGCGCGATCGCAGTGTTACTCGCGACGCTGATGTGGCCATTTTCGGCGCAGGAGATAATCTTGATCCTCGAATCATCTGCACTGATGACATTCAGATACTTATCGAGCGCAGGGTCTGCGGAACCGTCATCGCAAATACACAGCTGCCAATGCGGATAGGTCTGCTCACGGACCGAGGCCACCGCCTGCTCCAGTAAATCCAACCTCGGCCTATAGGTAGGCAACACAATCGAGATGAGCGGCCCGACGGGTGCGGCAATACGCTGAGCGTCCAGTTCGGCTACTGAGCAACGACCATAGGTTTGCCACCACGCTGCATACCCAGCATTCTGCACCGGTTGATACAGGCTCTTTATTCGACTCAGCAAGCTGCCCCAGGTTTTTTCGATCAGCCAGGGTAGGCCAAACATTTTCCACTGCACATACGCGACCCCATAGATCCATTGGCGCGCAAATTCCGTCATTGGGCGGACACTGGCCCGCGTTATTTTCACAGTGGTTGCAAGCCTACTGGGATAAAAGTTTAGCGTGCGCGTGTGTGGCCCAATAAGGACCGTGCCAAAGATTTCATGCTTATTACCGTGTTCGAAGATAAAGACTTCGTCCTGCCCCTCTCGTTCATGGTCTTGCCAGCTTACGAGCGGCCCGACCAGGGGTTCAGAAAATGTAAATTCTATAGAGACAAAGTGCAGACCACGACGCAATCCGGCAACGTCCACGCTAAAACCGTCTCGGTGGTCATTCACTCTGACTGCAGCCGCCATCTCGAGATCGGTGAGAGTGATTCGGCGGCTTAGAACAAAGGCAAGTGAATGCTTACTCATAGCGATCATGGCAGCCCTTGCGGTTGGCGGGAATCAAATTTTGAGTGCTCAAGCATGGCGCCGCTGGTGTATGATTCTTCATTGTACAAACAACTGACCGCTTAAGGTAACGACTAAGCCGTGCAATTGAAACCACCCACAGTCAGAGCGTATCGTTGAAGAGTCTCTATATGCCATTTGCGCATTTAAACCTCTGCCTGATCCTGGTACTTGGCGGAGTGGCAACGCAAGCTCGTTCGGCGGGCGTGCTGTCCCTGCCGATGCCCCCGTTGCCCCCGGAAACGTCGACTGGCGCTGAACGAAACTATGTCAGCATTCCCGCCGTCGCTGCCACCGAACGGTCGACCCGCTGGTGGCAGCTTCGACACCGCGAAAAAGTTCTCCAGGCACGCAACGGCGAGGCCCAAATGATAATGATTGGCGACTCCTTGGTCCACAACTTCGAGAAGCGCGGCAAGCAACTATGGTATCTCTATTTTGGTCGCTACCGTCCACTAAATCTTGGCTCAAACTCCGACCGGACACAGAATGTCCTGTGGCGTCTACAAAATGGCGAACTAGACGGGGTTAAGGCACGTGTCGCAGTCATTATGATAGGCACCAATAATGGTGGTATCAGCTTCGATCCACCCAGTCACACTGTTGCGGGAGTACAGGCAATTATTAGGGAGATCCATAAGCATAACGCGGATACCAAGGTTCTATTACTGGGAGTCTTCCCCAGAGGCCCCCTGCCCCGACACAAACTGCGCCGACTCAACTCTGTGGTCAATAAACTATTGCCTGCGCTTGCGGACAATAAATCAGTATTTTACATGGATATCAGCGATACATTCCTGGACAAGAACCGGATCCTTCACCGGTCGGTCATGTTTGATTTTCTACATCCTACTGTTCACGGCTACCAGCTCTGGGCAGAGGCTGTTTCGCCCATGATCATGCACCTGATGGGTGTCAATCCCTTGGCAAACATCAACAGTCACTAGCCAGCCAACTACAAGATCACTTGGGGCCGCTGGGCTTGTTCGCCCGACTCACCCGAAGGTAGTCGGCAGGTGCCGGCTCGATAAAGTTCCTAGCAGCGACCAATTGCTGGTCTGTGACCTCCAGGGCAAGTGAAGACGCAATCCGCTCAGTCACCTGGGCAGGATAAGCGCAAAGTTTTTCAAACGACACTAAAACAAAATAGTGCGCGCCGCGGGCAATGAAATCGGCGATGCGCTGATACTCCTTGGCCTGCCGTTGCATAATTGTCGCCAGATCGCGGTCTGCCGAAAGACGCGCACGATTAGCGATCGCTAGCAAATCCCGGAAAACCACCAGGACAACAGGGTTCCGTAGCCGACGCAACACATCGTCGAAGTCCTGGCTGATTGCGTTACCCTTGAATCCCCAGATATCGTGGGCATCGTTGTAGTTACTGATTAGAGCGTCCAACTTGTCGCTGGGCCCGGCCAGCGCACGGTTCATTGGCAGGTCTTCAAACAGAGGCGCCTCACCGGTCTTCCCCATAAAGATGCCAAAGTGGCTCAAGACCCCGGCGACCGCCGACGTGCCACCGCGACTGACTCCCATAACGACATACGTACGCCGGACATTAGTCGCGGCCGAATCGGGATTACCCAAGGTAGCGACCCCGAAATTAAATTCCTCTGCAGGCTGTTTGGGATCTGAAGTCACGGTTGCTCTCCATAGCCATAACGAGTGAAGTCTTCGGCATAGATACTGCGAACGCGCTTCGCTAGTTGGTCGTTATAAAACGCACGGTAAGGTGGGTAGATATCATCCTCCGTTCTGCGTAGGAGCTGATCTCCCGCAAATGCTGCCGCCTCTGCTCGCACAGTATTGTGATGAGACGCACTGAGCTTAGCAATCGAGGCAGGTTGGAGGCCATAACGTGCCACCAGGGGTTGGAGTTCGCTCTCCAGTTTTTCAAGGTGAACAACGTAGTCGATGTCAATCAGCTTACTGGTCTCCAAAGGATGCGCTTGTTGCCGGTAGTGAACATCGCAGTGTGCTACGTCGGTAGCCTCTAGAAAATCACAGAATTCTGCAAAACTAACGCCCTGACCCACCTCTATATCGCGGCCCAAAAATTCGTTAAATGGACGATGAAAGTTGTGGTCGCCGACGGTTCGGATCATATGCAGGTAACTACTTACCGTTCGTGAATACGGGTCTCTCACCAAGCGAATGTAACGCATTTTCCCGAATTCGGCGCGGTGTACTCCCGCCATGTACCGTTCCGACCGGCGATACACGCCAGTCCTGTAATCATGAATCCAGCTTGAATAGTCTTGCGCTATTTGCAGTTCACCGCGCTGTAGCAAAAACCACTTCACAGCGAAAGTACAGCCCGACTTGGCGGACCAGATTATAGCGACGTCGTGGTCCTCCAGAAACAGTGGATGGTTTGGCCCCTTGCAGGCCTGGTGAATCCGGCTACGCTTTTGTCGATTAAATCGCATCCACTGGCGGTCAATAAAGGTGCTAGGTATCATTTTTTCTAAGCCTCACGGCCGGTTCCGCATTCTTTGGGCGAATCGTACTGAGCTGCCACGGTTGCCAGCTCAAGTTCAGATCCCGGTTCCGCAGGTACAACCTCATGGGCGGGTTCTTGCGAGTTGTATAGCCCCCCAGATAACCCCGGTTTATTCCTTTCTTCCCCGTAAAGTGGTGCAGACGCCAGCTCTTGCCATCAATTGACTCGTCTTGTCGGGTGCCGAAACTCATCGTATCGCCGGTTGCATTATCGACAGTAAAGCCTAGCAGGAAATACTTGTCTTGCGGCAGACGCGTCCAAACACCGGGGCGAAAATCAGCCTCAGGATCTCCGCGACGCAACGCCATATCACCCCCGTTAACCAGTGCATCAGAGTCCCGATCGGGCGGCTGAATGATGCGTGCGGAACTTAATGCATCGGTGTCACGTAGCAGTAGCGCAAACCTCTTTGGAATACGAATCAAACCCTCCCGCTTCATTAACGGAAAAAGATAATCGTTATCGCTTACTAATTGCTGCTGCTCCAGGCGGAGCAAATTTGTCGAATTAACGGAGCGGCCGAAACCAGACTCTATTGGTGCTTCTCCAGTCATCACTTCAGCCATTCGGTCTCCGACCAACGTGGTGTAATGGCTGGTTTCCTTCCAGTAGCGATTATCAACAGAAAACGCATTGAAACCGGTGAAATCGTAAAACGGGTTCAATTTGGATATACGCGTCTTGAAGTCCAGCAAGCGCCGGTAATCTCGGACCAAATAACTTTTATAGTGTAGCGGATTAAAGAACAGCACCACCTCAATATTGCGCGACCGTGCCAATGCCAGAAATCGCCGTACCGCTCTGGTGGCCGCAGCTCCATAATAAAAATCCGCCTCCATGGTGCCGCGCAGTGTTCGAAAGATCTCATCCTGGCCCTCAGGGTCAATCATGAAAAGCCTCGATTCCTGTTCAATATCCTGCCAGCCGAGTACCGGGTCGATAATATGGTCGGCCTGAGGGAAGCGTCTGGAATTCCCTGCCGCCAGGGAAAGGAACTTCAACTCAATCGGTTTCAGCAGATAAAATAGCTGCGCATCCAACCACTCAAACAGTCCGCGTGGGTATGCCCTGCGCAGGTGATGACTCTTACTTTCGTAGGGATCCCACTGATAAGAAATATCGTCCAACCCCAGATAAACGCGACGCAACTTTAAACCCTTATCCAGGAAAAGTTTAAGTGCAGCCAGGTGGTTGTCAGGCAACCCTCCAGAGTGGGTAAAATTGTAGCAGCTGCCTGTCAATTTTCGGGTATCAATTGCAGCCACCCGGGAGGAGCCAAAAAGAATACAATCGATGTTCGGTTTTTCTGTTACCAAATATTCAGTTTTAAGCCAGTGTCGATTGGGCCGCACCCGCCCTTGGAAAGTCTCGAAGTCACTGGTAAAAATGCCCCAGCGGTCAACCTGGTAATTATAGGCTGCGGTTATGCCAAAAAAAGCGCCCGCAGCTATCAGCCCGATTAGCAGAAACATGTAAATTGATATCTTCTGTTGCAAATCTAATGTCTCGAAGTGGTGTTAGTTGCCAGTACGGCTAAAGGTAGCTGAGATCGCAACACGCTCAGCCAGTCCGCATCGAGCTTTTGCAAATTGATCGCCTGCCAGCGGGCGCCAAAGTCGCCGCCCCCCATAATCACCCGTAAAGTCGGTCGATCAACCGATGCATACCCAATGAATGTCGCTCTTTGACCGCCCGCCTCAACCATGAGTGCTTGTTCCCTATAGGCTGTAAGATACTGAGCTTCGTCATGAGACAGTCGTATACGAAGCCTGCTACGGCTATCACTTTCCAGTGACAGTCCGAGCACGAAGAAATCTCCCGCACGTAGCGGCAATTGGATGGCACCCAGGCGGTCGGCATGCGTGTTTCCCCGCTCAAATTTCAATGTATCGGAGCGTGTAAGGTCCACGCCTCCGACTGCCAGGCTCTTACCCTGCAACGGCATCAAAAGACCTTGTTTTGACCAATCCTCCAGGAATCTTGTTGGTAGGGCCATCAGGCCTTCCCGCCTGGCCAGCTCTGGAATATGCACAGCATCTCGCGCCTGTTGATCGGCCTCAAGTGCCGCCAGAGATTGCGGGGTTACCATCCGGCCTATACCACCCTCAGGATACTTATCCCCGGTGACAACAGCGACCACTTCGTCACCCACTTCCGCGGAAAAATGGCTGGTCTCGCGCCAATAACGATTGTCTATAGCGAATCGATGCAAACCACTGAAGTCATGAAACGGCAGAATGGCTGAAGTCTTTTCCTTGAATTCATAGAGCCAACCGTAGTTTCGGGTGAGATACGTTTTATAGTGCAGGGGAAGAAGCATGGCGTGTAAACGGAATCCATGTTCTTCCGACAAAGACTTCAACTCATCCAGGGCAGCTATGGTCGATTGACCATAATACTGATCACCTTCATCCATACCCTTCAGTTTACGAAATTTTGCATCCTGCGCGCTTGGGTCAACCTTGAACTTTTGGTAAACGTCTCGAATTCGCGCGGTATCCAGATCGGGGTCAATGATAAACCGCGGAGTTTTCTGTTTTACCCTATGCCCGGTCACCAGACCAAGGTCTGCTATGTCCAGAGGCCGCAGTAAAAACAATCTTACAAAACCCAGCCATTCAAGCCAATTCCTGGGAGGAGCTCTGCGCATAAGCTGCAACTCTCCCGAATAGGGATCCTTATTGTAAGACAGGTCATCCAAAGCGATAAAGAGATCGTCAATCGGTATTCCATTGTCCAACAGCGTTTTTACTGCGCGCAGGTGATCCACGACCAAGCCGCCGGAATGAGTGAAGTTGTAACAGTTATTGCCCAGAGCCCACACAGGGATGGCGGCGAGTCGAGACGAGCCAAAGGCATAACACGCCGAATCGTTTTTTGAATCTACCAAGTACCGTGTTTTTAGGTACAACTTATTGACCAGAATACGCGAATGAAATGACTCATAGTCCGAGGCGAACACGCCCCAACGATCCGCCCGGTAGTGGTAGAGGGCATTTACTGCGCAAACCAACAAAAAAATCGCGGCAGCGAGCGGCAGATAAATCCCCGGCCTCAGTGACATCGCTCAAAACGCAAAGTAAATAAACTCTTTAGCGGTGCCCGAAAGTACCAAAATGATCGCCCAAGCCCCCAAAGCGCCGACAAGAATGGCAGTTTTCCAAGTGAGCCGCTGGGTACGTGCGTCGCTGTCCTCATCCACTGAGAACAACTGGTAGGTATTGGGCATAAAAAATACCACCAGCAGGGCCAGTAGCAGCAGGTTACTCCAAACCACATTATCGGGCATATTAATTGATAAGCCCTGCGATACACGCTCCCAAAGGCGCATGTTCTCCTGAAAGAAAGTGCCGCTGATTGCCTGCAGAGTGTCAAAATTAAACGACAGTATCTGCTTCCAGATATACAGGATATCATCAAGGTCAGTTAGCCTAAATACGGCGAACAACATCATAATCATAACAAAAAGGTAAAATCGGCTGACACCTACCATCAGCTTTGAGCCGATATAACTGCGCTCTAACAATGCCTTCATTTTATCCTTGGGTGCCGTCATAAAACGCTCCGCCACCATAACTGCACCGTGCAGGAACCCCCAGACAATAAAGTTCCAGCCAGCTCCGTGCCACAACCCACTTAGAGTCATTACCGCCACGTTATTAAGATTGGCACGGAACTCACCTTTGCGACTGCCACCCAGCGGCAGATACACGTATTCCCGAAAAAATGTGCCCAGGGTGATATTCCAACGCCGCCAATACTCACGCACCGAACCGGATTTATAAGGCGAATAGAAGTTAATCGGCAAACGGATGCCAAACATTCTGGCCAGGCCAATGGCCATATCGCTGTAGCCGGAAAAATCGAAATAGATCTCAAGCGTGTAGGACAATAAAGCGCCTAAAGCTTCCGGCGAGGTCAACGAGTAACCACCCTCGAGTCGCTCAAAAAAGCGAAGTGAATACTCACCTAGACTGTCGGCGATGCCCACTTTTTTAAACAGGCCTATCAGAAATATCGAAATTCCAATCGCCAGTTCATGCTTGGAAAAAGGTGCTCGCCACGCGCTGCGGAACTGCGGCACCATGCGACGATAGTGAACGATAGGGCCAGCGATGAGCTGCGGAAAGAAAGTGACGAATAAGGCATATTCTGCCGGCCCGCCCTCGATTTCGCTCAACTTACCCCGGTAAGTGTCAACGAGGTAGGCAATTTGCTGAAAGGTGAAGAAAGAAATCGCCAGTGGCAGCACGACATCCAGGTCCATCGGATTGATCCCAGTTACATAAACGTAGGTGTCAGTCAGCATCTGAGAATATTTGTAATAACCCAGCAGTAGTACGTTAAATGAAATGCCCAGTATCAGAAATTTCGAGCGATGCTGCTGCAGGGTCGTTGCTCCCGGCCGTAGCATTAGGGCCAGGCTATAGTTGACCAGCATCGAAGTAATTATTAAGAAAGCATAGGCCGGTTTCCAGTAGCCGTAAAATGCCAGGGAAGTGGCCGCCATAAAGTAGACGGTAGGCCCATATCCGGCGAAACGGAGTAAAACCAGAAAGCCGCTAACAATTAGCGGCAGATAGATGAATATGAAATCTATCGAGTTAAATAGCATCTAAGTGTGCTCATTCAAGTCATTCAGGGTGTTCTGCCGATGTATCGGCACCGTTAACCCAAACGCCGTGTAATATCAGCGAGAATTTTTGCCTGAGCTTCGAATTCCCGTTCGAGCTTGGTCAGGCGCCGCAAAAATCGAATATTTGCTTTCTCCTGCTGGGCATGCAAGCCTAAGAGGAGCTGAACCATACGCTTCTCGTCAATGTGCGTATCCGGCGCTGCCAGTTCTTGGTTACCTAATGCTGGAAACAATTCTGTCGCGTCATCATGTATATAGTTTCGGAAAATCTCATCATTTGAGGCTTCAAAATGTGCCATAATTTTTTGGCGAAGCGCCAGGGAAAACAGCCCGGCTGTATCGTAAGCGGCGTCCGGCTCCAGCATCACTACCGACTCCGACAGCGCGGTAACAAAGCGCCGTTTCGCTGCATCGCCCGCTTTGAAATGCTTACTTCGACTGATAAGTGACAGTACATCGTACGGAAGACCCGGGTTTACGCGGGACTCTTCAATACTCAGTTCGCTAAAATTTACATCCAGCAACGAGCACAAATCAGCACTAATGCCGGTGACGGAAACATGTTCGTAGACTCGAACATTAATATTTTCAGCACCAAAACGCTGAGACCAGGCCCGCAGGATCTCTGCGTAATCCAGAAAACCCAGCCTGTGAGAATGCAAGGCATAGCTTTCGACATCAGTATCCAGCGAAATTTGTTCGCGTTTTACCTCCTCACAAAAGCTCGAACAAATAACGTTATCTTGCCTGCGAATGTGCGCTATGACTCTGACCTGATAGCTATCCTCTAAAGACGCTGGAAGGTTCGCTGGATCGACAAACCAAAAATTCTCCGAAGACAACAGCACAGACTGCGGCTTTTCATGATCAACTTCCTGGGCCAACTGGCGCCACAATGTTTCGCCGGTGATGGGCGGCATCTTGGCTCCCTCACGTAGTTGGTCCGAGTAGGCGTAGGCAAATTGGTGGGATGACAGCTGAAAGTTTCCCGTTAGCGGATAGAGGCACCCTTGCTGTAACAGTTGCCTCCGATTTTTCATCAGAAAGTGTTGCAGGGCGGTCGATCCAGTTTTAGGTCTGCCAATATGGATATATAAACATGGCTTCATAATTGCACCTTCAACTCTTTACTAAACAATTGGTCTAGTTCCTGCGCCTGTTGATCGAAATTCTGCAAATCATCGCGATAGGGATTTTGATACTGTTGCCAATCGCGCCCAGCCGCGCTTTCTATAGCCAGTTGCAGGCCAACGTAACTGCCGTCGAAGGGAATGATGGTGCCATTTTCACCGTCGACAATATCTTCAACCGGAGCACCACAATCAGTGGCGATCACCCACACGTCTCGCGCCAAGGCCTCGCGAACGGTTAGACCAAAACTCTCCTTCCACTGTGATGGGAAGAGCAATACGTCAATTTGGGCAAAAAAGTCGTCCATATTCTGCTGACTGTAGGCAGGAACAAATTCGACCTTCACCGAGCTCTTCCACTCTCTGGACGACTGCCATGAGGTCCCCAGGTTCTGCGCCGAGTCGACCACCTTCAGGAAGTAGTCGGTTATAGCTGAATTTTCGAAAGCCTGGATAATAAACGGGGCCCCCTTGATACGCCCTGGACCGCCGGTAAAACCAAAAACAGTATGCCGACGACTCCGTTGACTGTTACGACGTTTAATCAAATAGTCTGACTGCGGCAAGTTAATGCCATTTTTGTGAACGCGGGATTTGTCAGCGTCAAATCCGCTATCGACATGCAGGGTGCGGTGGAAATGGCTAGGATATAAAAGCAAATCCGCACGGTCCAGCGCGGCTTTCAGCGACGCATCACGCGACAAAAACTCGGGAAAGGCTGCCGTGCAATAACGACATTGGTCGTGGGACACGCTGGTTTGATTGCAATAATGACCATCACTATTGATCATAAACTGCTGATCGCACAGCCACCAGCAATCGTGCAGCGTGATGGCCAGCTTACTACCCGTGCTGGTGACGCTGTCCAACCACGAGACACCTAGCCCCTGTACGGCGTGAAGGTGACAGAGTGCCGGCTGAACTTGGGCTACCACTTGTCTGGCAATGGCATCAAATCTTGGATTGTTATACTCCGTACGATAGTCAGGTTCTGAGTTAATCACTACCCCGATCACATCAATACCTTTAATGGCATACCGCCTAAGCGTATATTCTGGCAAATTATAATCTCGCACCGCAGTCAGCACCACAACCCGCCAGCCATGGTCTGCTTGTAATCTCTGCGCGAGAGCTTCCGCGACCACGGTGCCGCCACCGAAACTGAACGGCGCGTAGTGGAGGTTGACGACGAGTATGGTCTTGTTTAGGTCAGCTGGCATTACTGGCGACCTCGGCAAGGTGTGAGAATTCAACACTTAGCAGATCGTGCCTCTCATTGACAAGATCTTGCGCCGATGAGCCTATTGCTTTGCGCCGCGCTGGATCTTCAATCAAAGCCACAAGGCTCTCCTGCCACTGCTCCGGTGTTGAACACAAATATCCCGTCTCTCCCGATGTAATCATTTCGGTAAACTGTCCTACCCTGCTGGCAACGGTTGGCACACCACATAAACTGGCCTCCAGATAGCGTATGCCGCTTTTACACTGATTAAATTTGTCCATCAGTAGAGGAACCAGATTGATGTCTGTGGTTCTCAGATTATCCAGATAGGCCGGATAACTCATAAAGCCAATCACTCGAATTCTGCTGCTAAACTCTACGAGGCTGCTAGGCAACAGGGTATACCCACCAAAACAGAGCTGCAGCTGAGGATAGCTCTGCAATAAATTCGATAGCACAGGTGCAATCACTTCGAGATCATGATCGTGCGCTCGTGAGCCGGAGAAATATCCCAAGGTCACAGCCGTTTCGTCTCTTTGGGCTATAGTCGGCAGCTGTTCGAAAGCACTTCTGGTGGCGCTGTCGATTAGATTCGGCCAAACCAAGACCTCAGTCCCAGGCGCTACCGCCCTCTCGGCCAAATCACGCATCCCGACTGTGCTGACTATTATTTGGCCTATTTGCTCCATCAAAGCCTTGTAGGATGGGATCTGTGCCAACAAATAGTTACGTTCACTGGCAGCGAGTGACTTCAGGTTACTATTTTCATTATAGGCATCATGATCAAAAATGGGATCGTCTATGTCGTAGTACATTTTCAATCCCAATCGTTTCGCCTCACCTATCAATGCGTCGGCCTGCAAGCCCGCCGGCAGGCGATAAAATATTACCACGGTGGCCAACTGCATCAGACTGAAGGATCGATTCAAGTCTCTATACTCAGCGTGCGTGCAGGAAATATTTCTCCGGGAAAAGAATTCCACCTTCTGCATCACCCGATATTTTTTGCATTGAGGGATATCCAGAGCCCCCACTATCACCACGGAAACACTGTCAAACACTGATGCAGCTGACCGGCAGTCGTCTGTGTTGTAACGGCCAAACCAGCCTTGATAGCGATCTATGTCAAAATTAACATCTGAGCGGCCAAGTTGCGCCACGGCTTTTTTGAGCGTAACCCGTATACCGGATTCACGAAAGTTATTGATAACCAGTGTTACCAGGCCGCGCCAGGTGAGACCGCGTTGGTCGAGAAACCTCATGATCAGTCCACAGCTATAGTTTGAAAGAATCGAGCATGCCACGAGCATGCTCTTTGAGAATTTGACCGCGCGCTGGAGAAACCGCGGCGAGAAAAACCAGTTTCAATAACGTTTTGGGGAAGTCCCTGAGCAGCCAGCCCCATTTTGCGTAGGGCTGACGATAGAGGAACACGCGGTTGCGCGTCATGTAATAGTAGCGCAGAGGCTGATGGGTTCTTACATTGATCCCCAACGCCGGCACCCGCACTACGCCCGCGCCAATCTCTTGATAGATAACTGACGTTTCGCATCCTGCAAGGCTCCAGCCCTGAGCCCTGGCGCGAAAGGACCAGTCCAGATCGACGCTGTCGATAAACAAATCCTCGCGCATTGCACCAACCTGTTCAATGCACTTTACAGACATGACAGTGCCGGAGGTTATTAAAAAGTCCGCCGAACTGAATGGAAATTGCAAATCCTCAAGCTTGCTCTTCTGCCACGGAAGATCGAAACAAACAAAAGGCTCATAGCTGTTTCTGCCAACATCAAACACCTTGGCGCCCAGTGCCGCCAGACGCGGCTGTGAAGCCAGCAGTTGCTTGAACTTTTCCAGCATTTTCCCGGCATAGCCATGAGCAAAAAGGGCATCTTGATCAAGGGGCATAATGTATGCCGCTGATAGGTTACGAGCGCGCTGCACCAACTGGTTGACCGCCGTCGCAACGCCCATGTTGTTGCGATTATAAATGATTTCAATATCAGTTTCGCTGGCCAGTTCCTGCTGTATTTCGGCAGCATTGTCTGAGCCATTGTCAATGATGCAAAAAGAGATACCATCTTCCTGAAGGAGTCGCTGGAGTTCGCGTAGGCGATTAATATTTGGATTGAACGCGATTATACCCACGACCATTTCAATCATTCAGGGACACCAGCGATCAGTAAAATCGATATCCATAGCGCGCAATGCCTGTAGGTCGTGAGCGATCAGCGGGTAAAAGTGATCTTTTATCCAGGCTGGCCTCGCCTTTGAGTCGGAGGCATTTATTTTCCGACGCAGCTTGGCGGGCAAATAATGATGAGGCGGGATGTCGAGAAAGTTCTCCACATCCAGCAGAAGCCGCGCCGGGTCCTGCAGAATTTGCTCATAGGACACCAGCATAATTTTCTTTGGATCAAAATTAACAAAAAGAGGCCTCATATTCTCAGCATATAGTGAGTGCCTCAGCAGATCCTCTTCCCGAATATCCACCTGCTCCAGATAGGATTCAAGCGTCATTACCTTTTCCAAATCGTCGCTCGCCTGATAGTGAGACTTGAGCTGTGACCAGATACGATCAAAAGGGTCACGCAAGACATACACGATGCGAATCTCGTCGACTTTGCTGTCCAGATCGGCCCAATCTTTCTCTCCTAGCAAGACAGTTAGATTGCTAAAGTCCGCACAGTAACCCTCCGGGCTGGCTCCGCCGAAACGGCGGTTATACCATCGCCAGGTCCTTGGCATAAACAGGTAATCGAAATACCAGCAAAGCCGTGAAAAACTCATCGCCCTACCCGTTATTTTTGCCCTGGCACGAGCAGCGGTAAAGCGATTGAGCCGATAGGCAAAACGCAGATTCTTACTGTGACCGGCAGCATCGGCGAGATAATGTAGTTCCTTCTCCGGGCTAAAGTGGATTGCCGGGTGCTGCTCCAGTTGCCGATACAACCAGGTTGTACCGGATTTCATGGCTCCAACGCTCAAAAAAAGCTTGTTTATTCGAGCCAAAGCCCACTCCCGGTGAAACCGATCTACTTATAATTCTCGTTACCGGCATCTTTAGCGAAACGGCAAAAGTGGCAGATACTCACGTCCGCCCAATTCTACCATTGGCCGACCATGTTACAAGCACTGAATCCGCTCCACCACTGGCTTGGGGGCAAACGGGCATTACCTTCAAAGCCCTGCCCCGGTTACTCCCACTGCTTTGGAATATGGCCCAATTCTACCCGGATACACTCCTTGTCTTTGTCATATTTTTGTCTCAGGAACGACTGTATTTCTTCATCAAACTCCAACGGTGTACTGGTATTAATCTTTTTGTTCAATCGCTCCTCTCCAGGATCAAACAGTTCGATATTGAGAAACTGGCAGACGCGCTCTATCGCTGCACGTTTCTCGGTCATCACATCTTCATAGAATAAATAAAGCACATCCTCTTGGCTAAAGCTTTGGCTTAACTTGGATATTACGCTGGGATAGTCGGAGCGACCGGCAAACAAACGAGAGCTCAACAATGATTTTATTTTCCGATTCGACATCTGCCTAATATCAATATCTCGATTCTGATGGTAATAGCGAAAGGCCGACAGAGATCTCTCCACCGGGTCGCGCATAATAAAAATAACCTTGCGCTGTTTTGCCAAGCGCTGGGCGCCCTTTAAATCCTCGGCACTGAGCAACGCATACTCCGGCGTAAAGTCGGCACAATAGCCCTGATGTTGACCGAATTGATCGAAATACCACTGGTCATCCAGGATGGATTTGATTGAATGCAAGGCCGCTTTTTCGTCGTTTGGCAAGCGGCTGAGGAATGCGTTTCTGGAAAGACCGAATTGCCGGGCCACCGCCGCGAGCAGATGTTGCGGTAGTTGATTGTTGAGGCCGGCTCGCATGTCCAGATAGTGAACTTCTTTCAGCCTGGAAAACTTGATGTCAGGACTGCGCGTTAACATATTGTGGAGCCAGCTGGTCCCCGCTTTTTGCGCACCCACACACAGCAATAACTTTTCCAGCATCAGAATATCGCCCTTGCTCGGGCTGAAACACGTGCAGTGGAGAGTTGCTTGAACATGGCGACAAAGCTTATAAGACAGTTGGAACCAATACTTTAACAAACTACCGATCAGTTTGTCGGCCCGCGGGCCTCGGTCAAAGAGAACCTTTCTTGAGTATGACAGTCACATCTCGTGTGCCCGCCTTGAAAGCTAGTGAGGCTGAGGCGCCACCAAAACGCGACTGTATTAATCAACGGTTAGAGCAACTCTGCTAACCTTGAGATATCAACGAGTCGCACCACAACCTGAATGGAAGCACCGATATGCTTAGGCCAATTCTCATTGTAGTCGCCATCCCGGTAGTACTTTTGATACTGGCAGTAATTTTACTGCCGCTCCTGATGGATCGCGATCAACTGCTGGATCTCGCCACTCGTGCGGTGGAGGAGCAAACGGGTGCCACGCTAAAGGTTCAGGGTGAGGCTAAGCTGTCTATTTTCCCTACTCTGGGTATATCGCTGGGCGAGGTCAGCCTGGAACTGCCTGGAGGGATGCCAGGGAATACTGCGCAAACCTTAAAAGCCAGAGTTCTGAAAATTGGAGTGCAGCTGTTGCCGCTAATATCCCGCGAAATTGAAATGGATGCGCTGACGGTCGACGGCTTGCAGGCCAACATCCAACTCCCGGTTACTGCGGAAGCAGAGCAAGACGTTCGCACAGCTGAGCTGAGTGACGAGCAATTAGATGCATTCTATGCCCGCCGTCGCAGCACTGGCGCTAATGCTTCGCCGGCAAAGGTCGGTGCGACGATTTTTGCCGCCCCGCTGGCACTTAATATTGGCACGCTGTCGATTACCCATTCCCAGGTCATCCTGAACGACCCGAACAACGGTGAGGTAACGGAGGTCAATATAGAAGCCCTGACCGCCATCAACATCAATACAGAGGGCTTGCCGATGACGGTTTCCCTCAAGTTACAGCTACCGAAGGCGAGTAAAGAGGAGACACTGACAGTCACGTTAGAGAGCCAGTTGCAGGTCGACCTGTCTTCGCAGCGGGTAACACTCGAGGCACTGGAAATCTCGGTGGCAGGGGCAACACAGGAGCCTATGAATATGAAAGCAAGCGGCGTCGTCGAATTAGCGGATCGGGTCGCCGATCTCGAACTGCAGGTGAGCAGTGGAGCAACCGAGGGGCAAGGCCAAGTCCGCTACGCCAGCCTCGGCAGTCCGCAAATCGACGCCAATATGACTTTTAACCTGCTTAATCCGGCCTTGCTGGCATTGGCGGGACCAAAAGCTGCGGCCGCAGAGCCCTCCACTGCCGCACTCGGTAGCGATGACTTGCCTCTGGATTTGCTGCGCAACATAGATACGCGACTGTATCTGCAGATAGAGCTAGCCGTTATAGAGGACTATCAGGCTAGAAATGTGCAGCTACAGCTTAGAGCAGTGGACGGCGTTCTCGATATCGGCGAACTCAAAGGTGAGGCACTGGAAGGTAGTTTCGATCTGCGCGGTAGTTTCAATGCCAGATACAATAACACCCTACTCAGCACTACCGGCTCGATTGACGCAGTCGATCTCGTTCAGGTGATTAAGCTTGCAGGTGTCGAAGCCGATACCCAGGGGAATATCACGGTCGGCTGGGAGGTTTCAGCGTCCGGCGCTACGATTTCCGCGCTGATTAACTCGATAGCAGGCTCTGTCTCCGCGAAACTGGATAGAGGGTATTATCAGGGCCGAGCGCTTAACTTCACTACCGACGGAACTATCGATCTCAGCCGTGAGCTGGGCGATTTGACGCTAGCTTTTAGCCTGGATCAAATGGCAGGTGAGGGTAAAGTGCGCTACGCCGCGCAAGAGAGTCCGCAGATCGATGCGACCCTGGCAATAAACCTGCTGGATCCCGCGCTCCTGATTCTGGCCGGGCCAGATGCGGCTGCCGAAGCCCAGAACGGTACCCTACCCGCATCTGACACGGGTGATACGCCCTTACAACTAGAGGCGCTCCGTGCAATCGACACTCGGGCGGAGATAAAAATCGATAAAGCGATCTATCAAGCCCACGCCATAGAGAACTTACACCTGCAGGCACGGGCGGTGGATGGCGTCATCAAAATCAATAGCCTCACCGGCTCGCTACACGGCGGCGAACTGCGCATGGGCGCGACCCTGAATGTCACTGAAGACATCGCCAGAATTGCCAGCAGAGGCTCAATAAAGGAGCTGGATATCGCAACTCTGCTAGTGGCGCTGGAATCGGACCCCGTTATGTCCGGCATTGCTAGCGCAAACTGGCAAATCAACAGCCGTGGCACCACGCCCAATGAGCTGTATACCCGCTTGCGTGGCCCCGCGAAATTAAACACTGAAAACGCAGTATTGAAAGACACCGGTATTAAAAAGATGTTGTGCCAAACGGTGGCACTGGTCAACCGGCAAAAACTGGCGGATGATTTGCCCAGCGACACTGCCTTCAAGGATCTTTCTATGGACATTCAACTGGGCAATGGTCTGGCCAGGCTTAAACCCTTACGAGCCGACCTTGAGGATGTGACCTTGCGAGGTCAGGGGGAACTCAACCTGCTAACCGATAAATTCGAGGCAGACTTCGCCGCTCGGCTCAGCCCCGGGTTAGCCGAGCTCGACCCGGCCTGCGCTATTAATCCGCGCTATACCGCCATAGATTGGCCAGTCAGTTGTGAGGGAGATATCACCGGCGACCCGGCTGATTGGTGCGGCGTCGACTCCGGCAAAATTATAGAAAAACTGGCCACTAACGAAGTTAAACGCAAGGTTAAAAAAGAAGCGGATAAACTTCTGGAGGGACTATTAAATCGCTAAGCTCAGGCTTTGCAACAGCTTGCGGATAAACCTCAATTCAAGACCCTGTAACCACGACCGCGCAGGCAGTTCTTGACCACCTGGACTTCAGACTGCGCACCTTGTGAGACGCCTTTGGCGCCCCCACTGACCGCACCCGCTCCGGCGCCACGCTGAGCGCTGCGGCTGTCTCCTACCGCCGCGCCGATAAGCCCACCAACAATCGCTCCCGAAGCGGCGCCACGGGCTGCTTTCTCGCCAGTTTTTACCTGGTCGGAATAAACCTGGCACTGTTCCAGATCACTGTGGTAGCTGGCCATATCAACCCCCTGGTCGTCAATAATGATTTCGTCGGTGGTGGTGCACCCGACAATGACAAGGCTGAAAGCGAGTGGGGCAAATTGTTTAATCATTCATCACTCTCCGAGCGCTGCCCTTTGTGTCCACGGGGATGGTTCTGGCGCCATTGGTCCATTTGGTTCTGCTGTGAATCGCTCAACACTGCTTTCGCATCCTCACGACTGCCACCATTCTCACGGATTTCCCGCATTTGTGCCAGTTGATCGTCGCTGACACCAAATTTTTGTTGTAGATGTGCTGCGTGACGCTGGTGATTGTTGTGTTTACCCGAGCCATTGCGGTCGCTTTCTGCCAGGGCAAGGGAAGATGCAACAACGAGTGCAGCTACTGTCGGTATGATTATTAGTTTCATCTGGGGTTCTGCTCATCAGCGGATATCAGACTGCCTATTCGAACAAAATCACAGGTTAATTTGGGTAGCGGTCTAGTAAAGAATTGTTAAGCACGTGCCCATGATGCCCGCCGCTCTATTTACTACTTGCGTTGCTCGCCGGGGCAGCGTCTCTGGGGGGACTGTTCAGCTGGGTCACCTTTGCCCGGGTGAGGCGATATGGTGGAACCACATCACGCAGAACTGGATGATCTGGCTGGGCGGCCTGTGTATCGCCCCTGGCTGTGGTTTGGCACTCTGGCTGGCGCTATTGAATGGTAGCTGATTGCCTTTGGAAATCTCGAGGCTGAGTACGTCCGCGGTTACTACCTGGCGATACTCGCCTACGGCGTATTGGCTATCTCCGGGGGTGACTGGTTGTTGCAGGGCTCGGACAAGGGCAAGAACACATCAGATCCCACGCGAGCATCAATATCCATAGAGCTGTCAAAGCAGCATAGGTTCGATGTACCCCTTATCACCCTGACCCTGCTAGTCATCACGATAGCGCAGGCCATTTCTATCGCCAGCCAAGGTTTTGACAGCGGTGCCTTCAGCCAATGATCACCGCTGGTATTAATACTGGTGTTGGCTTCCCGGCACCCATCGGAGCTTGCCGCGATGCCCTGGGTTTCCCTCGCGTGCCAGTGGTTTGCCTGGCTGCTCAGTACCGTCGAATTCCAGCAGGGACAATGGCAACTGGCTGGATTAGCAGAGACCAATCAGGATCTATTTCTGTGGTACGCCGCCTTTATGGCCTTCCTCTACAGTGGCCGATGATGGCTGGCGCCAACTACTTGCTGGTACTGACACTGTTAAACCCGCTATGGGGTGTTCAGAGCGTGTCCGAGCGACCCGTGTTCAATCTCCTGCTAGCCTACGGCCTGCCACCGCTGATGGCCTCGCTCGCTTGCCGATATTTCAAACCTCGATTCCAACGGGTGGCGGCGGGTATAGCAGCCATAGGCGCGCTCATTTTTATCAGCATGGAGATCAGGCACCTCTGGCAGGGCCAACTGGCTATACGCTGGCCCAGTAGCGATCGCGAACTTTATACCTACTCAGCAGTCTGGTTAGCAATCACTTTTGCCGCCATTCTCTACGCCAGCCGCAGACAGATAGACTCACTCTACCGAGGTGGCATGGCACTGTTGATTGTCGTTATTGCCAAACTGTTCCTGATCGATATGGCCGGGCTGGAAGGCTTGTGGCGCGTGGCTTCTTTTATGGGCCTGGGGCTCTCACTGCTGGGGCTGGCATTTCTGTACCAGCGCACCAGTATTCACAATACGCCATTGAATTCACAAGAAAGCGCAGAAGCTTAGGCAGCTCGCAATGCCCGACCCAGGGCTTTACTACCCAATACCTCGGTAAAATCGTCCCCCTGCCAGACGAGTGCACCGTTGATCAGCACATGACTGACAATACCTTGCGGGCGGTTCACCATTTGTTGATGGGCGAAGATCTCCCGATACGCCAATTCCCGCGTGTCGTCGGTATGCCAGGTTTTGAGAGCCTCGGGATTGATAAGTACCACGTCTGCCTGAGCACCAAGGTCGAGACTGCCGACATCGAGACCAAAAAATTCAGCGGGTTCCCGGGTCAAGCGTCTAACCATAGTGCTTACCGTCGCCAAGCCCTGCTCCTGGGCGAGCTTAAGCGACATCAGGTTAACGTCAAAGAAGGCCATGTTGGTGATGTGGGCGCCTGAATCATTAAACCCCGGCAGCGCATTTTTATGCAGTAAATAGCCCAGTGTCGCGCGATTGTCCTGATTGGCAATATCCACCCAGAAGCGGAAAGATTTATCGTAGGCTCGCATCAGGTGCAACATGAATGCCGCGTCATCACCCAGCGGTTTGGGAAACTGCGCCAGCGCTTCAGCCTCCGCCGGTGACCGCGACTGCTCTGCCAGCCCACGCTGGTACCGCAGTACTCGATCAAACACCTGCTGCATGGTTTCTCCGTCCCACTCACTGACCGGCGCGCCATCGAAAATCATTTTTTCAAGGTCCCTGACCACGAGTTTGTCGGGTACGCCCAGTCTAGCTTTCAGAGTGGCCAAATTGTTGCCACCGCGACCGTAATGCCATTCCTGCCGAAACTCTTCGATAAAGGCTGGGTCATTTAACAACGCCAAGCGCCCTTCTACATCGTCGTACTCTTTAGCAATCAGACGACAGGTCGTGCT
Source organism: Halieaceae bacterium (assembly GCA_047633055.1). GTDB lineage: Bacteria > Pseudomonadota > Gammaproteobacteria > Pseudomonadales > Halieaceae > CALJFL01. The sequence continues at coordinate 1,718 of JBLIEI010000037.1, read as the reverse complement.
CAATTCCTCGTACAACGGACTGACGATCCCATCTGACCAGATTCTAAAATTGGTGCCCAGCGCCTGAAAGTGCATATTGCCCTTGAACAGCCAACTGTTCATCAGCGCGGCGAATCCAAGAAAAATCCGGCTCGTTTTCGGTGCCAGGACAAACTCCATGACCGATAGCGCCGATGTTTTCAGCGTGCCGCCGAACAACCGGCCACTGGTCAGCAGAAAATAGAAAAATGCCATGGCCTTATTCTCGATAATGGGCGTGGTTTGCCAGACACGATTGCGCTTGCGAACAACCTTCAACAATCGTTTGAGCTCGCCAAAACTGGCTGCCTGCGTCGGAATACGTTGGTCCGTGTTGGGGTCATTGGCCAGATAGTGAAACGGCAGACCATCGGTACTCATTCCCAGATAGCCCTGATCCATCGCCTGAGACAGCAGAGATTCCATCTCAACCATTTCGGCCTCAGTCGGCTTGCGGGAAATACTGGCCTGCAAACCCATAACCTCTATCCGGAGCATGGAATGCGGCACAAACGCAGCGACATTGGGGCCCAGGGGTATATTGTCGAGATGGGCCAGGTAATCGCCAGTGTTATCCCAATCAATGGCCTCCACACACTTATTAAGAACAGATTTGGGGATGTTTTCTACGCGGGTAAAGCAATCAACGATAGGGTTCTGCTCGCCTTTCAGCTGCTTCCCGAAACAGGTACCCAGGCTACAGTTACCCACCACCACCGTGGTGGTGCCGTGGCGAACTACCTCCGGCAACCGCGGGTCGAGATCAACCTCGAGATCAAGATGCGTGTGAATATCCAGCAGTCCCGGCATCAACCACTGACCCTCTGCGTCAATAACCTCCACTGCCTGGGTTTTAGGCAAGCCGGACCCTTTGGCCACAATTTTGCCATCCTTTATGCCGATATCGATTTGCCGGGGCTCAGCGCCGCTACCGTCAAACACCAGGCCATTGCGGATCAGGGTGTCCCATGCTCTTCTCGTCGCCATTCCTTACTTCCTTAAACTGTTATCGCGGCTGTGATCATATTGGTAAAATATGGATGGAATGCCGCTGCCGCACGGTTACCGATTTTGACCATCCGATATATCGCTAATAATAGCTAGCATATTGCCGAGGATCGCTGTCATAGTCCATTGATCTCGAACTAACGTACACTGGGGTACCTGTCTGGAATATTCCAGCTTAGCCAAAAAAGTGACCTTTTCGTAATGACTGCAACTCCAGCCATCCCTTTTGACAATAGCTACGCGCGCTTGCCTGAGCAATTTTTCAGCCGACTCCAGCCCACTCCAGTTTCCCATCCAGGCTCTATACGCGTAAATAAAACGTTGGCGGAATTCATCAACATTGATGCCCAGTGGCTGGCCTCTCCTGAAGGGGTAAACGTTATCGCTGGCAATGCGGTGCCCGCCGGCGCCGATCCAATTGCGACAGTTTACGCCGGGCATCAATTTGGCAGCTACAACCCACAACTGGGGGATGGCCGGGCTATTATGCTTGGCGAAGTATTGGCCAATGACGGCAAGCGCTATGACATTCAGCTAAAAGGTTCGGGCCGAACGCCTTACTCCCGAGGCGGCGATGGTCGGTCGCCATTGGGTCCGGTGATACGCGAATATATAGTCAGCGAGGCCATGCATACTTTGGGCGTGCCGACGACGAGAGCGCTGGCAGCGGTGACAACGGGCGAGCAGGTTGT
>JBLIEI010000036.1:0-48745 GCA_047633055.1 Halieaceae bacterium | reverse complement strand
TAGGCCGGCAGGCCTCGGCTGAAGGCATTATTGTCAATGTCGAGCAAGCCTGGCAAGAAATCAACCTTATCCAGAACGGGGAACCCGTGACGATTGGTCGGTAGGCCTTGCATCGATGTACCGCCGATGTTGACACCGTGATAACCCTGTTCCCGGGAGATAAAGCGGTTTTTACTGCCTTTGCCACGTGCGTGCTGATAGAGGTGAGCGATTTTCAGGGCCGTATCTACAGCTTCTGACCCTGAATTGGTGAAAAATATTCGGTTGATCTCTGCGGGTGTATGCACCATCAGACGCTGGGCAAACCGAAACGCAGGCGCTGTACCGAACTGAAAGGCTGGCGCGAAGTCCAGTTCCATTAGTTGCGCATGAACGGCGTCGGCGATTTCCTTGCGAGCGTGGCCAACATTACAACACCAAAGGCCTGCAGTGATATCCAGTACGGCTTGGCCATCTTCCTTGTAAAGAAAAGACCCACTGGCGCGGGCAAACATGCGCGGGTTGGCTTGGAAAGCACGTACGTTAGTAAACGGCTGCCACCAGTTTTCCAGGCTCAAATCTGTCATGAGTATTTTTTCTCTAAGATTAGCAACGACAAATCAGTGTAGATTTCACCATGGCCGAAAACCATACCTGTCTTCAGGTATGGCGGAATGCGGTATTCAAGCTTGCGGAGTCGACGAGCCCTTTGAACCTGGTGCGGCGAGGGCGTCGAAAAACAGTGAAAAGAGCTGGTTGTGAGAGCTTAGGCCTAGTTTGTGATAAATATTCTTACGATGGACTTGCTCTGTTTGAGCACTGATGCCCAGTTCTGCTGCCGCACCTTTCGAGCTGAAACCGCGTAGGATAAGCTGTACGACCTCGCGTTCCCGCGGGGTCAATAAGTCGCGACCAAAATCTTCGAGGATGTTTTGCACCCTCAGATGTAAGCTCGCTTCTACGGTGTCAATGCGGGCCCCGATACTCTGCCAGTGTCGGCGCAGCAGGGCGTCGACAATCGGTGCAACGGCTTGCAACTGCGCTTTGTCCTGTTTGGAATACTTCGGTAGCGCCTGCGTTCGCTCCAGTGAAATGGCTATGGGTGTGCCATCGCTGGCTTCAAACAGGTAGAGAGTGTGATCGAGGACGCCATTGGAGGCGTAATACAGGGCGTAATATTCACTGTCGACAAAGTTGGCGGGCGCGATATCCAGTATATGGAAAAATCCGCGGAGGCCCGCTTTTACACTTAAATACAAAGGTGAGAGTAGCCACAAGCCATCACGATAGGGGCCAAAGAAACCCGGCTGGTCACCCTCGTGAAGCTCACTGTGTAGCACGGAAAATGCGCTGGTGTCGGGATAGGACATTATCACTGCGCTGTCGAAGATGCTGACGCTCCTCAACCAGGCGAGGACCGCCTGAGGAAATGCTTGGCTACCCAGGTGTTTGATCGCAGTCGCGAGAAGTTCTGTTTGTTGCTCGTTCGACACTATTCGTGTTTCTCCTGGTACTAATTACGGCGCCTTTGCCCGCCTATCTTGTGCTTTCTGACCATACCGCGAAGTTGGTCATAACTCAGCTCCAGGGCCTGAGCGGTAAGTCGCTGATTATGCCCGTTTTCTGTCATCGCTTCCTCAAGCATCTGCTTTTCGATGGCCAGTAAACGTCCACTAAAATTAGCGGCGGCCTCTCCGGTGGCGATGCTTGTAGTTCCTGTAGGCGGGCTGCCTTTGGTCGGGAAGGGCGATTGAAAAGGGTCGAGAATTAAGGCGTCCACTTTCGTTGCCGGGTTTCCCCAACGGTATACAGAGCGCTCCACCACGTTTTTAAGTTCACGGACATTGCCTGGCCAATGGTGCGATTTTAAGGCCAGCACTGCAGAATCTTCAAACCCCGGGAATAAAGCCCAACCCAATTCGGCCGACATCTGCATTGCGAAGTGCTCTGCCAGTTCGAGTATGTCCTCCGGTCGCTGATGTAGTGCGGGCAAGTGAACGACGTCGAAGCTGAGTCGATCCAGTAAATCGGCTCGAAACTTTCCCTCCTCAGCCATCTGGGGCAGGTCGGCATTGGTGGCACCGACAATGCGAACGTCCACGTGCAGGGTCTGTTGCCCGCCTACGCGTTCAAACTCTGAATATTCAATGACTCTCAATAACTTTTCTTGCAGGCGTTGGGACATGTTTCCTAATTCGTCCAGGAAAAGGGTGCCACCCTCAGCTCTTTCGAATCGTCCCTGATGGGCACGGATTGCACCAGTGAAGGCGCCGGCCTCGTGGCCAAATAACTCTGATTCGAGCAGCGGTTCGGCGATAGCGGCGCAATTGACTTTATGGAGTGGTGCATCCCATCGGGGGGACAGGTAGTGCAGGCGCTCAGCGGCCAGTTCCTTACCGGTACCGCGCTCACCGCATATCAATATTGGGCGGTTTATCGACGCTAGCGCCGAAATATGATCGAGCGCGGCGGCAAGGTTTACTGAATTCCCGATCATTCTGTTGTTTCGCTGATTCATGAGTTTATTTTACCTATATAGGCGGTTTATAAAACCTATAAATAGGTAAAATTAACTTAATTAGATGAAAAAATCGTAACCTTGCCAATGCTTAATCAAATTTACTCAATAGAATCAACGTGTTGCAGATCCTGGCACGAAATCTGCGATAAGAACTGACGTAGGGCGATGATATCGATAGTCCTGCGAGTTGCTAAAAGACACACATAGGAGAACGATAATGGGTATTTTTTCCCGCATGACTGACATCATTAACTCCAACCTCAATTCCCTGTTAGACCAGGCGGAGGACCCGGAAAAAATGATTCGGCTGATTATTCAGGAAATGGAAGACACGTTGGTTGAGGTGCGCAGTTCCTCTGCCAGAGTACTGGCAGATCGGAAAGCGGCCGCTCGCAGGCTGGAGCAAGTGGAGCAGGAGGCATCTGGCTGGGAAGAGAAAGCCAAGCTTGCAATCAGTAAGGGTCGCGAGGACCTGGCTCGTGCGGCTCTGCAGGAGAAGCGCTCGATCGAAGAAGAAGTGGTGGCCGTTGCCACAGAGCTCGCTGCGACCGATGAGCATATTGCGCAGCTCAATAACGAAGTTGCCCAGTTGCAGCAAAAACTGACAGATGCGAAGGCCAAACAGAAAGCGATGATAATGCGCAGTACCACTGTTGAGTCGCGTATCAAAGTGAAGCGTCAGGTACACAGAGACGCACTGGACACCGCATTCTCCAAGTTTGAACATTTCGAGCGGCGTATGGATACGCTTGAAAGTCAGCTAGAGTCTATGGACGTAGGTCGAGATGTGCCACCGGATCTTGCTGTAGAGATCAGTGCGTTACAGGAAGATGATCGGATTACCGACGAATTAGAGCGATTAAAGTCTGAAATAGCCTCTGCCAAAGACGACCTCAATCGAGACAGCTAAGTGAATGTCGCCAAAGCATACTATGATATTCAATTGGGAGGCCTCTGGGCTGGCAGACAAATACAGGAGGAGTTGAATGGATTTTTGGAATTTCATGTTCGTGCCGACCATTCTTTTTATGGTCGTAGTAGCGCCGATTTGGATTAGTTTGCACTATCGAAGTCTCAGTCGGTCATCGCGAAGTCTAACCGACGAGGACCGTGAAAGCGTGGAGCATATGCTCGAGACGGTGGATAGACTGACCGACCGTATTGCGACACTTGAATCCATTCTGGATGCTGACCATTCAGATTGGCGGCAGCGATCTGAACGCGAATCACAGGATAAGGAGTAACTGATGAGCAGAAGACATGATAAGGCTCGACGTGATCACAGTGGACGCAAGCGTAACTTTAATTCGCGTAAAGCGGCCGGCTGGGGAATGAATCTTTATCGCAATACGCGTGAAGGCAAAATCGCTGGCGTCGCTGCGGGTCTCGCTGACCACTGGGACGTTGCGCATTGGGTGGTGCGATTGTTACTGGTTGGGGCATTCCTATTCACCGGCACCCTGGCTTTGTGGGCTTACATTGGAGCTTGGATATTATTGGCGTCGCGCCCGGCCCACCGTCCATACGACCAGTCTGAGCAAGAGTCATCCTATGACGAACCTGCGGTAGACATGGAATACGACGAGCGTCGGCACGGCTATCGGCCGAAGAAAGTATTCCGCTATGCCGACAGTGGCGCGGTAAGGCTGAAGCGCGCGCGCGAACGGCTGGACGCTGCGCTGCGCAGAGTAGAAGGCATTGAATCCTATGTTACCTCTCGCCGCTACCACCTGAATAAAGAGTTTTCAAGGTTGTAAGCGATATTCTTACAGCCTTAAGGCCCCTTCGGCTGCCTGAATAAGTACTATCGGAATAGGTTGATTTTCGTTATTATTTTGAACTGGATTCAACGAGACGGGGTGCTCCTGCCCCGTGACGCAGGGGAGAAATTTTGGCAAAAGTAAATCCGGCCTCAGACGATAATTCATGGGATGATGAACCACATATCCCACCACCCAACCCCCTGCTAGCGTTGACTGAAGCCCACCGAGCGGCAGCTGAAGTGTTATCCCTTAGATTCAGCAAAAAGATCCTTAGCAAAGCGCGGGAGGGCGACGGCCACGCGGTTATGGTCTTGCCTGGCTTTCTTGGGGCAGATGGCTACAACATGGCTTTTCGCCGCTTCTTAACTCGAATTAACTACGCAGCCCACGGCTGGGGTCAGGGTCGAAACCTGGGTCCGAAGGATGGGGTGCTAGAAGCTTTGGAGGCCAGGATCAGATTTCTGTCTGATAAATACGAGGGCCCCGTCTCCTTGGTGGGTCACAGTCTGGGTGGTATTTTCGCGCGCGAGTTGGCCAGGGAGTGTCCTCAGCTGGTGCGGCAGGTGATCTCGCTTGGCAGCCCATTTGGCGAGGGGCGTATGACCGGCTCTTATCCGGCACGATTGTTCATGGCGCTCAATCCCAGAGACGAATTGCCTATCGAAGAAGCTGATTTACATCTTGCGCCACCGGTACCTACGACGGCTATTTATTCCCGTGGCGACGGTATTGTCAACTGGAAGACAACAGTGCAGGTGGGTGGCCATCATGAATCACAAAGCATCCGGGTTCGCGGCAGCCATTGTGGTATGACGTTTAACCCATCAATTTGGTACTTGGTTGCCGAGCGCCTTGCCGTGCCCGTGGGCGAGTGGGAGCCCTTTGAGAGCAGTCGTTGGCAATCCCTGTTCTACCCCAGCCACTGAGAATTATTTTATTTTGTTCATTTCGTGGGCGTGGAATGCGATGTGACTGCCGATGAAACTGGAGATGAAAAAGTAACTGTGGTCGTAGCCAGCTTGCCTCCTGATAGTGGCAGGATAGTCAAGTTCCTTGCAGGTAGTCTCAAGTAGTTCAGTCCGCAATTGCTCAGTTAAAAAATTATCTGCGTCGCCCTGATCAACCAGCATCGGAATCTGCTTGGCCCCATCTCTGAGCAATTCGCAACTGTCATAGTTTCTCCACGACTCTCGGTCCTGGCCAAGGTAGGTGGACAGCGCCTTTTTACCCCAAGGGCATTGCGTTGGAGCCACGATCGGTGCAAATGCCGATACTGACTTGAAGCGCTCAGGGTTGCGCAAGGCGATCGTGAGAGCGCCGTGGCCGCCCATAGAATGTCCTGAAATTGAGGTCAGATCAGGGTTGATTGGAAAGCTTTGGGCGACTAGCGTTGGCAGTTCTTCCGCGATGTAGTCGTACATTTGATAATTTGCCTTCCAGGGCTGCTCTGTGGCGTTCACGTAAAAGCCTGCGCCCAAGCCGAAATCCCAGGCTCCTTCAGCATCATCCGGAATATCGTCGCCGCGCGGGCTGGTATCCGGAGCCACTATGGCGATGCCGTGTTCAGCGGCATAGCGCTGAGCTCCCGCTTTGTGCACAAAATTTTCATCGGTGCAGGTGAGACCTGACAGCCAGAAAAGTACTGGAACCTTCTCGTCTTTCGCTTTGGGTGGCAGGTATATCGAAAAATTCATCCGGCAGCCAAGGCTGTTGGATTCGTGGGAGTAGCGCTGCTGCTCACCGCCAAAACAAAGGTTAGTAGAGGTTTTTTCCAATGGCATATTCGATGGTCTCTAAATCGCAGAAGGTGCTACTTTAGTCGAAGAGAGCAATCTGTGCACTGTTTGGCGATAAGTACTGCCTGCAGAATCGCCGCTAATAACTCAGGAGACAGTTTCGCGTGAACTTATCCAGGCCAAAACTACTGATGCCACCATGGTAACCACACACATAAGCTGTAGAGATGCAGTGGAGCCTTCAGATAACAAGAAGCCAGCCATCCCAGGCCCAATCATTGAACCCACGCCTAAAGCCGGGACTGATAGCGCGATATGTTTGCCGTCTGGATCCAGGTCAGCAATGATGGCAAACAAAAACGCAAAGGCTGCGGCCCATCCAAACATGAATATGCAAGCTCCGACGGCATAGACTAAAAGGTCATCCGTCAAGGCAATTGTCATGACGCCGACAAGCAACAAAAGGCAATTTGCAATATAGGGCCATACATTACCAAAACGATCACCTGCTGCTCCGGCTGCCAGCGAGCCAACGACCGCAAAGAATAGTGAAATACCTAAAAGCCTACCTACAGCTTCTGGATCAAATGCATTGATGGCAGCGATACGCTCAACAAAGGCCCAAACTGCTGCGGAACTCACAAATAAAAGCGTCATCGCGACCAACGCCACCCAGACCGGAAACTTTGCCTGTTGAGTGTTAACGACTGCCGCGCCAGGCTGTGCCTGATCAGCCCCTCCAACAGGCAATGGTACGCGTGTTAAGAACAAGTAGGCCGGCAGCAAAATCACGATCATAATTATCATGCCGTAAATCACGCCAGCAAACCCATAACTTGGAATTAGAGTGACCGGCAACACAAACAATAAAACGACTCCTGCTGCGGCCTCTGCTGCCACCTGAATACCGTACCAGCGGGTGTTGTTATCTGCGTCGCCCGCTATGGTAACTCCTATCGAACCAACGGCACCTGAGATGCCGCCGATAGCGGCCGTAACAATCATCTGGAAAAGGAAGCTATTGGAATAATTTGCCAACATCAGGAAAACCAGGAGTGTCAGAGTCCCCGCGGTTGCCATTTGGAAAGGCGGGAGTTTTCTGACCCAGAAATAGGATGAAAAGCTGGCGATATTAAAACCAAAGAAGAAAGCACTGGCAATCAGGCCGATCTGACTGGTTGTGAGGCCTGTTGACTCCTGAAGTTGTCCTAAATAGAGTGGCATTACATTGTAAAAGATAAAGCCCGCTGCGGCCGTCGCTACAGAAGCCCATAGCAATGATGCCTTTAATTTATTATCACTCACACGGTCACCTTTTTATTTTTAATATTGATGCACAACCGATTTATGGATAAGTTCGCTCAGGCGGGGGAAAGCTTGCACCTTCCTTAACATGAAAAAGTTCCGCTATTACCGGTAATACGCCGCGTGTGTCAAAATTTATAAATCTCACGCCCTGCCAGTTGCCACTGTTATAGCTCACGATACCCCGTTTTTTCATGTGCGTACTAGCTTCATCGTAATCAGTTACCTCGAAAACAATATTGTGAACGCCCTCACCATGAGTCTGTAGAAATTCATAATAGGTACTCGTTTTATCAAGCGGTTCAATAAGCTCCCAATGAATATTGCCAATTTTGGTATAAGCGATGCGAATGGAAAAATCTTCTGGCGTCCCGCGAATCGACATATCATTGACGGTTGAGGCGTCGAGAGTCCAAATTTCCCAGGGACCGATACCAAATATTTCCCACTGTTTTTTCACTGATTCATCAAGGTTTTCGACAACCATTACAATTTCAGTAATATCCTTAAAAATCGGTTCGAGACCGGGGCCTACCTCCTGAGAAATAGATAGGGGCGGGACGCTCGCTAGTGTGATGGTGAACGCCAGTAAATAGGCGCGGCGAATAAGTTTTGCGTTAATGACAGACTCCTTGATGTCTTTAGAGTTCTTCATGATTTGAAGGGGAGAAAACTGTGCTGCTCCCTCAAGGTTATTCTGGCCAAATCGCCGGGTAGTCGCTATCAACGTACTAAGCACTAAAGTCGCCGAGATACGCCACTCACACCGTTGCGTTTTAGGTTTTCATCCAAAATCCAAAATCCAAAATCCAAAATCCAAAACCTCATTCGAATCTTTTTTCATCGAGCCACTCATATTCATATGGAACACTGACGCCAACTAAATGTGGGTCAAGAGATATCAGATACTTCATACTCCAACGGTTAGGTTCGATGGCTGTAAATTCTTGTGTCGCTGTCCGGATACTTTCTGTATTACCGTTTGAGCGCGCGTAGTCACACACTCCCGGGTAACCATTCCACGGATGAACCCCGTCTCCTTTTATACCTGCAGCTAAGGGTGCCGGCATGGTCAAAAGCCCTGCGCCAGATCCGATCAATGTCCCTTTTACAAAGTCTCTTCAGGTGATTTCACCATCATACCTGTTCATTTTCGGTGCCTATCGACTCTAACGAGTCAGTGGGTAGTACCCCGATATGCGCTATCAAATCTACCAGCGGTACCTGACGTTTGCGCCTACCCAGCGCTCGTTCCCCAATATATTTTCATGAGAACCAAAAAATGCAGTTGCATCAATAGCGAAAGTTCGGTACCCCTCATCTGTTAGGTTCTTAACGAAAATGGAACCGTTCCAGGCTTCATCTTCTGTGGCGTAGCTGATGTTCGCATTCACTACGCCATAAGAATCCTCTAGCACAGGGTCAGACGTTGCTAGATTGAATTTGTGGTCATCCTTCCAACTGAAGTCACCTTGAACTGAGAGACTTCCACCGAAGGCCGGCCAGGAATAGCGTGCAAGCCCATTCAACGTGAGTTCTGGTGCCATTGGTGCCTCTTCTTTTCCAGAAGGAAAGGTTACGGTGTCTGTCAAATCAGATACTTCACTGTCGAGGTAAGCTGCACCTAACAGGAGATCCATTCCTTCAATTGGATTCATAACTAGCTCAATTTCGGCGCCGGTGTTTTGAGCCTCTGCGTTAAACAGAAGAGTGTTGAAGAACGGGTCAATATTAAATGCCTGGTAGTCTTCATAATCGTAATAATAGACGGAGGCATTCAAGCGTGTGGTATCGCCCAAGCTCGCCTTAAATCCGACCTCATACGAGGTTAATGTCTCACCATCATATTCAATTGGGGTGCCGTCAATGGGAGTAAGCGGTAGATTGAATCCACCCGACTTAATACCACGGCTCACTCCCGCATATATTAACCAATCATCGTTAGGCCTGTAATCAAGCTGAAGCTTTGCAGAATAATCGTCATCATCAAAATCGCTGGTGTAGTCAGTGAAGCCGAAATCAGGCGATTTTAAATCATAGTCTTTTTCATCTCTGTTAAAGCGTAAGCCGGCTGTTAGCGCCAGCGTATCGCTTAGATCAAATTCGGTTTGGGCAAAGATGGCATAAGTTTTTGTATCCTGAAGAGCATCTATGCCGAATATGGCTCCTGGGCCGAAGAAAATATCACCTGATTCTTCGATGCGGAGATCCGCTTCGATATTCAGGTAAAACAAACCGACAACAGTGCGATGATTCTCGCCCTCCCAATTCAGGCGGACCTCCTGGGAGAATTGCTCAAGCTCTACAGTTTGCGTGTAGTGGAATAACGAATTTGGTGTTACGTCCGCATCTTCACCGTATGTGCTGTCAATATCTTGATAATTCGTTATCGAGGTTAGTGTTATCTCGCCGATATCCCAGCCGATTGTCATACCTAACTCGGTAATCTCGGTTGTTTGAAAAGGATCAAAATCATTTTCGACGGTATACGGGTCGCCATCTGCGTCAGAGTAACCAAAAAAATCAGTTTCTACGCCGTCCTGCAGGCCAAAGGAGTATCCGCCGGGAGACGCATCTTCATCCGAATATTGGACCTTGAAAAGAACTGATAAAGCATCTGAAGGTTCAATCAACAGCTTGCCCCGTATGGAATAGTCATCTGTTCTTCTAATATCGTCAGAAGAGGGGCTAAACTCGTTCTTAACCAGACCATCGTCTTTGTTATAGATAAACGCCAATCGACCCGAGACGGCATCCGTAATGCCTCCACCTATGGCCCCTTCAATGCGTTGACGGCCTTCGTCACCGATCTCCAAATCGATAAAGCCTTCTAGTTCCTGGGATGGATTGCTGGTCACATAGTGCACAAGGCCGCCTGTTGAGTTCCGGCCGAACAGAGTGCCCTGTGGACCACGCAGTACTTCCACTCGCTCGATGTCAAAGATGCTGAATCTTGTAGCAACGTTGGAGCTTATATAGGCTTCATCTACATAGACGGCTATCGGTGCTTCCTGGTTCGCGGAGAAATCATTTTGGCCGACACCTCGAATCGTGAACGTACTGAGTGCGCCGCCGCCAAACCCATTTGCATCTAATCCAGGCGTTTGTGCGACCAGATCTATGGAGTTGTTAAATCCGAGCGCATGCAGTTGATCGCCAGAATATGCAGTGACGGAAACGCCGACATCTTGTAGATTTTGTTCACGTTTCTGCGCCGTTACTATGATCTCTTCTAGCACAGAAGCTTGTGATTGAATTGTCCCAAAGAGAGCGGTAGCTACTAAAACTGTGTGAAGGCCGCTAAAAATCAACGGATTTTTTATTTTTCCAAAAGTGGTAATCATGATCAATTTTCCTCTCGATAATATTAATGTTGATTAACGATTAAAACTATTGCCACATATGTCCGTTGATAACGGGGATCTGCAGCTTGTGGACTTGGTTACTTGGGCCATATCCGATTACCCTGCTGCCGGGCACCTGCATTCGATCAGTCTTAATTATGCCGAATTTGAGTTTCGGTTCTAAACAACAAATGACATTTTGTTATCCTGAAATGCCAGTCAATTCTTGTAGTCGGTTTGAAAGTAGAGGGCCACGGATTGCTAATGTCCCCGCCCTGCGCAAAAGCCCTGTCTAGCTACTCCTTTCTTGACCTCGAAATTACTCCATTGGCGTGTCGTAGAGGCGGTGCATAATACTGGTCTTTCGCGGGCCCCTTTCTAGTACCTCGATAGTCATACCACAGGCTACATCGTTCGGAAAATACGCTATCTTTTCACCATAGGGTTCTAGTACATGGTACTTCTCATTATCCTCTAGTGGTGTTCCGTCGATGTTCATCAGCTGTACACCTTTTGCTTTCAGAATGTCCATGCCTGGGCCTGGTGCTGTGGGCAAAATTAGTTCCAGCCAAAGGCCGTTACAATCAAAGAAGACCGCTTCCATGCCGCCGACTGTTGGATCGTTCTCGCTTACCTCAATCACCATCGGGTGACGCTTCCAACCCATAATGTCTGTGAGAAATGCTGATGTTTTGTCCATATCATCGACCCAGATCGCCAGGTGATCGAGCCGAAGTGGTGTGCTTAATTGTTCGGCGATCATTACTATCTCCTTTTGAGGTGACGAGGGTTTGACGATGTCCAGGATTTCAATTAGCCGATTGAACTATTTGTCTGGTAAAAATCCATATTTGATCTTCATCTGATCATAATCAGTATGGCTATCTACTGTACATTTACCTCTGAAAAGTGTCGTCACGTCGGTGTAGAATGCTGGTGTCGCGCGGCCCGCGTTCATACATCATAATTCGTAAACCCTGACTTTCGTTCAACGGGAAGTAGCAAAAGCGGTCCCCATACGGCTCAACCCTATTCCACTTTGTGCCTGGAGCAAGCTGGCTGCCGTCAAAGTTGACCATGGTAACTCCCTTGGCCGATGTCTGGTCGTAGTAGGCGTCCAGATCATCGACCTCGACACTCATTTCCATCGCATAGCCGTCACCCTTTTCTTTGAGTAAATCCATGGCATGGCCGGGGGAGGTGGGTTGAATCAGTTGCAACCAAACGCTTTCGGCTTCGCTAGCCTTAACGAAGGCAATCTTCATTCCTCCGACTTCGTTGGCATCTGCCTGAAGCACGAAGTCTTCAGAGTGGCGCTCCAGGCCCATAGTTTCAGTATAAAACGCCGCTGTTTTCTCAAGGTCTTTGACCAGTATGCCTACCCGGTCTATTCTTGGACTTTTCGCATCCCACTCTTCGTTTTCCCACATCTTGTTGCGGACATTGAGGAGGTTCGTGTCGTCGTTGCTTAGCTTCTCGTAGATCTCGATGGTTGTGCCACGACTCACGTCAGTAGGCCAGTAGGCTATGCGTTGTCCAGTTTCTGCTGTATCAGCCTTTCCGCGCACCCCTTCATCAATTCTGCCGCCGTCTACCAGAGGCGAGCCGTCCATGGCGAGCATTTCGACACCTTTCGCCGCCATATCGTCGATAATGTTTATATAGTCATCGTCTACTGCCTCGAAATTGACCTCAACAATGGCACCCTCGCCAAATTCCTCCAACATATCCATGCCTGGCCCGGGTGATGTGGGCAATATCATTTCCAACCAGAGGCCATTCCCATCGATGAAGACCGCTTCCATGCCGCCGCAGGTCGGATCATCGCCACTAACTTCGACCACCATCGGATGGCGCTTCAAGCCAACAACATCCGTCAGAAATGTTGTTGCCTTTTCCATGTCAGCGACCCAGACAGCCAAGTGGTCTAGTCGCAGTGGCGTGTTTATTTTGCTTTTTGGCATAGTGTCTTTCCTCAGGTGGGGCGTGCCTGGTTGCATTGAGCTTGAGTCTATTATCCAAATTCTCTCAAGCATTTCTGTACAGCGGACGACATTCTGTTACCCGCAAGTGACAGTTAAAAATTGCTCTCAATACCAATCGGGCTACAGAGTTCTACGATCTGGCTTGATGTGAAAGAAAAATTACGCAGTCGATCCCGAAAATTCCAGATGGCAGATGGCAGATGGCAGATGGCAGATGGCAGATGGCAGATGAGTCTGGGTTTTATCAGCGACGCCGGACTAGATCGGTAGGGCGGCTAACGATAATGTGTCGATTTGCGTTTTTTTATTTGAACCACCAAATACTTGGCAACCAATCTGATTATTTAAAATAGCAAACATGCAATTTGGTGGTTTAGCCTGGCATGCGCACCCTTTCTGATTGGATCAACATCAATTGTTAATTGCCACGGTGTGAGCTAGTCGGCTTTCTAAGCAGCGCTATCTCGGCCGGTGAACACGCTAATGTCACTCGGTCCACGCTGGAAAGGCATAATGCGCATACCCTTGCTCTTATCCAGCGGGAAATAGCTGAAACGGCCTCCCAAATTGCTATCAACGCCGTCATCCTTAATGGGCTACCCATCCATGCCGATGAGCTCAAACTCGCGCGCTGTCATTGTCTCGATATTTTTATTAAAATCAAGCTACACCAGGCTTCCATTCCCTTCTCCTTCAGAAACTCCATGCCAGGCCCTTCGGACGTCGGTTGCACGCGTTCGAGCCAAAATCCGGTGGCGTCTACAAATGCTAGATCCGTGCCCCCAAAAACTTCGTTGTCTTTACCGACACCAAATTCGATAGGGTGACGCCGCCAGCTCAGAGTGTTCTGCAAAAACTCAAGCGTCTCATTAATATCTTCGGCCCAAACAGCCAAATGCTCAAGCCGAGGTGCGTTCACTTCTCTCCTTCTAGAGCTTAGCTCTTGTGATGATTTTGTGTGCGTAGTTGCGTTGAACTCCGAGTCTATTATCCAAGTTTTCTCGGCCATGTCTGAACAGCCGATGGCATGCTGTTACCCTGAAGTGACAGGTCGAATTACTTTTTTGTACCAATGGTGCTGCTGCAGTGTATGATTAGATGGATCTGGATAAAGATTTGACGCAGTTCGTGGCAACGATTCAAAACAGGCGATCTGGCTGTCCTATAGGCGGTATGTCTAATATTTGGAATTTGATAACGGATTATAATAATTAGAAAATATACTCATGAGTGAAGTCGATAACCCAACCTTGCTCGCTGAAAGCGTCTACATCAAATTCAGCAGCATATTTGAGCCCTATTTCGATCGGGTGGGGATACCGCGCACCGTATTAACAGAACCAGACACCCTGGTGCCGCTAGCGAAACATGCCCGGTTGATGCAGGTGACCGCCGAAGGTTTGGGCGATGACTGTTTTGGCTTGCACGTTGGTTTACAACTCGAACCGACCGATATGGGACCCATTGGCTTCGCGCTGATGAATTCTCCTACCGTCAAAGCCAGTCTGGAGATCTTTTCACGTTATTTGGGCGCTTACACCAGAGGGTGCTATTTCCAACTGAAATGCGACAGCTCTTTCGCCTACTATGACTTTGGCTACACATTACCTGAGTTAGGCCTAGTAGATCGCAGGCAAGAAGCTGAGTGTACGCTTGCCCTGCTGTTAAATATTGTCCGTCGTCTATCCGGTCAAAACTGGTCTCCAGTCAAAGTGTATTTTGAGCATCCCCGACCCGCTAATATTTCCGAGCATAAGCGGATCTTCGGTGCACCGGTTGAGTTTAGTTATAAGGTAAACAGGTTGGTTTTTAACCGATCTTTTCTCGACCAGCCTGTAAAAACTGCGCAATCTCGCTTGTTGGCCGTCATTGAAGAGCATCTGCAGCAGGTAATCGATAATCAGCATCACGAATATGATTTGGTCAATCAGGTCAGCAATCTCGTGGCGAGGGAATTGAGCAATGGGATGCCGACGGTAGATTGGGTGGCAGAGCAACTCAATATGACGAAAAGAACCTTACAGCGCAGATTGACTGACAACGGGGTTGGCTTCAGCGAAATTGTCGACGATGTACGTCGGAATATGGCGGTCCAATACGTCGAGAAAAGCGACATTTCACTGACGGAAATTGCGTTTCTATTAGGATATTCTCATCTCAGTGCATTCTGTCGTACCTTTCGTAGGTGGACAGGGACAACTCCCCAGAAGATCAGAAGCCAAAAAGCCAAGTAATTTAACGCACCCTTTCGCCTACCCCGTGCCAGTTCTCTGGCCCTTCGTCAATGGCACCCTGTGTATACCGATTGTCGTCTGGCGGTAAGCACGGTATTGGCAAATCTCTAACATCAAATATGTGGAGACACTCAATGTCTCGGAAACAGAAGCCTTATCAGGTTATGCGAATAGAACTTGATAAGCGATTCTCATTTGGGTTGTTATTAGTGGAGATCAACATGTCAGAGAACACACCAAAATTTGGGCGCCTTACTCCAGATCGATGGGGTAAAACAATGCCAGCACACAATCCCTCCTACAAGAAGGGCCCGTGGTTTTACCGCGATACGGAGGCGGTTATGATCACCTACCTCACAGATGAAGATGCGGCCCTCGATGTGCTTCCCTCTGACCTTGAGTTAATCCAGCCTGCCATGGCTTTTATGGTTATTGAGTTTAATCATTTCTCTACAAGTGGTGGACCTTATGGAGAGGTCTACACAGGTATTTTGTGCCAATACGAAGGGCAAGTATATGCATATGCCAACGCTGTTTATGTGACAACAGAAAACGCTCTGACGGCAGGGCGGGAAATCTGGGGTTTCGGCAAAAAAATGGCGCACCGCATTGAGTTGATAAAGCATGGTACAGGCGAGATCGAAGCTGTTGTAGAAACAAAGCCCGGCCATATAGCCGCCAAAGCCTTCTTTCATCCAGAAACAAATCTGGATGCATCGGTACTTGAAGAGATGCCCCTTGCGGTCCTCAAAATTATTCCGGGTGTTGAGGGTGGTGAGCCTGATGTAGCGAAACTAAACACCGTGTCATTTGGGGGACCTCCTCATAAAGGCCCTGATGGTAAAGATGAACTTTATGGCGGTCAGGCAACATTGGAAGTTGACAATATATCTGACGTTAACTTGCCCGTATTGCAGATAGTTGACGCCAAATATATAAGAATGACGGCGGACCTACCCTACGGTAAAACACTGATCGACTACAAAGCGTAGATAACGGCGATGGATATTGGGCTTCTAATCCCGGTGGCAGCGCCCTATGCGACCCGTGAGTTTGTACACAGCCTGGGAACGCAGGCAGAGGCGGCCGGGTTTAGCTCACTGTGGGTCGGTGAACATGTAGTGGTTCCTGCCGAGTGGGAGTCGCAATATCCACTCGGCGAGTCGGGGGAAATGCCTTCGGCTGTGAAATTTGGCGAACTGGACTCATATACAACGCTGGCCTATCTGGCGGCAATCACGAAGACCATTCGGTTAGGCGCTTGTACGATTGTACCGCAGCGCAACCCTGTCTACGCCGCTAAGGAGATCGCCAATGCTGATTGGCTATCCGGGGGCAGAATCGATTTTGGTGCCGGCGTGGGCTGGTCAAAGGAGGAGTTTGATGCAGTCTCTGTATCATTCGCGAAGCGCGGCTCCCGATGCAATTCCTATCTTCGCGTAATAAAGGAGCTATGGGAAAAAACGGTTTCTGAGTATCACGATGAGTTTTACCAGTTGCCGGCGAGCCTGCTGTACCCCAAGCCTATTCAAACACCGCATCCTCCCATCCATGTTTTGGGTTCATCAAAGGCCTCGCTCAATCGCGTGGCGGAGTTGGGTAATGGCTTTTTTCCACTGGACGAGTCTCCCGATGAATTGGCGGCTCTGCTGGAGAGCTTGGATAGTTGTCTGCAGGAGCGAGGGCGCTGTCGGGATGATATTTATGTGTCTGTGAGTCCTTATACACGCGATGTTGACTTGGATCTCGTGAAACAGTATCGGGATGCAGGGGCTGATCAGGTGGTGCTGTTCCAGTTCCTGGAGGACATCGATGAGCTCGACGGCGCTATAGATGCCTTTGCCCAGACTATTGTTGAGCCTGCTCGCTCACTTTGATAGCAAGCATCTCCGGGGCTGAATTGGTATGTCATCAGATGCTAACCGTTTGTCATCGCCGGGTAAGATTCTGAGAGTGATCCCGATAGTATGAATACACATAAAGTGCGCGGCTAAGTAACTGAGCGAGGATGAATGCAGAATGAGTAATTTGAATGAAATGTCGCAAGATTCTTCGCGCGATAAGCGGATAGATGAGTTACGTCGCAACGTATTTGCGGACTATCGTGCAAAGACGCCGTTATCGGCTGCCATGTTCGAGCGGGCTCGACAGTCATTATCGGGTGGGGTCTCTGGCAATTTGAGATACATTGACCCTTATCCCATCTATATGACCCACGGACAGGGTGCATCTACCTTCGATGTAGATTGCAACGAGTACCTCGACTGCTTCGGCGGCAATGGCCCATTGCTGCTGGGGCACAATCACCCGGCTGTAGTGGAAAGTATTAGACGGCATACGCATGCTGGATCGCTGCCCTTCAATCCGGATTTTATGGTGGAGTGCGCGGAACTCGTCCAGGAAATCGTTCCCTGCGCTGAGCGCATCCGCTTCCTTAATACCGGCACCGAGGCTGTGATGATGGCTGTGCGTTTCGCCCGGGCATTTACCGGCAAGAGCAAAATACTTAAGTTTCAAGGTCACTACCACGGTCAACACGACCAGGTTTTATTTGCCCTGGGCCCCAATACGGACTTTTTCTCGGCCGGTGTCCCGCGAAGCGCGATCGCCGACACGGTAGTCCTCGCTTACAACGATATAAATGCCGTGGAGAAAACTCTTGCCGAGAATGCAGATATTGCGGCTGTGATTCTGGACCCGGCAATGCATGCTGGTGGCTTGTGGGGGTCCCAGAAGGAGTTTCTCCAGGCGCTGCGTGAGGCAACGAATAAGCACGGCGTGTTGCTTATTTTCGACGAGGTGATTACGGGGTTCCGTATGGCCCCTGGTGGCGCGCAGGCCCATTTTGGTGTGACCCCCGATCTGACGACCTTGGCCAAGGCGCTAGCTGCCGGAGAAAAGCTCTCCGTGGTTTGCGGCAGGGAAGATGTGATGCAGGTAGTAGACCCCACTGCCGATGCATCTGTGCCTCGAGTATTTCAATCGGGCACAGTGAACGATGGTACGGTTGCTCTTGCGGCGGCGATTGCTGCGCTGAAGACCTACAAGTCGATGGACCAACAGGGCCAGTATCAGCGGCTTGCCGACTTGGGTACGCGTCTTTCTACAGGGATAAAGGCTGCTTTTCTACAGCGAGGCATTGGTTGTCATATCAATCAGATTGGTTCGATGCTGCAGATTTTTGTATCTGAAGAGCCCCCGAGTTTTGAAAACTATCACGCGCTTGATATGACGGTGTTGTCTTTATTTTTCCAGAGTTTAATCAATGAGGGCGTTTTCCTGACGGTTCCTTCCTCGGATCATATCTATCTTTCCTTTGCTCATACAGCCGCCGATATTGAGTTAATTCTCGGTAAGGTCGACACAGTTTTTAACCGCTATGGATTCGCAGAGGCGTTTTAGATGACCACTGTGCCCGCGACAGCAAAACGAATTTACACTACACGTACATCTGGAGACTATCATGACTGACACTACAGTAGCGGAATTGGACGCACTTTTTGAATCGCAGAAGAATGCTTTTTTGAACAACGTTTATCCCTCCTATGAGGAGCGGATGGGTTGGTTGAAAAGCCTGGAGCAAATGATGCTCGATTGCCGTCAGCCGGCACGTGATGCAATGCAGAAGGACTTTGGTTCGCATCACCCGTTG
The DNA here is from genome assembly GCA_047633055.1 of Halieaceae bacterium. Lineage (GTDB taxonomy): Bacteria > Pseudomonadota > Gammaproteobacteria > Pseudomonadales > Halieaceae > CALJFL01. The sequence goes on along the minus strand of JBLIEI010000036.1, from coordinate 30,226 downwards.
ATCACCGATCTTTTCGAAACCGGAGGGGTGCTTGGGCGTACTCGTTACATTCAAGCTCACCTCGAGGAATGGATGGCGCCCGATAAACGTCACCTGGAGCCTATGGTACACGGCTCGTCGACGGTGGAAGTGGTTCGCCAGCCCAGGGGTGTTATGGGGAATATTTCACCTTGGAATTTTCCGATCGAGTGTGCGTTAGTGATGGCGGCGGATATGCTGGCTGCCGGTAATCGGGTTATTATCAAAACTTCTGAGTTATCTCCAGCTACGTCGGCAATGCTGAGGGATGCTGTTGGCAAATATTTTTCTGAAGACGTGCTGGCCATAGTCAATGGCGGCGTCGAACTGGCGCAAAAATTTTCCAGCATGGCATGGGATCAACTGACTTTTACTGGCAGCACTGCGGTAGGTCGGAAAGTATTAGAGGCGGCTGCAAAAAACTTGACGCCTGTCACGCTGGAATTGGGCGGGAAGAATCCCACTGTCTTTGCTGAGGACGGCATAGAAGAACAGCTAATGAAGGAGTTTCTGAGTTTCAAATTTTGTAAAAGTGGACAGATATGTACTTCACCCGACTACGTATTCGTGCCGGAAGCGCAGTTGGATCAATGGCTTGAGTTAGCCAAAAAGGTGTGGTCTGAAGCCTATCCTAGCTATATCGGGCATCCAGATGTTACTGGAATCATCAATGAAAGGCACTACGACCGTCTGATGGACCTAGTCGATGAAGCTTCGGAGAGTAGTGCCGACGTTATCATGTTGAGCGACGAGGCGCCGAGCCGGGAATTACGGCAGATTCCCATGTGTCTGGTGGTTAATCCGACGGAAGAACTTGGAGTAATGCGCGAGGAAATATTTGGCCCGATTACTCCCGTTATGACCTATAAGTCTTTGGATGAGGTATGGCACTATATCAACTCGCACTCACGCCCACTCGCCTCCTATCTGGTGACTCGGGACACCAATCTGGTGGACCAGTTCAGCACCGCTGTTATTTCCGGCGGAGCAGCTGTGAACGTGTTTGGATTCCAGGCAGCTGAACCTGCGGTCCCGTTTGGTGGTGTGGGTGGCAGCGGTATGGGATGTCATGCTGGATTCGAAGGTTTCTTGAATTATTCGCACTCAAAATCCCTGTATCGATGCGCTGACGACAACCCGCTGAAATCATCATTGGTCGCACCCTACGGTGATTTACTCAATGTGTTCGCGGATGCCATATTTGCGCAGCCAGAATAACCGTCGCCTGGTATCGATTGGACAAGCGTTGATGCGCACGGGTGCGCGATAACAAAAAATGTCGTAAGCCATATTACGGACATCGATGCGATGGCTATAAAAAACTATTTTGATTTGTCAGGCGACACGGTAGTGATTACCGGCGGTGGCACTGGCCTCGCAAAACAGTTTGCTACAGTCTTAGGGCAGGCCGGAGCCGCAATAGCGCTGTGTGCTCGTCGTGTAGAGAAACTGGAAGAGACAGCGGATATTGTCCGTCGACATAGAGGAACCGCTCACGGTATACCTATGGATGTAGCGAATAAAGCTGTTCTAGCGTCGGCTTAAGTTGGGCAATGAGACGATTTTGGTTTAGTCTGGCCGTATAAATATGCAGAGACTGCGACAACACTGTGGTGCAAATGCCAAGCGAACAACTGTCTGCTTTAAGTAGGTATTCTTATGCTGCATAGAATCTGGCTGGGTTTTTTCCTGGTGGCGTTCGTCTGCAGCCTGATTCAATGGTTGGGTGCGGGAGACGCTGAAGTCTTCCAGCGCATGGTAAAAGCCCTGTTTGATATGGCGACACTGTCAGTCGAGTTGGCTATTGGATTGATAGGTCTTATGGCGTTCTGGCTTGGCGTGGTCGCTGTGGGTGAGGCCAGCGGGTTGATCGATAAGCTGGCGCGTCTGTTGTCGCCACTTTTTACTCGCCTGATGCCCGAAATCCCTAAAAATCACCCTGCAATCTCTTCAATGACGTTGAACTTGTCGGCGAATATCCTGGGCCTGGATAATGCTGCGACCCCGCTCGGGATCAAAGCAATGAAAGACTTGCAGACGCTAAATCCGAATCCGACGGTTGCGAGCAACGCGCAGATACTATTTCTGGTCTTGAATACCTCGTCGGTGACGCTCTTTCCTGTCACTATTTTGTTGTACCGAGCACAGCTGGGCGCACCAGATCCAGCCGCAGTGTTCATCCCCATATTGTTTGCGACCAGTTGTTCAACGCTTGCGGGCCTGTTGATCACGGCCTGGGTGCAGCGGATTAATCTACGGGACGCGCTGATGCTCGCCACCCTGGGTGGTGGCTTTGCATTTTTGCTGGCGCTGGTGGGGTACTTTGCGACTTTGTCTGCCGATGCATTGCAAAGTCAGTCCAGCTTGATCAGCAATCTACTCATTGTCAGTCTGGTGGTGTTATTTTTGGGCGTTGCTCACCGGCGGTCGGTAAACGTGTATGACACTTTTATCGAAGGAGCCAAGCAGGGCTTTGAAACTGCGATAGGCATCATTCCATACCTGCTGGCCATGCTGGTGGCGGTTGGAATATTTCGTGCAAGCGGTGCATTGGATATCCTCCTTGATATCGTGCGGGCTTTTGCCGGGCTGTTCAGCGCTGACACTCGTTGGGTTGATGCCATGCCCACCGCGTTGATGAAGCCCTTGTCCGGATCCGGTGCCAGAGCGATGATGGTGGACACGATGAATACGTTTGGCGTTGACTCGTTCCAGGGACGACTTGCGGCGACGTTGCAAGGATCCACCGAGACAACGTTTTATGTTCTCGCGGTCTATTTTGGGTCGGTCGGCATCCGACACGCGCGCCATGCGCTGGCCTGCGGGCTAGCGGCCGATGCAGCGGGAATAATGGCTGCGATTGCTGCGGCATATTGGTTTTATGGTTGAAAACTCGGTTCTATTTCCCGCTTCAGCCTATATTCGCTCTATAATCGATTGATACAAATAATTGGGACGATATTATGGGCAAGATATTAGTGGTTGCAGACTTGCCGGAGAAATGTTCGGCGACACCTCGAGGTTTGCAGCTCGCGGCCAAACTGGGTTTTTCGGTAGAGGTAGTGGTTTTTGCGTATGCGCCGCTGAAGAGATTAGGGGTAGACAGTAAGCAGCAAACGAAGATCAAGCAGCGCCTGATGGCTGAGCGGGAGACGGTTGTGCAGGCCCGCATCGACAAATATGCGTCAACTGAGCAAACAGTAAGCTTGAAAGTCGTCTGGGCGAAGGATATCCACCCATGGATTGTCGCCAGAGCCGCGAAAGGCTTTGCTGCAGTCATCAAGACAGGTAACCAGGCGCGCTTAGCCTCGGGAACCTCTACCGATTGGCACCTGTTACGTGAGTGCTACGCACCGGTATTACTGGTGGCTGATAAAAAATGGCATAAAACCAACTCGATACTCGCAGCAGTTGATCTTGGTACTAAAAATAAACGCAAGCGCGCTCTGAACCACTCCGTGGTGGCGCACGCGAAATTGCTGGCAGACGCGCTTGAGGCGCCATTGAACCTGATTTATGCGATAGACGTGCCCACAATCCTGACCGATATGGATCTAATCGACCCAGCCACCTATGTTCGCGATCAAAAAGAAGCGATGCAGCCTCGATTACAAGAGTTGGCAGCGGCTCACGATATTTCGCCTAAATTATTTCGCTGTAAACGCGGGCCTGTAGCCAAGGTGATTAACTCTGAGGCCGCGAGAGTGCGTGCTCAGTTGGTGGTGATTGGCACCCTGGCTCGTCAAGGCATTGCCGCCCACCTCATCGGAAATACGGCCGAAGAGGTGTTGAGCCATCTGCATACGGACATCCTGACACTCAAGTCCTGACCCTCATGGGTCACGTGGTTACCCTCTTATAATGGCTCAAAATTTGCACTTTTCCTAATCGGTACTATCTTGAGATGAGTACGTTGCGCACGCGCACGTACTAGACCGTCCCCTGGCCGATGTTTCTGCCCCGAAGCATTCGGCTATTTTAACCCGCCTGCATTTTTGCCAGCGGGTTTTTTTGTTTTAAAACAGTAGCTAACACTCGAAATATAAAGCAGATGCTAGTATTTTTTGGTTCTACATCACAAAAGCGTAACAATTCTCTCGCTTAGTTCCTTTGCCCGTCCGCCTAAACTGTAATAAGTTAGCCCGTTGAAATGGTGCCCCATAAGTGGTCGCATGTCGCGACCATGAACCACAAGGATAGCAATGACCAGCCCGCTGAAAGTACGTCTTGCCGATCTCGACGAAAGTCTATTCATGCCACGAGAGCTAAGTTGGCTTTCGTTTAACGCCCGAGTGTTGCAAGAAGCAGAGGATCTTAATGTTCCGGTTATTGAGCGGCTACGTTATCTCGGTATTTTTTCCAATAATATGGACGAATTTTTTAGGGTACGAGTAGCGGAAGTACGCCGTTTGATCTCGGTATCATCAGGCGTTACCCGGCAACAGGCTAAAGACCTGCTGGCCTTTATCGAGCAACGCGTAGTGGTACTACAAAAATGGTTTGACAAGATTTACACGCAAGTACTGGGTGATTTACGTGCTCGTAAGATCTACATGGTCAACGAGCGTCAGCTTGATGAAGGTCAACTCGCCTTTGTACAAGAATATTTTACCCGCGCCGTACTCCCGGAGTTGGAGCCCATTTTGATGCGAGACGGGCAATCCATCCCCTCGCTAAACGATGAATCAATCTATCTCGCCGTAGATATTCGCACTGGCGAAAATTATCACTATGCTGTGGTGGAGGTTCCCACCGACCGACTACCCCGTTTTCTGGAAATACCGAAGCGGCGGGGGAAGGGCGGGAAAGTATTTATTGCGCTCGACAATGTCGTGCGTGCTTGCCTGCCGCAAATGTTTAGGGGCGTACTCAAAATCGATGAGATTGAGGCCTACTGCTTTAAATTTTCCCGTGATGCTGAATTGGAAATTGACACGGGCATAACCCAGAGTTTGATCGAAAAAATGGCGACAAGTCTGAAGCAGCGCAAGAAAGCAGATGCGGTTCGCTTTGTTTATGACAGTCAAATTCCCCCGCGTTTACTCGAGTATTTGAGTAGGCGCTTTGGTTTTGGAAAATACGACAGCAAGGTTGCCGGCGGTCGCTACCATAATTCCAAGGACTTCATGAGTTTCCCAAATGTTGGCCCTAAATATCTCGAATTCAAACCGCTGCCGCCTATCCGTATCAAGCGTCTCGACGAACCGGGCAGTCTGTTCGATTCCATCAAAAAGCGGGATGTCTTTCTCTATTATCCTTATAACCCTTTCGATTATATCGTCGACCTGTTGAAAACCGCCGCTCTGGACCCCAGCGTAACGAGTATTAAAATCTGCCTCTACCGGGTTGCCCGAAACTCGCGGGTGATCGATGCGCTGGTCAATGCGGTGCAAAATGGCAAGCGCGTGTTAGCCGTGGTTGAATTGGCTGCGCGATTTGACGAGGCGGCGAATATTAACTGGGCGCAGAGTCTGACAGAAAGCGGGATCGACGTAATTTTCGGTATTCCAGGTCTGAAGGTTCACAGCAAAATCTTGCTGATAGAGCGAATGGAGCAAAATGGCATTCGTTTTTATAGCCACATTGGCACCGGCAATTTCAACGAAAAGACCGCAAAACTTTATACCGATTTTACCCTGATTACCCGCAATCAGAGTATTGGCAAGGACGTGTATAACGTGTTTGATTTTCTGCAATATAACTACAAACGTCCCCGGTATCGGTTGTTACTCGTATCACCTCATTCATGCCGCCCAGCAATCATGGGAATGATTGAGCAAGAGATTGAAAACGCCAGAGCTGGATACCGGGCATCCATGACCCTCAAGTGTAACAATCTGGTCGACGAAAAATTAGCGATGAAACTGTATGAGGCCAGTGAGGCGGGTGTTGAAATAAGGTTGATTGTGCGCGGCATGTGTTCTCTGTTGCCTGGAGTGAAAGGTATATCCGAGAATATTCGGGGCATTAGCATTGTTGATCGCTATCTTGAACACCCTCGTGCCTATGTTTTTTATAACCGGGGTAAGTCGCGCTATTATATTGGCTCGGCTGACTTAATGACACGCAACCTGGACTATCGGGTGGAGGTTTTGGTTCCTGTGCTGGATGAAGAGGCTCAGAACATGATTCAGAATATTCTGGATCAGCAATGGCATGACAACGTTAAAGCCAGAGTTCTCGATCAAAATCAGGTTAACGAGTGGGTCGACAATAAGAAAAAGGGAGCCCGTATTCGCTCGCAGGAAACTATTCATCGTTATTTGAGCGAAGGTAAACTGCCGCGTTACCCCAAAACCCGCATGAATGTGCCGGCAAAGCGCCGTACAAAGTTGCGTCGGTCCTGAGGGATCGTGTTAACTGGCGCGCAGATGATCACTTAACAAATAATTTAAAAGGAGTGTGACGAGTATGGCTGGCGTCAGTCTTTTAGTATTGCTTGACGATATTGCTGCGATTCTGGATGACGTCGCACTCATGTCCAAGGTCGCGGCAAAAAAAACTGCCGGTGTTTTGGGTGATGACCTGGCCCTGAATGCAGAGCAGGTAAGCGGCGTAAAGGCCGATCGTGAATTACCCGTAGTCTGGGCAGTAGCCAAAGGCTCATTCCGCAACAAGTTGATATTGGTGCCGGCCGCACTGCTGATCTCGGCGGTTGCCGATTGGTTGATCGTGCCGTTGTTAATGCTGGGAGGGCTTTTTCTCTGTTATGAGGGCTTCGAGAAACTCGCGCATAAATTTCTACACAGCGAGTCCGAGGACGAAGCGGCACACGAGAAACTCGTGGAATCTCTCACAGATCCTGCGGTCAACCCGGTGGGGCTGGAAAAGGACAAGGTGCGCGGCGCCATTCGTACCGATTTTATTTTGTCCGCTGAAATTATTGTTATTACCCTGGGCGTTGTTGCGGAGGCTTCCTTTGCCAGCCAGGTGACGGTTGTATCAGGTATTGCAATTTTGATGACAATAGGCGTTTACGGACTGGTCGCAGGTATTGTAAAACTAGATGATGCCGGACTTTATCTAACTCAAAAAACCGGGGAGGGTGCCTGGCGAGCCACTCAGCGTTGGTTTGGCTTGAGGTTGCTGGATTTCGCCCCCTGGTTGATGCGGGCGCTGGCGGTGATCGGGACAGCGGCGATGTTTATGGTCGGTGGCGGTATTCTGGTCCATGGTTTACACCCGGTAGACCTGCTATTTGGGCAATTGACCCAGTACGTGCTGTCTATCCCAACTATGGGGGCGCTGTTGGCTGCGCTAACCCCGACTATTCTGGCTGCTTTGTTTGGTATAGCGGCCGGCGCGGTGACTCTGCTGGTCGTTTCCGTATTCAATCGTGTTCGAGCTTGATCAGCTTTAATCGCCACAGCCCTCGCAACTGAGCCCTTTCGTTACATAAGGTTTCCCTAAGGTTACTCAGTCAAACTGTGCGCATTGTTAATTAGACGACAGCGGACAGCTTGCATGAAATTTACTCTATTGGTCTCCATCATCCTGGCCGCTGGCGTTAGCGCCAGTAGCTCCCATGCACAAACCGCCGATGAAGTACTGGCGATTCAGCAATCCTGGGACAGAATCAACTTCACTCTCTCAGGGTCCGATCAAAGTGATCAAATGAAAGCATTGGTCGCCCAATGTGCCACGGTCATCGCAGCGCTTCCCACGGATGCAGAGGCCTTCATATGGTGCGGTATCGTTAACTCGACCTTCGCTGGCATGGCTAGCAGTTTCTCGGCAATGAAGTACGCCAAGGCAGCCCGCAAGGATTTGGAGCAGGCCATAGAGCTGGACCCGGCGGCCATGTCTGGCGCTGCCCATACCAGTCTGGGCACGCTGTACTCCAAGGTGCCAGGATGGCCTATTGGTTTCGGTAGTGATGACAAAGCGAGAGAGCACTTACTCCTGGGACTGGCTGCCGACCCGGAGGGTATCGTGATTAACTATTTTTACGCGGAGTTCTTAGCCGACAATAAAGAGTATGAGCTGGCTAAAACTCATCTGAAGTTGGCGAGCGAAGCCACCCCCAGAGCTGGCCGCAGCATTGCCGATACCGGACGCCAAGCTCAGGTCCAAGCGCTTACAGAGTCGGTAAACGGCGCGTTGGCGAAACGTTAAGGCCTGATGGCAATCTGGCATAAGTTGAATGCTGCATACAGAACAGAGCGAGGAGAAAAGATGGACGTTCAAATTGAAGCACCCGGGAGGAACGCGATTGCAAGTCCCACTGCTTTTCCCAGTTACCATGTCGCCAGTACCAGTTTGCTGGCGAGTGATGATCGACAGAGAGTGGAGCGTTACATAGCGGGTATATTCAGTGCGGCATACGACGCCAAGGTGTTTGAGTATCTACCACTATTGTGCAGCCTGGAGCGAGAAAATAGTTTGGTTGGTGCTCTGGGCCTGAGGAGTGCGGCATCGGGGCCTCTATTTTGCGAGCAATATCTTAAGGTCAGTGTGCAATCAGCCATATTGACTGAGTACGGGATGCCCGTTGCGCGCCGTAACATCATGGAGCTGGGTAACCTCGTGTCTTCCAGCGCGGGGCAGGGAGTTTATCTCTATCTTTTGGTGACCGCTGCGCTGGCGGCCGCCGATGTTCGCTACCTGGTTTTCGCCGCTAACAGGGCCGTGAGATATTCAATAAAGCGGCATGGTTTCGATACACGGGTTATTTGCCATGCTGATGCCAGCCGCCTTGGAGCAAAAGCCGAGGAATGGGGTAGTTATTACGAGAGTGACCCGAAAGTCGTTTTGGCTGATATAAGCCAGGCCGCAGCCCACGGTCGTAGCGACCCTGCTATTAGCGAAATCTGGCGACGTGAGAGTCATGCGATCGATGCACTTGCCGAGGATATTCGGCATGCAATGCGATGAGTTTGCTGCAATCGTCGCTGCAGGCTTTGGCTTTGCAGTCACCGGAACACATTGTTATTGAGAGTGAACACCGGCAACTGACAGCTGCACAATTAGACACTGCAGTGGATCAACTATCGACAGATCTCATGGCGTCAGCTGCACGCTGTGTCGGCCTGTTTGCCGGGAATGGTGTCGACTGGGTGCTGCTGGATTTAGCCAGCCAAATAGCCGGGATCTGCCTGGTTCCAATCCCCACTTTTTTCAGCGACCAGCAGGTTCTTCATGTTTTGAATAGCGCGGCAGTTGATACTGTTTTTTGTGACGGCCCCGGGGCGGCCCGCCTGGAGCCCCTGTTGGACGAACAGGGCGTTCCCGTCGAAGGCCTGGATAGTCTATCCCGTGTCTCACTTAAGCCGCTGGTCGCCGCGCAGGTCCCTGAGGGAACCAACAAGATCACCTTTACCTCCGGCTCCACAGGCGAGCCCAAGGGGGTTTGCCTCTCTTTAGAACAGTGTCTTAACGTTGCCCAATCTCTGGCAGGGGCGGTGGGCCACGATAAGCCGCGTCATTTGTGTGTGCTACCCCTAAGTACGTTACTGGAAAATATCGGTGGGCTTTACCGGCCCATATTGCAGGGTGGTACAGCCCTGGTGTATTCCTCTGAAACCATGGGAATGGCGGGTAGTTCGGGTATTCAGGCCGACCGTTTTTTGGCCGCGATCACGCGACTGCAACCCCACACCATGATTTTGGTGCCTCAAATTCTGGCTCTACTGGACGGGGCGATAACTCAAGGCTGGACGCCTCCGGGCAGTTTGAAATTCGTTGCCGTGGGTGGCGGCCGGGTAGCCCCGGAGATCGTGTCGCGAGTTAGAGCTGGCGGCCTGCCGGTTTATGAAGGTTACGGACTTTCAGAGAGTGCGTCGGTGGTGAGCTTGAATAGCCCTGACGCCGACCGCAGTTATGCCAGCGGCCGGGTTCTCCCGCATGTAAACCTGAAGGAGCGCAACGGGGAGTTGGTGGTCAGCGGTAACACATTTTTGGGATACCTCAATCAGCGCGATACCTGGGGCGAAGATGAGGTAGCCACGGGGGATTTAGGTCATATAGACGCCGACGGATTTGTCACTATCTCGGGCCGTAAGAAAAATCTTTTGGTTAGCAGCTTCGGTCGCAATATTAGTCCTGAGTGGGTCGAGAGCGAATTGCTCGCCAGTGGGCTTTTACAACAAGCGGTAGTGATTGGTGATGATCGTCCGCACTGCGCCGCCCTTGTGTGGAGTGGTGCGCCGAACTTTTCGCATGATCTTATGCAGCAGGAAATCAACACGGTAAATAGCCGCCTGCCAGATTATGCCCGGATACTGGCAGTGAGCGTAATGCCCGAGCCATTGAGCGTCGATGCGGGATTGCTTACCGACAACGGTCGAGTCCGCAGAGATTGTATTGCTAATCACTACCGTATCGAAATAGACAACCTATACCGTCAGCAACAGGAGCAGACAGCACCATGAATTTTTTTGATCACCTAAGTTCGGAAACACAGTCGGAGCGGGAAAGTTTACTCGCCAGCCCGCTAGTCGCGCAGGCGTTACAGGGCGAACTTACTGTCGCTGGTTATGCGGCGTTCCTGTGTCAAGCCTATCACCACGTTAAGCATACAGTGCCGTTACTAATGGCTGCCGGCTCGCGAATGCCAGGCGACAAGGAGTGGCTCCGTTCAGCTCTTGCCGAGTATGTTGAGGAAGAGCTGGGTCATCAGGAGTGGATTCTCAATGATATAGAAGCGTGCGGCTACGATCGGCAGGCGGCCATTAACTCTACGCCCAATCCGGCCACGGAACTGATGGTCGCCTATGCGTATCATGTGATTGACCGGGGCAATCCGATGGGCTTCTTTGGTATGGTGCACGTACTGGAGGGGACCAGTATCTCTGTTGCCGACAGCGCAGCTCAATGCATACAGAGCTCGACAGGACTGCCCAAAAAAGCGTTTTCCTATCTGACCTCTCATGGTGCACTTGACGTCGCTCACGTTGAGTTCTTCAAGAACTTGATGAATAAAATCGATGATCCACAGGATCAGCAGCAAATTATTCACTGCGCGAAAATGTTCTATGGACTGTATGGCGATGTGTACGCCAGTGTAGATGCAGTGCAAGCCGCCGCGCTCGCAGCCTAGGGAAATACGCATGAATTTGACGGGAAAAACCGTAGTTCTAACTGGCGCTGCCGGGGGGATTGGCTCCGCTATTGCGCAGATACTATCCGCGCTGGGTGCTCGACTGATTATGGTGGGTCGCGACCCGACCAGATTGGAGCAGCTTAGGGTGAGCCTGCCGGGCACAGAGCATCTTACTGTAGCGGCTGATCTTGCTACGCGGGAGGGCCGCGAGCAGGTCGCTGGCGCCTGCGCGAACGGTGTCGATATTTTAGTTAACGCCGCTGGGGTGAATTATTTTGGCTTACTTCAGGAGCAGTCTGAGCAACAAATTGTCGCCATGATCCAGGTAAACACTGTGGCACCCATTCTGCTGACCCAGCTACTGCTGCCAGCGTTAAGCGCCAGTAAAGGCACCGTGGTAAATGTAGGTTCTGGCTTTGGCAGCATTGGCTTCGCCGGTTACTGCGGGTACAGCGCTAGCAAATTCGCCCTTCGTGGTTTTTCGGAGGCTTTGCGGCGTGAGCTCAGCGGGACCGGGGTCGAGGTTTTGTATCTGGCGCCGCGAGCGGTTGATACTGCCATGAACTCCGAGCAGGTTGTGGGGATGAATGCAGAGTTGGGTAACAAGGCCGACAGCCCTCAAACTGTAGCCCAGGAATTATTGCGTCAACTTGAGTCGGCTCAGCCCAGGCGCTTTCTTGGCTGGCCCGAGCGATTCTTTGTCAAGCTAAACGCTCTGTTCCCTTCGATTGTGGACTCGGCTCTGGCCAAGCAATTGCCGGTCATCCGCAAGTGGGCGCTGGTGGGCAGTTCCGCTGCGGGTTAATATCACCAACTATGCATATTTTACTGGTTGAAGACGACGCCTCTCTGGCGGCTGGCTTACAGAAGGCCCTGGGAAAACAGGGTTTTGTAGTCAATCATGTCGACTGTGGCAGGCTGGCAATAGCCGCAGTGCGCGCTGAAAAGCCCGATATGGTAGTGCTGGATCTCGGCCTACCCGATATGGACGGCCTGGACGTGCTGGCCAAACTTCGACAGGGTGACAGCCATATCCCTGTACTGGTTTTAACGGCCCGCGATGGTTTAGAAGACAAGGTGTCCACGCTGGACGGGGGCGCCGATGACTATCTGGCTAAGCCCTTTGACATGGCTGAGTTAGCCGCGCGATTGCGGGTGATGGAACGCCGCCTGTCAACGGCAGTAACCAGCAAGATTTGTGTCGGCGAGGTGGAGATTGATACAGCGGCGCACATTGTTACCCGCGCTGGCGAAACGGTGGAGCTTCCTCGCCGCGAATATATGCTGCTGAAAAACCTGATGGAAAGCGCCGGCAAGGTATTAACTCGAGAATCCCTGGAAACCCGGCTGTACAGTTGGGGAGAAGAGGTGGCCAGCAATAGTCTGGAAGTTCATATTCACCATCTGCGCAAAAAATTGCCTGCCAATATGATTAAAACTGTCCGGGGGATCGGCTACACCATCGCCCAACTATGAATTCAATTCGCGCTTATCTCGCGGTAATGCTGGTTGCCGCTTTTATCTTGATTTCATTCCTGGCAGCACTTAACGGCTATCTTTCGAGTATGAAGGAGGCGGAAAGTTTGTTGGACTCCCAGCTTGAATACGCCAGCGATATATTGCTACAGACCTTTGATGTGCGAGATGCGGATGAGGTGGTTGCCAGGGAGGGCGCACAGTTTGCCTTTCAGGTTTGGGTGAAGGGAACGCTGGCCCTGCACTCGCCCGGTGCCCCCAAGGTGATTATTAATGAACTAACCCCGGGTTACCGTTTTGCCAACTTTGGCGGCTATCGTTGGCGCACGCTTACCCGCGTCGATAGCGATGGGGTCGTATACATCGTCGGGGAAAGAGAAGATTTACGTTATCGAGTAGCAGAGAAGGTGGTTTTGGAGTCGGTGTTACCGCTGTTGCTGTGGCTACCTGTTTCTGCATTGCTGGTATGGGTGTTGGTTGGCTGGGGTTTGCGTCCCTTACGGAATTTGAGTCGCGAGATTAACAGTAAAGCCCATGACGATCTATCGCCACTGGGGCAGGAAAATCCGCCCAGGGAGTTGGAGCAACTCGTTGAATCCACTAACGCCTTATTGTCTCGATTATCAGCGGCTTTCGAGCGCGAAAAACACTTCGCCTCCCACGCGGCACACGAACTGCGTACTCCCCTTAGTGTACTCAAAGTTCATCTTCACAATCTGGCTGAAGACCTGCCCGCGAATCACAGCGATCTCGCTCACGCGAACGCGGGCTTAGCGCGCATGCACCATTTGGTAGAACAGATTCTCGACCTGAATCGAACCAACCCCGAGCTTATCAAGGCCAGATTTGAACCTGTAGAGCTGCACAAACTTGCCCAGCAGGTTACTGCGCGGGCCTGGCCAGAATTCTCTGCTCGGCAACAGACGCTTTCTCTGCAGGGCGAATCGGCTTACATTCTCGGAGATCCGGTTATGTTGGAAACGCTACTTACTAACCTGCTGGGAAACGCAAAAAAGTACACACCAGAAGGTGGAGAGATACTGGTGCACGCTTATCCTGACGACAAACGGGTCGCGCTTGTCGTTGAAGATTCCGGGGCGGGTATAGAAGAGTCCGAAAGAGCCCGCGTTTTTGAGCGTTTCTATCGATCGGAGCAGGAGTTCTCCGGTGCCAATGGATCTGGTTTGGGACTGGCCATTGTTCAGCACATCGCCCAGGTGCACGGAGCCAGTATATCGCTGGGACAGAGCTCTCTTGGTGGCCTTAGGGTTATGATCGAGTTTCCCGCAACAGAGGCGATACGATGAGGCGGTTGTTTGCGTTGATCCTACTTGCACTGGTGGCGACTTCGGTGAATGCCAAGGCCCCTATATTTGAAATTGAAATTAGAGATAATCTTTTTCACCCGGCGGAGTTGGTTATTCCCGCAGATACCAAGGTGAAGCTGGTTATTTACAATCGGGATGCCACGCCCGAAGAATTCGAAAGTTATGAACTAAACCGAGAGAAGGTAATTATGGGTGGGCGCAAGGCCAATATATTCATCGGGCCGCTGGCGCCAGGCAGTTATCCATTTTTCGGTGAATTCAACCCCAAAACTGCGCAGGGCAGAGTGGTCGTTGAATGAGAGCCTTTCATGTTGATTGATGCCGTTATTTTGGTGCTGAGAGAGGTGCTGGAGGCCGCCGTACTGGTGAGCGTATTGATCGCCTTTTCGATGCATCTGCGTCTGCGCCCAAGTTGGCTGTTGTGGTCGGTGCCGCTGGCGCTGCTTGGCATTGTAGTTTTCGCCAGCAGCCTGGCTGTTATAACCGACGCCCTTGACGGCGCGGGTCAGGAAGTTGCCAATGCCGCTTTGCAGATCGCGGTTTATGGACTTCTCGTCGTTATCGTCAGTCGGTGCTTTTCGAGTGTGCCTGGAACGACGGGGAGACAAGGCGCGGTCTATTGGTTAATGATGCTTGCGGTGTGTTTCGCGATGGTGCGTGAAGGCTCTGAAGTGTGGGTTTACGTATCGGGATTTGCCGCCGTAGAGGACTATCGCACGGCGGTGTATCTGGGCAGCGCAATCGGCGCGAGCATTGGCATGAGTGTTGGCGCACTGCTATTCGCGGTGCTCAGAGCGATGCCAGAGTCTTATTCTGTGCGCACCATGCTGCTCGCCCTTTGCCTGATCGGGGCGGGGATGGTGATGCAGGCAACCATGCTATTGGAGCAGGTAGATTGGTTGCCAGCTGGGAAATCGGTTTGGGACAGTTCCGCATTGGTCAGCGAGCAAAGTATTACCGGCGAGTTACTCTATGCGGTGTTCGGCTATGAATCTACTCCGAGCTATTTACAGCTTGCTCTGTATCTCGCTAGCCTCGGGTTGATGTTGGCCGTCATCCTGCTAGCACGGCGTCATGCCGGGAAGCGCAATGTTTGATCTGCGGCTTACAGTCCTGGTGATGGCTTTGTCAGCAGTGGCAGCAGTGGCAGTGCGCGCCGACGGCAGTGCAGTAGATAAGGTCTATCACCCCTACGTCGAGCAGCTCGAATGGGAGTTTGAATGGCGGATGACTCAAGAGGACGAAAACCCGGTTACTGGCGTGGACAGGCAGCAAATTCATAGATTTGCCGTAGGCAAGGCTGTCTCGGAGTTCGTTTTTGTTGAGGCCTATCTCATCGGCGAGCAATCAGCTGATGAGAGCTTTGATATTGAGGCCTACGAAGTCGAGCTATTGTGGCAACTTTCTGAACAAGGAGAGTACGCAGTAGACTACGGTCTTCTGTTCGAGATTGAAAAAGAAATCTCCCTGGATGTATGGGAGGTCTCGTCGGCGCTGCTGTTGGAAAAGGAGTTGGGCCGCTACAGCGCCACCGCCAATATCGTGCTCGCCTACGAGTGGGGTGACAAGATTGACGACGAATTTGAGACCGCGTTGGCCCTGCAGGGCCGCTACCGCTATTCGCCGCGCTTCGAGCCTGCAATGGAGTTGTATCTTGGAGAGGACACCAGCGCTCTCGGGCCTGCCATTATGGGTGTCGAGCGCCTGGGCATGGCCAAGGCAGTGCGCTGGGAGTTGGGTGTGGTACTAGCCCTCGATGACAACACTCCCGATTACACGTTCAGAGCGGTTCTGGAGTACGAGTTTTAGACCTAATTAACATTAGATTAGTATCGTAACACTATGATATTTATTCACTTAAGTAGCGATCCTAGAATCCCCCTGAACAACTTTCTCCCCAGATTACTGCCCGCCGCGCTACCCAGGCTGCGGGCCATACTTTTGATAAACGCCTCGCCACTACTCTGACGCGAGCTGCTGGTTTTCTTCTTTACCTTGGTTTTTGCCGCTCGTTCGGCCAGTTCAGTTTCCTCTTGAGCCTTTAGTTTGGCGGTTGTACGCTCCAGCAAAATTTCGTGGGCGGAGCGGGGGTCCTGGGTTTTGCCATAGAGACGCATATTGGGATCCCTATCCATTACTGCCTTGCGTTCAGCCAGGGTGGCTTTGCCCATGCGCGAATGGGGAGGGCGCACCAGTACGCGCTCCACCGGTGAGGGTATGCCTTTATCTTGCAGTGTGGATACCAGGGCTTCACCTACACCCATTTCGGTGATGGTGGTTACGGTATCGAGTTTTGGGTTGGCGCGGAAAGATTGAGCAGCCACTCTTACCGCCTTTTGCTCTTTCGGGGTATAGGCGCGCAGCGCATGTTGTACCCGGTTGCCCAACTGGCTTAGTACGCTGTCGGGAATGTCAGACGGGCTCTGGGAAATGAAGTAGATCCCTACGCCTTTGGAGCGAATCAACCTCACTACCTGCTCGATTTTCTGAAGTAGCACCTTGGGTGCATCGCGAAACAGCAGGTGGGCCTCATCAAAAAAGAAGACCATAACGGGTTTTTCAGGATCGCCTAGTTCCGGCAGGTTCTCGAACATCTCTGACAGCAGCCAAAGCAGGAAGGTTGAGTACACTCTTGGGCTCTGGATAAGCGTATCTGCCGCCAGTACGTTGATGACTCCGCGGCCATCCCGCTCGGTTTGTATGAAATCTTCCAGTTGCAGGGCTGGCTCACCAAAAAACTTCTTGCCGCCTTGACGTTCAAGCATGAGCAGGCGACGCAGAATGGCATTGATGGAGGCTTTGGAAACGCCGTAGCCGGTACCCAGTTCTTTGCTGTTATTGCCCAGGTATTCCAGGGTAGTACGCAGGTCAGCAAGGTCTACCAGTAACATGCCTTCTTTGTCAGTAAATTCAAATACCAGTGTTATGACGCTTTCCTGCGTTTCATTGAGGTCAAGCAGTCGCGAAATCAGCTGCGGGCCCATTTCCGCGACCGTTGATCTGATGGGTGTACCTTTTTTCCCGAACAAGTCCCAGAAGGCGACGGGGTAGGCGCGCTGGCTGTAATTTTCTATGCCGATACTTTTGACCCGTTCATCCACTTTGGGATGGGGCTTGCCGGCCTGACTGATACCGGAAATGTCGCCTTTAACATCGGCCATGAACACCGGCACCCCAATATCGGAGAAGCCCTCGGCCAAGCATTGCAGGGTTACTGTTTTACCAGTGCCGGTAGCACCCGCAATCAGGCCGTGACGATTGGCGTAACGTGGGTCTAAAAAAACCTTGCCGGCGTCACAGCCGCCAATAAGAATCTTGTCACTCATAGCTGGGTTCCATTGCTTTATTTATTATCAGGTGCCTAGCCTAAGCTTTCCTGCGATTGCTTGCCAGCTTCGCCGGTGCTGCTACGGTATAGGCGTGGAATTGAAGAATAATTATGAAGTGGCAGAGCGGAAGACGTACCCGCAACCTTGATGATCAGCGTGGCTCAAGCTCACGTATGGCGCGCTGGTTCCGCAAGGGCTTTGAGGCGGGCAGCTTCCAGGGCTGTGATACTTCTAGCGGACCATTATTAGTAATAAGCAGGCCCGAAAGAGTCAGATCCGCATTATGCGCTGGCATTTTTTGGTCTGATTTTGACATTCACCCTACGCTTTACTTTTGGCCTTGGTGTCGCGGGCTTAGGTTTCGCGTTGGCTTTCACCGCAGCCTTTGTTTTTTTGGCGGGTTTGGCAACTTTTTTTGGGGCGGTTTTCGTTTTAGGCGCCGCTGCCTTCTTCGGTTTCGCTCGCGCTACTCTTGTTGCTTTCACCGCGCGCAATCCAGCAGTTTCTTCGAGTTCCTGCAGAGACTCCTCCAGATGATCAATGAATCGCTGGATCTGCGGCAGCGAACGGCGACATGCGACAACCCCAAAATCGAGGCTTCGGTTATAGCTGACCAGTGTGATATTCATCGCGAAGCCGTCGAATACGATGGAGGCCGGATAGATACCGTCCAGGCTTGCGCCATTCCAGTACAGCTTTTCTCTAGGACCGGGGACATTGGATATCACCGTGCTGAACGCGGGATATTTCGCAGCCAGCCCCAGCACCGATGTAATCATCGCCGGTAGTTGGGTTAGCTGCATGAAAACAGCGGCCTCTCTAGCCGACAATCCTTGCAACATTTCCTTGCCGGCTTTCATCGACCTTTGAATTGCACGTAATCGTTGCTCCGGATTTTTGTGATTAGTGGCCAAATCTGCGGTGATAAAACCGACCGCATTGGACGAAGCCATGTCGCCTTCAGCCCGCAGGGAAACAGGGGCCATAGCTTTGAGCGAATGCTTGGGTAGCTCTCCCATGGCATCGAGATAAAGGCGCAGGGCACCTGAGCACATGGCCAGTACGATATCGTTAACAGTTCCGTCCATGGCTTTGCATACGGCTTTGATCCGCTCGAATTCCCAGGACTGAGCGACAAAGCGGCGCGAACCACTGACGGCGGTGTTGATCGAGGTTTTGGGCACGTTGTGCCAGGGTACCGCCAGATTGCCACTGCGGCCAAAAAAAGCACCGCTGAAACGCCGTAAGGCCCCCATCAGATTGCTGCCCGAATCATAGGTCTGTTTGAGGACTTCGCTTACTGCTCGCAGTTCTGCTTCTTTGGGTGGATCCCTATGCAGGTTGTTGCCATGTTTTGTTGCTTTATAAGCATCATAAGCTGCCTGCGACAGAGGTGAGTCGGTGCCCCTGCTTTTTTTGTTTGACGAGAGCATTCCCTGAGTAATATGCATTGCGCCAATGCCATCTATGGCGGCATGGTGCATTTTGTTGTACATCGCAAACTGACGATTTTGCAGGCCCTCTATCAGGTGCATTTCCCATAGTGGACGGTGTCGATCCAGAGTAACGCTGTGCAGCCTGGATGCCAGTGCAAAAAGCTCGCGGTATCGGCCGGGTTTGGGCAGCGCCGAATGGCGAACGTGATAGTCGACATCGATATTTTTATCCAGCTCCCAAAATAGTCCGGTGGGCTTGGCTACCACATACTCGCCAAAAGGCTTGCGATACTCGGCGGCATTGCGCAGTACATCTCCCAGCTCGGCCAAAAAGGGGCCTTCGTCTACACCTTCGGGTAGCGTAAATAGGCTGATCCCGCCCACATGCATGGGAGTTTCACGTCGCTCATTTAGTAGAAATGCAGCATCGGCCAATTGGATTCGGCGCATGAAGGTGTTCTCCTCAATTTGTTTGTTATTCGTTATAGGCCAGATCGCCCGTGGATAAAATACAGACTTCAGTTTCCTCTATTTCTGGGCCATGCGATGCACAGTCAATATCGCTGCCATCACAGCGATAGGAATCAGGCACATTAGCAACATATTCTGCCAACTCAACAGACTAATTGCTACTCCTGCGGCCATAGCCGCTACCGCCTGGGTGGAAAACACGGTAGCGTCATTCAAGCCCTGAACTCTAAACTTTTCAGACTCTTCATAGGTTTCCGGCAGCAACGTGGTACCCGAGATGAACAAAAAGTTCCAGCCAATACCGAGCATAACGAGCTGCCCCCAAAACCCTATTACTTCCAGATTAATCAGGCCGATAATAATCGTTAAGGTATAACACCCCAGACCCGCCAGCATCAGCCCGCGCACACCCAGAATGCGCAGCAGCCAGACAGACAGTAGCGAGGGAAGATACATCGCTGCTATATGTGACTGCAGCACAAATTTTGTATCCTCAAGGCTGTGGCCGTGGTGGATATGCATACTAATAGGCGTAGCCGTCATCACGAAGGACATCACGATATAGGCGACGGCGCCGCTGGCTACCGCCAGAATCAGGGTTTTGTTATGCGCTAGCTGAGCTAGTGTGCGGCCCCGTGTTAGAGGGTTGTTGTCGACTGGCTGTACTGCCGGTGCTCGGTAAAACATCAGCACCACGCCGGCACCGCAAAAAAACAGAGCGCCTAGCCAGAATGACCCCCGATATTCGACCACAGACAGGTCTTTCCCCCACAGCGCCAGTTCGGGCCCTAGAAATGCAGAGAGGATTCCCGCACACATTATTAGCGATGCAGCTGTTGGCGCCTTGGCCGCGGGTACACTTTCCATAGCGGCGAAACGAAGCTGTTGCAGTGCCGCGTGGGTGCAGCCCAATAAAAAGCCTGCGGTGCAAAGCAATACAAAGCTTGAAGATGCCAGCGCATACGTGGCGACGAAGCAGGCCACTATGCCCAATAACAGGAATAGGGTGAGCGTCTTTTTTCGACCGATGCGGGCCATGCAGCGAGTGACGGGTATAACCGCCGCTGCTATGCCTATGACCATCAGCGCAATGGGTGCCGTAGCCCACTTTGGACTAGGGGCCAGCTCCGCGCCGATAATGCTGCCTATTAACATCATTAGCGGAATGACGCAGCCCGCTATAGCGGAGACACCTAGCAGTACATAGACGGTTTTATATTCTCTGTTCATTGCATCAGCCTAACGGAATAGTGGCTGGCCAGCATAGGTGTTCTCAAATTAATGCTCGACGTCCTGCAGGTAAAGAATAATGGATTGTTCTAGCGTTTCAGGCAGTGCGCAGTTTTTGCAGCGTTCTTGCAGATCCAGCCAGATCTTTTCAGCTTGCTCAGCCATATGGTTTCCGTTCAGCTCCGGTGCCCGTTCCTTGGCGTACTGCAATATCTTCATTGGAGAAGCCCTGTTCCTGTAGTAGTAAGGCTGTTCGCTGTTCCTCGGGGAGCACAGCAATGGCCTGACGCTGGCAGCCCCGATAGAGAAACGCAAAAAGGCCGTCCTTGTGGCGGCGATACAAGCGCTCGAAAGCACGAGTATCGCCACTCTGGTAGGACAGCATCAGGGCTTCATCTGTTTTGAAGCGGTTTAGTAGCTCGAGTCTCTGTCTCCGCAACGAATGCAAAGTTAATTTTTAAGTAACTGAGGATAACGATTGTGCCAGCTCAATCAAGTGGACAAATTCACTGCGATAGCCGTGGGGGTCATTGCCTCTGGCACTGCGCGCCAGAGTGAGCGCTTCGTCGTAACGCCAGTTGCCGGTAAATTTACCGCCCTGCAGTATCTGCCCAAAACCGGCGACACTGGCGGCAAATCGCAAATCGGCACTACTGCTGGCCAACGAGTGGAGTACGCTGTTACGGACGATGATTTTACTTACCTCGATGCTACTGCGGCCGGTGCTACCATGAGTACTGCCGCCAGCCTGCAGGCCGTCTACGGCCGCAAGGATCTTGGCTTTTTCGTTTCCCGGTGTACTCTCCAGAATGATACCGGCTGCACCGGCATACACCGCGAGGGCGATACGATCCTCAGCGGTCATCTTGTTGACCAGCAGGCGCAGTGATTTTTTGACCAAGCCGAGCTTATCGGCCGATTGCATGCTGCCGGACACATCGACGCTGAGCGTTCTTCCCGCGGCAGAGTTTGGCTTGGCGTAATGAGAACTTCTGATTTCGAAGTATCCACTTGCTGTGGACTCCCCTGGTCAGCGCAGGCGATAACGAGGCCTGCAAGTACTAGGGCACTAAGAGGTATGTACGTCTTCATAGTCTTACTCATGTGGGTCTGATGGTTAATCGCACCGGGATGGAGAAAGGGGTTAATCTAGGACGTAAAAAGTGTGGTGGGGTCTCTTAAACCGAGTAAAGGTCAACAGGGGCCTATCCAAGCGATATCGTCAGGGCTAGGGTGTCGCATTTAGCCTCAGGCACAAGTTATGCGGCGCAAAATGGAAGACCTGACCCCGTCGCTGCTCCGAGTTGGCACCATTTCTTATGAACTTGGCACCGATTCCACCGCGTTAAACCTGAGATTTACTATAATTTGATTATCGTTGAAGCCCCTGAAAATCTGCCGTTTCATTGACTTCAGCGATACCGTTTCGCAACAAACATGTGACCACCCTCAGGACTCAAATTATGGCCCTCATAAAAACGCAGTTAGATGTCCAGGCTGACACCTATAAAAATAACTTCAAAGTGATGAGCGCGGCGGTCGATGAATTCCGTCGAATTGAACGCCGCGTTATCGAGACAGCGCAGGCCAAGGCCCCCCGTTATATCCAGAAAGGGTTGGTGCCACCACGCGAGCGCTTGAGTTTATTGCTGGATCCCGGTTCGCCGTTTCTTGAGCTGTTGACATTGTGTGGTTACTTGCAGGAAGAGGACACCGATGGCTCCGGAGCAGGTGGTGGCTGTATTGCCGGCATTGGTTATATTTCAGGAATTCGCTGCCTGGTGATGGTCGATGATTATTTGACTAAAGGCGGCAGTATTACGCCACTGGGTGGCACTAAGCGCAGACGTCTGCTGCGTATTGCTATGGAGAACAAACTTCCGCTGATCGCGCTGGCGCAAAGCGGCGGCGGTAATCTCAAGCTGCTGGGCGAATTCTTTGGTCCTTCAGGTGGGGGTTTCGCGGATCAGTGTCGATTATCTGCGGCCGGTATTCCCCAGATTACCGTAGTGCATGGCAGTGCCACGGCGGGAGGTGCTTACCAGCCTACGCTATCCGATTACCTGATCCTGATTCGTAAGCAGTCCACGATGTTTCTGGCCGGGCCTCCCCTGCTAAAGGCGGCAACGGGCGAAATAGCAACCGACGAGGAGATCGGTGGTGCAGAAATGCACAGCGAAATCCCTGGCACCTCGGACTACCTGGCAGAGAACGATGCTGATGGCATTCGCATTGCCCGGGACATAACCCGGAAATTGGGGTGGAATAAGGCTCATTGCTTGCAAGCCAAGTCCGAATACGAGGGACCGCTTTACGCCGCGGCAGAGCTGCGTGGCATTGTCCCCGAGGATTCGAAAACTCCCTTCGATATGCGGGAAGTAATAGCCCGTATCGCCGATGCTTCCGATTATTTGGAATTTAAGGCCGAGTACGACCAGGGCACTCTATGTGGTCATATTGAAATAGAGGGCCAGCCCTGTGGCGTGATCGCCAATAACAGTCCAATTACGGCCAATGGTGCGGCTAAAGCGGGGCAGTTTATCCAGCTTTGCGAGCAATCTGGCACGCCGCTATTATTCCTGCATAACACGACAGGCTTTATCGTCGGTACAGCGTCGGAGCAGGCTGGCATTATCAAGCACGGCGCTAAACTCATTCAGGCGGTGACTAATAGCAAGATCCCCAAAATCTCTATAGTGGTTAGCGGTTCTTATGGCGCAGGTAACTATGCTATGTGTGGTCGGGGGATGGATCCACGCTTTATGTTCGCCTGGCCTGGCAGTGTTGTGTCGGTAATGGGGCCAGCGCAAGCAGGCAGTGTTTTACGCCAGGTGGCCCAGGCCAAGATGCAGCGGGCCGGTCAAGTTAACGAGGCGATGCTCGATGCGCTGGAGAAAGATACTGTCGATACCATGGAGGCGCAGTCACGCGCCCTGGCGAATACCGCGCGTGTGTGGGATGACGGTATGATTGATCCGGCTGACACCCGATCGGTAGTAGCCTTTGCCCTGAGCGTCTGTCGCGAAGCCGATGAACGGCCTCTCAACACCAACACCTTTGGTATTGGGCGTTTATAAGGAAGCAAAGGCTATGAATAACATAACTAAAGTGTTGATCGCCAATCGTGGTGAAATTTCGGTGCGGGTCATTCGTACTGCGCGCGATCTGGGTTTTCGCACAGTGGCCGTTTATAGCGAGGCCGATGCAGACGCTCTCCATGTTAGCGAGGCGGATCAGGCTGTGTGCATTGGTGCCGCAGCGGTTGGCGAATCGTATTTGGTTGCCGATAATATTCTGGCGGCGGCACATCGAACCGGCGCCGATGCTATTCATCCCGGGTACGGTTTTCTCTCAGAAAATTCGGCTTTCGCAGAAGCGTGTGAAGCCGCTGGTATTATCTTTATTGGCCCGCGTTCTGCCGCCATAAACTTGATGGGTAGCAAGCGTTTGTCGAAAATCGCCATGCTGGAAGCGGGTGTCCCATGTATCCCCGGTTATCAAGACGCGGACCAAGCCGATGAGACTTTGCTGACTAAAGCCCGGGACATCGGTTTCCCGCTAATGGTGAAAGCCTCTGCCGGTGGTGGTGGTCGAGGTATGCGGCTGGTGCATGAACAGAGTGAGCTGGCCGAGCAAATCCGTACCGCACGCTCAGAAGCTGAAAGCGCATTTGGCAGTGGCGAACTGATTCTGGAACGGGCTGTGATCGAACCGCGGCATATTGAAATTCAGGTTTTTGCCGATGAACACGGCAATGCGGTTTACTTGGGTGAGCGTGATTGTTCCATTCAGCGCCGTCATCAAAAGGTAGTGGAGGAGGCGCCTTCGCCGTTTGTAGATTCCGAATTACGCCAGCGGATGGGAGAGGCTGCGGTCAATGCCGCCAAAGCCTGCAACTATCGCGGTGCCGGCACTGTGGAATTTTTGGTAGACAGCGATAAGAATTTTTACTTTCTGGAAATGAATACACGCCTGCAGGTTGAACACCCGGTTACTGAGCTGATAACCGGGCTGGATCTGGTGGCCTGGCAGTTAAAAGTAGCTGCTGGCGAGGTCTTGCCGCTCACTCAGGAGCAGATTGAGCTGAAAGGACACGCCGTAGAAGTACGGCTTTACGCAGAAGACCCACGCAATAACTTTATGCCCCAAACCGGCCAAGTACGTTTGTGGGATATCCCTAAGCGTGCGGGTATTCGTATGGATCACGGTATTCAAACCGGCCAGGTGGTCAGTCCACACTATGATCCGATGATTGCCAAGGTAATCGCTTATGGTGACGATCGCGCCGAAGCTATACGCCGACTAGCTTCGGCTGTCCAGGATACTCAGCTGCTGGGTATGAACAACAACAAGCTGTTTTTGCAAAACGTACTTCGTCATCCGGTGTTTGCCGCAGGTCAAGCGACGACTGCATTTATCGAACAGCACTTCATTGACGATACCAGTATGCAGGAGAAACAGCCATCTGCCGAGACTCTGGTAAAGGCTGCGCTGCTGTTCCTTAGGCGCAGTATAAATGTGGGGCGCGATGCCAGCTTCCGCTGGAGTCGGTCGGCGCCACAGCGTTATATTTTCAAGGTTGAGTTTGATGGCGAGGCTAATACGGTAACACTGGATGAGAGCGAGCGTCTCTACCGTGGTACTGTCGCGGAGCAATCTTCGGAACTAGAGTATGTTTCGCTTGAGCAAAACCGCTGCGTGATTATCGACAATGGTGTTCGTGAAACACTGCACTTCGCATTCGACGGTAAGACCCTGTACCTGGATGATGGCAGCGGGCACTTTATTCTGGAAGATGTCACCCACAAACCGGCTGCCGCTGTTGTCGGTGCTGGCAGTAGACAGGTCAAGGCCTCTATGGACGGTGCTATTATTGATGTATTAGTCGAAGAGGGTGATGAGGTCGTGGCTGGCCAGACGCTCGTGGTACTTGAAGCGATGAAAATGGAGCATGCACTCAAGGCCGGCATTAGCGGCAAAATAGAGTCGGTTAATTGTTCAACCGGACAACAAGTGAAATCCAAGCAGATACTGGCAACAATTGAAGGCAAAACGGAAGAATAGAGAAAAATAACATGATTGAAGTAATCAAAATTGCGAACTGCAGTGGCTTCTACGGTGATAAGTTATCCGCCGCAAAAGACATGGTTGAGGGCGGTCCCATTGACGTGCTCACCGGCGACTACCTGGCTGAACTGACCATGGCCATCCTGTACGGCCAGAAAATGAAGCGCGATACCGGCGGCTACGTGGCCACTTTTCTGAAGCAGGTGCGTGAGGTTTTAGAGCCGTGCATAGAGCAGAATATCAAGATTGTTAGCAATGCCGGGGGGCTGAATCCTTCCGCCATGGCCGATGCCGTTGCAGAGATGGCGAAAGAGTTGGGGCTCTCTGTCAATGTCGCCTATATTGATGGTGACGATATGATGCTGCGTATGGAGGCGTTGCAGTCTCAGGGTGAGACCTTTACTAATATGGATACCGGTGCGGTACTTGCCGATTCGCAGAATACGATACTCACTGCGAACACCTATTTGGGTGCTTGGGCGATAAAAGAAGCGCTAGATCATGGTGCGGATATTGTGATTTGCCCGCGAGTGACCGATGCTGCCGTAGTTATCGGGCCGGCAGCCTGGAAGTTTAACTGGCAGCGCACGGATTATGACGCCCTGGCGGGTGCTCTCGCTGCGGGTCATATTATTGAATGTGGCCAGCAGGCCACCGGTGGCAATTACTCGTTCTTTCGAGAGGTGCCCAGCTTCGACTGCCTTGGCTATCCTATCGCCGAAATCGAAGCAAATGGTAACTTCACCATTACCAAGCATCCCGGCACGGCCGGTCTGGTATCGGTTGGCACAGTTAAATCCCAGCTGTTGTACGAGATCAGTGATCCCGCCTATATCAACCCGGATGTGATTAGCCATTTCGATGCCCTGAATATTGAGCAGGCGGGTGAAGATCGTGTTTATGTGAGTGGCTGTAAAGGCTCCTGCCCGCCGCCAAGCCACAAGGTCTGTATCAATACTCTGGGTGGTTTTCGCAATGGCTTTGAATTACTCATCACCGGGCTGGATATCGAGGCCAAGGCGAAAGTGTTTACCGACGCGTTTTTCAAAAACCTCGGCGGCAAAGAACAGTTCGATGATGTGACAGTGCAACTGATACGCAGCGACAAAGAAAACCCATGTACCAATGAAGAAGCCTTCGCCCGTCTTAAAGTAACCGTGAAATCTCGCGATCAAAAGAGGGTCGGTCGGTTGTTTGTTGCCAAGCTCATTGAAATTGCTTTAGGGAGCATACCCGGGTTTTCTCTGGCCGGT
This sequence comes from Halieaceae bacterium, assembly GCA_047633055.1. Taxonomy (GTDB): domain Bacteria; phylum Pseudomonadota; class Gammaproteobacteria; order Pseudomonadales; family Halieaceae; genus CALJFL01. The sequence goes on along the minus strand of JBLIEI010000036.1, from coordinate 3,577 downwards.
ATGCCCGGTGCCGGCGACAGCTTTCTGGTCTATTGGCCGGCATTAGTTGACAGCAAGCACATCGTTGAGAATGTGCATGTTAACGGTCAAGTGATCGAGATTCAGCCGACCAACCAGCTCGCGTTGGAACCTGTGCATTACCGGGTGGACGCTGTTGCTGTACCTGCCGCACCCGGCGGTGAAACTATTAGTATTCCGTTCGGCCGCTTATTTGGCACACGTTCTGGGGATAAGGGCGGTTGTGCCAACCTGGGTGTGTGGGCAACAACCGATGAATCCTATGCCTTTTTATATCAGTTTCTCACCGTGGAGAAATTTCAGGAACTTATGCAAGACACGGCCGAATTTGAAGTTATTCGTTATGAGTTGCCCAATGTCAATTCGCTGAATTTCTTTATCAAGGGTATTTTGGGGGAGGGAGTTGCCTCTTCGGTCAGAATTGACGGCCAGGCCAAGACTCTGGGTGAATACCTGCGTGCTAAGACCATCGACGCTCCTGCTGTATTGGCTGGGCACCTGAACTAATTACTTAATAAACCGAGAAATCCCATATGAGTGAAGCAACGTTATCCCTGGAGGGCCTGGTGTTTGAGGCCGTCCAACTTGAGGTCAAAGACCATATTATGACCATTCGCCTCAATCGTCCCGAGCGCAAGAACGCAATCAACAAGGCGATGAATAATGAACTTATTTACGCGTTGGATTACGCCAAGCAGGAGCGAGAGATTCGTGTTGTTGTGCTCGCCGCTAATGGCAATGTATTTTGTGCTGGCGGTGATTTGTCCATGATGAGCGGCACAGTGGCCGAAACCACGTCCACTGTTCCGGGTCGTGGTGCTTTGGATGACCTGCCTTCCCGCTTTCGGGACCTTAATAAGCCGAGCATAGCCTGTGTGCAGGGTGATCTTTTGGCGGGCGCATTATTATTTCTCTGTAATGTGACCCATGCGATAGCAGCCGATGGGGTGAAATTCTCTGCGCCTGAAATCAAGCGCGGCATTTGGCCCTTTATGGTGATGGCTGGCCTGTTTCGGGTTATGCCGCAGCGCGCCGCATTGGATTTTATAATGCGGGGAAATACTATCAATACTGAACAGGCGGAAAAGTGGGGGCTGATTAACAAGTCGGTTCCGGTAGATGCTTTGGAGAGCAACGTCGCGGCGCTCGCGAAAGAGTTAGCCAGTTTGGCGCCTGGTAGTATGAGTCTTGGGTTGGCGGCCTTTGCACAGCAGGATGCTATGGATTTCGATAGCGCACTTCCGTTCCTGCGCTCGCAACTGGACGCTTGCCTTAAAAGTGAAGATGCCAAAGAAGGCATTACAGCTTTTCTGGAAAAACGCGAACCCAGGTGGAGTTAGACCTGTCGCCTTTTCAACCCCATTGAAAAGTGGACATATCGTGTAGCAAGTAAATCGGTAGCACCATGGGTACCTCAATCAGCAGAGGAAAGGCCCCATGACCGAGACAAAATTAATTGAAGCCAGAATTATCCGTAGGCTGCTAAACAGGGCGTACCAATCGCCCGCGTCACGTCGGCAAATGCTCCTGGCGGAGCGTACCATCCAGATTGTAGCTGCCACGGCGTGCGCATTTGTACTCGGAAGCTATTTGCAGGAGTTACTTTGGGTCTTATTAGCGGGCGGTTCGGTGCTGGCTTTGGGGTCTTGGTAATATATTCAGTAAATATATAAAGCGTATATGTAAAGTAAAATAGAGGATTATGTGGGCCTGAAGACGGGGCGGCCCACCGTCCTACACGGAACTCGCCAGCTAGCCGCAGCCCCGCAAGTAGCCAGCCAAAGCATCGAACCCTGCAACCATATTGGGTGCAGCCACCGTGGCGAAATCATCCGACCCTATATCCGGATTCTGTCTGATTACATCCAGTGCGTGGCTGCCGTCATAGTCGGTGAGCGCAAGGCGTAATGCCAGCACTTGGGCGCTCTCGCCAAAATCTGCGCCTGGCAGAGCAGCAAGGCTTGCTCGCTCGAGCAGGTCAAGTGCTAAATCTTCGCTGGTACTTACGCCGTAGTGCTCTGCGAGCCCCTCTCGGCAGCCGTCGAAGTTTGGAAATAGATAGAACCCGCCAGCCAAAGGTGGGTAGTCAATGTTCAGGGCACTCAGGCGGTCGCGACCGTAATTACTTATCAGGCCATGCACCTGGCTACATAGGGCTATGTGTTGCTCAATTTCGCTTGTGCCTTGTACTGCGACCACTGCAGCTTGTTGCGCCGGAACGCACACGCCAGACCAGGTCTCGCTGGCGAATGTTTCGAGCAGGGTAAACAATTTGGTCAGGCTGTCAGGAATGAAGGCAAAACCAAGTCGATAACCGCCCAGCGACAAGTGCTTGGACAGTCCGCTGGTGACAACTGTACCTTCAGGATAAAAATGGGCAATAGACTGGTGCTTACCGCCGTGCGCAACCAAACCGTATATCTCATCGGAGATGACGATGATGCCCAATCGTCTGCATACACTGGCAATGCTGGCGAGCGTATCTGAAGAGTAACCCAGCCCTGTTGGATTGTTAGGGTAGTTCAGTATGAGTTTGGAAGGGTTTAGCCCGCTGGCGCGAGCATCCACAATGGCGCGCTCCAGAATTTCGCCGCTGAGACCCGCCCCGGCAAAACCACAGGCGATTCGGACAGTACTTGATCCCGCCAAACTTGCCTGGGGTTCATAGCTAACCCAACTCGGCGTCGGTAGTAGCAGGTCGCCCTCTATCGCCATCTGAAGCGCAAATATAAGGTCCTTGCTTCCCGGTCCGACGATAGCCTGTATGCCGCTGGCCTCAAATCCCAGCCGCGGTGCAAAGTAACTGGTTGCTAAATCGCACAGGACTGCAAGGCCCTTGGATGGGGGATAGCTGTTGTCACCGGCATGCTCGAACAGTGCTTGCTTTACAGGTTCAGGTACGGGGAATGGTGACTCGCCGAAACCCATGTGAAATACGGATTCCCCGGCGGCTCGCATCGCACAAACCTGTTCGTTGATACGTAGAGTGGCCGACACCGGAATGTTTGCCAGCGTGGAGGACGGGGTAAATTGGAACGGCCTGTTTTTTATCATCCTGCGAGATTAGACCCATAACGGAGGGGCGTCCATGGCTACGCTAGCAGAGTGTTAATAGTAGCCAAAGTGGGTTCGTAGGACCGGTATTCAATATCGATGGCCGTCATAAGTTCGCCTTGCACCAGTACCAGAGAAGGGAAGGAATTAACCCCAATGGTTCGCCGCAGGGCGAATTCGCTCTCCAGTTCCTGTTGTATCTCAGCGCTGCTGAGCTGTACCTCAAACTGTTGAGCGTCCAGATTCAATTCTGTCGCCAGCCTTACCAAAGTGCTGTTGTCAGATGGGTTCATGGCGCGTAAGTAATAGGCATGCTGAATCGCATCTATCATCAGTTGCTCGGCTCCCTGATGTTTCGCTGCCAACACTGCGCGACACGCCGGGTAAGTGCTGCGGCGCGGTTCGCAGTTTTTCCAGAAATCAAAATTGAACTCTGCGCCGGTCTGCTCCGTTACGTTGGCCCAGTAGCCCGCAATAGTTTTTTGCTGTTCCACGGGCATGGGTT
>JBLIEI010000035.1:0-49864 GCA_047633055.1 Halieaceae bacterium | reverse complement strand
AATGCTGCACCACCCACGTCGCCCCCATGCGCTGTTCAGTGGAATTGCTGGCAAAGGATTCGGTTTGCAGGATGACCAGCCCGGGCACTTCGGGCAACGCGATGCGGGCTCCGCCGCCGAACCAGCGGGCAGTGGCGATCTCCAGTTGCAGTTTCAGTTTTTGGCCAGGGACCACTGTCGAGGAAGGTGAGATGCTACTAGTCACCTGCAGACGGTTCTCACTGATCAAAGTGGCGGGAGTGCGTGGCTCTGCGTTTGCCAAGGATGCCAGCAGCGCCAACGCCAGCGCCAGACAGGTGCATATTTTTGTAGCAGAGCTCATGGCTTGGGCGCTACGGTTTGGCGCGATAGCTGCATACTGAACTTGACGGCCAGGAAATTTGACGGATCCTGCTGGACACCGCGCAGCCACATTTCAGCGGTGGCGGGATCCTGCAGAATTTCCTCGGCACTAAACTGAACCAGTTCTGCCTGCTGCCAGCTTATTTCCTCGGCGCCGTCGGCCGGGATGACATCGTCACCACCCAACTCTTTATCCTCACCACTAACCCCGTCTTCCGGGGTTTGGCTTTCGCTGAGACGGTTGATCTCGTCGATCAGAGCTCGTACCTGTGCTCGGTTTTGATCTGCACCCGGGTAGCCGGGATTGCGGACTAGCAACAGCTCGTAGCGATTGACCGCGCGCACATAATCTCCAGCCTGGGTGCGCGCATTAGCCTCATTGAACAGGGCGTCGTCGCTGTCACTGCGGGAAAAATACTCTGCCGCCAACATGAATTCTTCAGCGTAATACCAGGCCATCGCCTGCCAGTGGGTGTCTTCGAAACGCCGTGCAGCTTCCCGATAGTCGCCCAGTTGCATTAAAAGTCTGCCCTGTTGATCGGGAGTAAGCCACAGGTCGGCAAACCAATGGCTCGCCGGTTCTGCAGCTTGCACTGTGGCGTCCGCGCGCACCGGGTCTGGGTGCTGTAATAGGAGTATGGGCACCAGTAACCAGCCCCAAGACAGAGTCCAACCCCGTCGAAACCACAGGAGAAACAACAACAGGGCGGGGAATACCAGCGGATAGCCACTGTCCAGCCAGGGTAGAGCACTGTCTTCTATCACAATATAGTGACTCTCCACCCCTCGATTAATACGGCGCACATCGCTGTTGTCGATACTGAGTTCGATATACCTGCCGCCACTGGCGGAGGCGAGATTTTCCAGGGCGCGTCGCTCCAGTGGTACCTGCCCTTCATTCAACGTCTCTTGCCCCATGCCGACGACCAGCAGCTGATGGGGATGCTGGGCAAAGTAGTGCTCAAACTGACTGACGGTGTCGGCGCCTACACCGTCTGAAAATAACACGATGCTGGCGGGTGCCTTGACTCTACTCAATACAGCGTCAACCTCTGTCAGGGCGTACTCCGGAAACTTGCCAGGGCGGGGCATAATGCCGGGTTTTATCGCCGCCAGATACTGATCGAGAATTTCCCGGTCGGCAGTTAGGCTCAGCACAGTGTGCGCGCTGCCTGCATAGACAATCAGTGCCGCAGGCTTGTCGGGTCTGAGGTTTAATAGCTCACCGATTTTCTGCTTGGCCCGCCGCAGGCGGCTGGGCTGTACATCCTGTTGTTCCATGGATGTAGAAACGTCCAGCAATATAACTAACGCGGCTTGGTCCTGACTCAGCGGCGAGGGCTGCTGGCGCCAGCTGGGACCCATTAACACTGTGACCAGCAATATGAATAGTAGCTGGGAGAACCGTCTTGGATTTAGCCAGGGGGAGTAAAAGCGCTCAACTCGCAGGTGCTCCAGTAGATGTGGCGCGATAATGCCGCCGAACATATCCCGGCTGGTTTCTTTTTTACCCATCACCCAGATAATGGCTAGCCAGGGCAAAAGCAGAAGGGCCCAAACGGGTCTGAGGAAATGGAAGTGTGTTAGGAACTCCAGTTCAGCGGGCATGCTGAGCCCTCATCCGGCGCCAGGTACCAAAAGCACCCCAGCTATGGAAAAGCCAGTAGGCAAGAACAGCTACCGCCACCGGCACCCAGTGCAGACTCTGTTTGGGTCTGAAGCTAACGGTCTCATAAAGTTCGGGTTCCAGTTCCGCGATAGTGCGAGAGGCCTCGGCCAGCTGTGCTCTGTCCAGAGCTTGAAAGCTCCGCCCTCCAGTTACCTCTGACACACGTTCTATCGTATGAAGATCCAGCGCGTCTTCGCCAACCGCAGTGGGATCGCCAATCGCAATGGTGTAAATGCGAATGTTGTGAGTGGCAGCAACTTTGGCCGCGTCTATAGGCGGTACGGTGCTACCTGTGTCGTTACCATCGGTGAGTATCACCAGCACCCGATTGTCGGAGTCGCCATCGAGGAACAGTTTGATGGCCAGACCTATGGCGTCGCCAAACATGGTGCTTTGTCCTGCCATGCCGATTTCGGTCTCTGCCAGAAGCTGGCCCCAGACGGTGTGGTCGTCAGTAAATGGCGTTTGCAGATAAGCGGCGCTGCCGAACACGATGAGTCCCAAGCGGTCGGAGTCGTGTTGGCCTTCGGTGTTGGCCAGTACATATTTGATAGCGCTCAGTCGGTCTACTTCCGTGCCGTCGGGCAGGGTAAAATCCTTGGTCTCCATTGAACCGGAGAGATCTACCGCTACCATCAGATCGCGCCCGGATTTCTCCTGTTCTACTGGCGAGCCAACCCAGGTAGGCTTCGCTGCCGCCAAAATCAGGCACACCCACATCAGCCCCACTAGAAACATCTGGATGCGTTTGCGTTCTACTACCATGGCCCCCGACTGTGGACGGGTTTCGCTAAGCTCCACCAGCTTATCGAAGAACGGTACCTTGACCGAATCACGACCTTGTTTGTAGGCTGGTAACAAACACATCAGCAATGGTAGAGGTAGCAGCAGCAAGGCCCATGAATGGCTTAGCTCAAGCATGGTTACCCTGGCGATGCTGGGTGATCCAGTAAGAAGATGCCGCCAGTAGTTGTTCAAGTAGGATGGGTTCTACCGACAGTGGCCGATAAGGGCCTTCCGCCAGCAGTTTGCTAGTGGCTTCATCAAAAGGGTGGCTCTCACACTGATGATTGAGAAACCGTGTCCACGAGACACCGTTGAGTTGGGCAACGTCAGTGCGTGGATAGGCCACCAGAGCGGTGATCTTCAGCAATTGATTGACCTCGGCGACCAGTTCGCTGGGCTCTCCCCGGCGCGGAAGATCTGCGAGCCTGGTCAGAGCCTCCCCGCGGTATCGATTGCGATACCAGTATTGCAAGGCGCGCCAAAGTTTTTTACTGCAGTAGTAGGCCAATACTATCGCGACCAAAAACCAGCCCGGGGTCTGTGGTAACCAATCAATACCGGCAGGCGGCACTACCTCAAAAAAACCCTTGAGGACGTAGTTGCCAAATATCTCCGGCAGTGGCGGCGCACTCATCTCGGGCCGCCCCGGCGGCCAAGTTTGCGCCGCAACTGGTCGGTGACCGTAGTTACAGTATCGACCGGTAGTATCGGGATATCGTGTCTTAGCAGGTCAGCCTGAACACGGGCGAAGGAACTCTCGAAGCTCGCTTCAAACTTTTCCCCCAGGCCATGCTTCTCCGGATCAATTTCCAGTTGGAAGCGCCCGTCACTGACCACCAGTTTATTTGCCGCCGAGATGTTGCGCTCCAGAGGGTCGTAGACCAGCGCACAGATGACATCGTTGTGTTGGCGAATACGGCGGATGGTGGCCAGAGCCTTATCCTGCCAGCCAAAAAAATCGGAAACCAAAACCACAAGATAGTCATGGCCGATGCTGCGCTCCAGTTGATTGAGTGCTGCTGTCAGTGCTTCGGGATTGCTTTCATGCCCGGGAGCCACCGACAATTCGTTATTCATACAGGCCAGGTCTGCTAGCCATGCGGTTGTGCTACGGGCGCTGCGACTAGGCTTCACCTCGTGTTGTCTGCTGTCGTTGAATAGCAGGCACCCGACCCTGTCACCGGCGCTTAGAATGCGCCACGCCGTGAGCGCAGCGACCTCGCTGGCGACCACGGATTTCATTTTTTGTTGGCTGCCGAAAAACATCGGTAGCCGCTGGTCTACCACCACAAATACGGGTCGGTCGCGCTCTTCCGTATAAACTCTAACGTGCGGCTTGCCAGTGCGATTGGTAACGCGCCAGTCCATGGTGCGAATGTCATCGCCAGGGCGGTAGTGTCGCAGCTCCAGAAAATCCAGACCGCGGCCGCGCAGACGAGAGCGTTTGCGACCCGCTAGTGGTGAGCCCATTGGTTGTTTCGGCAAATAGCTGAAGCCTGTGGCGCTGTGACGAAGGCGCACCAGGGTACGCAGATTGGTGTAGATGTCAGTGTTAACCGAATCGCTCATTGTCGGTCAGGCCACGGCGACCTGTTGGATTAGTTGATCAATAATCTGGTCAGTACTGATATTGTCGGCCAACGCGTCGTAGCTCAATATCAAACGATGGCGCAAGATCGGATGTAGAACGCTGGTTACATCCTCCGGCAGCACGTGATCGCGGCCTGCCAACCAGGCGCTGGCTCGGCTACAGCGATGCAGCGCAATGCTTGCCCTGGGGCTGGAGCCCGTGGCTATCCACTGATTTAACTCCGTAGAGTAGGTGCCTGGATTGCGGGTCGCCATCACCAGATCAACGATATATTGCTCCACCGCTGCGGCCACGGGCATTGCCTGAATTGCGTTTCTGGCGGCAAAGATATGGTCCTGAGAGATAGTAGACAGGCTGACGGCAGCGTTTCCTTCCTCGACCTGTAGCAGGCGGACAATCGCCAGTTCCGCGTCTGCTTTTGGGTATGCCACAGCGATTTTCATCAGGAAACGGTCCATCTGTGCTTCCGGCAGAGGGTAAGTACCTTCCTGCTCAATAGGGTTCTGGGTAGCGAGCACCATGAACAGGGGTGGCAGCGGATAGGTTTTACCGGCGACAGTAACCTGTCGTTCCTCCATGGCTTCCAGCAGCGCCGACTGCACTTTGGCCGGTGCTCGATTGATTTCGTCGGCCAACACCAGTTCGCTAAATATTGGGCCCGGCTGAAACTGCAGTTCCGAGGTGCCGTTATTGTCCTGGTAAATTTCATTGCCGGTAACATCCGAGGGTAGTAGGTCAGGAGTAAACTGAATTCGGCCGAGCTTGGCGGTTAGTACCCTGGATAGCGTCTTGATAGATCTCGTTTTGGCGGTCCCCGGCAAGCCTTCCAGGAGTACATTGCCATTACATAGCAGTGCCAGAGTGAGGGTGCGTACTACTTCATCCTGACCGATAACGGATTCGGCCATTTGTTGCATCATGGATTCAATCGCAGTGCGATGTTCGTTCGACAAGCTTACTCTCCCCTAGGTTTAAGGAGTGCGAGGCAATATTTCCCGCACTCTCGGATTATAGTCGGCTTAGTGCCCTGGGGAAGATATTGCGAGCAAATTTTGGTCAGGTTTTAGAGGCGGTTCAACTGGCCCAGGCGCGATTGGCCTTGAACCGGCGCGAAAGGTAGTCCATCTGATCGACCAATACGCGATCTTTGGCCAGAAAATGCCACTCGTAAGGGTTGGGTCTGAATGGTATAGCCAGCAGAGGCATATGTGCTTCCTCGGGCGTACGGTCGTCTTTTTGCCAGTTGCACCGCTTGCAGGCGGCGACGACATTTTCCCAGCGGTCAGTGCCGCCCCGGGACACTGGCATTACATGGTCGCGGGTAAGCTCCGCGCGCGCAAGTTTCAATCCGCAATACAGGCAGCAATGGTCGTCCCGTCGGAATAAAGTGCGATTACACAGCGGAGGTGAAAATCTATTCCTGATTCTGCCTTGCAGGGCGATGATGGGCTGTATGTCGATTTGTGAGCGAATACCACTCAGTCGTTGAGTGCCACCGAAAATTGGAGGCAACGTATTTCCGATGCCATAGACGACATCACCTTTTGCATAGGCAGTGACTGCCTCATGCACGCTCAGCCAACCCCGTGGTTGCCCGGCGATGTCTAATTTCAGGATAGTCTGCATAGTTCTCCACCCTTAGGAATACTTAGAAACTACTGGAAAAAGATGAACTTAACAATCGTGAATATCTGGTATTTGGTTATCCTGTAGCTACTCTGGATCACCCCTCACTGATCCGCGTGATGCCCGCCTTTAGATGACATGGGGAAGTAGTGGCTGTTGCTTGCAGTATTCTCACTGCTTCGTTTACATGTTCTGGCAGGGCGCGCGGTAGCAGGTGTTCTGATGACCGTGCCAGAGGTGGTGCTAACCCTGATCTGTTTGGCAGTCGTCTGATGCCAGTGGTCTATCAACGCGGGCAACGGCCGTCGCGCCCCAATCAACGCGAGCTCTATCTGTGGCCGGAGCATGCTCCAGGATATGATGATATTGTATCTCGGGGTGCCGGCATTCGAATCGATTCGAAACGGGAGCAAAATTTACCCAAAGTTGGGCAATCCGGGTCGTGGCGACTTTATCGCGTGCCAGCCAACAGTGTGCGCTAAGTTTGTAAACTTGGCTCGATAATCCTGATAGCTTCTTCCGTTACGGCTAGATCACTCGCTGTGCCGCTGGAGGAACTGTACTAACGGTCCAATAACTTTGTTGTCTTCGCGATCTTCGGCGGACAATACATCGTTGTGAGCATAGCCCTGCGATATGTAAACCTCAAAACCGCCAGATATTTCTCCATATGTGGGGAATGCGGTACTGGGTTGTGAATCGTCAACTATCCGCGCTGTAACGCCATCGCAAGCGGTGCTTGCGCAGGGTGCTATTGCTCTGGCGAACTGTAAAAAGGCGGCGGGCACGGGGGTTAAGCCGTTGCTGCCGCCGAAGCCAATGACCGGGATATTGATATTTTTCGCCTCGGTTCGGTTGTCGATATCGGTTCGACCGCGTCCCAACGGCGGGGGTGCCGAGAGCGTGGACGTATCCAAACCCAGCCCACTGGTTACTGTCAGGCCAGAGGACGGGTAATACCAGTCAAAAAAGTTGGTCTCTCCCCGATAGGTAGCGGTCAATATACGGCCCTCGAAATTGATGGGCTCTACCTCCACACCCCAGACGCCGGCCTGTTGCCGATCAGTGGGCGCTGGGCCATTGTCTACCAATGCCGAGGCCGGAAGTTCTTCGTCGGGATTTAGCCAGGTGGTAAGGCCGTCCACCTCAGGTCCGAGTGCACCGATAGAATGAGCCAGGAAAGGGGCGGCGGCCGCCCCAAAACCGTCGTCGTCAAGATATTGTCCGTACAGGGAAACCGAAGTACCCAAAGTTGATCCTATCAGCAGACGCACAGGGAAAAGCGAGTCAACTTGTTCTATCGCGTTATTGCCTTCCACGTTATTCTGGTTTTGCTGGAGAATCGACAGATTGGCATCGCCGTTAAAATCTGCGTCCATGGCAACCAGTTCACCTGCGGCGAAGGTTGCTGTATTGATCAGGCCGGTGGCGTACGCGTCGGTAGATTCTGTGCAACGGCTGTTGGCAAAGGCTGCGCAGTCATCGAATTCGGTTTCGATACTGCAGGCGGTTATTCCGTCGGTACAGCGTGGTGCCTGAGCGTTTACCGCCCCAAATAGGCCGCCATCAAAGCGGGCCTCAATCCGATCCAGCAACTCCTGTGAGGGCGGCTCACTTAGGCCGCCGCCGCCGCCCTCCAGCAGAATCAGTCCACGTACCTTGCTATACCCTGGCGCCACGGTTTCAGCGCTGGGGTCGAAGTCGGTCGCGGCGTAGCGAGCGGCGTAACCGGTGCCGGCGGAGTGCCCCCCCAAAAAGACATTGCCACTGCGAACCTGACTCAGCGCTTCCTCTACTACGGCATCAATGTCCTGGGAATGTACCAGAGTTGTCCAGTTGGCAATAAAGGCGAGATCATTGGAGGCGTTGTACGTAATAAGCCTACGATTAATGGTATCGGCCAGTCTGGGGTCCAATGCCAGCCCCAACTCTTCACCGAAAAGAAAGTCGAGGCCCAGTTGTGAATCGGTTTCCTGCTCGGCCAGATCCAGACCAGCCCGGTCTTCCAGCTGTTCTGAGCGTCTGTCCATAGCCCAGACTTCGACTATCATGGCCGTTTCTTCTCGACTGCGACGCATTAGCTGCTCCGCCAATACGTTGAAGTTGGAAGCGCCGCCTTCAAAGCCCGGGACCAGAACAACAATGGCATCCGGCTGTAGCTCAGCGGCGTCTGATAAGTGATAGCGCGTATAGACGCCGTTGTTCAGGTTTGGGCCTTGCTCGCCGAACTGTGCCAGCAGCTTTGGATTAGTGACTACAACGCCGGGGCTGCCCGGCGTTTTTTCAGGTTTGCCCGCACTCGGGATGAGTTTAGTTTCCTGCTGCAGGGTAATGGGCGCCGGCGTTGGTGGTTCCGTTGGCTCGGGCGTCGTTGGTGTATTGCTGCGATTGCTGTCGTTGTCATCGCAGCCGATAAGCAGCGCTAGACATAACATTAGTGAGAGTGGCACTGCTTTCATGCGGATTATTTCTTCCTCTGATTTAATAGCTCCACAACCCTACTAGGGCGGCGAGGGAAACTGGCATGGTTGACCGTATCTTTTTCGGCTTAGTGCGAAGATCAGGCTATGGGGTATACCTTATGATACCGATGTAGTCGGCAAGTCTGCTACGCTTTCTAGATAAAGCAATGATTAAGCGATCGCTTGTCGTTAACCTATAGGTGTGAACTGTGTTCGTAAAATTTGTCTACTGGACTGGGGCACTTGATTTTCTCATCGGTCTGGCAACCTGGGCTGGTACGTTGGCCAACCCGCAGCCCGGACAGTTTGTCGCGCTGATGACGCTTGGAATGTTTCTGTGTATGGCGGCTGCCTGCCTGATGTGGGCGTCCAAGGATGTGGTAGCGCGATACCCGGTGATCTTCTGGCAGGGACTGGTGCGGCTAACGGCAATCAGCGCGGTGCTGTATGCGGTCCCCAATGGCTTCTCTCAACCCTGGGAGTATTCATTGGTTTTATTTGATGGCACGATTGGCCTGATCTACGTGATTGGGTCAATGCGGGTGACTGGGCTTTCCTTTATCGCATGTCTGCTTTGCCGCCCGGCGAAGACGGGCTAAGCGGGCACCTGTTGATCAAGAGGGATGCGGGCCGCCGGCTCATGCGCCCGCCGCTATACCGGCCATTTCCTGGCTAGACAGATACTCCTCGTAAGTACCGGCGAACTGGACTAACTCACCGTCCTTAATTTCAATAATATGATTGGCCAGCGATGATACAAACTCGCGATCGTGACTGACAAATATCAGAGTGCCATCGTAGTGTTCCAGCGCCAGGTTCAGCGCTTCTATAGATTCCATATCCAGGTGATTGGTAGGTTCGTCCATCAGCATGACATTGGTGTCCATCATCATAAGCTTGCCAAATAGCAACCGGTTTTTCTCGCCGCCGGAACATACCCGTACCTTTTTTTCGAACTCGTGGGACGAAAACAGCAGCCGGCCCAAGGTAGCGCGAACGATCTGGTCGTCATGGCTGGGTTTACGCCATTGACTCATCCAGTCAAAGAGATTCAAGTCACTGTCGAAATCTTCTGTCCCGTCCTGGGGGCAATAACCCAGGTTGGCATTCTCGGCCCACTTCACTTTGCCTTGGTCAGCGCTTAATTCGTTGATTAAGCAGCGCAGTAGAGTCGTTTTTCCGGCCCCGTTCTCGCCTATCACCGCGACGCGGCGACCCGCTTCAAGAATGAGATTGCCGTTGGAAAAGAGCTCTTCACCATCAAAGCCGTGTCCCAGGTTCTCCAGAATCAGCGCTTGGCGATGTAGTTTTTTGTCCTGCCGAAAACGGATGTAGGGGGTAGCCCGACTGGAGGGTTTGATCTCATCCAACTTGATCTTGTCGATCTGACGGGCACGAGAAGTGGCTTGCTTCGCTTTGGATGCGTTGGCAGAGAAGCGACTGACAAACTGCTGAAGCTCGGCGATCTGGGCGGTCTTTTTACTGTTCTCTGATTGCATGCGTTCACGAGCGTGGGTAGAGGCGCGCATGAAATCGTCATAGCTCCCCGGGTACAGCCGCAGCTCGCCGTAATCGATATCTGCCATATGCGTGCAGACAGCGTTCAGAAAGTGGCGGTCGTGAGAGATGATGATCATGGTGCATTTGCGTTCGTTGAGCATTGCCTCCAGCCAACGAATGGTATCGATATCCAGGTTGTTGGTGGGCTCGTCCAGTAGTAGAATATCGGGGTCAGAGAACAGCGCCTGGGCCAGTAGAACCCGTAGCTTCCAGCCCGGTGCAACCGCACTCATGGGCCCGTAGTGTAGCTCTTCTGCAATGCCGGCACCGCTCAGTATTTCTCCGGCCTTGCTTTCAGCACTGTAGCCGTCTAACTCAGCGAATTGAATTTCGAGATCTGCGACCCTCATGCCGTCTTCTTCCGACATTTCCGGCAGCGCATAAATTCGGTCACGCTCCTGCTTGATTTTCCACAGCAGGGTGTGTCCCATGATCACGGTGTCAACGACGTTAAATTTCTCGTAGGCGAACTGGTCCTGTCGCAGCACACCAAGTCTCTCGTTGGGGCCAATACTCACATTGCCCGCTGAGGGTTCGAGCGAGCCTTCGAGAATCTTCATAAACGTCGATTTGCCACAGCCATTGGCACCAATCAGGCCATAGCGGTTGCCATCACCAAATTTGACGGAGATGTTTTCGAATAGGGGCTTGGCACCAAATTGCATGGTGATGTTTGCGGTAGAGATCACGATCAAATTCCCGGGATAGATTGCTGTCGAGGCTCAACCCCCGTCCGAGGGCGCACTCTAGAGAATTAGCGGCCTGTAGTCGAGTCCCTTGTGTGGCATTAATTCCCCCGTGGGACGCCAATTACAACGGTCTACTGAAGCGTTTGAACGTTCCGAATCTGGTCTAAAAGTGTGCGACAGCGCGATAATGTCTATTGTCATACAAATCAATGGGGTAGCGGATGGATACGGTCAAGCGTGTAGGTCGCGGGGTTTGAGTTTCCTGGACTGATTGAGAGGCCCAATGTTAGGGCTCCAGTCGATTTCGATAGGCCCTGGCGTAGGCAATACTATCTGCCGCATCGATTAGCGTGCCGTTGGGTAATTCTTTAGTGCGCGCACTGATCTCTAACATTGCTGCACCCAGGTTGCGCGCTGTGATCACCAGGGAGCCAGGGCGTAGCAATGCTTCGGCGATGCCATAGCCAATGTTTGACCGTTCAGACGTGGGTCGGACTAAGGCCGAGCGATAGGCGTAAGTGCGCAAACCGCTGCCTTGGGCGAGGTCGGCGACCTCTAGCTCTGCGCGACCTTTCTCCCTTGCCCAGTGAGCACTGCCGTTAGGATCTGTGCCCTTGCCGGTTACCGAATGGAATGACATGGGTGCCTCTGTTCGACTTGCCAGCCATGCTTTTATGAAAGCGACAGGAAAGTCCACGTGGATCCAAGTGTACATTTTATCGTCCATACCAATAGAGCTGGCTCCCAGTCCCCACAGCACGGTATTCACTTCCTTTAACTCTTCGCTAAGCGAGTTGTAGTCAGTGTAATCCTGGTGCATGCGCAAGACCACTTTGCCACTGGCTACACCCGCTTCCACGCGTGGCGTGGTGCGGCGAGTAACCACATATATTTTTTCCACATCCGGGTCTTCTATTGCCGCTTTTAACATTCCGTCGCCAACGGAGCCGCTGGCACCGAATACCATTACCGTCCGATTGGCATCCGGCTCGAGTTGGGCCGGACTAGCAGGCTCTATAGTTCCCAGAGTCAGGAACCCCCAGAGGTTATAGCCCGCAATTATCAGAGCCAGAGATAGCGCAAACCATTTCAGTACTTTCAGTATCAGGGTCATGTCTGTATTCCGGTCCTCGGGGGTCTCTAGATTAGCCAATGCGCTCGGTAATGAACAGTCAGAAGAGGTCGTTATAGTGATTTCGGCGGAGTGCGAATTTCTGTTATCAGTGTCGCTTTAAGTTAGAATCAGCTGCACCCGAGATAAAGAAATTTGGCCCAAGTTTAATCGCACATCAACTTTTCTGAGATCCGAGAGCCCTATGAGTTCAAACTCCTTCAAAGATAAAACAGTTATTATCACTGGTGCATCCGCTGGTGTCGGTGCCGCTTGCGCGAGCTTGTTTGCCAAGCATGGCGCGAAACTGGTTCTCGCTGCCCGCGGGGAAGATGCACTCAATAGTTTTGCTGACACCTTGCGTGGCCATACCGAGGTGATGACGGTGGCGATGGATGTCGCCAACGAAGCTGCCTGCACTAATTTAATCGAGGCGTCGGTCGCCAAATTCGGTGCGATACATGTGCTGATTAACAATGCAGGCTTGCATCACCGGGGAAACTTTGACAGTCAAACGCCGGAGAATATGGTCCAGATGGTTGACGTCAATTTGCGTGCTCCAATTTTTCTAACCGGGTTGGTGCTACCGTATATCCGAAAAGCTGGCGGCGGTGCGGTGGTGATGGTGGGTTCTTTGGCCGGCCGCGCCCCATTGCAGGGTGCCTCCACCTATGCCTCTACCAAGGCCGGCATCCGGGCATTCGCTCACTCTCTGGTTGATGAGCTAATAGGTACCGGTATCCATGTCGGGGTAGTTTCGCCTGGCCCTATCGATACCGGCTTTATCATGGATAGTATCGACGAGGTGGAGGACATTGTTTATTCACAGCGGATGAGTTCTGCTGAAGAGGTTGCAGATGCGGTGTTGGCAATCGCAGAGGGCAAAGAAGTTGAAATATCCCTGCCTGCGTCAGGCGGTCTACTGACTACCTTGAGCTATCTGCTGCCAGCGCTGCGCCGAAAGCTCCGTCCCGCACTCTATGCTAAAGGCCGCAAGAATAAGGAGAAGTATCGCAGCAGGGCCAAGACCGAATAGATAAGCTGGGCTATCCCCTAAGTTGAAAAAACAGAGTGTTTTGTGAGGCCTGATACCCAGGGCTACGCTAGGATCTTAGCCGGGGAAACAATACCGGGGTATTGGCCTTATAGCTTAGGTAGTCTTCGTTATCGCCCCACTTCTTGTCAGATTTTTGCTCCAACAGAGGAATGCCGCTGACCCTTGTCAGCAGCAGATAAACGAACAGCGGCGAGGCAACAGTTAACCACTGCCAGCCCTGTAATACTGGCATTGCCAGTAGCGCGATGCCCACCCAAAGAGCAATTTCGCCCAGGTAGTTGGGATGCCGGGAGATAGACCACAGGCCACTGGTAATAAAACCACTAGAGCCAAACTCTTTACGGAAATTGCGCTTTTGTTGGTCCGCTATCACCTCCACAGTGAAACCCAAGAGCCACAGGCCCATACCAATGGCATCCATTAGGAACAGCGGCGCGGTTTTTATCGAGGTCATTGCGGCAAGCGCGCACGCCGCGGTCATCGCCACCCAAAAACCTTGTAGGGACCAAGCGCCGAGAAAACGAAGAGGATTGGGCTTGATCTTGTCAAATCGTGAATCGGATCCATCCTGATAAATACGGTGGAACAGAAAGCTACCAAGCCGGATTGCCCAGATGGCGATTAAGATTGCCAGCAGCTGACTGCGCGGATCACTGGGATGGCCAAGCAGTAGTGCCATACCAATCACCGAAAAGTACGTCACTGAACCGATCAGATCGTAAAATCGTTCGGTCTGCTTGAGGTAGGAGGGAATGAATGCAAGCCACTGCGAAGCAAATGCTATTCCAACGCACCATGCGAAGAGCGGTGCCATGCCATATGAAATACCAGATTGGCCACCTGCAAGTGCTAGTCCGGCGCCCAAAACGATTGTAGCTATAATCAATTTCACAATATTTCCCCTATCAAATCAGCGCAAAGAGTACCCTAAAGTGGGCCAGCGGCGTAGACGAAGTGCTTACTTTTTAAGCGGAAGGCGGACGCCGTAGTGATTGAATTATAGAGGTCTGGCGCTCGAGTTCTCCCAGTGTCATTCGCGGGGTTCTGCTGCAGAACCAGACGGGAGTGCGTCATCGGGGGGTAGTCTGAGTTTGGAGGTGAGTGGTATAGTAGGGATAGCTATAGCCGATATGTTGCTACACTCTCTTCGGATGAGTTGGGCGGCAGAGGACCTGGCGGAACTGGGGAGAGCTGACAGTCAATTATTTGGTTACTGCGCTTAAGGACTTTGGTCTCTGCTGCCGGAGGGTAATGTTGTAGCTAAAGCCTCACTCCAAACCATTTGGAACCAAAGGCGATTTGCCACTGTCCGAAAAATACTGACGAGCTTCAAGCTCGCTTGTCTCGATAATGCTCAACAAAGAGATTCGTCTATGAAAGCCGCCGACCTTTTCGTGAAGTGCCTGGAAGAAGAGAACATCAGCTATATTTTTGGCGTTCCTGGTGAAGAGAATGCCGACTTTATGATGTCGCTTGAAAAGTCAGAAAAAATCAAATTTGTACTGACACGGCATGAACAGGGAGCAGCCTTTATGGCGGAAATTTATGGTCGGCTAACCGGTAATCCTGCCGGCTGTCTGGGCACGCTAGGGCCGGGCGCCACCAATCTGCTGACCGGAGTAGGTGATTCCAATATGGACAGGGCGCCGATGCTGGTGATCACCGGGCAGGGCGCTTCGACCCGTCTGCATAAAGAGTCCCATCAGGTTATGGATGTGGTGAGTATGTTCAAACCGGTGACCAAATGGTCCAGCTCAATCCTTCACGCCGATACTATTCCCGAGGTGATACGAAAAGCGGTGCGCCTCGCGCGCACCGAAAAGCCGGGTGCGGTCCATATAGAACTCTGTGAGGACATTGCGAAACATGAGACCGAGAAAACTCCCCTTAGGGTCAAGAAGTTTCGACGGGCTGTGTCAGACGACAAAATTATCGACTTGGTCTATGAGCAAATCAAGGCGGCTAAAAACCCGATTATCCTGGCAGGCAATGGCTGCATTAGACGCCGCGCCTCCGAGCAATTGCGCAAATTCTGTGAGCGCACTGGCATCGGTGTGGTCAATACTTTCATGGCCAAAGGTGCGGTGGATATGGATGCAGATTACTCATTGTTTACCATCGGTCTTGGCACCAAGGATTATGTCACGTGTGCTATCGATGCTTCTGATCTTGTTATCAGCATCGGCTTTGACCTGGTTGAATATGATCCCAGCTTATGGAATGCGAATGCCGACAAGGCCATATTACATCTGGATTTTCTTCCCGCGGAAATCGACGAGCACTACCAGCCGGAGCTGGAAGCCGTGGGTGATTTGGCCCACAGCCTTTGGATGCTCAATGAGCGCGTAGCACGGGAGCCGATCAACTTTGATCTAAAGCAGCAGGCGGCTGTGCGGCGTAACTTACAGGAGGTATTTGCAGAGCACTCCAACGACGAGACCGAGGGCACTATTCGCCCACAGAAAATCCTTTGGGATACCCGCGAGGTAATGGGCTCGAACGATATTCTTCTTTCCGATGTCGGCGCTCACAAAATGTGGATTGCCAGGCACTACCAATGCCACGAACCCAATACCTGCCTGATTCCCAATGGATTTTGCTCCATGGGCTTTGCCCTGCCCGGGGCGATTGCTGCCAGTATTGTTCATCCTGAGCGCAGAGTGCTGGCGATTGCCGGGGATGCAGGCTTTTTGATGAACGTACAGGAAATGGAAACGGCCCATCGGCTGAACTCCAACATTGTATGCATGGTATGGGAAGATCACGCCTACGGCTTGATCGCGTGGAAGCAGGACACAGAGTTTGGCCGTCATACCGAATTGAGTTTTGGCAATCCGGACTGGATGCTTTTGGCACAGTCTTTTGGCTGGCATGGTCACGCCGTAGAAAACAGCGGCGACTTCAAGCAAGTACTCACTGCCGCTTTTGAAGAACCTGGTCCCAGCCTGGTCGTAGTACAGATAGACTATCGCGAAAATATGAAGCTCACGGAGACTTTGGGAGAGCTTACCTGCTCTATCTAAAAATTTGCTCCAACGAATCGCACAATGACTTGGGTGATTGAATTATGAATATGCACTATTCCCTGCCTTTATCGGGCGTTTCAAGCTCCGGACTCAAGCCGCTGGAAGTGTATTCACCCTACAGCCGAGAACTAATCGGTACTGTGGATCGCAGTGCAGCCGAGCAGGTTGAATCTGCGCTGATAGTGGCCCACAGTTTATTCCGCGATAAACCTGGCTGGCTAAGCCTTGAACAGCGCGTTGACATTCTCACAACCACCGCACAGTTGATGGAGGGTCGCTTTGAAGAGTTGGCCACCGGAGCCGCTGCTGAAGGTGGTAAGCCGCTGATCGATTCTCGCGTAGAGGTGGCCAGGGCCATCGAAGGCGTCAAGCTCTGCATTGAAACGATACGCAGCGAAGTCGGGCGTGTGGTGCCGATGGCTGACTCTGCGTCAGATCAGCGGCGGGTTGCGTTTACCCAAAAGGAGCCCATTGGTGTTGTGGTTGCGGTCAGCGCCTTTAATCATCCGTTGAATTTAATTGTTCATCAGGTAGCTACCGGTATTGCGGCCGGGTGTCCGACTCTGGTTAAGCCCGCTGGAGCTACGCCACTGTCTTGCCATCGGTTTGTTTCAATTCTGCA
This sequence comes from Halieaceae bacterium, assembly GCA_047633055.1. Taxonomy (GTDB): domain Bacteria; phylum Pseudomonadota; class Gammaproteobacteria; order Pseudomonadales; family Halieaceae; genus CALJFL01. The sequence goes on along the minus strand of JBLIEI010000035.1, from coordinate 33,323 downwards.
TGAGGCGGGGTTACCGTCGCCGTGGTGTCAGATGTTAGTTCCGGAAACGCATGAGCTTACTACGGCTCTGGTGACAGACCCTCGCGTTGGTTTCTTTTCGTTTATCGGTAGCGGGCGAGTCGGCTGGATGTTGCGCTCTAAATTAGCGGCCGGTGCGCGTTGCGCACTCGAGCACGGCGGCGCTGCACCATTAATCGTCGACGAAAGTGCTTCGCTGGAAAAACTAGTGCCGGCTATTCTCAAGGGTGGCTACTACCATGCGGGTCAGGTATGTGTCTCAGTGCAGCGAGTAATAGCTCATCGCTCATTAGTGGACGAATTGACTGAACGCCTGGCAGCAGGTGTGGCGGCGCTGAATGTTGGCGACCCGTTACTCGACACTACAGAAGTCGGTCCGCTGATTACCCAGCAGGAAGTCACACGCGTTGCCGAATGGCTCAGCGAGGCAGGGCAGCTCGGGGGTCGTATCGTTGTTGGTGGCCAGGCTCTTGGGAATGGTTGCCTGCAGCCCGCCCTGATACTGGAACCACCGGTGGAGGCGAAGGTGACACATGCTGAACTCTTTGGACCGGCAGTTTGCCTTTACGGTTATGAGGATCTTAGCGCCGCTATCGCGCAGGCCAATAGTTTGCCCTTTGCGTTTCAGGCGTCGGTATTTTCGCAGGATATTGATCGGGCTCAGCACATCGCTCATTTGTTAGATGCATCGGCGGTGATGATTAACGACCATACCGCCTTCCGCCAAGATGCGATGCCCTTTGCCGGTTTACGCGAGTCGGGGCTGGGTGTAGGCGGCATTCCCTACACCATTGAAGATATGCAGATCGATAAGATGACAGTGATCAAGACCCCGCGCTAAGATTCCTCGCGCGGTCGGCGAACCAGGGCTGCCAGTTCCTCGATGGCCTGGTCCGCAGTAAAGTGGCCAGCGTCTTTGTGCTCGTCGAATAAATTTATGAACGCGTCGGACCGTCTACCTAAGAGCATCAGCTTCAGATACAAGCTGTCCTCCAAAGCGGGCTTACGTATCGCGTCTATAAAGAAAACGATAATACTCATCGGGCTCAATGCCAGATCTCTCAGTGCATCTGCCAGCAGCTTTATTTGAAATACCAGTAAGTGTCGAAACGCCTGGCCAGTCCTTACTTGTGCCTTGGACTCTTGCGGTGTTTTCAGGAACATAAACTCTCCGGGAATTGTGCTCGGTTACTCTTCTCGATGGTCGGCGCCTAGCCGTGAGGCGCGGCGCTGTAATTGTTCGATTATTCTAGGCCCGGTGCCTGGAATGCTCCAGGGACATACAGCGATACAGATGGCGCAGCCGGCGTTCTCGTTGAAATAGGGTATGCACTTGTCAAAATCAACGTACCACTTCTGCTCCCCGCGCACGGTGACTTTTTCAGCAAGTATGGCGTCTGGCGGGCAGGCATTTTCGCAGACCCGGCAGCGGCTGCAGAAGTCATCTACCCCATAAGTTTCTCTGGGGGTGTCCAGCAAAGGTAGATCAGTGAGCACAGAGGCTAGTCTGAATGACGAGCCAAATTCTCTATTTATGATTGATCCGTGTTTACCAAGCTCTCCAAATCCACATTCGATAGCGGGCGGAATTAGCAGCGCCGGACCAGCCAGAGGTCCGCCGTGAGGAATAGCGTCCCACCCACGCTCCCGAATCCAGTTGGCAATGTCTTTGGCAGCTTTAGTGCCGCGACCATATTGACGTACAACCTCGGCACCAGCGGACAAGGCGGGTGCTTTTTTTATACGATCGTAGTCGTGAGCTATGCCAATCATGATCATCCACTTTTGGCTTATCGAAACACCGTCAAATGCCCATTGGGGTTGAAATTGGGTGATGCCAAATAAATCCATATCGAGGGTATTTGTGAACTCCTTCAATTGAGTCGACCACTCGCCAGCAGAATTCTGTATGGGCTTATCGCCAATCGGTGATACCTCCATTGCCAGTATTTCGGCACGGTCTTTTCTTGCTGTAATAATGTGTGGGTCATCGGCGTTCTGTGTGTAGAACCACTTCTGCAATTCTCCGTGAGCCAGGGTGTCAGGGTCGTGCCAGTAAATAGGCGTTGCCTGGCGTGGTTCAGGCTCGCCGAGACCGTTAATGGTGTTACCCGAAATGTCTGGCACCAGCGCCATTTGCTCTGGTTTGGGTGTAAAGGGCCTGTGCGGAGATTTGGACATACTCTGCTCAAAGTAGTTTGATTAATAGTAGATTAGTCGGATTGGGGCCTGGGTCAAGCAGGTGGATAAAAGAAACGGTAGACAAGCAACCACGAAGCATGGGCGCTGCCGGTGGTAAATTAATCCAGCCACTTCAACTCATGCATTCTGGCGCCAAATCTTCTGGCGCCCTCAATCGTCCAGTGAATGCTGTCGTAAAAGGACTTATACCCATCCGGCGTAATTCCTTCGCAGATCCTTCTGCTGTCGTCACAAATCAGATCGTACTTCTCCAGATATGGCGTACCAAACGTCTTCGCTAGCGCCTCAATTTTTTCATTAGTTGTTTCGGCTGATTTGCTATGGCGCCGCTTGAAAAATTCGGTATTAATTTCTGAGTTGGACAGGGTTTTTCCCGCCGGTTGATGCTGTACAAACCAATCGAAGACTGGCTTGTCCTCTACTGCTCTGAAGCCGCTAAAATGGGAAACCAGATACACTGACTTGCCAGACTTTTGAATGCTGTTGATGAGTGACGGTAACTCGGCAACTGTTTTTTTCGTGTAAAAAAAGGAAATCACGACCTTGTTAGCTGCCCGAAAATTTTCTGATTTCAGCAAAGCGTCTACATGTGAATCTGGAACCTCCTTAGACATTCCGAAACGGGCGAACTCCTTGTTTTGAAACAATTTACCAGACTGATAAAAGGCGTTGAATAGATCTTTACTGTGAGAATTCCCGATGACGAGTACTTTGTCGCTGTCTGTGTTGGAGGAAAACCAGCGCACATTTTTTTCAAAGCTCGATGGGCGTTTGGGCAGGGCAGGTTCATAGCCTTGTTTCGCGGCAAGTTCGTTCATTCCATCCCAGGATTGGCGCCGCAATACTGCATTGTCGAATTCGTTTTTTCCGTAAATTTCAAGCTGGCTTGGAAAGCGGTGTTTTAAGCCGTCGTACTGAAAGACGATCAAGCAGAATGTGACCACCAACGCTGAGGCACCCAGCATTGTGAAAATCAACAGCTTTAGGTCGACCCGGCTACGGTTTCGATAGGGCTTCTCCACTACGAAGTAAGCCGTAATGGACAATAAAAAGCTCGCTCCAATCCAGCCTACTTTTGTGAGTAGGGCTGGGTTGGCGTCATGGATTCTACCAAAGGCAAATATGGGGTAGTGCCAGAGATACAGGGAATAGGAAATCAGGCCTACCCCGACGAAGAGCTTGCTGGACAGTACTCTGGTGACGATGTCCCTTGCGTTTGCAAACCATATGATTAAGCAGGTTCCTACCACCGGCACTGCAGTGATGAAACCCGGATGACCGGCGTCGAACCTAATGTAGCACAGCGCATAGGCGATAAAAGCCAGACCCAGTAGTGGCATAATAGCACCCGCAATACCGAGGTCCGATGGACGTCTATTGATCATATGCGCCAATACCGCCCCGGCCAGCAATTCCCAAAAGCGACTGGGAAGTAGATAGAAAGATGTCGACTGATCGCGGGGAGTTAACCACTGGGCGAATAAGAGGCTGACCACCAGGCTTACAACCAGTAAAACAACGGCCCACCGGTTGCACCAGCGATACAGGGCCAGCAACATCAGCGGAAAGACAATGTAGTACTGCTCCTCTACAGCGAGGGACCAGGTATGAAGAAATGGCTTTACTAGCGCAGATTCCTCACCGTACTGCTGCAGGGTGAAATGCCAGTAAAAATTTGAGCCGAATGCCAGCGATGAAACTAGCGAATTTGAGAAGTCGATCAACTGCGACGGAAGTAGTAGAACCCAGGCAAGGGGCAATGCTGCAATCATCACTGTTAGTAAAGCGGGCAATAAGCGGCGCGCTCTGCGTTCATAAAAATTGCTGAATGAGAACTGCCCGGTCCGCAGATATTCAGAGCGTATTAGTGAGGTAATCAGGAAGCCTGAGATAACAAAAAATACATCCACACCTAAAAAGCCGCCAACAAGTAACTGCTGGCCGCCTATGAAGAGTTCCGCGTGATAGACCAGCACCGCCAGTACGGCGATAGTACGAAGTCCATCAATTTCGGGTCGGTAGTCTGCGGTAATCAATAGGTTGGTCTGGTCCGTTCAACTCGCGCCTTTTGTTGTAGTAAGCACGGATAATGGAATTCAATTGATGGGGGAGTGTAACTGATAAATGAGCTCGGCACGCCTCCTTAGCGGTTGTCCGGTTTGTGGGGACTGTTGTGGCAGATACTGTCAGCGCGCCGCGTAGTACAAAAATTGACAAATGTAATACATTTGTAATATGGTATTGGCTTGCGGCGAATGGCTCGATGACTGAGCCCTCCAACGATACTGGATGTCCTATGGTTAAATCTTCCCAGACTGGCAAGGCAAAGCGCGCTCAGATCAAAGATCGGGTATTGCAGGCGCGTATTCCACAGAAGCTTGATGATGAATTGCGAGGTCAGGCCGAGGAGTTAGGATTGTCTGTTTCTACGGTAGTACGGAACGTACTGCTCAATACATTTGATTTGGTTGAGGGCGTGGTAACCGATAGCGCTAGAATTGCCCGTGCGATTCAAGGCCGTGATGGCTCAGATAGTTCTGCGACAGAATCGAGGATTCCTAGTGCTACTGTGCTCCCCTCAGAGATGGTCACGATAGGGTGGCAGGAGGCGACTTTGAATCTGAATGGTATTTGCGATACCTGCAATACGATTCTACCCAAGGGAGATAAGGCTGCAGTGGGTTTTCCGGCGCTAACAAAGCCGGCATTGATGTGCCTGTCTTGTCTTGCAGATCTACAGCAAGGCCCTATGGTAAAGGCGGCCAGGTCAAGGAGGGCTCGCAAGGACAGTCCGTCCTCAACCCATACCAAGTAGCGTCAGAAACTCTTTCGGGGAGATTACGATGAACCGCCTGCCTTACAGTACCCGTGGCTCAGCGCGCCTGGTTTTCGATACCGTTCGCGGAGTCACCAATATTGTCCAGCGCACGCAAGCGAGCGTGGTAGGCAAAATTGTTCCGGGGGAGTCCTTACACTCGGTCGGTGCAATGGCTAGCGGCATTTTTGCCGCACCGATCTACGCGACTATCAGGGGGATTAGTGGTGCGCTTGGGGTGGCTGTTGATGAGTCCCTTATGCTGTGGCCTTCCGAAGCAGTGGGCAGTAACACTGAAGTCAAAGCTATCGCCGGTTTGAATGGTGCATTGGGTGATCATCTGGAGGCTTTGAGCAACCCTTTGGCTACCAAAATGTGCTTTGTGCATAACGGCTTGCCTATCGAGGTTAAAGCGGAATTGCTGGCGAACGTTTTACCTCAGGCCAGTTCTGATCTGGTGGTAATGGTGCACGGCTTGTGCATGTCAGAACACTGCTGGCAGCGTGATAGTGCTGGACTTGGCGATACGCTTCATCGGGAACTGGACCTCACTGCCCTGTACCTGCGATACAACAGTGGTCGCCATATATCCACTAATGGTCAGGAGTTCTCTCTTTTGTTGGGGGAGTTGTGCGAGGCTTGGCCTGTTGCTGTGACCTCCCTCACCTTGATAGGGCACAGTATGGGCGGCCTGGTAATTCGCAGTGCCTGCCATTACGCGGAGCAGGATAATCGCCCCTGGTTGGTCAAGTTGCAGCAGGTAGTGTGCCTCGGTACACCGCACCACGGTTCACCGTTGGAAAAAGCCGGATATGGCTTGGATGTCCTGTTGCAGAATCTACCATTTACCGAAACTTTGGCGCTCACCACTAAGCGCAGCGCAGGGATTAAGGATCTTCGTTACGGCAATTTGTTGGATGAGGACTGGCATGGGATTGATCCGGACCGGCACAGTATTGACCGCCGCAAGCCGGTACCTTTGGTGCCCGGTGTGGAGTACTACTTTGCCGCCGCTACGGTTGGTCCGCATCAGCAGGATATCCAAAGCCTGCTGCTGGGGGATTTGCTGGTGCGCCTTAATAGCGCGGTGGGCGAGCACTCTGATGACACGCGATGCATCAATGTAAAGCCGGGAAACTGTCGAGTGTTTTATCGCAAGCATCATATTGATTTGCTCTGTGATCCGGTGGTTCAGGCACAAGTTATTAGCTGGTTAACCCCTAAGCTTTGCTAGTTGAGTGAGGCGCTTAAAGATTGCAATGTCGAAGTAATCGCGTATAGTATTTGCCTATTACGTATGTAAGGATTATATAAGCATGGATGAGCTCGGATTATCTCCCTGGCATGTGTGGTGCATCATCGGTGTTGTTCTGTTGATTGCAGAAGTGTTCATATCGGGTTTTATATTTGCCGGGCTGGGTCTGGCCGCATTCCCTGCGGCAGTCGTGCAGGCGCTTACCGGCAATATGGGGTGGGCATTGATTGTCTACTCTATGGCCCTTCTGGTTTTTCTCGTCACTATTCGCCCCATCGCAGTTAGAACATTTATGAAAGAGCAGCCACCGCAATTTGGCCCCGCTTCCTGGGTGGGTTCGACAGTAAAAATTGTCGATGCCCAAGATGATGGTGGAGCCCTTAAAGCCTGGTTTCGTGATTCTCCCTGGACAGCCGTTGCCCTTGACGGGCATGTTTTGCTGGAAGGGGATATGGCCGAAATCGTCGGTGTTAAAGAAGGCGTACTGGTTCTCAAGCCAGTAGCCAATATCTAGGAGAACGTTATGAGCGGTGCATTTTTAAGCGTAATAGGTTTGTTTGCGATTTTCATCATGACCCTGGTGGTAAAAGGCATTCGGATCGTGCCGGAACAGACCACGGTGATGATTGAGCGGCTGGGTAAGTTTCACCGCCAGCTTAACCCGGGGTTGAACATTATTATCCCAATGGTCGATGCCGCACGCTCTATACCCTGGAGGTCGACCATCATGCGTGATGGCATGAAACTGTACGTGGTAGAAAATATCACCAACCTGGATTTGCGTGAGCAGGTCTATGATTTTCCCTCGCAGGCTGTGATCACTAGAGACAATGTGGGTATCCAGGTAGATGCGGTAGTCTATTTTCAGATTATCGAGCCCAAGAAATCGGTTTATGAAATCCTTAATCTTCCCGGTGCCTTGGAAACGTTAACTCAGACAACCCTGCGAAACGTCATTGGTGAGATGGACCTGGATGAGACCCTGACTTCCAGAGAAACAATTAACGCCGGGCTGATTGCAACCATTGGCGGCGCGGCTGACGGTTGGGGCGTAAAAGTGAACCGGGTGGAAGTGCAGGATATTTCTCCACCTGAAGACGTTAGTCGGTCCATGGAGCAGCAGATGAAAGCGGAGCGAGATCGCCGCGCCAGGGTTACTGAGGCCGAAGGTTACAAGGCTGCTGAAGTATTACGCGCCGAGGGCGAACGAGACGCCCAGATTGCCACTGCTGAGGGTGACAAGCTGGCTGCGATTATGCGCGCCGAGGGCGAAGCTCAGGCAATTATTCGCTTGGCCGAGGCCGAGAAGAGTAAGCTTAACTTGGTGGCGGAAGCCATGCCGCAGCAGTTTGCAGAATATCTTATCGGCACACGCTATATGGAAACGCTGGATAACATGGCTGCCAATAATAACGTGGTGTGGATGCCACATGGAGCGCAGGACCTGGGCGGATTCATCGGCGGCTACAAAACATTGTTAGGCAGCGTTAAAGTCGAGCCTACAGCTGCAACGACTGAGTCCAGCTGATGAACTCGGCCAAAATTAGACATCCTGGAGCGCTGATAGACATTTTGTTGTTGCAGCGCACGGGTTTATCGCAGTCTGCTTTGGCCCGTGCTATGGGTTTCAATCAGCCCCAACCCGTTAACGAGTTGGTGAAAGGCAGGCGCAATATTACCCCAAAGATGGCGATTATTTTGGAGCAGTTATGCGACGGTGCTTATCCCGCGGAATTCTGGTTGTTGGCCCAAATGCGCTGGGACATGGCGCACGCTCAGGATTCTCTGGAGCCATCACGGCTGGGGATTGTCGAAGTGATCGAAGGCTTCGATGGTTCGTATAGCGATGATGCGGGTATGGTAGGCGTGCTTGCTGATCTGGCGGCCAGGTTGTCTACTATCCGCAGCAAACCACTATTCGATTAAGTTTTCCACTGGTCACACAGGGCCGAGCGGAATCGCTCAACGGACGCCAGGTCCCAATCGACCGCCTCGTAGACGTTTCCCCACACCGGATTAGGCCAGCAATGGTCCAGCGGGTGCCGTCCGATGACGTGCACATGTAACTGGGGAACTACATTCCCCAGCGCCGCTACATTGATTTTCTCGATGTCTGGTTCACCCCTCAAAAACTCAGCGACACGGCGAGCGTCGTCCAGCACCTTGTTACGTAAAAGATCTTCGAGCTGAAGGAGATCCTGCAGTTCGGTATCTGGTACCAAAATACACCAGGGGATAGCGGCGTTGCGATGCAGCAATAACTGGCCGCTGGGAATGTTTCCCAGAACGTGGGAGTCAGCCAATAGCCGTTGGTGAATATTCTGATCGCCCATTTTTTCTCCGGTTATCGGTGCCGATCTAGGGTGCGCGCAGCTCCGCCAAGCCACTTGCGCGGTAGGCATCTATATCATGGGTCACCAGTACCTGGACATTCTGTCGTGCCGCTTGCTTTGCGAGCCAGATACGCCAGTTTTCCAGCACCCTTGTGTGCTCTGGAACCAGCAGATAGCTGTATAAAATACCCTTGCTGCGGTTGGCATGAATGTCGGCCATGGAATTGCTTATGTCCCCCGCAAATATCCAGGTTTCCCCGCCCATTCTGGTAACGAAGATGGTACTGCCGGGGGTGTGTCCACCTGCCGGCAGTACCAGTAAACCTGGGAAGCCCGCTATCGGCGCTGGTGTTGACTGCGCCAGCAACGCCAAGGGGCAAGCAGAGTTCTCGATGAGCGCCTGACCATCTTCCGTGTGCAGGTTGTGCAGCGTATTCTGTGCGCTCGTTTGAAATACCGTGGCGGGCGTAGTGGAGGCGTTGCAAATGCGCGAGATTCCCGCTGTGTGATCGCTGTGCAGGTGGGTGAAGCCAATGCCCCGTATCGAATCCACTGCACCACCTAGTTGCTCCTCCACTGGCCCAAACGTCTCGGTAGGGCTGGCGCCCAAATATTGAAAGGGTTTGCCGAAGTCGATCGCTTCCTGCGCATTCATGCCAGTGTCTATCAAAAAGGCTCTGCCGTTCGGCCATCGTAGCAGTACAGCGATATGACTTATTTTTCCGAGAGCGCCAGCTTGCGTAGCGGTATTAATAAACCGGATTTCTTGGGGATACTGCTCTGCAGGTATCGAATCGAGCGCGTCATCGACTAAACCCGGCGCAGGGATGGCAGTTTCGATGGTTCGAACTTGCAGGTGTGCCGGCAGTAAGGTGACTACCAGAACCATCAGTCCAATACAGACAAGGCCTAGGAGTACAAGAGAGGATTTCTTAGCTAAAGCTATCACAATGTCAATGTACTAGGCTGTGACCTCGGTCTCAATGATTTTACGGTTACCACGTCATTGTTTTGCAAACTTCCGTCTATACTTTGGTGATAAAAGGTAATGCTTGTCATAACGTGCACCGGGTTCTGTGCGCGCAGTGGTCGCTCAATATTGAATGTGCAAGCTTCGATAATAATATTCACTTTAAAATAGGGCAGTCATTATGGAAGGCGAATCAACAAATACCGCGCAGTTGGAGCGAGCCGTACAGGGAGATTACCCGTTTTCACCGCTAGAGGCTTTCAGTCGTGGGCGAGAGCTTACTGAGGGTTCAAAGTGGCCGCTGAATAAAGCCCTGGCAATAGTGTTTGTTTTCCTGGTTTTGGCTTACAGTGTTTTTGTCGGGCTACCCAATTTCCTGATAGCCGCCAATCCTGTCTCCAATGTATATCTGGCCGTGGGACTTCTCGGGCAAGTGGTCTATTCGACGGCCATGCTGCCCATCAATACCAGTCTCACCCTGATTGGTGCTAAACGAGCAGCTGGCGAAGACGTGGACCAGGCCCTCCTCTGGGCCTACTTTCCGAAAGCACTGAAACTGCTGGGTACTTATATCTTAATCATGGTCGCGGTAATTATAGGACTGGTGCTATTGGTTATCCCGGGTATCTACCTTGCATTTTCATATACCTTCGCTTTGGTGTTGGTGGCCGACAAAAATCTCGGTATGTGGGAAGCCATGGAAGTATCGCGCAAGGCCATTAGTAAACGTTGGTTTTCTTTCGTTGGTTTGCTGTTGTTGCTGGGGGTGGTGAATTTGATTGCATTTGTTCCTCTTGGCATTGGATTAATCTGGTCCATTCCTTGGACGATCATCACCATGGGTGAGGTTTACAGAAATATGTTCGGGTATGAGGCCTGAATCGCTTGATGAACTACCAGAGGCTGCGGTCAGCAGAAGCCAGTTTCTTACAGCGGTATCCGGGCGGATTCAGCGATCCGGAAATGGCGACCATCAAGAAGAAACACAATGTGGAAAAGCTGGTTGAATTTGCGCAGAGAAACTTTGCGCCACAGAACTTTAATCGCCCTGAGTTTATTGTCGAGTCAGTGCTTAAAGTTGTGACTCGCTCCTCAATGGTGTCTCGATTTGAGAAACCGAGGTTTCGTGCTTTTATCCAAGCGCTGAATTCGCACGAGCGTGAGGCCTTGGTGGCTGCTTTTGAGAAACGGCTTTATGGGCGTAGCAAGAAGCAGGGTTTTGAAGAAATTCTGGGAATGCTCAGCCATCACAAGCTGGCGAAATGGGCGGTAATTTCCGTAGTACCTTTTTACTTTTCCCCACACAAAGAAGCTTTTGTTAAGCCCACAACAGCCAAGGGTATATTGGCCTATTTAGAAATAGAAAATCTGGTTTACAAGCCAACGCCTTCGTGGACTTTTTATCAGGGCTATCAAAAGCTGTTGGCCGACATTAAGCAAGAAGTCGTGCCCTCACTGTCACCCAACAATGCGGCTTTGACCGGCTTTATGATGATGAGCCTATGACACCTAGCTAGTTGCAGACCGTCTATTCAGAGTTAGTATCCCTTGTTGATGTCGACTAGATTCAGGAGCGGCTCCCCGGCTACATAACGGCGTAGATTTTCTACCGCAATGGTGGTCAGGCGGCGCATACCATCGATACCCGCTCCGGAAGAGTGTGGCGTGATAATTACGTTTTCCATTTGCCACAAAGGACTGTCGACAGGAAGAGGCTCTGGATCGGTCACGTCCAGGCCGGCGCCATACAGCTGGCCACTTTCAAGCGCTGAAATCAAATCTGCTGTGACTGTACTGCGGCCCCGTCCAACACTGATAAATATGGCTCCCGGTTTGCTTGCATCGAAAAACTGCTGGTCAAATAGCGCTGTGGTGGAGCGAGTAAGGGGCAGGGCATTGACCATGACATCGGCCTCCTTGGCAAGCTTTGGTAGTTCATCAGCGAGACCAATGTAATCGACATAATCGGGACCAGTGCGAGAAGAGTTTCGAGTTGCAATGACTCTCATGCCAAGTCCATGTGCGCGTCTCGCGATCTCAGTACCAATGCCACCTAGTCCGGCGATAAGCATGGTTTTCTCAGATAGATCACCGAAACGAACACTGGCGCTGAGCTCGTTATCCCAGCGTTTCTCGTTCTGTGCTCTGCCAAAGGCGGGCAGTCCACGCGTAATAGCCATTAGCATTGCGATGCTATGTTCAGCAATGGTAGGACCCGAAAGACGCTTACTATTGCTGAAAACGATGATCTCCTTTTGTGCATCGCTGAAACCTTGGCAGGAATCCATACCCGCGAAATAGCTGTGTAACCAGATCAGTCTATCGTCGGCTGCGGCCATATTGGGAGCGTTACACACACCGATAATGCCATCTGCTCCCACCAGTAACTCTGGCGAAATCGTAAAGCCGCCGGATCGATCAAACACAAGCTCCACGTTTCCGGCTACTGCTTGCAGGGCTGATTCATAATCTGGCATCATTACGGAGATCTGCGGAGGTAGGGCGACCACTACTTTCTGAGGCTGCCATTGCGGGTGTTTCGACATGCCAACTTCTGCGGAACGTAGCTGCAGGTCTTCTATTATTGCCATAGTCGCTGGAGGTATCTCTGCTGCTGCGATCTGTGTCGACAGACAAGCTGATGCCAGTAAACCTGCCATCCATATGGAAAGCTTCATGAACTTGCTCCTGCTCTAAATCTCTAGAATAGCGCAGCACTGGCCTGTCGAGCTACCGGCTTTATCCATAACTGCCTATTTGTGTGACGCTCGATGCTTGCCATGTCGGTGCGAGCAAGGAATAATCGCGTCTTCCTTTCTTAACCGCCTGTAGCTCAGCTGGATAGAGCAGCCGCCTCCTAAGCGGCAGGTCGGCCGTTCGAATCGGCCCAGGCGGACCAATTTCAAAAGATATTTGAGAGTTATAGAATTCAAACCAGTATATCTGGCCTTGATTAGCGTTATCCAAAATGTGGGAGAATTCAAGCTGATGCAAACACCGCGCCCCATTCATTGGCTCATGCTCGGATTTCTCAGCACGGCTTGGGGTCTTGCCTTCTACCTCATCGCCGTAGGACTGGAATCCTTCGCACCGCTGACATTAGTGAATATACGCCTGGCAGTGGGAGCGTTGACGCTCTATGTCATCATGCACTGGCAGGGCTATTCGTTGCCCCGTTCAAGCTACTGGTGGGGTCGCTTCTGCATACTAGCGATATTCGGAAACCTTATTCCCTTCTCATTGATTGCCTGGGCAGAAACGCGCATAACTAGCGCTCAGGCCGGCTTATTAATGGCCTTAATGCCAATCAGCACAGTGCTGTTGGCCCATTTCTTTGTTCACAACGATACCCTGACACCCAGGCGCATAGCGGGCGTCTCGCTAGGGTTGTTGGGCGTAATGGTGCTTGTAGGTGGTGACGCTCTGGCTGGCATTGACGGCAAGACACTGACCGCGCAGCTGGCGGTGTTGGGGGCAACCCTGGCCTACGCCAGTAATGCGGTGTATACCAAACGCATTCCTAGCATCAATACGCTGGTGGTCGCTACAGGCTCATTGATCATAGGTACGCTGTTGCTGTTACCATTCACACTGATGGTTGAGCAGCCCCAGTTGCATAGTGCCTCTATGAGTTCACTATTGGCGACCCTGCTACTGGGCGTGGTCTCAACGGGACTGGCGACCTGGGTGTATTTTCGCGTTGTCACAGACTGCGGGCCCACGTTCCTCTCTATCATCAACTACATTATTCCGGCAATCGCTTTCGCCGCTGGCGTGCTCTTTCTTGGAGAAGCGGCAGCGCCCAGTCAATTCCTGGGACTGATCGTTATATTGCTTGGTATTACACTGACTCAAAAAAGAAGCGTTACTGTGGCACCGGTCAAGCGCGACGCCCCGTCATAGTTGGCGACGACAAACTGACAGCGCGAATCGTCGGGTTTGTCAGTCAGATCTGAGGTTTTTATCTTGTAGCTTGGGCCTATTTTTACCCTCTATATTTGTCGGTCACCGGCTTGTTGCATATCTTATCGAGCGTTTGGCTACCCGCTTACCCCCGAGCTGATAGTCGCGTACAATGCCGCGGCTGCTGTCGTTGGGTAATTGGCGATAGCGGTAGTCTTTTATAATGGATTAAGAAGCACTTCCTGGCAGCTATGTTCTACCCCTTTAAGTAATCGGAGGCATTTCCATGTCCGACAAGTTTTTTTTCCAGGGCGGTTCAGCCCCTCGCTCAGATCATAGCGGCTCTGCATATACGACGAAGGCAGCTTCTCGAGGCGGCAGCAAAAAGTATCCGCTGCAGCTTACAGTAGGCTCAGAGCAGCGCAAGACTGAGGTTGAGGCGCTGGTTGCCGAGCACGGACTCTTTGCAGATATAACGATTAACGCTGACCCTGAGGCAGAGGAGAATACTGCTGAGTTGATGGCTCTGGTCAATCGAGCACCGACCCTGACGGTAGCCAAGACCCCCAACCGCAATGAGCCTTGCATCTGCGGCAGTGGCAAAAAGTACAAGAAATGCTGCGGTTAGTGAGCTTGCGATAGCGGTGGTCGGCTATCGGCCATCAGCTCATCTAGGGTCTTTTGTGCGAGTTCCGGAGCATCAAGATCTCTTAGCTCTATCATCTCACAGCCATCACGGACCATGTCCGCAATCAAAACCGGATAGTGCCTGCAGTCGTTAGGGCGGTCATTATAGATAAGGCAGCCGTACTTGACGGGATCTGAGTCGCTGCTATTGGGCAGCACTTCAAGCCAGGGGCAGTGGGTTAATTGCTTGCCGCTGACCGGGTCCATCCAAATTTTACCGTCAACGACATATGCTGCAATGGCAGGATTAAATAGCTCCCACTGTTCTATCTCTTCTGTACTTGCGGATAGGCCGCCGTCGCTATAGTGAATACAACATTTTCCACATTGGTTACATTCTTTCATTAGGCTGTTTACTGCTCTCGGTATCGCGGACAGCTTTACTTTAGCTGAAAATGTGGGGAAGGCGCTAATCGGGCCTGGGGTTGGTCGAATAAACCATTCCCGTTGCGTCGCTAATGCATGGCTGAAGCTGATCGCATTGGTGTTAGTGCAATATTTCCATAGCAAAACTGTAATTCAACGTTAATCCAACGATCACCGAACGTTCATTTCCCTAGACCATGCTAAGCAATCTTAGTAGGCACCTGAAAGCGGGTGTGTACTTCCCGCTGCCAATCATATTTTTTAATGGAGTTTGTATCGATGAGCCACGATGATGAAGTGAGCAACAAAACCAGCAATCGACCTTTTGAAGAAGTGCTCAAGGTATCTGCTTCACGTCGAAAATTCATGAGTGGCGGTATGGCTCTGGCGGCCACTAGCTTTATCGCTCCCAGTATCGCCAAGGCCAGTCAAAGTATTAAGGGCAAGAATCTGTACAATGATGATGACCATAAGTTTGGTTGGCACGAAAACAGGCTAGACAGTAAACGCCGGCGCATTGACTTTGAGCCCGTTCCAGTTGCATTGGGCACTGGGCCGGTGCCGCAGATTTCCCCAGACTATGAATACGATGTGCTCATCCCATGGGGTACTCCGCTGGTATCTGGTATTGAAGAATATAGCGGAGATCCGCTGACCAGACCCACTGCCACCGAACAGGAAAGCATGGTTGGAATTGGGCATGACGGTATGCATTTTTTTCCAGCCCGCGGTCGCAGGCGTAATATCGAGGGTATTCTGGCCATTAATCACGAATTTGGTCGCAATACACACGTGCTTGGCAAAGGTTTCCCTGAAAGCGATGAAGACATTCGCCTGTCCCAGGCCGCGCACGGTGTGACAATGGTTCATATCCGTAAAAGCTCCGGTGGCTGGCAGGTTGCAACAGATAGCCACTACAATCGCCGTATCACCGCGAATACACCGATGAAATTTTCCGGTCCTGTAGCGGGTCAGGATACGATTGCACCTGAAGTCGGGGCCAGAGGCACTGTCAACAACTGTTCCAGTGGTCACACCCCTTGGGGCACTTATCTTACCTGCGAGGAAAACTTCAACGGCTACTTTGGAGATTCCAGCTTTGACTCCAATACGGGGGTGGGCAACTGGGTGGCCAGCGAGGAGCAGGCTCGCTATGGCTTCACACCCACTGGTTTCAACTATGGTTGGGAGACCCACTCTACAGAGGGACGCTGGGACCTTTCAGATCCGTCGAATCCCAATGAAGACAATCGATTTGGCTGGGTCGTTGAAATTGATCCGGCAGCGCCTAACGCCATACCTGTGAAACGCACTGCACTCGGACGATTTAAGCACGAAGGGGTAGAGTTGGTGACGGGTAAGGGCGGCCGCGTGGTCGCGTATATGGGCGATGACCAGCGCTTCGACTATATTTATAAATTCGTCTCTGAAGGCAACTGGCGTTCAATGCGCAAGAGAGGCCAAAATCCATTGGATCATGGCAGCTTGTATGTTGCTCGCTTCAATGATGATGGCTCAGGAGACTGGCTAGAGCTAACCAATAACAATCCTGTACTGGAGGCTCGCTTTGGCAGTGGAGTGCCAGGTCAGGCACGCGTCCTCACTTATACAAGAATCGCGGCAGATCTATTGGGTGCTACCCCAATGGATCGTCCCGAGTGGACCAGCGTAGCGCCCAACGGTGATGTTTATTGTACTCTGACCAATAATAGTCAACGCACTGTCGCCGATCCTGCAAACCCCGTGGCGCCAAACTCTGATGGTCATATTATCCGTTGGCACGATAGTGAGCGGCACACCGGCACCCGTTTTGAATGGGATATATTCGTTATTGCAGAGGATACACACGACCCCGACGACGAGCGCACCTTTAGTGATCCCGATGGAATCTGGATTGATCCGGATGGACGACTGTTTATACAGACAGACGGGGGTCAGCAGAAAGGACTTAACAATCAAATGCTCGTTGCCAGTGTTTATGACAAAAACGGTTCTGCCGAGCTTGATATAAAGCGTTTGTTCACTGGGGTTACCGGCGACGAAATTACGGGAATCACGGTAACGCCTGATCGTAGGACAATGTTTGTTAATACGCAGCACCCGGGTAATGGTGACCCCCTGTTAACTAACTTTCCAGCGAATGTTGATGGCGTTACCATCCCGCGCGATTGCACCTTTGTCATTCGCCGCAAAGACGGGGGTCGCGTCGGCTCGTGACATACAAGTGACTCGCTTGGGCGCTTCGAAAGCGCCCAAGCCTCTTCCCCGGCTATTCGATAGCATTAACTTGCAGTTAAGAATCAAGGACTCTGGCAATGGGTATTGGCGGTATAGGCGTATGGCAGCTTGCGATAATTCTTATGATTGTGATCATGCTGTTTGGCAGTAAACGGCTGAGTGGCTTTGGTGCTGACCTAGGCTCTGCCATTCGCGGCTTCAGAAAAAGCGTGGTCGGCGAAAATGACACGCTTGATAGCACAGTTCCGGAACTGAAACCTGAAAGCCCGGCTAAACCCTGGTAGTGCTGCCAATTCGTCAGTTTCTCTAACGAGCGGCAAACATAGGGCAGTCCCGATTATCGTCTTAGCCTGGTTCTACGCAGCATCAGAACCATTGCCTAGCCCTATCTTTTTACACACGCTCTGGTATAGTGCCGCCCGTCTTGGCGTACTTCGGTCTACGCTTCACCTCTCCCTCACTCTCTGTGAGGAGCGACATCATTATTAATTCCAAGCCTGGACCGAACCATTCGCGAATATCTCTTTGTTATTCCGCATTCTGGTCAGGCGCTCTCGTATAGAGAGAATCAGGAGCAACACAAAATGTTATTTAAAGATCTCGGTCTATCGACTGAACTACTGCGCGCGGTAGAAAAAAAGGGCTACGATGAGGCAACACCCATTCAGCAGCAAGCCATACCTCTTATACTCGAAGGCAAAGATGTACTAGCCGGCGCGCAAACGGGCACGGGTAAAACTGCAGGGTTTACTCTGCCGGTACTACAAAAACTGCAAAAAGATTATCGGGAAGACCAGAAGCGGTATCCCAAAGTACTGGTACTTACTCCAACCCGCGAACTCGCTGCCCAGGTACACGAAAGTGTCCGGGACTACGGGCAATATTTACCCTTTCGCTCTGCCGTGATTTTTGGCGGTGTCAGCATCAATCCGCAAAAACAAAAACTGATCAAGGGTGTCGACATTGTCGTCGCGACTCCGGGTCGCTTGCTTGATCACGTCCAACAGCGAAGTATTAACCTGGAGAAAGTAGAGATACTTATTCTGGACGAAGCTGATCGAATGCTGGATATGGGCTTCATCCGTGATATTCGAAAAATATTGAATGTCATTCCTAAGCAACGTCAGACTCTGCTGTTTTCAGCAACGTTTTCGAGAGAAATTAAGGCCCTGGCGTCTGAGTTTCTAAACAAGCCTACCGAAATACAGGTCACGCCCGAAAACACTGCGGTAGAGCTGGTAAGTCAGATTGTGTACCCAGTAGACAAAGGCCGCAAGCGCGAGTTGTTGTCTCATAAAATTGGTGAGGAGGAGTGGCAACAGGTCCTCGTTTTTACACGAACAAAGCACGCTGCCAATAAGCTTGCAGAGCAGCTGGATAAAGATGGGATCACCTCGGCAGCAATCCACGGCAACAAATCGCAGGGAGCTAGAACCAGAGCACTTGCAGATTTTAAAGCAGGTAATGTTAGGGTTCTTGTTGCTACTGATATTGCTGCGCGCGGCATTGATATTGATAAACTCCCGCATGTGGTGAATTTTGAGTTGCCGAATGTACCCGAGGATTATGTGCATCGTATTGGTCGAACTGCGCGAGCGGGTCAGCAGGGCACAGCGATATCACTGGTCTGCGTTGATGAGCTGAAGCTACTTCGCGATATCGAAAGAGTGCTTGGCACTGATATCGATAAGGTCCACTTACCGGGCTATGACGTCGACCCTTCAATCAAGGCCGAACCGATTCAGAACGGTCGTGGCGGTGGCGGGCGCAACAACTCCAATGGTCGCGGTAAAAGCGCTGGCGGGGCTGGTAATAACAGGTCTCGTGCAGGCGCTGGCCGGCCAGGAGGTGGTGGAAGCCGCACTGGGCAGTCTCGACCCGCGCGCTCCAGCAGTGGTAATAGGTAGTCTAGCGAGACTTAGGGTTAGTGCTCAAGCCGTCATAACAGTTTTCTGAGCTAGAAAAATGGTGTGACGGCTGCCTTTGCCCTTACGGGCTCTTACCGATCGCACAGAGGCGCTGAAGCCGGCTTTTTTGAGTCGGATCAGGAAAAGCGGATCCGGTCCAGCCGACCACACTGCGAGCGTACCGTTAGGATTGAGCGTTTTATAGATGGCGGCGATCCCTGAGGAAGAATAAAGCCATTGATTGTCAGATTGTGTCAGGCCTTCCGGGCCGTTATCGACGTCGAGTAAAATCGCATCGAAAGTCGGCTTCTTGGGTGCCATCAGTTCTGCTACATCACCGATGTAGACCTTGCTGCGGCTGTCACGTAAGGGGTTTTCAGCGCATTCTCCGAGTGGCCCCTGGTTCCAGGTCACAACACCGGGGATTAGCTCTGCTACGGTCACGGTTGCTGACTGGGGAACAGCTTTAAGGGCCGCGGCAAGCGTAAACCCCATACCCAACCCGCCGACCAGCACGCGGGGTGCACTGGCTTTACTCAGTCGTGCGCAGCCCAGTTCCGCTAGAGCTTCTTCCGAACCGTGCACGCGTGAGTTCATCAGTTCGCCTCGTATGCCAGAAAGGCGAATAGAAAATTCCTCGGCTCGGCGCATCAGCTTGAGCGCTCCGCCGCCGTTGGGTATATCTACGGTGTCCAGTATTTCCCATCTATTCATGGTGCTTGCCGTTATCTATGAATTTTGCGGGGGCAACCTTAACATACTGCCATAGACCGACAGATCACTCGTGATCAGGCCGGGCTAAGATTTTACCCATTCCCGCACCGGGGCACTGGCCCATTGTGCGCAGTAGAGCTATGGTGGCTCCAACACATATTTTGAAGATGAGGATGGAACTTTGAGGCAGTGGATTTTGACGGCGGTGCTGGTCTTGACGGGTGCTGTGGGTATGGCCCAGGAGCAGGAAGTTGTTCCCGGAGTCTCGTTGGAACTGGCGGAATATCGCGCCGCCCATCTACAAAACATCAACTACTTATTGTACTTTGATGTTCCCGCAGACAGTGTTGCATCTATATCAGCTACGGCCACTATTACCTTTGATCTGGATGCGATAGACCAGCCTCTGCAGCTGGACTTTCGTGAGAACCCCAAGTCTCTGAAATTATTAAGCGCTAATGGCGTCGAGCTGAGCATTCAGTACCAGAATGAACATATCGTGCTGCCTCCAAAGGTCTTGCGCTTGGGCCGTAATACGGTGCAGATAGAGTTCGAGGCTGGCTCCTCGTCGCTCAATCGCAACCCCGAATTCCTCTACACCCTGTTTGTGCCAGATCGCGCCCGTACTGCATTCCCCCTTTTCGATCAGCCTAACCTGAAGGCGACCTTTGACCTGACCTTAGATGTCCCTGCTGGCTGGAAGGCCTTGTCGAACGGAGCGGTCGCTTCCATGGCGGAGGTTGCAGGGAAAACGCGCTACCGGTTTGCCCGTACCGATTCGATCAGCTCCTACCTGTTTTCATTCGTCGCAGGAAAATTTGAATTGGTCAGCCGGCCCTATGAAGGCGGTTCAATGACTCTGTGGCATCGTGAAACAGACGGTGAAAAAGTCGCGAGAAATATCGATGCTATTTTCGATTTGCATGTAGGCGCTCTTGCCTGGATGGAGGAATACACGGGCATCACATATCCCTTCAATAAATTTGATTTCGTGCTGCTTCCTGACTTCCCCTACGGTGGTATGGAACATGTTGGAGCCATTCAATACCGTGCTAGCTCCCTGTGGCTTGAGGAATCAGCCACCGAAAGTCAGTTACTCAATAGAGCCAATCTGATTGCTCATGAAACCGCGCATATGTGGTTTGGCAATTTGGTCACCATGGACTGGTTTGACGATGTTTGGGTTAAGGAAGTCTTTGTCAATCTGATGGCGGGTAAAATCGTTAAACCCGCATTTCCCGACGTTGATCACCAACTCACTTTTCTTCACGAGCACTACCCAGGCGCTTACCGCACAGACCGGTCACAAGGCGCCAATCCGATTCGCCAGCAGCTGCCAAATCTCAATGAGGCCGGGCAGATGTATGGTGACATTATTTATCATAAGGCGCCGATAATGATGCGCCAGTTGGAGCTTCTCCTTGGTGAGGCGGAGTTCCGTTTAGGACTGCAGGAATATCTGCGCAGTTACGCTCTGGGCAATGCCAGCTGGCCCGACCTCATAGAGATTCTCGACCGCAAGACCAGCACGGATCTCATGGCATGGAGCCAGACCTGGGTCAACACCGCAGGGCGTCCTGAATTTGAAATAACTGTTAGTGCCGCGGGCGAGTCAAGAGTCCTCCAGCGAGACCCGCAGGGGTTGGAACGCATATGGCCTCAGCAATTTGGTATTGGCGTCACCAGTGGTGTCGAGTCCCAGATCAAGTCCATTAACTCGGCGTTCGGTACGACACCCTGGCCCGACCCGAACACGCCACTTACCAGGACGGCGCAGTTTAATGCCGACGGTATGGGCTACGGTCTTTTTCCAGCCAAGCTTCCGCTGCCGCCAAACTGGTCTGCAATGGAGGGAATAGAAAAGGGCGCATTGCTTATCAACCTCTACGAAAACTTGCTGTCTAGTGGCGACGTTGAGCCTTATGCATACCTTGAAGCGTTACTAGGTATTGTGCGGGATGAGGACAATGAGCTGTTACTCGACTTGGCTCTTAATCAGCTTTCGCGGATATACATCAGTCTGTTAACGGCGGGGCAGCGAGAGGAGTTGCAGGCTGAGGTAGAAGACTCATTATGGCAAGCATTGAATAACCAGACGGACGGGGGTAAGGCGCGACTCTATTTTAGCGCGTTTTCGTCGCTTGCCAGCGCTCCCGAACAGGTTCAGCGCCTAAATGATATCTGGACGAAGGAGTCTCAACCGCCCGCTTTAAGACTGTCTGAGGTGGACTACACCGGTTTGGCTGAAATACTGGCTATTCGGTTACCGAAGCAGTCAGAGAAAATTATTGCGATCCAGTTAGGGCGTATTGAAAATCGGGATAGACGTCGCCGGCTGAAATTTATCGCGCCGTCACTCTCTGCAGACGAAGCCACGCGCGACACATTTTTTGCGTCGCTAGCGGCAGGACATAATCGAACCACTGAAAATTGGGTATTGAGTGGTTTGGCTAATCTTCACCATCCCAGTCGCAGAGTGCATTCACAGGCTTACCTACCCAGAACTCTTGAACTATTGGAAGAAATCCAGAAAACAGGGGATATTTTTTTCCCCGCAGCCTGGTTGAATGTCAGCTTGCAAAACCACAATTCTGCCGAGGCTGTTGCCGCCGTCGATGGTTTCCTGACCGATAGACCTGACTATAATCGGCAGCTTCGGATGAAAATCTTGCAGGCGGCGGATATGCCAATGCGAGCCAAAGATATTCTGTCCCGTATTCCAGACCAGCCCAAGGCCGAAAATATTGACCTCAAGCAGGTTGTCCCGGATGGTAAGCAGCCCCCGTTGTTTCGGGGAGACGAAAACGAAAGCCGCGTCGACGGATCCCTCAAGCGCACGCCTGCGCCTGCAGGTATTGTCAGCGGAGAATTGCTCAGTACTGACTCGGCAAGCAACATGCCCAATAGGACACGAAAGTTATTAGGCGTTGAGATTCCGCCATCAACGTCGACACGTTTGAACTGGACGCCATCTCGCTCGTTCAGCGGCATGGCCATCGATACACCGGTGTTGGCCGTCAATGGAGCGTTCGACGGCCCGACACTTTGTTTGACTGCGGCAATTCATGGCGATGAAATAAACGGTATCGAAATGGTGCGTCGGGTAATGTACAACCTGGACCCCCGCAAATTGCACGGTATGGTGGTGGGGGTACCCATCGTGAATTTACTGGGTTTTTCACGTAACTCTCGTTACCTGCCGGACCGTAGGGACCTTAATCGTTATTTTCCTGGCAACCCCGATGGCAGTATGGCCTCCCGAATTGCCTATGCGTTTTTCAATGATGTGGTCATGCGGTGTAATGCGCTTGTGGATTTACACACGGGTTCGTTCTATCGCACCAATATCACCCAGCTGCGCGTGGATATGACTAATCCGAAGGTGGTCAAATTTGCCGCGCTGTTTGGGGATATACCGGTGCTCAATACGCCGGGAAACAGTGGTTCACTGCGAGCAGCAGCGGTACGGGCCGGCATTCCGACTGCCACGCTGGAAGCTGGCGAACCCATGCGTATGCAGGTGAAGTTAGTAGAGGAGGGGGTGGCCGCAATCGACACACTGCTTGACAAAAACGGCATGTACCCCAATTTTAGTTTGTGGGCCAAGCCCTCTCCGGCCTTCTACCGTTCAAGTTGGGTCAGAGCAAATGCCTCTGGAATTTTATTCAGCCAGGCTAAATTGGGTGGTGACGTAAGGGCCGGTGACGTTCTGGGTGAAGTTATAAACCCGGTCACCAATGAAAGAAGTGAAGTGGTTTCGGATCTCAATGGTCGAATATTGGGCATGGCTTTGGATCAATTTGTGTTACCCGGCTTTGCTGTTTACCACATTGGGATTCGACAACCCATGACTGTAGAGAGCGACACATTGCCGGTTGATTCGGAACTTGTCGATGATCATATGCCTATGGATGAACAGGACTCACAGGCAGAAGAGGCCCCACAGCCGATGTCCTTCGAGGACGAAGGCTTCGATGATTGATAATCCGAACGTGAGGATACGATGTTAGAGAAAGAGCGATGCAGCGCGTTGTAACTATTTTGAAATGTATTTTTGTAATTGCCCTGTCATGCGTGCTCTTAGCCTGCGCCACTCAGGGGCCGGTTCCCGTATCTTCGACCAGCAGCCGAACTCAGGTAGACGTCGAGCAGAGCCAGACAATTGCTATCCTGGGTTCTACCGGCATGGTCGGTACCTATTTACTACAGGAGGCGCTCAATCGTGGATATCGGATCCGTGCGCTGGCGCGTACGCCCGCCAAGCTGAATGCGTATCGCGATCAAATTACGGTTATTGAAGGCGATGCTCTGGATCCGGAAGTGATAAAAGAACTGCTTAGTAGCAGTGACGTTGTCATTACTGCTATAGGCCCAGTTAAGGCGGATACGGAAGCGAGCAGATTTCTCAGCACGCGGGTTTCAAAAAACATTGTGACCTATATCGAGTCTGACCCTGCGACGCAGATCTCACAGTACATCGTTGTTTCAGGTGCAGGGGTAAAAATGCCGGGTGATGAGCGCGATCTATTTGGTTGGTGGGTTAGGACGCTGGCGCAACTGGGCTTACGTAGCGCCTTGCAGGACAAGCAAGCGGAGTACGGTGTATTGGCCGAGTCACGGATAGATTGGATGCTGGTACGCTGTCCGCTCATAGAGCCCGAAGCCTTTGTCGGCAACCCAGCCGTCTCCTTGCTTAGCCCACCAGCCTTTCGCGTTCGCGCCGCCGAACTGGCTGACTTCATCATGGACCAGATTCAGGCACGTGATTATTTGCGGCAGGGTCCTTTTGTGGGTAGCTATTAGGTTATTCCGGCACACCGAGGGCGGCCGCAGGATTTTCTGATCGCTCTAAATTCCGGGGTCTACGCCGGTCATCTGAATAGATATTTGCCACAGGCGGTCTGCCAGTTTTCGATCTTGGCTTCTGCGACTGGATTTGGCTTTTATTGCCGGACCTGCGGTTTCTCGTCGCTTCGCTGGCCCATAGTATTCTCCGCCTTGCACGTAGGGAGAGGTGGCTGCGCAGAGTGTCGGCCATGCTCCGCTGGCAGCGGTGTTAAACAGTGGGCCGGCCACTAAGGAGAACGTACCGCTCAAAAAATCGGGAAGATAGCGAGACAGTTCGGTATCTGCGACCCCTGGATGACAGGCTAGTGAGATCGTTGTCATATCGGCGGCTTCCAGGCGCCGTTGTAATTCATTGCTGAACAACAAATTTGCCAGTTTACTCATCGCATATCGCCTACTAGGTTTGTAGCCCCGCTCGGCATTTATGTCTTTAAAATCGATCTTACCCGCATGATGAGCAAGGCTGCTGGTGTTGATCACCCTGGGTTCGTCAGCCTCCGCCAGTTTTTCAAGTAGCAAGCTAGTTAAGGCAAAAGGTCCCAGGTGGTTCACGCCAAACTGAGATTCGAAGCCGTCTTTAGTTAGTTCGTAGGGAGGCACCATTATTCCCGCGTTATTGATTAGGGCGTCGATACGGTCTTCCTGGACAAGCTGATCGGCACACGCACGAACCGACGCCAGATCGCCAAGGTCCAGAGCCACATATTTCAGGTCAACATCACCGTTTTCTTCAGTGATGGCTTCGATTGCAGCGTTTGCCTTTTCTTCGGAGCGGCAGGCGATAATCACCCGGGCCCCATTCTTTGACAACACCCGTGCGGCCTCATAGCCAAGCCCGGTGTTGGCTCCGGTGATAACGAAAGTTTTTCCTGCTTGTGAGGATACATCTTTTTCAGTGAATCCAGAGGTCATGCCCGATTTTCCTTAAGATTGGAAGCACGCGATTGGCGTGATCCGTGTTTAATTTTATTGTGCGTTTGCATTCTATAGATAGGAGTCCAGAACTTTCTGCATCCGCACGGCATCATTGCTGAATATCCATCTTACACCGCGATTCAGTTCTCGAAACAGGCAATTACGTGATGAAACAAAGCCGGTACCGATTTGCTGTCCGTGTTGGTGATGTTTCGCCAATAGAGAATTGCCTAATAGTAAATAGTGTCCCGATAAGCCGCCAAGACTTTGAAGGAGACTGGCTTCACTCAGGCGTTGTACATTGAGTTCAGCTACTGGTAGGCAGCTTAACTTTACGGCGTGTCGGACTCGTTGAAATAAATCGGGTTCGAGCGCCAGGAAATGATAATCTTCAGCGGGTTTAAGCGTGTCCAGCGCGGCCTCCAAAATCTTGGATTGCTGCTGGGGTTGCGGGTAGTACTCCTCTTTTATCTCTAGCATTAGATGAGTACGGCCACCGAACTCAGCGACGATCTCAGCCAGTGAGGGTATCTGTGGCAGTTGCTCTCGCAAATCACCGAAGCGAGTCTCCGCTAATATCAGTGAAGTCCCAAACACGCGGCTAGTGTTAGCATCGTGGCAAACTACGGGTATGAGATCAGAGCTCCAGCGGATATCGCATTCAATTCCCCAAACTCCGTGGCTACTTGCGTCCCGAAAAGCTTCGAGGGTATTCTCTTTCACCGTCACATTATCGAACTCTCCTCGGTGGGAAATGATTTTGCACTCGCTTAAAACGCGCGCATTGGGGACCGGTCGGGGGATCACCGCCATCACCATATCGGCAAGCTTCATGGCGATGTTTTGTAATATCTCCAGCACTTCGACTCGCTCCAGTAAATGCAGTACGCTGTGGTCCAAGCCGATAGCACGTTGGTAATAGGCATCTCAGGGACAAGCATGCAGACTAATACGTCACCAGGCAATACCCCGCCAGCCACCTCATGGGAGCTGTGGTCCTGGGCGTTTTATGACTTTGCCAACTCCGGTTACACCACCGTGGTGATGACTACGATCTACAGCGCCTATTTTGTTGGCGTTATGGCTACGGATGTGGATAGACAATCTCCCGGTAGTGCGACCCTTTTGTGGACTGGCGCCATTGCGCTTGCCAACTTCATTGTATTGATTGCCGGACCGGTGGTGGGTGCAGTGGCTGATCACCGAGCCAGCAAAAAAGCGTTCCTTCTTATATCGACCATCACCTGCGTAGCGGCTACCGCGCTACTGGCATTGGCAGCGCCCGGTCAATTGTGGCTAGCATTTCCCTTGCTGGTACTGTCAGCAATCGCCTTTGCCAGTGGCGAAAATCTTATCGCCGCATTTTTGCCTGAAATCGCGGCCAGTGGCAGTATGGGAAAGATTTCGGGCTATGGCTGGAGCCTGGGTTATTTTGGAGGGCTGCTGACACTAGGTCTATGCCTCGCTTATATAACCTGGTCGAGTGCGCGTGGAGGTACAGCGGAATCTTACGTTCCAGTGACTTTGCTAATTACGGCCATAATTTTTGCGCTTACCGCACTGCCCACTTTCCTGTGGTTGCGTGAGAGAGCTCAGCCTACGCCGCTTGCTGCTGGGGGTAGCTATATTCGTGAGGGGTTCAATGCTGTCAGGCAAACTCTGAGGCGGGCCAGTCAGCTGCCTGATCTGTTTCGATTCTTACTGTGCCTCACGATTTATCAGGCAGGTGTGGCAACCGTTGTCGTCGTGGCGGCGATTTACGCACAGGAGGTTATGGGATTTGATAGCCAGGATTTAATTATCCTGATTATGGTGGTTAACTTTACCGCGGCTCTTGGCGCTTTCGCTTTTGGCTTTGTCCAGGACCGGTTTGGATCGGTGCCAAGCCTCGCTTGTGGGCTGTTGCTCTGGATTATAGCGGGGCTTCTCACAATAACTGCTGACACAAGTGCCGATTTTTGGTTTGCTGGCAATCTGCTGGGGCTGGCTCTGGGAGCCACGCAGGCTGGAGGGCGTGCGCTTATAGGTGAATTTACACCCGTTTCCCACTCCGGAGAAATTTTTGGCCTATGGGGCTTTTGCGCCAGAACTGCGGCCATCATAGGCCCGCTTAGTTACGGTGTTATTAGTAGTGTAACCCAAGGGGACCACCGCTTAGCTCTCTTATCGACACTGACATTTTTTATTTTAGGCTTGGCGGTACTGCTGACTGTCAATGAGAGTAGGGGTATTGCAGATCGTGATCGGGCTTTCAATTAAGTCCTGATCTCACAAAAATAATCAGTGGAAGTATGGTCTCTCCAACCTGCCGTACATACTTGAAGATCGGTAGTCCCGCCAGACTTAGGAGCACCAATCCAAGAAATAAATAGTTACCGTAGCGGGCGTTGTAATAGAGGTACTTTTTTGCCATCGCGGTGGGTAAAAAATAGGGCATGATGTAATGACCGTCCAGGGGGCCAAGGGGTATCAGGTTAAACACCATCAATAGCAAATTAATCAAGGCAAGAAAGGTAAAGAAAAACTGCGGCCCGCTGCCCGCGAAAACCTCCCAGCCCGCGTTTAGCCCGATCACATATAAATTAATACTAATGCAAGCGAGCAGTAGATTCATCGCGGGTCCTGCAGCGGCGACCAATGGAGTGGCCCAGCGAGAATTAAAATTTCTGGGATCGGTAGGCACGGGCTTAGCGTAGCCAAAGCCGATAAGCACCACCATCAGTAAACCCATTGGGTCGATATGAGCAACGGGATTGAGCGTTAGCCGACCGAGTTTCTGTGCGGTGTCATCGCCGAAATATTTTGCGCAGACCGCATGGCCGTATTCATGGAACGAAAGGGAGATAATTAAGGCGATGACAATGAGCAGGAAAAGCGCCCATTGGCCTTGGTACATCAGTTGTAGCATTAAAAACTAGTCCGTTTTCTTAATGAGCACGGAGGCAGTGTAGCGGGAGTTTGTGCTGGCCGCATTACTCTTGCACAAAATTACAGTACGTCTGTTACGTTCTGCCACCACTCCTCGCTTTTTCCCAGTACGTTCTGCCAAACTTTTTCAGGGTCTGGTAAGTTTGGATTGCAGGCGGCGTGTATTGCGTCCTCTGCGCTTTGATCAACGATCCCCTGGCTTTGGTATAAATCATCAAGGTCGCGAATGGTTTCACAGGCGGCGTAGAGCTCGTAACTGGTGTCCGCTATCAGCACAGCAATCCCGACAAGTGGTACCGATTCAGCGGGAATTGCCGCGAGGCTTTTGGCAGTGACTCTTTTCGTCCGCTGGGTTAACCGGGATCCGAAACGTCTAGTAGCCTGTTTTTTGCTAGTAAGTTGAGCCTTATGCTTTTTCAAAGCCAGATCCTGAGATGCAATCTTACGCTGCATTAAGGCCGATACCGTCTTTACTCCGAGGCTGGCCGCGAGTAGACCAGATATAGCCGTATTGAACGCGGTACTTGTGAGAGTAAGGATATTAGTGCCAACTAGGCCCAAAAAAATAAAACCTAGCAATAGCTTTTTTACTGACGCGAACATGTTTTTTCTCCTTGAAAGACTTACACCGCCTTTATTTCGAACAGTGTTATCTCCCCTCGACTGCCCAAGCGCATCACCGGTCCCCAAGTGCCAGTTCCCGGAGAAACATATAAGTGCGTCGACGCTGTCTTGAACAAGCCCACAGTTTGCTCAAAGACTCGACCGACTACAAAGTTAAACGGTACGATTTGGCCATTGTGAGTGTGCCCGCTGATCATCAGATCGACTCCGGCAGCAGCAGCGTCGGCGTGACCGCGGGGGCGGTGATAAAGCAATAAGGCGAAGCGTCTGTGGTCGACCTGTAACCTCGCTAGCTCCCGCGCGACCTGATCAGGTCGCTCACTGTCATCGATACCTATAAGCTGAACATCGCCATGGATTGCGGTTTCAGTGCGCAAAACGTTAACTCCGAGGCGGGACAGACGGCGGAGTATGTCTTCAAAATCCTCATACTGTTCGTGGTTGCCCGTGCTGAAGTAGATGGGCACGGGGCATGTACGTAATGCGGCTAAGCTTTGCTCAGATATTCCGCGGGCGTCAATAAAATCGCCAGTAATACAAAGGAATTCTGGACTTAGACTGTTTACTCTGTCCATGACTCGGGTCAGAAATGCTGTACTTCGTGAGCCTATATGGACGTCGGTAATCTGTACGAAGCGTACCTGAGACTTCAGTTTTTTACTTTCCAATGACACAGTAACGATCGAGGGTGCGTAAGCATTTATCACGCTGTAAGTTGTTAATGCCACAGTTAAGCCAATAAGGAGGTAGGCGGCCGAGTGTGCTGAAATCAAGTTCAGAGCAACGGGAAGCTCCGCCGCCAGGAGCATACAAAGTAATAGCGGACTGATTCCTAACCATAAATCGGCGGCTCGTCGTAGCCAGAAAACCAGACGGGTATTTGAGTGTTTGAAATACACTCTGACAATAACTTGGCTAAAAAAGAGCGGCACAAGGATGGCTGTGGTCAGTCCACTGCTAAGCCCCAGCCAGTAACATAAGCGAAGTATCGGATAGGCGAATAGCGGTAGGTGAAGTATCAGTACCACCAGTAAAAATTTGTAACGGCTTCTCATAGACATAGCATACCGATTGCCATTGTGAATCCATAATAAATTCACAATGGCAGTCGGCTAAAATCCCAGAAGCTAGCCGAATAATCGGGTAAGTACGGTAATCAGATTGCTGTCTCCCTCGCTAAAGAATCTCCCGAGCGATGCTGGTAGAATTGCGTTTCCAATTGGCCAGTTGTTGCGCTGCAGGGTATCTATGTACACAGTTTTCCTTCGCTTGATAATACTTCTGTCAATTATGACAATGATGGCGTGTGATCGGAGCTCCGAGGATCAAGCCAATGAGGATGAAAGCATCGTGACGATAACTATGCCCTATGGATCATGGCCCTCCCCGGTCAGTGCGGAATCGGTTGTGGCTGGTACTCGAGCGCTCGGTTCTCTCAGCTTTGATGAGGATTTCCTTTATTGGGTTGAATCCCGGCCAGAGGAGGGTGGCCGGAATACTATCATGCGCTGGTCGGCCTTTGATGGCGTGGAAGAAATTCTGCCTGCTCCCTGGAATGCCCGAACCCGGGTTCAGGAATACGGCGGGCGCAGCGTACTGGTGGTAGATGGCACGATATGGTTCTCCAATTTTGACGATCAGCGTGTATATCGTTTTACTCCCGGTGAGCAGCCGGTACCGATCACACCGGAGCAGGATTTGCGATATGCCGGTTGTGTGTTCGACAGCACCCGCAATCGCCTCATTTGCGTGCGAGAAGATCATCGGGTTCTGGGCGAGCCGCGCAATGTACTAGTGGCGCTCCCTTTGGGCGAGGTGTCTGAAGGTGAGGTCCTGTTTGAGGACGCAGATTTTGTCTCGGCAGTGAGTATCTCGTCTGATGGACAGCGGATCGCATTCACCAGTTGGCTTCATCCCAACATGCCTTGGGACAACACCTCATTATGGTCTGCGGGCTTTGATCCTGATGGTGAACTTGCCGATATTACAAAGCACAACCCTGGCAGCCGTGAATCGGTTATCAATCCGCAGTTTGACAACGACCACCATTTGTACGCGATTTCTGACCGCGATGACTGGTGGAAGATCTATCGGGTGGAGGGTAAACAGTTCAGTGTTATCGAAAGCGGTCTGGAACAAGCGGAGATTGGTGGTCCAGACTGGCAGGTAGGACGGAATTTTTATCACCTGCTGGATGACGGCATGATTCTGGCGCAGGTCATGCGAGGCGGGGTTGAGCATTTAGCGTTAATTGATGCCGACAAGTCTACTTCTCAGCCTCTGATGCTGGAAAGTGCGGCAATAGGAGATGTGCTGCCAGTTGCGAATCGACTGTTCGTTATTAACGCGCCAACTGACCATCCTCCAGTGCTATTGGAGACGGATCTTCAGGGCTCTGTGCTAACGACTATCCGTACTGCCGGAGAATTTGATCTGGGTGTGGACTGGATTCCAGAGTACCAGATGGTTAGCTTTCCCACCGGTAGCGGCGCCGTTGCTCATGGCATCTACCTGCCGCCAGCCAATCCAGAAGTGACAGCGCCGGCAGGTTCGGCGCCACCGCTAATTGTCAGTGTCCATGGCGGTCCCACCGGTGTTAGCGGTCCTACATTTAAGCCCAGCCAGTTATTTTGGACTAGTCGCGGGTTCGCGATATTGGACTTGAATTATCGCGGCAGTACCGGTTTTGGTCGGGAATACAGACGCTCGCTTTATGGGCAGTGGGGCATTGCCGATGTGGAAGATGCGGTGGCCGGCGCCACTTGGCTGGCGGAGCAAGGCTTGGCCGACCCCAAAAAGTTGACAATTCGCGGCGGCAGTGCCGGTGGATATACAACGCTCGCCGCTCACGCGTTTCACGACGCATTCGCCGCTGGCGCCAGTTATTACGGTATTAGTGACCTGGAGGCGCTGGCCGAAGATACCCACAAGTTTGAGTCGCGTTATCTGGATCAGGTTATAGGGCCGTACCCGGAACGCAAAGATCTCTATGTGCAACGATCACCTATTCATCATCTCACCGGTTTTCGTGCTCCGCTACTTTTGCTGCAGGGTCTGGATGATCGGGTCGTGCCTCCAAATCAATCTGAAATGATTTTTGAGGCACTAAAATCTCGGGGAGTCCCAACTGCATATCTGGCCTTTGAGGGTGAGGGCCACGGATTTCGAAAGGCTGAAAATCAGATTCGAGCTTTAGAGGCTGAATTGTATTTTTATGCGAAAGTTTTGGGTTTTGAATTGGCTGAACCATTGCCACTACTGGAGATAGAAGGCCTAACCCCACCTTGATCAGGACCGAACTGTAAACGGGAGTCCGGTACGGACGGCCGGCTGCCGCTAGTCGATGGATTACTTCGCCCAGGTGCTCGATGACAAATCCGAAGGCACTAGCTAGCGGTTTACCGGATTAGGTTTGGTCGGCTTGATGTCCAGAACTTTTATTTGTTCCTGCAGAGCCTGCTTCGACAGGGATTCCGACTGATACAACGAAACTAATGCCGTCTGCACAATATGGCGAGCGCAAATTTCAAAATGATCTCTGAGGTCAGCACGCGACTCGCTGAGGCCAAAACCGTCAGTTCCCAGTACCGTATAACTCTCCGGCATCCAGCGGGCAATGCTGTTGGGCAGTGCTTTCATATAGTCGGTGACGGCAATGATGGGGCCTGCTTCAGCGCCAAACAACTGTTTAATATACGGCACTATAGGGTCAGCCAATGGATTCAAGCGCCTGTGTCTTTCACACTCTTCGGCTTCTCTCGCCAATTCGGTAAAGCTGGTAATGCTCCAGATGTGCACGGCAAAACCTTGATCCTCCAGCGTGTCGGCAGCAGCGATTGCTTGTTGCATGATAGATCCGCTCGCTAGCAGGTGAATGGGCTCTCCCTGCAATGCGCTTTTTTTCCAAAGATATCCGCCTCGTAGGATGCCTGCGCTGGTACTGCTGTCTTCTGGCATCGGGGGCATGATGTAGTTTTCGTTGTATACAGTGATGTAGTAGAAAATTTTCTCCTGCAACTCATACATCCGGTAAATGCCTTCCCGAATGATGATTGCCAATTCATAGGAAAAAGCTGGATCGTAACTTTTAAGATTGGGCACTGTGCTTGCCAGTACGTGTGAATGACCGTCTTCGTGTTGTATGCCTTCGCCATTCAGTGTGGTTCGCCCTGCGGTTCCTCCCAGCAGAAAACCTCTACACATCATATCGGCACACGACCAGATCATGTCGCCTACACGCTGAAAACCAAACATCGAATAAAAAATATAAAAAGGTATGGTCGGTACACCATGCACTGCATAGGCGCTGCCCGCAGCTAGAAACGACGCCATGGCGCCCGTTTCACAGATGCCTTCCTGCATGATCTGGCCATCGTGTGCTTCTCGGTAAGACATCAGGCTATCGGCATCAACCGGAGTATAGTTCTGGC
Source organism: Halieaceae bacterium (assembly GCA_047633055.1). Taxonomy (GTDB): domain Bacteria; phylum Pseudomonadota; class Gammaproteobacteria; order Pseudomonadales; family Halieaceae; genus CALJFL01. The sequence continues at coordinate 170 of JBLIEI010000035.1, read as the reverse complement.
CTTCGGGGGAATATATTCCGTTACTTTTAAATAGCGCGTCCATACCAAAAGTGCGAGCCTCGTCCGGTACGATGGGCACCACATATTTGCCGATCGCCTCATTCTTCATCAATTGGCCTAACATGCGGACCACAGCCATAGTGGTGGATAACTCTCGCTTACCCGAGCCC
>JBLIEI010000034.1:0-49994 GCA_047633055.1 Halieaceae bacterium | reverse complement strand
TAGCGCGTCCATACCAAAAGTGCGAGCCTCGTCCGGTACGATGGGCACCACATATTTGCCGATCGCCTCATTCTTCATCAATTGGCCTAACATGCGGACCACAGCCATAGTGGTGGATAACTCTCGTTTACCCGAGCCCTCGATAAAGCTCTTGAAAGCAGCTAATGGCGGTGTCTCTATAGTGGGACACTGCACAGTGCGAGCGGGCAGGTAGCCCCCCAGCTTTTCTCTTTCATTCTGTAGGTAAAGCATTTCCGGGCTATCGGGTTCCGGGCGGTAGAACTCGGCGAGTTTTATCGCCGCCGGTGTCAGTGGAATACCGTAGTCTGCTGCCAGCGCCAGGCGTTCCTCCTCGTTTAGATTCTTCTTCTGGTGTGCCGTATTGCGACCTTGGGCAGAAGCGCCCATGCCGTCACCTTTTACTGTTTTGATCAGGATCACTGTTGGCTTATCGGTACTCTGGGCCGCCTGCTGGTAGGCAGCGAATATTTTTTTGGGGTCCTGGCCGCCTCGTTTTATCTGCTGCACTTCCTCGTCGGTCAACGAGTTCATCATTTGTTCAAGTTCTGCATCACCGTCTACCCAATGCTCCCGCTGGGCGTCGCCGGGGAGCACCGAGTAGCGTTGATAATCTCCGTCGACACACTCCTCCATACGTTGGCGCAGCTTGCCGTTGTGATCCTGGGCCAGCAGGCCGTCCCAACCGCTGCCCCAGATAACTTTGATTACGTTCCAGTCTGCGCCTCGAAATCCGCGCTCCAATTCCTGAATTATCTTGCCGTTGCCACGCACTGGCCCATCTAACCGCTGTAAGTTGCAGTTGATGATTAGTACCAGGTTGTTCAATTTCTCGCGAGCAGCAATGTTCACAGTGCCAAGGACCTCGGGCTCGTCGGACTCACCGTCGCCGATATAGCACCAGATCTTGCCGCCATTTTTCGGCTTCAGACCTCGATTTTCTAGATACTTGGCAAAACGTGCCTGATAGATAGCCGCAGGCGTCGACAGTCCCATAGAGGCGTTGGGGGTCTGCCAAAAGTCGGGCATGGAGCGTGGGTGAGGATAAGAACACAAGCCACCCCCGGCACCGAGTTCGCGGCGGTAGTTTTTGAGCTCAGCTTCACTCAGTCGTCCTTCTAGAAATGCACGGGCGTAAATGCCCGGTGCCGCGTGTGGTTGGGGCATTACCGTATCGCCACCATAGCTCTCGGACTTGCAGCGGAAAAAATGGTGGAAGCCTACCTCCAACATGGTAGCTGCAGATGCATAGGTAGCAATATGCCCACCGACCCCGCTACCCGCATCCACGGCCTGTAGAACCATTGCCATTGCGTTCCAGCGATTGATGTTTTCGATCTTTTTTTCCATAGCAATATCACCGGGGTAAGGCGGCTGCTGTGATGGTGGGATGGTATTTACGTAGGGTGTGTTGAGTGTTGCTTCACTGAGTGGAATACCCTGAGTCAGGGCGTGATTTTGCAAAGCCCGCAGAATATCCCGCACGCCACTCTCGCCGTACTCGCGCTCAATAGCGTCCAGGGCTTCTGTCCACTCGTGTCGATCTTCCGCCAGTTCATCTATGTAACTGGGAATGGGGGCAGCGGTCATTTTGTCGGTCTCTAAAAGCAGGTTTAGGTTAAAAGTATAGAGATATCAGAGAAATTCGGATTGCTAAATAGGCGTAATAATGAGGTCAAATAACAACAAATGCATAGATATATAGCAAAATATGGCAGATAATTTCAAAATGGAGCTAGATAAGATTGATTACCGGATTCTTCACCACATCCAGAACAATGCGCGCATCAGCAATATTGAACTGGCTGAAGCGATAGGATTGTCGCCCTCTCCCTGCCTGCGGCGGGTGAGGGCGCTGGAACAAGCGGGCGTTATCAAGCGTTATGCAGGCATTGTCGATGCGGGAGCCGTTGGTCTGCCGATTTCAGTCTTTGTTAACGTCTCTCTGGACCGTCAGGAGCGTACAGGGTTGGAGGAGTTTGAGCAGACCATAAGCTCTTATCCTGAGGTTATGGAATGCTATTTGATGACCGGGGCGTCGGATTATCTGGTGAGAATTGTGGTGCCTGACCTGCAAGCCTATGAGCGGTTTCTGACCGATAAGCTGACCCGAATCCCCGGCGTTGCTAATATCCAGTCAAGCTTCGCGCTTAAGCAGGTGGTGTACAACACAGAGCTGCCGTTGCAACACGGCAGTGCACCGAGCTAGATCACTGTGGTTTCTAGGTGATCGACCGCCTCTATTATTAAACTTTTCAGAACTATGCCATTCATTGGACTGGGCAGATCTACCGCGCTATTAACACCTGTAGTCAGCCCTTTCGGGTAATCCAGTTCTAAATGGGTCGGTCAAGGAATCGCCATAGCTTCCCATAATTAATCGTTTTCCTGGAAGTAAATGTTTGCGGAAGAAGCGACTGAATTTACTTAAATTTCGTCCCCACGGGGTCAGCTTGACGCAACCGCCCTCAATCACGATCGTCCCAGATTGCAATTGCTCTGTTAATCGAATGTCCACTAGACGATGTTCCTTGATATATTCCTGAGTGAATACCAACTCAAGTTTTGACTGAAGTATGCCTCCTCCGCGTTGATCCAGTTTCTCAAGTAGATAAAATGACAAAGATCGATCTATCACGGTAGGTACAGATATTGCAGTGGCATAGGCTATAAGGAACCAGATTAGAGGCACCAGGGTTTTTTCGAAAGCGTTAAATAGACTGAAGTAGGGGTAAAAAATGAATATCGTCGAACTCAGTACCACAGCTAAAATGCCATCAAATAAAGCGCTATAGAGAACAACATTCACGGGGAAGAAGGTCACGTGCACGACGTAAATCGCTATATAAACGAAAGCGAAAACGACTGTTGCTAAAGCGGTACGAAAGTACTTCATTGTCTAAACACCAGAAATTTGTTGCCAGTGTAGCTCAATAGAAACTGGACCCCCGTCGCTATAATAAACCCGATTCGATAGTCGAGCAGGTAGATGTCGCTCCAGGCAAAGAGTATAAGTCCATGCCCCAATGCAATTAAACTGTAAAGAACGGCGAAAAGACCTGCCTGATGGGCCACTGATACGTCGGTTTGCTTGAAGACAAAGTAGCGATTTCCCAGGTACGAAGCGCTTATTCCGAAGAACGCTGCGACCAGATTGGACATGCCGGCCGACTCGAAGCCGAGAACCTCAATGTTGAAATATAAAACAGAAAAGTGAACGACAGTTGCCAAAACACCATTTAAAACATATCTGGATATCTCGGCGAAATCCATGTTCCGCCTAACTTGGCTTATCAGGCGTGTTCACAATATCAGCTACAAAGCCGGCGAGGTCAGGTACGCGAACATTCGTATTTTTGACCACGCCAGTCAGCATCAGTGTCATTAATGTCAGAGTTCCTGTTTGCAAAAACACCATAAAAAGAATACCGAGTGCTGTAGAGAACCAGCCGGGCGTAGCAAAGCCGATTATTTTTAAAATCAGGGCTGCGGCGCTTGCCAATACCGCCAAAGCAGCAACCACACTGCACGATATGCCAACGCGGACCAGGACGTCTTCCGCAAACACCATGAGCCCCTTGAAACCATGAAGAGCCAAGCTTACAAAGCTCATCTTACTATGGCCCGCGTAGCGAGGGCCTCTGTCTAGTGCGCATCGATTAATACGAACTTTAGAGCTTAGAACGCAACCGGCAACGTGTATCCAAAGTTCCGGCATTTGCACCAGTCGCTGCATTGCCGTCGGTTTCATAGCCATGAAATTTCCAAAATTTATATCTCTTCCAGAAAGAATCCTAAAAAGGTATCTGTAGAAAAGATAAAAAACCCTAAACTGAAACGTTTCAAACCGGTGTCTTCGTTTTGCGACTACGATATCTATGTCCTCGGATTCGAGGCTCGAGAGTAAGCTCGCGATGGATGAGGGCAGGTCTTCACCGTCGGAGTCCATAACAAGAATTTTTTTTACATCAGCTATGTTCTCAGCTACAAAGCTGAGACCGACTGCGATTGCCTGTTGGTGACCGACATTTCGCTTTAGGGTTATTATCGTACCGCATAGGCCCGCTCGTTCAAGAAGACTAAAGTCTAGTGGACTTTCTACAGAGCCATCATCAACAGCGACTACATACATTTTATCCATGCCGAGCGCAGCAAGTTCTTGAAAAAGTCTAAAGCAAGCCTCTTTATCTTCGTAAACAGGCGTGACTATAACGGTATCGCAGTCATTGATGCGCGCCACTACAAGACGCCCCGAAAGTAGTTTACGGTCTCGATCAGGCCGTCTTTCAGTTGTATTTTTGGCGACCAACTGAGTGCTTGCTGTGCCAGGGTAATGTCTGGCTTCCGTTGCCGGGGATCGTCATTCGGGAGCGGCAGATAAATCAACTGCGACTTGGAGTTGGTGAGTTCGATGACTTGCTGAGCCAGTTGAAGCATGGAAAATTCCCCGGGATTGCCAAGATTGACGGGGCCGGTCAGTGTATCTGAGGAATCCATGAGGCGAATACAGCCATCGACCAAATCACTGACATAGCAGAAAGAGCGGGTCTGTGTACCTTCACCGTAGATGGTTATTGGCTCGTTTTTCAAAGCCTGCATGATGAAATTGGAAACTACCCGGCCATCGTTCTGGTGCATTCTGGGACCGTAGGTATTAAAGATTCGAGCCACTTTTATGCTGAGGCTGTGCTGTCGGTGATAATCGAAAAAGAGGGTTTCAGCGCAACGCTTGCCTTCGTCATAACAGGAACGCTGTCCAATAGGGTTTACGTTCCCCCAATAACTTTCGGGCTGCGGGTGAACCTCTGGATCTCCGTAGACCTCAGAGGTTGAGGCCTGAAGTATTTTGGCCCCATTCCTTTTGGCCAGGCCAAGCATGTTTATTGCACCCATCACGCTTGTTTTTGTCGTGTGGACCGGATCATGCTGATAGTGCGGGGGTGAAGCGGGGCAGGCAAGGTTATAGATTTCATCAACCTCAAGATGAATGGATTCGGTAATGTCATGCCTGACTAACTCAAAATAACGATCCTCAAGGAGATGATGAATATTGTCTTTAGATCCGGTGTAAAAGTTGTCGAGACAAATCACCTCATCACCAGCTGCCAGCAGTCGTTCGCAAAGATGAGATCCTAAAAACCCCGCCCCACCAGTCACCAAAATTCGCTTGCGTAAATGCATCTCTCAACTATCTCTTATGCTTATTAGATCATGATTATTCTACCGCAGAACAAAGCACACTGCAGACCGAACTCGGGTGAAAATAGCGATTTGAATGAGAACGTCAGTTTTCGATAGATCAGCTTAACTTACCCCTAGTTAATTCAGGCCTTGAATACAGTGTGGAAACATCACGACTACGCTCAACCTAATGAATTTGGTTGGCCTTTGTCCGAGATCTTTTTTAGTGCTGACTTCGGAGAGGTATTGAACCGGGCTTTCAGGGGGTTGCGCTTGGCATGTTGGGGGAGTGAACCAACACCTTAAAATGTATGTGCCTGCCACCGGTATTCCGAGGCAGGCATTACTTTATCAGGCAGCTGCTTCTTCAGGCTCTTCAGCGGGCTCGAGTTCCTCGACCTTAGCTTCCAACTCTTTGATCTTATGCTGGAGCTCAGCCTTTTCGGATTTCGCTTTATTCACGGACTTCTGCAGGGCATCAGTGGCGCTGGTTTTTTCCGCGAGCTTTTTCTTATTGGCGTCCAGGCTCTTCTTCATTTTAGCTGGATCAAACTGCTTGAGTACCTTCAGCTCAGTACGTTCTTCAGAGAGGTCATTTTGCAGGGCTTTGATGCGCTTCTTCTGTGCAGCCACTTCCTCCTGAAGATTATCAGAGCGCGAATGCAGTTCTCGATTAAGTTGCTCGATGCGCTTATTGGCTGATGCTTGCGTTGACAAAGAAGAAATTTGCTCGAGTTGCTTGGCAACGACGAGCTTCTTATCCTCTATGTCCTGGGTGCTGCGCTCGATTTCGGCATCTTTGGTATCGAGTTGAACTTGATATTCCGCCCGCAGGCTGGCTTCAAGTTCCATAATTCTTTCAAGATTTTTAGCTGTTAACATTAAGGCCCTCCGCCCGATTGGTTGATGTTTTCTTCATTTTCGCTCGCTGCCTATGACATCTATACAGAATATCCATAAGAGTTGGATGCCCTTAATACAACTAAGTCGATGATTTACAAGGAAAATAGTGGGCCTAGAGGGGTTTTTCAAGGCCTGATCGTCACAGCGAGCGGCGATACTATAGCAGATTCTTAAGCCGTTGGGAGGCCTGCACGGTATTTAGTATTTAATCCGACTGGGATCAGGTCTGGCGGCTATGCTGTGCCCACCTAACTTCGGATCTATTGCATTGCGTCTAACTGCTGCGCCAGCTTTGTCAAAGCTCACTAGGGTGCAGGGGGCAGTTGATAGATATTAAGCAATTGATCCACTAGGGAGTGTTTGGTGCGCCCGGAGAGATTCGAACTCCCGACCAACTGGTTCGAAGCCAGTTACTCTATCCAGCTGAGCTACGGGCGCGCGGGATTTGGAGTATATTGCAATTGAGGTTCCGCGTCTTCCCCTCAGGCTATAGGTGCCAATGGTCTTCACGCGTCGTCTTCCTGCACTTTTAATTGAGTGATACCGGTATAGAGACGCGCCATAATCTCCGCTTCGGTGATGTGAAATCGAGCCGAAGGAGAAATGTCTACAGTACCGTCCTGCCCTATCGGCGTGTGTTCTCCGCCAAAGCCACGCACTGATAGACCTAGCGGTTTGGCAATGGCTGCCACTCGTTGTTTGGTGCCGTCTGCGGTTAGCTTTGGTAAGGCAATGTGCACGGAGGCGCGAAGGGCGGTACCCAGGTTGGTAGGGCATGAGGTGACTACCCCGTAATCTGGTGAATATGCGAATTCCATGCCTTTCAGGCTCTCAATAATGTTCAGCGCGTCTCTAAGGCCGTTGAAAATCTCGTTTAATACCGTTCCTGACTGCATGCAAATGATTCGCAGGTGATCCTCCTCACCCACCCAAATGATGAAGTCCTTAAGCTCGGATACGTAGCATCCGCGACCGTATGGCCAGTCGTTAGATATTCCAGCGGCTTTCAAAAAACGATCAGAGCCCATGTTCTTAAACATCAAGTGTTGGTCCACTAGATCCTGATACTCGGCATCATTGATGAATGAGGAGTTGCCGGGTGTCAGTGAGTAATAGTGCCCGCCATACCCTGGCTCGGCGGCAAGCTTATCGAATACGGCTGTCATTTCATCTTCGAGCTCAATACGGTCCGCTCGAGACATGGTGCCGGGAAGGGGGAACCGGCTCAGGTTGCGACCAGTACGAATGCGCATGGAAAGTGCAGGCAGTCCAAGTCTGGCAAGGTCTAGAACGCCGTCCTCTGGCAGACCTTCGATGCCACTAAGGCTCCAGTTACTAAGCTGACGCGAGTCCTCAGGCACCTGGTGATAGCGCGAAATGGCTTTGGAAAAAAAGGGCTTTAAGTCGTCGTAGTCGGCCGGATGGCAGGCGTAACAGCCCATTTGGCTGTCTGGATTTTCAATGCCGGAGTTGAGGCACTTAATCATGCGCGATTGTTGCAGCCCGCTCAGCGTTGAGAAATATGCCGGGTCGAAGCTTTGCAGCGCGATATTTTCGGGCCATTTGTGTTTCAGCCTTTCGATTTTTTCGACTACTTCCGAGTACACAGTTACCAACCCCAGGTTTACGTAGATGACGTGGCGCTATCAGGGTAATGTTTCCATCCTCCGACTCTCAGCTCCTGCCACCCATTTTCGCTACCGCTACATTTGTAGATCGCACCAAGCATGCTACCTGATTAGGCGATCTTTGCTAGAAATAAAAAAGCAGGGTCATGCTCAAGTGCACCGGAAAAATCAAAACCCTACTGCTGGGTTGCTTAGCGTTATTACTGCTTGGCATGGCGGCTCCGCTGCATGCAGATGTCGATCACCCATTCTCCATTCAGTTTGTAGCCGCGCCATTCACGGCAGCATTAGTGATGGAAGCCCAGGTCATCGACAGGATTGGCCTCGAAACTACCGGCATGACTTTTAATTCAATCACCGCTATTGAAATGAGCGGCAAGCGCTTGCTGAACCGCCTGGTGAACGCAGGTGCAGTTGCTGCGGTGACCATGGTTGAGGCGAAAGATACCGACGAACGAGGGCAAATCGTTTACATCGCATAGAGACTAAAAAAGCATTATGGTTTTTGTTGAGTAGGGCGCTAGCGTGCCACTATGCGCTGTCCAGTTCTGGTCAGACGGTCGCTGCTTGCGGTCGAGTCTGCATATTCAGTAAGGACAAGGTCAGCGCCGGTAACATAGTAAGAGTGACGAAGGCCGCGCCGAGAATACCAAACATCACGATAGCACCGACACCGCGATATAACTCGGTGCCCGCACCGGGAATCAACACCAATGGCGCCAGCCCGAAGAGTGTGGTGATGGTGGACATTGCTATTGGCCTTAATCGTGCTTCTACAGCTTCAGTCACTGCGGCATGCGGTGACATGCCGCCGACGCCGACGTTGCGCACCGCGCGATCTACGATCAGGATGGGGTTGTTAACCACGGTGCCCATCAGTATCAGGAAGCCGAGCATCGAGATCATGTCAAACGGCTGTGAGAAACCAGCCAGTCCAATCATTGGTAGCAATCCCCCGAGGCCATTGAGCAATGCCAAGCCGACAACCCCGCTCGCAACCCCGAGTGGAATTGTGGTCATTATAAGCAGCGGGTAGCCCCAGTGGTTAAAAATGGCGACTAGCAGCAGATAGACAATAAGCAGAGCAATCGCATAGTTGCCTAGCAAAGAATCGCGTGTAGCATCCAGTTGATCGGCGGCACCTGATATCGCGATGTCTACGCCCGCAGGAATATCGCCACGTTCTCGCAGGTGATTTACCAATTCTTCCCTCACCAATGCGACGCCTGTTTCCAGGGGTACAGAACGTGGGGGAATGATATTCAAGGTTACCGTGCGGCGGCCATTGACGCGGCGCAGAGAGTCCGTGCCCATTGATTCTTCTATCGATGCGAGAGCGGCCAGCGGTAGCACCGCGCCTGTGGGCGTGTACACAGGCAGCTGACCTAGAGTATCCAGCTCGGCGCGCTGGCCGGCGCTGCTATAGAGATAGATATCGATCTTGTCGTCATCGAGAAAGAATTCATCAACATAACTGCCGTCGGTAAGCGCAGCCACAGTAAAGCCAAGTTCTTGAGACGATAATCCTAGCTGGGCAGCACGCTCCCAGTCAGGTCGAATTTCAACCATTGGCTGGGCCAGGGACAGAGAGCTCGGTTGGCTCTGGATTCTTGGGTTGTCGAAAATTTGCTGGGCTCGGGATTCTGCTGCTGCCGCAACGCGGTATATCGAGTTCAGGTCGGTGCCGGCAATATCGAGATTAATACTGCGGGTGCCGCCATTGTTGCTACTGATGATGGATCCGCGCGAGGCGAAAGCTCGCATGCCGGGATACTCTCTGTATTTCCGGGTAAAGGCATCCATAAGAGGCTCGATATCCGCAGCATCGACGGGCTCTGCAATGATACGGACGTTGTCGGCCGCCATGCGCAAATTGATATAAGAGATCGCTGGTACAGCATGTTCCCCTGCTTTGAAAAGCTTTGGATCAGCGTCGATATAAGGGAGGAAGTAAGCCTCGACCTCTCGACCTATCGCCTCCATGGTTGGCAGGTTATAACCCGGTGGTGCGCTCATCACGGCAAAGACTTTTGGCTCCTCACCCTCGGGCAGATATTCAGCTGCGGGGGTTAGCAGCACAGCTACCGCAGTACTCACTGCCAGAGTGAGTACTATGCAACTGATGCGTCTGCGGCGTGTAGCCAAAATCGCACCGATGCCGGTAAGGGTAAGTTGTCGCCAGCGCTCGCCTGTGCGTTGCAGTGCGCTATCGGCGCGCTCTCCCGGTGTGAAGCGTGCCGCTGCTGCTGGTAGTACCGTGACGGCCACCAGCATAGAGGCGAGTATTGCTGCCGAGACGGCGACGGCAACATCGGAGTAAAGCTGTCCGGCTTCCTGCTCGATAAATGCTACCGGGATAAACACCAGCACGGTGGTCATCGTGGAGGCAAACACTGCCGGCCAGACCTGGCGTACGCCATCGACAGCAGATTGCATACGCGCCCTACCTTTACGCCGCTCCAGCTCGATACTTTCGAGGACCACGATGCTGTTGTCCAGAGTCATACCGATAGCAAAGGCGATGCCGGCCAGGGAGATCACATTGATGGTACGACCGGCGAGTAAGAGGCCCAGAAACGCCACGATGATGCAGATCGGAATGCCGATCACCCCGATGGCCGTTGTGCGGGCTGAGCGCAGGAATAAAAACATTACGATGGTCGCCAATAAGGCCCCTATAAACAGATTCTGCCAGACGTTGTGAACCGAGTTCTCAACGTATTGGACATCGTCCGAGGTCAGATCTATCTCCAGACCTGCCGGTGCTAACACATCCCGGTTAATGCTTTCCAGCTCGGCCACTACCGCGCGCTTTATATTGATGACATTAGAGCCGGGTTCGCGACGCAGCGGAACCATAATGGTGTTTTCACCATTCAGGCTGGAGATGCCACTTTTCTCGAAGTGGTCCAACTGAATTTTTGCAACGTCGGCGAGTCGGATGACCGTATCGCCGCGACGAGTAAGTACCAGCGCTTCCAGCTCCGCCAGTGATTCGAATCGCCCGACAGTGCGCAGCAGGTATTTGCGCTTGCCCGCCTCAATTTCACCGCCTGATCGATCTTGGTTGCGATTGCGGATAGCGGCTTGCACATCAGTGAGACTTAGCCCTCGTTGGGCGAGGCGTGCAGGATCAATCAATATCTGTACCTGGCGCTCAGCGCCGCCCCAGACCCCAACTTCAGACACCCCTGGAATTCTCGATAGTCTGGATTTTACGTTGTCCTCAATGAAATCAACGGCCAGATCAAGATCTAACTGGCGGGGGTTGCCAGGCAGTGGAGTGACATTGAGGAACATAAAATAGTTGCTGGAAAAAGAGGAGGCGAAAATCCGTGGCTCGTCCACATTGTCTGGATACGATGGCACCTGGCTAAGGGCGTTGTTTACCCGGATCAGCATTTCGGTGATGTCGGTACCGAAGGGAAATTCAAGTTCTACCCGTGCACTGCCACTGCTTGCTGTCGCAAGAATACGGGAGACACTTGGCAAATTGCGCAAATACTCTTCCTGTTCGATCACAATTTCTTTTTCGACATCTTGAGGTGTTGCACCAGGCCAGGTTGTTCTGACTGTAATTGCCCGGACATCCAGATCCGGGATCATTTGTACCGGAATGCGCAGCGCGGCGACGATCCCTAGAACGCAAATGATGAGAACGATGACGGTGGTTAGGGTGCCGCGCTTGATTATTTGCTCAAACATTGCGTCGACCTATCGACCGACAACCGGTGGCGCGATCACTTCGCTAACCCGTACCGACTGATCAGGCTGCAGGGCCTCGTTGCCCCGTACGACTACTCTGTCGCCCACTTCAATGCCCGAAATGATTGCGACCAGGCCATTGAACTCAAGCCCTGGGCGTACTAATGCCTCCCTCGCTATGAACGCTCCATCCCGTTTTTCTATTACCCAGACCACCGAGCGGCCATCGGGATAGCGCAGCAATGCATCCCTCGGAACCGCCGGTGCGCGTTCACCAGTGGGAATGCGCAACGTGGCAGTTACGGACATGCCGGGTGCGAGATTCTCGTCTTCCGCGTCTGCCTGTACCCGCAATAAGAAGGTCCGATCACCAGGGTCACTGATGGCGACCATGGTGGCGATTGTTCCCAGGCGGCTGACTCCATTCGACTGCCCATAGCGATAGCTGACCACGGTATCGTCACTCAACGTAGTCAGATAGTCCTCAGCAACACGGAAATCGAGTCGCAGTTCGGTTGTAGATACCAACACCAGAACCGGTTGACCGGGGGTCACCCATTCTCCCAGCTCGGTGAGTTTGGCCGCGACCACGCCGCCAAATGGTGCCTGCAAGGTGTGGCGTGTAAGAATGGCAGCGCGTAAGCCCGCCTCCGCTTGATACTGGTTTAAAACAGATTCATCCTCGGCGACTTCAGCTTCCAGGTCGCGAACGACGCTCTCGGCAATACTGCGCAGGGGGGCTAGCTCCCTTGCCTCCTGAAGTCTGCGACGAGCATCGGCCAGAGCGCGTTCGCCCTGCTGTGCCCGCGCGGCGGCTGCGTCCAGATCCAGCTCGGCAAGTTCCGGATCAAGGGTCAGCAGAATATCGCCGGCTACAACCCGGGTGCCCTCATCAACGAGCAGGGTTTTGACCTGTCCACTAGTGGCGGCCGAGAGTCTGGAGTTTCGGGCTGAGGTGACGCTGCCGGTTACTTGCAATTGCCTTAGTATTACCTGCTCTGCAACCGTGGTGACTACTACTGGAACTCCCTGTGCTGCCAGCTTCATGCTGAGCCCAATGGCGCACAGGGCGATAGTGGCTGTTAGCAAGCGCATTTTTGCAGAGTGTTGTATGTGTCGTTCCATGCTGGAATAAGGGTTCCCTTGATGATCTGAGCAGCACCCGCTGCAGCAGATCGACTGGCCGACAGTGTTACAGTTTATTAGTACATTCTTTCATAGTTCACAGCCTACGAGTAATCCTGGGTGCGGGTTTTTGGCTGTTTTTATCCCTGTGTCTCTTACGCCCTGGGTGTAGATGTAAGCTAGTACGCACGGAGCTGTGACTTTGGATGTGACTTTGACGGCTTGGCTTTTAAAACGCGTCGGTGCCAAGCCCTCTGCCAAGGGTTGGTTGTCAGATATTATTTATGATATAAATACGACATTATGCTCGGCGGGCATCATAGTCTGTGCCTGCGTCTACATAACCTAAAAGAAGATGGGAGAAACCCATGTCCGAGCAAGCTATACAGTTGTCGGTATTTATATTTATTGTTGCACTTATCGGCTTTCTTACTTATCTGAAGTGCACCGGCCAGAATCGTCACTCAGCCAATTCTAATAAAGAGTATTTTCTTGCAGGCGGGGGTTTATCGTGGATGTTTATCGCCGGGTCTATAACCCTGACCAACTTAAGTACGGATCAATTGGTCGGTATGAACGGTAATCAGATGCTGCTGCTGGCGTGGTGGGAGCTCGCCGGATTTTTAGGCTTGATGGTCTTGGCCAAGGTCTTTCTGCCGGTCTATTACCGTAACAATTGCACCACTACTACTGAGCTGCTGGAACAACGGTATAACAGCAAGCATATTCGAGCGCTGATATCGGCTATGTTCTTGGCCATTAATGTCTTTATTTTCCAGCCCGCGGTGCTCTACTCGGGCGCGCTGTTTATGATTTCAATGTTCGGTACTGACATCAGCATCATTGTGATTGCCGTGATCTTCGCCATCGTTGGAGCTGCTTATTCTATTCTCGGCGGGCTGAGGGCGGTGGCTGTATCAGATACCTACAGTGGGGTGCTGATTTTGGTGATGGGCCTGCTGATCGTGTTTCTGTCTTTGGAAGCGATTGACTATGATTTTAGTGGGATTCCTGTCGAACGACTCACCATGATTGGTGGCGACGATTCACCTATCCCCTGGCATACCCTGTTTACCGGTATGTTCCTGATCCAGGTTTTTTACTGGAGTACCAATCAAACCCTGACCCAGCGTGCCATGGCAGCGCCTAACGTCAAAGAGGCACAAAAAGGGGTTTACGCTGCGGCATTTATCCGGGTTGTTTTCATCCCGGCAATGATTGTTATTCCCGGTGTCGTCGCCTTTAAACTGTATGGCGACATCAACGATGCAGCCTATGGTCGAATAGTGGGTGACATCTTGCCGGGATGGCTGTCTGGCGCTTTCGCGGCGGCAATGGCGGCCGCTGTTTTAAGTACCTTTAATAGCCAGATCAACTCTTCTGCAGCAATGTATGTTTGTGATATTCACGAGCGCTACATTAATGAGAAGCCAAAAGTGCCTGTGCTTAGCGGAATTGCCACCGCGATATTCGTGCTCATTGCCATCGCTATGGTGCCGGTTTATGCGCAGGCCGAAAGCATTATAAATTTGCTGCAGCAGCTGTGGGGCTTAATCAGCATGCCTATACTTGCTTGTTTCGTTGTGGGCCTGTTGTTTAAGAATGTTGATGTGGGTGCAGCAATCACCGCGGTTCTCTTTGGTATTGTCCTCTACGCATTTTTCCTTTGGGTGTGGATGCCATTGCACTACATTCATATGATGTGCATTACATTCTTCGCGTGTGTAGTGGTTGCATTGACGGTCAACAGGCTGATCTATGGCAATAGGGCCGAATGGATTTTTGGTAAGGCGGGTGAGCTCGCTACGGCCAGCGATTAGGTTGACGCGCTGCTTTCATTTTTGTAACGGCCAACTCATACTCCTTATGAGCCTCTTACTTCAGAAGAGGATAAAAACCTTAGGAGAATAATAATGACAATCGAACTTTTGATGCTTGCTTACAGCACGGCGGCGTTGCTGATTATTATCCTGGCGCAAGCCGGGCTTGCCATACGACAGAACGGGTTATTGGCCCAGGCAGGCAGTCGCGATGGGTTACCGGAACCCACTGTTCTGCGTAAACGGCTGCAAAGGCTCACAGCCAACTTCCAAGAGAATCTGGTGATGTTCGCTAGTGTGGTGCTTATTGCTAACGCGGCTGGAATTTCCAATGACGCGACAGCGTTAGGCGCTAGCCTGTTCTTCTACGCCCGCGTCGCCCATGCCATTGTCTATGCATTTGGCTGGCCACTGATCAGGCCTCTTTTTTACTTTGTGGGTTTGTACGGTGTCATTACAATAATGCTGGAAATTTTTACCTCGGCTCTGTAATGAATACCGGGATAGTGCGAGTGGTTTTGGCCTGATAGTCGTCGTAGGGGGGGTATGCTGCTGCCGCTGCCGCCCAAAGCTTTTGGCGTTCCCGCGCATCGCTGACTTCTCGCACGCGCACGTCGAATACTTCCGTTTTGTCGCGTATCTGGATATCTGGCTGAGCCCTCAGGTTGTAAACCCACCCTGGGTTTTTGGGTTGGCCGCCCATCGAGCCGATCAGTATGTAATTGCCGCTGACCTCGACTCGCATTAAAGGGATCTTTCGGATGCCCCCGGTTTGTTTCCCGGTATGCGTCATTAAGATGCAGGGCATGCCTGTGTCCAGCAAGGTGGTGCCTTCGGTGCCACCGCTGCTCTCGTATAATTCGACTTGCTCCCGCACCCAGTCCAACGTGGGAGGAATATATGCTGTCATGCTGTTACCTGTTGGTGATCGCTGGCATTTTGAAAATTACCATACTCTTGGGAAGTGGCTCAGTAAACAACAGAAACCTCCGCTAAATTCTGCCCTTCGAGCTTCAGAGCAGAATTACGATGCTCATTAGACAGAGCACCAGTACTGCCAGTACTGCGCTGTCGCGATCGATTGCGTTCAGCGTGTACTCTAATACTCGCTGACGGTTGGAAGGCCTCGCTACAAAGTAGACCACAATAGGCGACAACACCAAGACGCAAGCGTTGATTAATACATAGATGTTCATTTTCAAACCTCCCTGTTTGTAGTTTGAACCGCTATTAAACAAGGTGCTTTTAGAGTAAACATACTAAAGACCGCGAAAATTGCGATCTTTGCTCTTTTATCGCCTATAATACCTAGCAATATCAATAAGATAGAAGTTTTCGTACTTTTTTCTCAAATCGTTGGTTCAAGCTTGGGAATTCGCTTCTTGTGGCGGTTTTTCGCGCCGCAGAGCCTTCTCCGTAAACGTGGCTATCTGCTATGCTGGGGTACAGTTTATGTCCTCAAACCCGTTCTGCGCTTCGCCAGACCACTGCAACTCCCAGGAGAATTTACCGATGACTGTCACTAGAAGGGATTTTACTTTAGCTTCACTGGGTACCCTTGGAGCGCTAAGCCTGAGCGTGACGCCCTCGTTCGCAGCTCAACCCACTGAAAATCACCGCATCGTCCTCGCATCTCGACCGACGGGAAAGCCCGTGGTTGATAACTTTCGAATTGAAACCAGCGCGATTCCTTCACTGAATGACGGGGAGCTTTTGTTGAAAACTCGGTATCTGTCGCTAGACCCGTATATGCGTGGTCGGATGAACGCGGGTGAAAGCTATGCGGCTGCAGTTAAGCTCAATGAGGTGATGGTCGGCGGTACGGTCAGTGAGGTTGTCAAGTCCCGCAACACGTCGTTTGCAGAGGGCGAGTTGGTGTCTTCATTTTCAGGATGGCAGGCGTATGCAATATCTGATGGCAGCGATATCACTGCATTGGACCCACGTATCACGCATCCTTCTTATGCGCTGGGTATCCTCGGCATGCCGGGTTTAACAGCGTATGTCGGTTTGCTTGATATTGGTGAGCCCAAGCCCGGTGAGACCGTAGTGCTGGCGGCATCCACCGGCGCAGTAGGTTCGGTAGTCGGTCAAATTGCCAAGCTCAAAGGTTGCCGGGTCGTTGGCATCGCCGGTGCTAAGGAAAAATGTGAGTATGCGGTGAAGGAATTGGGGTATGACGCCTGCGTGAGCCACTACGACGATACGATGGCGGAGCAGTTGGCTGCCGAGTGTCCGGATGGTATCGATGTGTACTTTGAGAATGTAGGGGGGAGTTCATGGGAGGCTGTTATGCCGCTTTTGAACAACCATGCGCGCGTGCCTGTTTGTGGTTTGATTGCACACTACAACCAGACCGAGCTGCCACCTGGGCCGGACCGCATGAGCATGCTCCAGGGCATGATTTTGACCAAGAGTATTCGCATGCAAGGATTTATTGTTAGCAATTATTTCGACCGAGTTCCCGCATTTACCGGGGATATGTCCAGCTGGTTGTCACAAGGCAAAATCAAGTATAAAGAAGATGTGGTGGAAGGACTAAAGAATGCGCCCGAAGCCTTCATGGGCCTGTTCCAGGGCGCTAACTTTGGCAAATTGGTGGTTAAGGTAAGTTAGTATCGCGGCTTCGACGCTGACATTACCTTGACTGTGTCAGGGCTCAGGCAACGCGAAAACAAATAGAGCCTGGCCATTGCTGGGCTGATAGATTTCCGGGCTTACTGTTGCGGTCAGAGCGCGGAACACGCCTATCCCTGTGGGTACAGCTATGTACTGCCTACCGTTTACGCTGTAAGTGATAGGGTAGCCGTGCAGCGGTGCGACCAGTCGAGTCTGCCACAGTCGTTTACCGTCGCGCACATCAAAGGCACTGAAGTACCGATCGACATCACCGATAAAAGCCATACCACCGCCGGTGGTGAGGGCGCCGGTCAGGAACATGGCCCTCTGGGTCACACTCCACCGTTGTTCCATAGTCTTCACGTCCCACGACGCTAGGCGACCCAGGTTCCCATCCGATCCTGGCATCTCGTACGTCCGTGAATCACCACCATAGCCGCCGCCGCCCAACTCAATCTCTACCCGGCGACCGACCAGGTCGGAGCACAGTTGATGGAGTGGAATAATGAGCGACCGGGTTTCGGGGCTGTAGGCTGTCGCTTGCCAATTGTGTCCCCCATAGATGCCCGGACAGGCGCTAATGGTATCGCCGATTTGTGCATTCACAATGTCGTCGCGATAGGTGACGCGCCCCGTGTTCTTGTCGACGTGAGAATAGATTGTTTGGGCCTGGGTTTCTGCGAGCCCCAAAAATTTTCCAGTTGCTGGATCCAGTTGCCACAGAATTCCATCCTTGCCAATCGTGTACAGACGTTTGGTGCCGTCTACCTCGATGAGTACCCGCTCAAAACCTACTTCCATGTCGATGGTTTCCCCAGGAACGTGCTGAAAGTGCCAGGCGATCTCTCCCGTGTCCGGTCGAATGGCGAGCGTTGAATTGGTGTACAGCGCTGCGTCGCGTGCCGACATGCCGCGGCTGGCAGCAACCCAGGGCTTGGCCTGCGATGTGCCGATGAAAAATAGATCGAGATCGGCGTCGTAACTGCCGGCTATCCAGCTATCGGCTCCGGCGCGCAATTCCGGTGGAAGCCCACCCCAGGTGTCATCGCCATCACTCCCGGGTAGGGCAATGGTAGAGGTGCGCCAAAGCTCTTCTCCTGTTTCCGGGTCATGGCCGGTAATAAAGCAGCCTGCTTTGGTATACAGCTCGCAGCCATTAATGCCGCTTAGCACTACGCCGCCGCCTATAATCGGACCTGCTGTGTGGGTATAAGCTTCTCGATGATCTGCCTTTGGCGTACGCCAGACCTGTTCGCCACTGCGGGCGTCAATGGCAACAATAGCGGCGTCGTAGGTTGCCAGGAAAAGCTTGTCTCCATAAATGGCGATATTGCGCACCGGGCCGCCTAGCGTTTTCGCCTCTGGGGGAAAGTCGTATTTATACTCCCAGATGACATCGCCTGTATCAGCCGTCACGGCTTGAATGATATTGCCGGGATGAGTCAGGTACATAATGCCGCCGCGAACCAAGGGTGTAACCTGATTGCTTCCATCACGCATGGCCAGCGACCAAACCAGCTGAAGCTCGCTGATATTTTCTGGGGTCACCTGGTCCAGCGGACTATAGCCCTGGCCGTCTCGAGTGCGGCGCCAGCTTAGCCAATCAGCCGCTGAGGGGTTGTCAAGTTCGGTTTCGGTGACAGGCTGAAATCCGGGTACCAAACTATTGGTGAAGCCCGATTTGCTGCGCGCTGCTTCATCGATTGTTTCTGCTGAAGCCCAGCTCTCTAGGGCCTTTCCGGGCTCGATATTTACTTTATCGCCGGCAGCGATGCTTATCGACTCATCGCTAGTCAAAACCACCCCAGGGTTCAGTTCGTTGGTTGCTAAGATGTACGCAACAACTGCAAGATGTTGATCTTCGCTTAAGTCGTCACTGCTGCCCGGTGGCATATTGGCCTGATTGAAGCGAAGCAGCGCAGTCGAGTTCCGTTCGCCCCAGCGATCAACAAAAGCAGTGCCCTTGAGAGCGGTTCCATGGGCAGATCCGCGCAGGGTCATGTGATGACAGCTCGCACAATTTACGTCATACAGAGCCTGCCCTTCGCCAATCTGAGCCAGAGCCTCTGACTGCTGCGCGAGCGTAGGTAGGCTTATGAGTTGCAGAGCGAGAATCGTATGGATAAGTGAGCGTGTGAGCATAATTTCAACCTCAAGTTACTTGTCGCGAGCAAGAATCTTGCATCATAGCAGTTAAGCTATTGTTATCCCAATCAAGAAGCAGCCACAGCTGATGCTGTTAGCACCGGAGTGCGTTTATTTCAGGTAAGGTGACACTCAATGATTTCTGTTCCAGTGATACTGACCAGCAACTGATGGATCAGACCATCGGAGCGGATCGTTTGGGAGGCCGTCGCGCTTGCCAAATACCGCTGGAAGAGCCAATAGATATGGCTGAGATGACCACGGATATCTTATTACGGGGTCTGTCTCTGGCCAGGATACCGATCTGGTGGCAGGGATACGCCCCGATGGTACGGCTACCCTGTCCCTGGTCACTGACCAAAAGGCGCGTCCGCTCAATGATAAGGGGAGGTGCGGTCGGCCCTGCGGGTAATTGACCGTGTCAGGTTCTGGGCGTATAGGCGCGGTTGTCCAAGGCATGGGTGATGGCTACGCTTTAAAAATTATTTCCTTTGCAACATGGCAGGCGCTTTTGAATAGTTATGACACCATTGTAATTGGCGCTGGCCACAATGGTTTAGTGTGTGCGACGCTTCTGGCTCGCAGTGGTCAGAAGGTGTTGGTTCTGGAAGCTTCCCAAAGTGCCGGCGGCCTGGCATCGACACGGGAGTTTCATCCTGGCTTTAGTGTTTCAGTGGCACATTCGGTGAGTCACATCGCCACGGAGGTGGCGCAGGAACTGAAACTAGCCGAACACGGTTATCAAGTGCCGGAGGATCGTGTTTTGAACATGGTGGGGTTGAACCTCACGGGCGAGCATGTTGTTATCAGCGGCGATGGAGTTGCCGGTGTCGGTGCCGCAGATTCAGCGAAGTATCTGGAGTATCGGACCTCGATGCTCCGATTTGCTAACGCTCTGCGGCCCTCTTGGCTAAAAACCATGCCAACTATCGGCAATAATAGCTTCAAAGAAATGCTTACCTTCGGCCAGCTTGGATTGCGGATGCGTCTGCTTGGTAAGGAACACATGCTTGAGTTCATGCGCGTTGCTACATTGCCAATGCGTGATTTAATGGACGAAAATTTTGACAATGAATTGCTGAAGGCAGCTCTCAGTTGGGATGGATTGATCGGCATGAAAATGGCACCTCGCTCGCCGAACAGTGCCGTTTTTGCACTGCTGTATCGCATGAGCTCGGATGCTAAAGGAATGCATTCTTTGCCCATTGGCGGCATAACCGCTCTGGTGGATGCCTTAGAGTCCTCGGCTTCGGGGGCTGGGGTCGATATTCGATATGACGCGCCTGTTGGCCGAGTTGTCGTTGAAGGAGACGAATCGGGTCAGCGCGTCGCGGGTGTCGAGCTCGCAGACGGCGAGTTGATTGCCGCTGACCGGGTTGTTTCATCCGCCGATCCTAAACGTACTTTTATTGAACTGGTTGGGCCACAGCATTTGGAGATTGAGTTTACTTCCAGAGTGCAGCGCCTGCGTACCGAGGGCTATGTTGCCAAGTTGCATCTTGCCTTATCTGGATTGCCGAAGTTCAGTGGCCTGGCAAGCCCCGAGGGCCGTCTTATCATTGCGCCAACCCTGGATCACATTGAGTTCGCTTACGACGATGCTAAGTATGGCGGACCTTCCAGCGCGCCGGTACTTGAGTGTTTGATTCCCACGCTTTACCAATCCGGCCTGGCGCCAGAAGGCCAGCACGTGCTGTCTGCTCACGTAATGTATATCCCTGCAAATGTAAAAGGAGGGTGGACTGAAGAATCCAGGAGCGCTCTGCTTAAGACGCTACTTGAAACCTTGGAGGCTTACGCGCCCGGCATGGAGGATTTGGTGATACAGGCGGAGCTTCTAACTCCGCAGGATCTGGAAAGTAGCCACAGAGTGACGGGTGGGCACTGGCATCATGCAGAGTTCGCGGTGGATCAAATGCTAATGATGCGCCCAACTTATGAGGCGGCTCAGTACCACACCCCGATCCCGGGTCTCTATCTTTGCGGTGCGGGCAGCCACCCTGGTGGCGACCTGATGGGCGGCCCCGGCTACAACGCGGCACGCGAGATCCTGAAATGAAAAAATATGACGCCATTATCGTTGGTGCGGGGCACAACGGTCTGACTAATGCCGCTTATCTGGCACGTGCCGGGCTGGACGTGGTGGTGGTCGAAAAGAACGCATACATCGGGGGCGCCGCGGTTACCCGTGAGATGCATGAGGGTTGGCACTACTCCAGCTGCTCTTATGTCTGCAGTATGATGCGTCAGGCAATTCACCGCGATCTTGATTTGTCACGGCATGGCCTACTTCTGGTGCCGTATTTGGGTACGGTCACGTTCGCGGATGATGGCTCCACGCTAACGGATTACCATGACGGGGAAGCGTCGTATAACGAACTGCGCCGGCATTCGCCCCACGATGCTGATTCTATGTTTAGGTTTCAGGCCGACCTCAGCCGCTACGCTCAGTTCATTCGTAAGACACTGATGCGGACCCCACCAGATCCCAGTTCCTTCAAACCCCGCGATATCATGGAGTTAATCTTTTTGGGGAAGCAACTTTGGTCGCTGGGTGAAAAAGAAATCTACGAGTACATTCGTTTTTTTACGATGAGCGCATCGGAGTTTTTGGACGATTACTTTGAAAACGATCTGATCAAAGCGTCCATGGCCAGCCCCGGTATTATTGGCACGGCGTTGGGTGTCTGCTCGCCAGGTTCGGCCTATATTCTTCTGCATCATGTGATGGGAGACGTCGATGGCAGTGTCGGCGCCTGGGGTTTGGCGCGAGGCGGTATGGGCGCCATTTCAAACGCGATAGCCAGCGCTATGCAGGCGGCCGGCGGTGAAATACGTACCAATGCCGGGGTGCAGCAAATACTGGTAACAAACGGCCAGGCTTCAGGTGTCGTGCTTGAAAATGGCGACGAGATTCAAGGTAAAATTGTGGTCTCCAATCTCGATGCAAAGCGTACTTTTACTAAAGTTATGGACCGCAATGACTTGCCGCCGGGAATCTTTGAGAAGGCTGCGAATTTCAAAATTCGAGGGTCATCAGGCAAGGTCAATATAGCGCTATCTGGACTACCCAAGTTCACCGGCGCGTCAGAAAACCCCTACGTCAATCGCGGCGGGCAGGGTTTTATCGGTTCCATTGAAACTATGGAGCGCGCGTACGACTGCTGGAAGCGAGGAACCTGGTCGGACGATCCATTTATAGAATCTATTATACCTTCCGCATGGGATCCAACGGTCGCCCCACCCGGGAAGCACTGGATGTCCAACTTTGTGCAATATTGCCCACCGCAACTGGCAGACGGCCCGTGGACACCCGAGAAGCGCGATCAGTTTGGGCAGACAGTCATCGACAAAATTGAGCGTTATAGCCCAGGTTTTAAAGACCTGATTGTACACATGGAAGTGCGTACTCCGCATGAAATTGAAAACGAAGTCGGCCTCACTGAAGGCAATATTTTTCAGGGTGAACTCACTATCGACCAGCTTTTTTTTAATCGCCCATTTCCCGGCTATAGCCAGTACAGGATGCCAGTGGAAAAACTTTATATGTGCGGTTCCTCGACCCATCCGGGGGGTGGCGTATCGGCTGCTTGCGGTGCCAATGCAGCGCGCGAAATCCTGCGTGATTTGAAACTACCGAATACCGTGCCCGAAGACGATTGTTACGATGAGTAGCCCATGAGCAGCGAAGACAGATTTGCCGGCGAACGCCTTAGAGAGACGCATTTTCATCCACGCCAGGCTGAAAAGAACCTCCGGGAGGCTTGGTCTGCCTGGAATGGCTTTAAGTTTGCCGAGTATTACTACGATGCGGAGTACGAGTATTTCTGCATACGCAATAGCTGTGGCACCTACGATATATGTCCAATGCAAAAGTATCGTATTAGCGGCACCGATGCAGAGGCTATGCTAAATCGTATGGTAACTCGTGATGTGACCAAGGTGCGAGAGAATCGAGTTACCTATGTGTGCTGGTGCACTGACGAGGGTCGTATGATCGACGACGGTACCATCTTTCGTCTCGGCGCCTCTGAGTTCATGCTTACCTGCGGTAGCCCCTGCTTGGCATGGTTGCGCAAAAGTTGTTTTGGATTCTCTGACATCACAGTCATGGACGTGACCGATGATGTTGCGGCTCTATCATTCCAAGGCCCAACTAGCTGTGCAGTACTGCAGAAGATGGGACTGGAAGGGGTTGAAAACCTGAAGCCTTTTGGTATTCAGCATTTTCCCTTCCACGGTGAAAATCTGATGGTTTCTCGCACGGGATTCACCGGCGACCTCGGCTATGAACTCTGGATTCAGCCCTCTCTGGCGCTGCAGCTCTGGGATGATCTTTATGCTGTTGGCCAAGACTATGGCATTCACCCTTACGGCGAGGCAGCGACCAATATGGCGCGGCTAGAGGCAGGCTTTATTATGCCTGACATGGAGTTCAGTGAAGCGCTGAAGACAATTCATTATCAGCACGATCAGACCCCGTTTGAACTTAGCCTGGGCTGGTTAGTGGATTTTAAGAAGCCGCACTTTAACGGCCGTAATGCGCTGTTAAAGGAACGTGACCAAGGCTCAGAATACGTCCTGACCAAACTCGATATCGAAGGCAACAAGCCTGCTGAGGGCTCCCATCTCTACTCCAATAAGGGCTGCTCGAAAGAAGTGGGCTATGTCACGTCCGCTATGTGGTCGCCAGCTGCGAAGGCGAATATAGCGCTGGCGATGATACGAAGTGATTGTCTCAATAAAGACATCTGGGCTGAAATCTACTACGAAAAAGAGCTACGACCCTTTCATAAAGTGGCGCGTTGTACGGTTCAGGATAAACCGTTCTGGGCTCCGGATAGAGCGCGAGCTACGCCGCCCCCCGCCTAGTTGGCTGACCCCTTTTCCGTGATCTCGGCTTTCCATGCCGATAGGTTCATCTCAATGGCGAGGAAGCCGAGTATCCAAAGTGCCTCATCCCAAGCGTACATGTAGTGACCTCTATAGACCCAGTACGCGGCGATAGCCCATAAGAAAGAGTACAGCAGTTTTTTTGTAGTACTTGCTAAACCGATTCTTGCGCCTGTGGTGATGTTCTTGTCTTGAAGTCGAACAACTGTTTCGATACACAGGAGAATCACGATCCAGACTGCGGCTTCGGCAAGGTCCAGCCATAATAATTCCTGATCGATTCTGAGCCCTTCGGCGGTGGTGATGATGGTATCGTTCTCTATGGTGTAGAACTCACTAGCGCTGGAAAGTGTCTCGCAGTTGGTTTCGTCAAGCTCTGTATAACTGAGGTTGAAGCCATATGAGACGCCTTGGTCGCTGAGTTGGCAAAGGTTTTGAACATTCTCAACGGGAACAAGACCATTCAGGGCGATTGCCGAGGTCCAGTAGGCTGCGAGGGTATGAGCTAAAAAGAGGATGCAAATAAGTCGTATTCCGTGCATTAAGGCTACCCGTCTTCGAGTAAACGCCTCAGCTGACAGAAGGTAGGTCTCGAGTTCGAACAGTGTTAGCAGTGTCAGCCAGGCGAGCGTATCTAAAGTGACGGCAAAAGCAGAGGTGTAGTCGAAGAAAGTGCCACCGTTACGCAGCGTGTGAGTGGAAATCTGCCAGTCGTCGATGACATATAAAGCAAAATTGATTACCAGAAGGCCATACACGACGAGCTTGATCCACTGCTTCACATCGAGGCGGCTGGGGCTGCTTTTGCTTGCGTCGGCTTCAGTAGCGCTCATCGGGTCTACGTTCTGTGGTTCCGAATTACCAGCTTAACATAGCCTTTTGCCGGGTACTCAGTCTCCTCCCCATGGTCACCCTACTCACTCAATTTTCGGCTATATCGAAGAGCAGGAAATGACAGCCCGCTCTGATTATGGTATCTAGAAGACTAGGTAATGCTAAATACTTTGAGAGAACCTGTCGTTTATGAACAACGATTTTATTGAAAGCTATCTAGATGCTTGGAATCGGCACGATCCCAAGCAGATCGCGGACCATCTGTCACACGATGGTATCTACCTTGACATGTCGACGAAACAACATCTGGCCAAAGATGAATTTATTGAATATCTGAAAGACTATTTTCGTCAAGATAATAACCATTACACCATCGTGGGCGAGGTCTTGGCAGGCGAGAGAACGATTTCCTTTCAATATCGGGAGTGCCCGTTAGACGGCGACCACCCTGAAGATCAATACTGGATGGGAGCAGAGTTCCTGACAGTGGTGGGTGGTACTGCTGTGAGAATCGAAAACTATTATAGCGACACGTATCTTGCCCGTCATTATGAGGGCTCGGGTCAGCGCTATGCCAAGTCTGGATTAAGCGCTGCGGGTTTGTATGCGGTCACCGGGCGTCTGAGTGTTGTGATGGAAGAGGAACGGATGTTCATGGACCCACAACTCTCGCTGCCGCAGCTGGCCGAGAGATTGAGCTGCTCGGTAAATCATCTGTCACAGGCCATCAATGAAGGCCACGGCGTCAGTTTTTTCGACTATATCAATCGTTATCGTGTACTGGAAGCAACCTCTATCCTCAAGCAAAAAACAGGGAGTGCATCCTCGATTCTGGATGTGGCGCTGGCGGTGGGTTTTAATTCTACATCAACGTTCTATGCGGCTTTTAAAAAGACAACAGGACAAACCCCGGCGCAGTTTCGACGCGAGTCTGCCCAGAGCTGAGAGGGTCTATATTGCCCGCAGGTACCACTCATAGTCGAGGTTACTGACTTGGTAGTGGAAGTCGTCGCACTCACCCTGACGCACCGCAGCGAAGGTTTTGCAATAGGTCTCACCCAAGTACTCCTTTAATATTGATCCTTGTCGTAAGCACTCGAGTGCTTTGTCCCATCGTCTTGGTAGGGTAACTTCACTTGCTGACAGGTCGGTCCCTGCCGGTACCGCTTCTCCTGGCTCGCATTTATTTGTTATGCCATGGTGCATCCCGGCCAGTACGGCTGCGGCGACCAGGTAGGGATTGGCGTCAGCGCCAGCGACTCGATGCTCCACCCGCCGATTTTGCGGCGAGGAGACGGGTATGCGCAGTGCCACCTCGCGGTGATTGTAGCCCCAGGTGGGGCTCGCTGGAGCGTATACACCCGGCCTGAACCGGCGATAGGAATTGGCATTGGGCGCCAGAATTGCCATTGACTCATGCATCGACGCGGCTAGCCCTCCTATGGCATGACGTAAGAACTCGTTGGGAGTGTACGGGTGGCTGGCATCTTTTTCAGCGAAAATGTTATTGCCGTTCCGGTCGTAAACGCTAGCGTGAATATGTAATCCATTACCGGCGCCGTCTACGAAGGGCTTGGCCATGAACGTGGCGCTCAGGCCGTGCTTACGCGCTACACCTTTGACGATGCGCTTTAGCAGCATTGCGTGATCGCATGCCAGTATCGGGTCGTCGGTATGATGGGTGTTGATTTCCCACTGTCCAGCAGAGAACTCTGAATGAATGGCGGTCAGTGGAACAGACTGTAGATCGCAGGCATCCCTGATATCGTTCAACAAAGCATCACAATCGTTTAGGTCGTCCGCCATACAATATTGGATGCCGGGTTGTTCGATACGGGTGCCATGAACTTTGCCCAACAAGGGGCGAGGGGCTTCGCCAGTACCCGGTGCCAGCAAGTGAAATTCCAACTCGGTTGCTACCACCGGGTAGAGGCCTTCCTCGTGATAGCGATCAAGTACTGCGGCCAGTGCATTGCGTGGATCAACCCAAGCAGGCTTCTTTTGCATATCAGTGAAACTAGTGATTACCTGTGCTGTTGGTGAATCAAGCCACGGTATCGTCGCGATACTGCCACGTACCGGCAGTAGCAATTGGTCTGGGTCCCCGGCGAACATGTTACGGTCATTAAGGTGGTCGGTGTAAAAGTGTCCGGTGATGCCAAGTAAGGGAGTGCTTAGAGGTGCCTTGAAACTGTGCTCGAACAAAGTGTTGAATTCGCGTCTGTGGATCCGCTTGCAGCGAAAAATGCCATTAATATCTGGCATCAGAAGCTCGAGTAACTGCGTATCCGGTTCGGCATCCAGGAAGCTTTCGATGTCTTTTAGGTTGGCGATTTCCATTCAATCTCCTGCGTGCGTTGCTGTGATTATGGCGGATGGAGTGTCTAGATATCTCGCTGGCATTTGCCTCGTCTACCGACCCTATAGGGCTGGATCGAGCTGCCTCGATTGACTTGTCAAGGCTCTTGAGGCTCAATACTGGGATCAAGTGCCGGAGTACTGTACCGGTAGTTTAAGTAACTCGATAGGCTTAGGTGAATGCTTACCGCTGCAAAAATCTATACTTCCCCGTATGTGGCCTGGAGCCACTGGGTTTGTACGCCTGCATCCTGGCAAAATCTCTTTCCAGGGGAAGACCCCGACCCTCGTCCTGCTTCCTGATTGACCTTTCTAGACTCGTGCACTGAGCCCGGGTCTATGTCGTTTTAAGTTGGAGAAGACTCATGTTTGGACTACAAAATACCCTGGAGAGCCGTGAGCACGCCGGTTCCTACTATGCCGACACTGCGAATTGGCAGACTCAATACCCCACGCTGGAAAATGCCATCGAGGCCGACGTGGTTGTCATCGGTGGTGGCTTTACGGGCGTCAATACTGCACTGGAACTGGCGGAACGCGGTAGAGATGTCGTGTTGCTGGAAGCCAATCGAATCAGTTGGGGTGCTAGCGGACGCAACGGTGGACAGATTATCGGTGGTATTGGCCACGACCCTGAGCGCTTCCAAAAGCACATTGGTGAAGAGGGAGTGCGGGCGATCCATCAAATGGGTCTCGAGGCACGGGAGATTATTCGCGAGCGGGTTGAGAAGTACCAAATTGACTGTGATCTCAAATGGGGTTACTGCGACGTGGCACTGAAGCCTCGGCATATGAAAGCCTTCGTTGAGTGGAAAGCATTTGAAAAGACCATTGGCAATCCGCACCCTTATACACTTCTCGATCGGGAGGAGCTCAAAGAGTACGTCAATTCAGATACTTATCTGGGGGGGTTGATGAATACCGGGAATGGCCATATACACCCTCTAAACCTGTGTATCGGTGAGGCCCGCGCCGGGGAATCTCTCGGTATGCGCATATTCGAACAATCCCGTGCAATAGAGATTGTTCACGGAGACAGGCCGCAAATTCGTTCTGAGCGCGGTAGTGTTACGGCAGATCAGGTTGTGCTGTGCGGCAATGCCTATATGGGCGACCTGCAGACGCGTCTTGCCCGCCGCGTCTTGCCCGCTTGTAGTTCAGTGGTGGCGACCGAGCCACTGTCGCAAGATTTGGCGGACAATTTAATGCCGGGTGATCTGGCAGTCTGTGATCCCCGAACGGCGCTAGATTATTTCCGCTTGTCTGCGGATCGCCGTATGCTATTTGGTGGTTTGTCTAACTACACCGGATTGGAGCCCAAGGATCTGGAGGGCACCATTCGTCGGAAAATGCTAAAGGTTTTTCCTGAGCTTGAAGATGTTGCAGTCGACTATGGTTGGAGTGGCAGGATGGGCATCGGTCTAAATCGCATGCCGCAGCTTGGCCGTCTCGCAGAAAATGTGGCTTATATACAAGCTTATTCTGGTCATGGAGTAGCACCGACGCATATGATGGCGCGGATTACCGCTGAGATGGTGACCGGATCACCGGATCGTTTTGACGTGTTCGCAAAGATTCCCCATTATCCGTTTCCCGGTGGCAAACTTCTGCGTAGGCCTGCCATGGCTGTCGGCATGACCTACTTCAAAATTAAAGACGAACTATAGGCTCCGCCTAGCCCAACCTGACTCGGCCCTGCCGGGTTGGGCTAGGCGTAACTCCACCCCTAGTCAGGTAGCATCATAAAATACGCTTTGCGTACTTTTTCAATCACCTCTGCAGTGCCTTTCCATCCGCGCGGGAATACCCAGCTGTCCCCAGCGCGAACCTCTGTCACCTGACCGCTCTCTGAGGTGAATTTCCAATGGCCTTCCAGTAAGTGGCAAAATTCCATCAGGTCGAGATCCAGCTCCAGGGTGCCGGGTTCGCATTCCCAGGTTCCGGCGAACATTTTTCCCTGCTCAAAAAAGCCACTGTCGGTCTGTAGTGGCAAAGGCCCGACTGGAGTCCCGAAAGTGTCGGCCTCGACTAAATCCGTAAGGGCTGTACATTGATGTTGTACACTTATTTCTGGCATTTTAGTGTCTCTCGTGTTGATTCTGGCTGCCCATTTTGTGGGCAAATGAAGGTTTGAGTTAAGCTGCAGTACAGCACAGTCATTGTGGCCGTTCTTCCCAGCCTGTCGGCACGGAGGCTGAGTTTCAGAGGCGCTGACTAGCGTCGAGGGCGTCCGGCATCTGAATTGGCGATGGCGATTTTTCCGAAACGACGACGCGCTCGCACATGGGGGAAGCGTTCATCGTCCGGATCGTCATACCGCGCATCGTCTGCAGCGATGTATTCGTACGAATATCCGTGCGCCCAGCGGTTGACGGTGTTGCCAGTAGTTCATGACGAGCCAAGCGGTACTGATCCTTTGGCGCCAGGCCTTCATTGTTGCGCAGGAGGGAGCGCTCCATGTTGACGACGCCGGGCTGCTCCGGACTGTCGCCAAATTGATAGCCTCCCATGCTTACCGGAAATTCGAGCTTGGCAACGGTGTGGTAGCTGCTGGGTGCCATGACAGCACCAATACCCAACTTTTTCCAGGCTTGCCAGTTACGCAGCGCCAAATTGGTATACAGCATTGGCATTTTAACTTGCATCGATAACGCCTCTCGCTGGTCTGCCGGGAGTTTCGGGCAGAGGGAGGGAATCACTGCTTTGTAGCAGGCTGATATACAGTGCCGCGCTTGAACGTGGTGCGCGGTGCCACCGCGCACATAGCTAATGTTCACTCTATCGCAGTTGTCTTGGCTCACCGCCTTAGCGGTGCTGTTTAGCCTTAAACGCACCGGGTTATCGGGGTTGTCTAGTGCGTCATAGTCGAAGCGCGATGGCACAATGTCGTCCATCGTTGAACCCGCCGCTAAGCGGCCGGGCAGTCCACTGTACATTGTCGTTGTACGCCATGTTTATTGTTCGCGCATCAGGGTAGCCACGCTGCGTCTGCCAACGCGGAAAATTGTTTGCTCAGCCGCAGACACATGCGGACACGTAACGAGCCAGGTGGATAGCGCGATGAGTTCAAAAAGCGAACCCAGTAATACACTATTGGCTGCATGCCTGTAAAATCGGGATGTCTTGCGGTCCGATAGGCCTGGAATGTAGGCGAACAGTCTAGTTTTGGTCTCAAATAGGCTTATGCAACCCTACAGGGTCGGTAGACGCCGCTGATGAACTCCTCAAAAATGCCGAAATGTCTATTAGAGCTCATGGATGGTTTATTAGCCACAACCGTGCCGGAACAGGTTCAATGCGTTTTGCGCGAATTTTTTAAGACGTTTTTATAGGAGTTTGTTCCGAAGTGGAAAAGCAATTACCAAAAAAGGCGAGCGTAGTCATTATAGGCGGCGGTATCATTGGGACGTCTGTTGCTTATCATCTGACGAAGCGTGGTTGCACTGATGTGGTATTACTCGAACGAAAGCAACTCACCTGCGGAACTACCTGGCATGCAGCGGGACTAGTAGGTCAATTAAGAGCGACAAAAAATCTTACCCAGCTTGCCAAATATACGTCTGAACTCTACGCAAAATTGGCCGAGACAACGGGACTTGAAACCGGGTTTACGCAACGTGGGTCAATATCTCTTGCTACCACCGTAGAGCGCTTCGAAGAGCTAAAACGGCAGGCTTCCATGGCACGGTGTTTTGGCGTCGAGGTCGCTGAAATTTCGCCTGATGAGGCGTCAGAAATGTGGCCTTTGATGGATTTTTCAGATGTTATCGGCGCCGTCCACTTACCCAAAGATGGGCAGACTAACCCTACGGATACCACGCAAGCATTGGCCAAGGGTGCGCGCCTGGGCGGCGCAGCAATATTCGAAAACACTAAAGTGAATTCAATAGTGATGGAGAACGAAAGAGCTGTCGGCGTTGAAACCAGTCTTGGAAGTATTAGCGCTGACTATGTGGTTAATTGTGCCGGGATGTGGGGGCGTGAAATTGGCAAAACCTGCGGAGCAAAAATACCCTTGCATGCGGCGGAGCACTACTACCTCGTTACCGAACCGATGGAGGGAATGCACAGCAATCTACCAGTGCTGAGGGATCAGGATCGCTTTTCCTATTTCAAGGAGGATGCGGGCAAATTGTTGCTGGGGTTTTTTGAACCCAATGCAGTGCCCTGGGGTATGAATGGTATTCCAGAACAGTTCTGCTTCGACGATTTGCCGGCCGATTGGGATCGAATGATTCCCTATATCGAAGGTGCAATGAAACGCCTGCCAGTTTTGGCTGATACCGGTATTCAGTTGTTGTTCAACGGCCCGGAAAGCTTCACCCCGGATGACAGGTATCTTTTGGGGGAGTCCCCTGATGTCAAAGGTCTGTTCGTTGCAGCCGGGTTCAATTCCGTGGGTATACAGTCTGCTGGCGGCGCTGGAAAAGTTTTGGCTGACTGGATTATTGATGGCCACAGTCCAATGGACCTGTGGGATGTCGATATAAATCGAATGATGCCATTCCAGAATAATTCGAAATACTTACACGATAGAACCACCGAAGTATTGGGTGCTTTATACGACATGCACTGGCCGTATAAGCAGATGGAAACCGCTAGAGGTGTGCGAACGTCTGCTTTGCATGATCGCTTACTTAAGCAAGGCGCGTGCTTCGGAGAAGCCGCCGGCTGGGAACGGGCTAATTGGTATGCGCCCAAAGGTATGGAGCCTGAGTATCAGTACTCTTATGGTCGTCAGAACTGGTTTGAGTGCAATGCCGCTGAGCATATCGCAGTCCGTGAGGCGGTTGGACTTTTTGATCAAAGTTCTTTTTCAAAACTGCTGGTCCAAGGCCGGGACGCTGAATCCACGCTAAATCGAATTTGTGCGAACAATGTTTCCGTGCCGGTGGGTAAGGCAGTTTATACACAGTGGCTGAATCCCAGGGGCACAATAGAAGCCGATCTCACGGTGACTCGCATGGGACAAAGCGAATATCTCGTTGTCACCGCCGGAGCAACGCATGTCCATGTGGAAACGTGGCTGAAACGAAATACGCCAAAAGATGCTTTCGTTACGATAACTGATGTCACTGCCGGTTTAGTGACAATTAATGTGCAAGGCCCGCTGTCGAGAAAGATGTTATCGCAGTTAACGCCATCCGATATGAGCAATGAAGCATTCCCCTTTGCGACCATGCAAAAGATAGAAATTGGTTATGCAACCGTTGATGCGTTGCGCCTGACCTACATGGGTGAACTCGGTTGGGAGCTCTATGTCCCTAGCGATTTCGCCCAAGGCGTTTACGATACGCTAGTCGAGAATGGTGAAGAATTTGGACTTAGGCACTGCGGGTATCACGCACTACAGTCCCTGAGGATGGAGAAAGCCTATCGGGAATATGGTCACGATGTGGGATCGGACGATACGCCTTTAAACGCCGGCCTCGGATTCGCATGTGATTTCGATAAGCCTGGAGGGTTTATCGGCAAGGAGGCCCTCCTTCAGCAAAAAGAAGCAGGAGTTAATCGACGGCTGGTTCAATTTCTGATGGAAGATCCAGAAGTGCTGCTTTATCACGACGAACCTATCTACCGTGATGGCAAAATGCTGGGGTATACCACTTCAGCTATGTACGGACACACTCTTAGGGGCTCAGTAGCGCTTGGCTACATCCAGCATACCGAACACATTACTGCAGATTTTATAAATTCCGGCAACTACCAAATTGAAGTGGCAGGAAAGCGTTATCCCGCGAGAGCATCCCTCCGTCCGTTGTACGATCCCAAGAGTGAGAGAATCAAATCATGAGAACGTTACTATGACTACTGAGAATTCTAAGACAGAGCAGTTTATTCTTAAGGCAGCATGTGAAGCTCGCAGCGGTATTATCGCTGCGGTTACCGCATTTTTGTCAGAGCGAGGCTGCTACATCAGCGAACTGTCACAGTTTGATGACCATGGTACAGGTCGCTTCTTCATGCGCTTGGTGGGTCATATCGAGTCAGGAGAGAGTATTCTGAGTGATCTTAGAGAGCAATTCCCGGAGGTTGCAGAGCCGTTTAATATGCAATGGCAGCTGTTTGAGGCGGCGAAGCCAACCAAGGTATTGATCATGGTGAGTAAGTTTGATCACTGTCTGTCAGATTTATTGTATCGCCTGCGCAAAGGTGAGCTGAACATGGAGGTCACAGCAATCGTCTCCAACCACCTCGATCTGCGTCCGATGGCGGAGCGCGAGGGTATCCGATTCATTTACCTGCCAGTGACGAAAGAGAACAAACGCGAGCAGGAGGCAGCACTGCTGGAGGTGATCAAAGAAACCAATACCGAATTGGTAGTGCTGGCGCGTTATATGCAAATATTGTCAGACAGCCTGTGTCAAGAACTACAGGGCTGTGCTATCAATATCCATCACTCCTTCCTCCCCGGTTTCAAGGGTGCCAAGCCTTATCATCAGGCGCATACGCGTGGCGTTAAACTGATCGGAGCAACCGCGCACTACGTGACGTCGGACCTGGACGAAGGCCCTATCATCGCGCAGTCCGTGCAACACGTTGACCATACATACGGTCCCGAAGCATTGGTAGCGGTAGGCCGGGATACCGAAACGCAGGCTCTGGCGCGAGCGGTCAAATTGCAGATAGAGCAGCGGGTATTTCTCGACGGCAACAAGACCGTCATTTTTAAATAAAACAGTCGTAGCTTTCTAGTCGGTATCGCCAAGTCCCGGTTGAGCAATCGCCAGGCCGCCGCACCTGTTCAGTGGTTGCAAGCTGATCTGACCGAACATGGCTATATAGATGAATGTAATGCCGATAGGCTAGGATGAAAAATAAAAACAAAACCATTAACGTTCACGATCATGTTTCCATTCCATTCCATTAACATAAAGGCAGAGCTAGATAGCTATTATCAATGACAATCCGTGATCCCCGTTATGACATACTTTTTGAACCTATTAGAATTGGTCCAGTAACCGCCAAGAACCGTTTTTACCAGGTTCCGCACTGCACCGGCATGGGCTGGCTTCGCCCGCGAATGGTCGCAGACATGCGTGCCACCAAAGCTGAGGGAGGGTGGGGAGTTGTCTGCACCGAATACTGTTCCATCCACCCGTCGACAGACGATTTGCCGACTCCCAGCCACTCTTTGTGGGACGACGGCGATGTAAAAGCCCACCGGTTAATGACCGACAAATGTCATGAGCACGGTGCGCTGGCCGGGGTCGAACTGTGGATTGGCGGAAGTCGAACATCTAACCTGTACACGCGTGAAGTCCCAATGGACGTTGCTTCAATGCCAAACTATATTGGCGATCCCTATCAGTCTCGTGCCATGGACAAATCCGACATCCAGCAGCTTCGCCGTTGGCACCGCGAGGCAGCGCTGCGGGCCAAAGAAGCGGGCTTTGATATCGTCTATGTGTATGCGACGCACCACTACCTGATCGATAATTTCCTGAACCCAGAGCTCAACACTAGAACCGACGAATACGGAGGCAGCCAGGAAAACCGGATGCGTCTTCTGCGCGAGCTTATCGAGGATACCAAGGAAGCGGTCGGGGATACTTGCGCGGTAGCGGTGCGTTACTCGGTCGATGATGGTGGGGGGGCCGACGGCACACCGGTTCATGGTGACAAAATGGAAATCTTCGAAGCACTTGCCGAGTTACCCGACCTTTGGGATATCAATATCTGGGACTATTCCCTGGAAATGGGTACATCACGTTTTACCAAGGAAGGTGCGCTGGAGGACTATATGTCAACGGTGAGAGCAAAGACCAGTAAGCCGGTGGTGACGGTCGGCCGCTTCACTTCACCCGATACCATGGTCAGTCAAATCAAGCGTGGCATTGTTGATTTTATCGGCGCAGCAAGACCCTCGATAGCAGATCCCTTCCTGCCGCAAAAGATTGAGCAGGGCAGACCTGAAGACATCCGCGAGTGTATTGGGTGCAATATCTGCTACACCGGGGACAGTAAACATTATCCGTTGCGCTGTACGCAGAACCCCGCCATGGGTGAGGAGTGGCGTCGTGGCTGGCATCCGGAAAATATCGACGCGAAGGGTTCGGACGATAGCGTGTTGATCGTTGGAGCCGGCCCTACAGGACTGGAGGCGGCGCGAGCGCTAGGCCAACGCGGATACGCAGTGATGTTGGCAGAAGCGACCCGCGAACTGGGCGGGCGAGTAACCGCCGAAAGTAAACTCCCGGGGCTGGCAGAATGGGCCCGCGTGCGCGACTACCGAGTAGGCCAGTTAGACAAGCTGCACAACGTGGAAATTTTCCGCGAAAGCGATCTGGGCCTGGAAGATATTCTGGCGGTCGGTGCTGATCATGTTGCCATTGCCACAGGCGCTACATGGCGTCGCGACGGCTACGGTGTTTACCATACCCGCCCTATGGAGCCACTGCCGCCAGTGGAACGAACTTTTACTCCTGATGATATTATGGCCGGACGACTGCCCAGTGGAACAGCCGTTGTCTTTGATGATGACGGGTTTTATCTGGCGGGTGTGATTGCTGAAAAATTGATTCAAAACGGCAACGAGGTCATCTACGTCACTCCTCATGCCATGCTTTCTAACTGGAGTTCCAACGCGGGAGATCAACCCCGAGTGCACAAGCACTTGGCAGAAATTGGGGTTAAGATTATATTGAACCATGGACTGGACAGCTTTGATGGCGAAACGGCAACGTTGGGTTGTGGCTACACCGGCGCCCAACAGACAATGGCCGCTGACAACGTGGTGCTGGTAACGTGCCGCAAGCCACGGGACGAGCTTTATTACCAGTTGCAGGATGCGATAGAGGCAGGAACTGAGGGCGCTCCCAAGTCCGTTAAACGGATAGGTGATGCCGAGGCCCCGGCCATCATTGCTGCAGCCATTTACGCCGGGCACAAGTATGCCCGCGAATTGGACTGTGAGATAGACCACGCTAATCCGGCGAAATATGATCGAGTGTTTTTCGTGGATAGCTAATTTTGAGAAGATAGATACAGGATTGGGGAATAATAATGAACTTGGAAGAGGCTGCAAAACTAAACCATTCTGACTGGCAACAGCATGCCGCAGAGCTCAAAAAAACAGCCGCAACCGGGTTGTTTATTGGCGGCGAGTTTGTTGACGCGATCGAGGGCGGCACCTTTGAAAATATCTGTCCTGTCGATGGCAGTGTTATCAACACCTGTGCAGCCGGAACCCAGGCTGATATCGACAAGGCCGTTGCGATTGCCAAAGCATCATTCAAGTCAGGGGAATGGTCGCGCATGGCGCCGCGAAACCGCATGGCAGTGATGTATAAATGGGCGCAGCTCATCGAAGAAAATGGTGCTGAGATGGCTCTGCTGGATACTATCGACATGGGTAAGCCTATTACCGATATGATAGAAGCAGACATACCCATGTGTATTGATACGATTCAATATTTTGCGGAATGCATCGACAAGGTTACCGGTTCGATTACGGCCACCGAGTATGATGTTATGAGCACCGTACTACGTGAGCCCATTGGTGTGGTCGGCTGCATCTCTCCGTGGAACTATCCGTTACTCATGGCGCTGTGGAAAATCACGCCGTCATTGGCTGCCGGTAATTCGACTATTTTAAAACCTGCGGAACAAACACCTCTGAGCTGCTATCGGGCTGCTGAATTATTCGTTGAAGCGGGAGGCCCGTCGGGCGCGCTGCAGGTTGTGAACGGCCTGGGCGATCAGGCAGGTCAGGCTCTCGCGCGTCACATGGATGTATCCAAGATAAGCTTTACCGGCTCAACCGAGGTTGGGAAATTGATGCACGTGTACTCCGGCCAATCCAATATGAAGAAGGTTTCTTTGGAGTGCGGGGGCAAAGGCCCACAGATTTTCTGTGAGGATCTCGAAGGTGAACTGTTGGACCGTGCAGTTGAAACAGCAGTCAACGGCATTTTCTTCAACATGGGTCAGGTTTGTTCCGCCGGCTCTCGTCTTATCGTTCACTCAAAAATATACGATACCTTTGTCGAGAAATTTATCGCCATGGGCAAGGATGCCTATACCTGCGGCGACCCATTGGACCCAGCGGTAAATCTGGGGCCCTTGATCGATCATCAATCTCAGGCCCGTGTTTTGAGCATAATAGCCATCGCGCAGGCAGAGGGAGGCACGGTTGAATTTGGTGGCCAGGCTGCCGGCGGTGTTCTGGAAAAAGGCGCTTACGTAATACCAACAATGATCACGGGCGTCAGTGAGAACGACACTATTGCTCAAAAAGAGGCGTTTGGTCCGGTCGTTGCGGTTATAAAAGTACACAGCGATGATGAAGCGATTCAGGTAGCCAACAATTCAATATACGGACTACAAGGCAGTGTGTGGACTGATAATTATCGCCGGGCCATGCGCTTTGTCCGTGAGATTGAATGCGGAACATTCCTGGTGAACAGTTTTGAGGAGGGCGATATGACGCAGCCCTTTGGCGGTTACAAACAGTCCGGCAATGCGAAGGATAAGTGCTTCGAGAGTTTGCTCAGTTACACCAATACCAAGGCGGCATGGTTTCGTCTGGACTAGAACCTCAGCGCACTTGATTGGGATGGATCCGTGCAATGTTACTACGCTCTCGGTGCATCACAATTGATGTGCCTCGCGCGGCTAACCTCACAGCAATACTCATAAAGAGCTAAAAGATGACTGGTGTTTCTAGTGCCCCCAACCTAGCGGCTAACGGATCCCATATTCGGACTCTCGTGTCGTGCACCGCCTGCTGGTTCTTGGCACAAATGAGCTACTACGCTCAAGCCCAGATGCTGGGTCCACTGATGTCCAGTTATGATCTCAGTGAGTTCGAGATTGGCCTAATGTTCACGAAGGAACTAACCGCCTACGCCCTTGCGGCGCTGTTTGTTGCTGGCCCACTGTCGCGAATCTCCCGGGTCAAAGCCGCCGCAGTTGGCGGCGTGCTGCTGATCATCGCTAACCTAGTTTCTGCCAACACAGACAGTTTTGAAGTGCTGAGAATAACTCGGCTGTTGGCAGGGTTCGCGGGTGGCCTGATGGGCGCTGCAGGCACGGCCTCAGCGGCGTCCTCCCTAAATCCACAGCGTATATTCGCCATCGTGGGCGTTTGCTGGGGTTTAATCGCAGCGGTACAGCTCATGGTCGTGCCCTATCTCACGGTCCCTTATGGGGCCGTAGGGGGTTATTACGGCATGGCCGCCGCTGTTGTGCTGGTTCTACCAATGATTCTGTGGCTAAACCCACCGCGCCACCACGAAGCCGTCCCGATGAGTGAGGTCTTCAAGCAAAACCTATCGGTATGGGCGCGTGTGACGGAGCGCCTCGGGGTGCGCGATGCCCCCAATGGTCGCTTTGCAATTATGGTGATGGTGGCACT
The DNA here is from genome assembly GCA_047633055.1 of Halieaceae bacterium. Taxonomy (GTDB): domain Bacteria; phylum Pseudomonadota; class Gammaproteobacteria; order Pseudomonadales; family Halieaceae; genus CALJFL01. The sequence goes on along the minus strand of JBLIEI010000034.1, from coordinate 11,406 downwards.
GTTTGTTTATGAAATCGGCCAGGGCGCTACCCAGGTGTTTCTCGAGCAGTTTGGTCTGCGGACCGGGTTGAAAGAATTCGCAATAGGCCAGATATTGGGCGTTACCGGATTCGTCGGCTTGTTGGGTGGCGTTCTTGCCGCCTGGCTGGGAACTCGCTTCGGCAACTTACGGCCCATAGTAATTGGTATAATTTTCAATACATTCTTCGCTTCTGCACTCGCACTTGGTACCAGCGCCGCGTTGTTCGGCGCGAATTATCTTGGCTGGAATATAGGCTACTACTTTCTTATACCCTATATAATGGGAGTTCTGGCTGAGATGGACGACCGGGGGCGCTGGGCTGTTGCGACAGAAGCGGTCTGGTGGCTGGGCGCCGCACCCGGTGCTGCGGTCGGTGGCTTAGTGGTCGCGAAGGGTGGTTACAGCGCACTCGCTTTTCTGGCGCCAATGACTGGTTTCATCTGCTTGCTTATTCTGGTGCACACCTTGCGCAGGTTTAATGCCATACAGAAACTTTCAGCGCCGCAGAAACCTTTGGAGATTCCAGACCATGAATAAGATTACCGGTAGCGTCGTTTCACTCTACGTGGGTACGGTCGGCGCTCTGAAAAAGCACGCCCATGACTCCATCGAGTTGGAACTTGACGGCGTCGTTGGAGACCGCCACCGGGGGCTGAGCAGGCAAGCCTGGGAGGGCGACAAGCAAATTGAGGGTACATGGCGCCGCAACGAACGGATGTGGTCTGCGGTCTCGGTTGAGGAACTCGCTTTCATCGAGCAGGGGATGAATTTAGCCGAACCACTCGATGCTTCCAGCCTTGGCGCAAACCTATGCTTGCAGGGGATACCCAACCTGTCACAGCTGGGGAGGGGGACTATGTTACGATTTCCGTCCGGTGCTGAACTGATGATAGAGGAATACAATCCGCCCTGTACGGATATGGGTGAGGAACTGGCTGGCATGCACACGGAAAAATCCGGGAAATCCATCGCTGGCAGCGCCTTTTCGAAAGCGGGGAAATTCTCTCGCGGTGTCGTAGGAATCGTCGAAGTCGCTGGGACGGTCAGTGTGGGGGATGTGGTTTGCGTCAATCCGGAGTCATTGCCCAAGTGGTTACGTCGACTCTGACACTGTCACTCGACGGATGATCATAGTCTTTCACGAGAAAAATCGAGCAGTGAAGTATAAAATTTTTTAACGCAAAATTTATCAATGGAGACTGCGATGTCCGAATACGTTAGAAATGTGAAAAGCCTCGTTTTTCTGGTGTTGCTCATAACGTCGATTCCTTTGGCCGTGGTAGCAGCCGAGAGTGACAGCAAGCCCAATGTCGTTCTAGTGGTAATGGATAATTTCGGTTACGGTGAAATTGGCGTTTACGGCGGCGGGGTATTGCGGGGAGCCGCAACGCCCAATATCGATAGTATCGCCGCCGAAGGGTTCCAACTAACAAATTTCAATGTTGAAGCAGAGTGCACCCCTTCGCGTTCGGCACTGATGACCGGTCGCTATGGAATTCGCACGCGGCAACGGCAAGATGGTCCCCCTAGAGATATTTGGTACGGCATCACCCTTTGGGAAGTCACCTTGGCTGAGATGCTGTCGGACGTGGGATACGCCACCGGTATATTCGGTAAGTGGCATCTGGGAAGTACTCAGGGCCGTTATCCGACGGACCAGGGATTCGATGAGTGGTATGGAATTCCCAATTCATCAGATCAAGCCTTCTGGCCCGATAGTGATAGCTTCCAGAAGGATGCCGGCGTCAAACTCACCCGCATTATGACCGCAAAGCGAGATCAGAAACCCCAGGAACACGAAGTTTATGGCCGCACCAAGCGCGCTACCATCGACCGGGAAATAACCGATCATGCAATCGCATTTATCAAGCGTAAGGCTAAAACTAAGCAGCCCTTTTTCGCGTATGTGCCTTATACGCAAACTCACGAGCCGGTTGACGCCCACCCTGACTTTAAAGGTAAAACCGGAAACGGCAGTTTTGCGGATGTACTGGCCCAAACCGACGCCTATGTGGGAGAGCTCCTGGATACGATTGATGAGCTCGGCCTCAAAGAAAACACTATTTTCATCTTTACTTCCGACAATGGGCGCGAAGGTGTAAAAAGATCCTTTGGATTCACCGGCCCTTGGCGGGGAGCGATGTTTTCTCCCTATGAAGGTTCACTGCGTGTGCCCTTCCTGATTCGCTATCCCGGAAAAATTCCCGCCCAGAAAGTCTCAAATGATATTGTCCATTTGATAGATATATTTCCCACACTGGCCAAATTTGTTGGCGGCGATATCCCGCAAGATAGGATACTCGATGGTGTTGATCAATCGGGATTTCTAATGGGGAAGTCCGAAAAGTCAGCTAGAGAATCCGTTGTTATTTATATTGGGAATGAACTTTTTGGTGTGAAATGGCGCAATTGGAAAATGCTTCTCAAGGAAATCGATGAAGACAGTTACGCAGTTCAAAACATGGCCTATCCATCAATTTATAATTTGATTATAGACCCAAAAGAAGAAGAGCCCGAAACGTTCTATCTCGACGACACTTGGGTAGATAGTCCACTGTGGCGTGTCATAGAAGAACACGGAGCATCGATTGAACAAGATACTGGAGCTCCGGGGCCGTAAGTGCTCAACTTTACCGAGTTCCTGCCTAGGTAAAAGCCAGTACCTGTTGCTATTGAAGCTTGCACAACAGCACATCCTTGGGCACGTTTTGCTGCCATGCAGGGTCATGACTTAGCAGCGCGGCACAGCCACTTTAGCTGTTCTTCCCAGCCTGTCGGCACGGAGGCTGAGTTTTAGAGGTGCTGGTTATACTGGCCCAAGCACTATTGCGCATCCTTGGGGTTAGAATCGTGGCAGGATCAGAGACAGACGTTCTCATTATAGGTGGTGGACACAATGGGCTCACTTGTGCCGGGTATCTGGCCCGCTCTGGTTTGAGGGTTACCGTGCTTGAGGCGCGGGATGTCGTCGGTGGTGCCGCCATAACTGAAGAATTTCATCCCGGGTTTCGCAATTCAGTCTATTCCTACTCGGTAAGTTTGCTGCATCCTGAAGTGATTAGCGATCTGCAGCTGGAGCAGCACGGGCTCGATATTCTTGAACGCCCGGCAGGGACTCTAAGCCTGCTCGAAAACGATCACTTACTATTGACCCGGGATGAGGCGCAGGCGAAGCGGGAGGTTGCGCGTTTTTCCCAGCGCGATGCCAGTCGCATGGCAGCATTTGATGCAGAGATCGCCGAGGTTGCGATTGCACTGCGTGCGCTTGCCACGGAGGCGCCGCCGAATCTGGGGGGCGGTTGGCGGGACGCGTTGTCACTGCTTAAAGCTGGAAATTTATTTCGCGGTTTGGGTAAACAACATCAGATGGTACTTACTGACCTGATGACTAAATCGCTGGGTGACTACTTGGATATGTGGTTTGAAGGCGAAGCCTATAAAGGAGTACTGGGACTGGAAGGGGTGATTGGGAACTTCGCCGAGCCTTATCATGCCGGCACGGCATACGTGCTATTGCACCATGCGTTTGGAGAGGTGAAAGGGCGTGCCGGTGCCTGGGGCATTGCTCGCGGTGGTATGGGCTCGATTACCCAGGCAATGGCATCTTATGCCCGCAGTAAGGGTGTGACGATTGAAACGGGTACTCCCGTTAGTAAAATAATTACCGAGGGAGGCCGCGCGCGTGGTGTGTTGACCGCCGATGGTCGGGAATTCTATGCTCGAACCGTTGCCGCTAATGTGCATCCTCAGATACTGCTTAAACAATTACTGGATGTTGAGTTGCTGGACGAAGGTGATCAGCGGCGCATAGAGGGTTACCGCAGTCACTCCGCAACGTTTCGGATGAATGTTGCGCTGTCCGAGTTGCCGCGCTTCAGCTCAATGGCAGGTCTAGGAGAAGAGCATTTTAAAGGCGCCATCGAAATCAGTCCTTCGCTGGGTTATATTCAGAATGCGTACTATGACGCCAAGCAGGAGGGTTGGTCCAAGCGTCCCGTCATCTCCATGCAGGTGCCGAGCACCCAGGATGACTCTTTGGCGCCACCCGGGGCCCATGTCGCGAGCTTGTTCTGCCAGCACTTTCAACGCCATCTCCCCGATGGCCGTAGTTGGGATGCGGTCAGAGACGAAGTGGCCGATCATGTGATCAATACGATTGATGAGTACGCGCCGAACTTTCGCGCGTCGGTGGTTGGACGTCAGATCAAAACACCGCTGGATATCGAGAGAGACTTGAATATGGTCGGCGGTGATATTTTCCACGGAGCTTTGCACCTCGATCAATTTTACTCTCTGCGTCCTATTCCTGGGCATGCTGCCTACAAGATGCCGGTTAAGGGAGTGTATCTTTGTGGTTCAGGAGCGCATCCTGGCGGCGGCGTCAGCGGTTTGCCCGGACGCAATGCCGCCCAGGCTATACTGCGTGATAGATAGAGCAAATAAATAGAGCAAATAAATAGAGGAATTAAACACATTCCCTCACAAGCCACTTTTATTTTGATTTAGAAAGGCTAACTTATCGATACTTACATTATCGTCACCGTTATCAGCATGGCCATCTTCATTTTTGTCGGGACTTACACCGGCACTAAGGTAAAGGCGCTGGACGACTATTTTGTAGCGGGCCGTCGAGCGCCGACCTTACTGATTGTGGGCACGCTGGTGGCCAGCGTATTCAGCACCAGCATTTTTCTCGGTGAGGCCGGTTTTACCTATGACGGTCAGATGGGCCCCTACATCTTGTTGCCGGGTATTGCTGTTGCGGGTTATGTCTATGGTGCGCTGTTGTTTGGTACTTACTTACGGCGAAGCCGGGCATCGACGGTCGCCGAATTTCTTGGTGAACGCTTTAACAGCCGCAGAGTGCAGCGTGTGGCGGGTTATACCATTGTGGTCGGGCTGGGCGGGTACCTGCTGGTCGTTACTCAGGGAGCCGCTTTGCTGCTCTCTGACCTTGTCGGATTGAGTTATCAACAGGCGCTGTTGGTCGCTTGGCTGAGCTATACAATGTTCACTATGTACGCAGGCTCTCAGGGAGTCATCATTACCGATACCCTGATGTTTCTGCTGTTTGGTGTGGCCTCTGTCGTATTTGTCATTTTTTTAGTTGACGGCTTTGGTGGCTTAAACGTCGCGATCGAAACGCTGACACGCTCGAACGTCAAAGAAGACATCACTACCTGGCACGGCACGGTTGGGCCGGGAACCCCTTGGGATACGCCAATAGATTTTCTGATTTGGGTTGTGGTTATGGATATGTGCTGGGGTGTGGTCTACGCGGTTGGGCCCTGGCAGGCCAGTCGCCATCTTATGGCAAGGGATGAACACGTTGTCTTGCGCTCTGCTATCTATGCCTGTTTTGCTGTCATCATCCTGCAGATGTTGATTTACGGCGCTGGCGGGTTGATCAATTTGGCTAACCCCGATATCACGCCTTCGGAAACAGTGATTATCTGGGCGGCCAAATCGCTGGTGCCTGAAATTCTGGGAGCGCTGCTGTTGGCCGGAATTATGGCGGCCGCGTTGTCGTCCGCATCGACATTTTTGTCGCTGGTTGGCTTCAGCGTCAGCAATGATATTGCAGCCAATAGCGGAGTGATGACGTTATCGAAGACCCGGGTTATCATGTTTTTTACCGGCTCGGCGGTGTTGGTTCTCAGTTACTTTGTACCGCCTAACGTGTTCTGGATCATGTTGTTTATAGGCACAGTGTTTGCCTCTTCCTGGGGCCCTGTTGGTTTTATGAGTATCTGGAGTTCGCGAATTACTGCAGACGCCGCTTTTTGGGGTATTTTCGTAGGGTTCTTCGGCAATATAGTGCCAGCAGGGTTGGTGTATGTCGGTTGGATAAAGCTACCCAGCTACCTCGATCCCGCGGTCCTTGGTGCTGTTGGCAGTGTTCTGACTATTGTAATTATATCGCGACTAGGTGAGGTCAGCGCTGAAGAGCAAGAGTTTCGGCGTCGTCTTCATCAAACGCCAGCGGAAGACCGCAGTCTGAAAAAAACGCACATCACGCTGGTGGCGTCGTTGCTACTAGTACTGTACGGGTTAGTCATGCCGGTGGTGTTGCTGCGTTGGTATGTTACGCCATACCAGGCCGGCGCGGGGCAATTGCTCGAAGATGGCAGCATCAATTGGTCTGGTGCCGAACCTTGGTTCGCATTGAGTCCTGCTTTACTTTTTATACCGCTGGGTTTGATCAGTGCTGCCGTCATCTGGAAGCGGTATCGCCCACTCGACGAATGAATGTTTAGCGCCGGTCCTTCAGAATTCGGCGCGCTGCGTTGTATCCTGGCGCGCCGGTTACGCCTCCGCCCGGGTGAGAGCCAGAGCCACAGAGATAAAGTCCGGGTACAGGTGTTGCGTACTGTGCTGCAGCGGGATGAGGCCTAGCGCTGTAGAGTTGGTCTGGTTCTAGCCGTCCGTGGCAGATATCGCCCCGGGTCATGCCAAAGATCCGTTCTATGTCCAGCGGTGTGAGGCACTGACTGGCCACCAGAATGTCACGCAGATTGGGAATAAACTTGGTGAGGTGATCGAGAATTTTTTCTACGACAGCAGGTTTTTTCGAATCCCAATGCTCGCCTTCTGCTAAATCATAGGGCATATATTTGCACAGCAGGCTCATAACGTGGGTGCCCTCCCGGTCAGTCAGGCTATCGTCCATGGTGCTGGGAATGATGGCTTCGATGATAGGGGGGTCTGCAGGAATGCCGGCACGCGAAGAACAGTAGGCTTGATCCAGGTGCTCCTGACTTTCAATCAGGGTAATACTGCTGCGGTGTTGCGGCCCCAGTGAACTGCCTGGGAAAGCCGCAAATTCAGGTAGACCACTGAGTGCCAGATTCATCCGCAATGAGGCCGACTCCTGACGAAATGCCTTGATGTCACGGGCGAATTCGATAGGTAAAAGTGACTCGCCCAACAACGTAAGAAAGGTCCGTTTGGGATCTGTGTTGGCCGCGATCACCGGCGCGCGGATGATTTCTCCGCCCGCCAGGCGCACGCCACAAGCGCTGCCTCCCTCTACAATAATTTGCTCAACATCGGCACTGGTTCGAATATCAACGCCTTTGTCGCGAGCAGATGCCGCCATTGCCTGAGTGATGGCACCCATGCCGCCGCGTACCAGTCCCCAAGCACCCTTGCGCCCGCCGACCTCGCCCACCGCGTGATGCAGCATAGCCAAACTTGCACCCGGTTGGCTTAGGGGCGCATAGTTGGCGGGCATGATGTGGGCGGCGACCATCGCTTTGACCTTGTCGCTGTCAAACCACCGATCGATGATGCTCTGCGGTGCCCCGATAAAAAACTGCAACAGTCGCCAACGGGTGTCTTCATCCAGTTTGCGGACATCCAGACCCAACTTGATTGCCTCCAACAGATCGCCAAGACCACCCCCGTATAGGGGAGGGGGTTCGCGCAGCCACTGTTTTGCCATCAGCGCACCGACCGTGTGAATACTCTCTTGGAACGCCAGCATACTGTCGTAGTCAGTGGCAGAGAACTTGTTGTATTGGTTGCGGTTGTGCTCTTCGTCGCCAGTCAACAGTAGGTAGTCACCAGCGGAGTCGAGGTAGAGTGAGCTTTGCATTGGGATTGTTTGATAGCCGAAACGTTCCAGCGCCAGGTCGTTGATGACCTCCGGGCGGAGTAAGCTGACTGCATAGGAGGCCAGCGAATTGCGATAGCCCGGGTGAAACTCCTCACTGACAGCAGCGCCACCGACTACGTGGCGTTTTTCCAATACGCACACGCTCATGCCACCCATCGCCAGATAATTCGCAGCGGTCAGGCCATTGTGGCCACCACCAATTATGATTGCGTCAAATTTCGTTGTCGTCATCGTATCCCCTATTGATTCGTCATGACTCCATAAGTCAGGCCGGGAATTCGACTAAGTCCCGGGGCAGGGTAGAGCTTGCTCCGCGGCGGCTGGAAACTGCGCAAGGTTGTCAGCGTCAGCGACTGGCAATGACCAGTCGTCTTCCCAGATGCATTCCCAGTAGTAGGTCCGGCGGAAATAGAATTCCCATGCGGCCTCTCGCCGCTGAAAAAACGGCACCCCATACAGGCGCTGCATGGCTTCCAGCTCGCGGGACATGCGTAGCGGGCCCGCGTCCACTGGATCGAGTCCCATGGCAGAGATAACTCTGGCGATCTGCTCCTTGGCCTGCCTATCGTTGCCGGCAATCGGAATAGACACCGGGCCGCCGGCCACTTCTGGATCATCAATCACGTAACTGGCTTGTAAAGCAAAGGTCTTCAGCACATGGGCACCTGGATTCCACTGCTGGATCATCTCTGCGCTTGAGGTTGCAAGCATCGGCGCATAATAACCATCCTCTGCTTGTTGATGAGGGAAGGATACGTCGATAATAATTTTCCCTTTGGTCGTACCCAGATTCTGCGCCACCTGTTCCATTGCGGGCCATGGCACGGCAAGAATGATGATCTCGCCTGCTTGCGCCGCATCGAGTTGACTCATTACGCGCGCCTGCGGGTGTGTATTGCTGGCGACTAATCTGGCCTTCTCGCCCTCGGGTTCGCGCGACCCGTAAACCACGGGAAAGCCGAGTTCGGCAAAGCGTGGTCCCAGTGAATCACCCATATCGCCGGTGCCGATAATCGCCACGGTCGGGCGGCTTGCAGCGCCGCTGTTGGATGCAATGATTAGCGATAGTGTGAGTATTCTAGCCAGTGTGTACAGATGTTTCATCGTTCGATGACTCCAAAAATTCTTGATCAAAGCAGTTCGTCAACGGCGCGGCGCGCCTGCACAACGGCTTCTTCGAACATGGCTCTTGCGCCTGCATCCGAATTGGCAATGGCGATCTTCCCAAAACGGCGACGCGCGCGCACGTGTGGATAGCGTTCATCGTTTGGATCTTCGTACCAAATATTCCGGTACCAGTAGGAATATCCGTGTGCCCAACGGTTGACTGTGATGCCTGTGATATCCAGTGCCGGATCAAAGCCGGCCGATTCCAGCATGCCGGTTAGCTGCAAGCGAACGTTTCGCTCCATTGTTTTAAAGGGTGTCGCCAGAAGTTCATGACGCCCTATGCGGTGCTGATCTTTTGGCGCCATGCCCTCGTTGTTGCGATGCGGGAAGCGCTCCATATTGACGACCACGGGTTGCTCTGGACTGTCGCCAAATTGATAGCCTCCCATGCTTACCGGAAATTCGAGCTTGGCATGGGTGTGGTAGCTGCTGGGTGACATGACCGCACCGATGCCCAGTTTCTTCCAGGCTTGCCAGTTACGCAGCGCTACACTGGTATACAAAATGGGCGATTTAACTTGCATCGATAATGCCTCCCGTTGCTCGGCCGGAAGTTCTGGGCAGAGGGAGGGGATCATCGCGTTGTAGCAGGCTAATATGCAGTGCTGCGCTTGAATCTGGTGTGCGATGCCAGCGCGAACATAGCTGACGTTCACTCTGTCGTCATTGTCTTGGCTCACTGCCGTGGCGGTGCTATTTAGCCTTAAGCGTACCGGGTTATCGGGGTTGTCTAGTGCGTCATAGTTGAAGCGAGATAATACAATATCGTCCATCGTTGAACCCGGTGCGACGCCGGGTATCATTGCTCGGACCAACATGCGTGCGACCGAGGCGTTGCCGTCCGGAAAATGATGGATATAGGGCTCCGCACTTTCGCTTTTGAGTCCGGCTGCTGCGAGGCCGGGCAGTCCTGCGTACATTAAGGCCGTGAAAGCTGAGACCATATCGATGCCTACGCCGGAGTCAGTTGCCAGGTTCTGCAGCAAGTCGAAGATGGCGGGTTCGGTAACGCCTATATGTTGGATTAAAAACGCTCGGTAAGTGATCGAGTTTAGGTATTCGATACGCTCGTCGTGGGAGGCCCCTGGTACCACAGTGCTCTTTATTTTGAAGATTGCAGCCAGCTGCTGCTGTGCCTTTTCCGGCATAGGCATTTGGGCGATCGACTCAGCTTTAGACGACCGGGGAGTTGCCAATTTCAGGTAGTTATCGTACATGGTCCCCAAATTACACTGCACCACTTTGTTAGTGCCCCAGTGTTCTTTGTCAAAGAAAATACCTGGAGCTAAACCATTGCGACGATAGAAATCCTGATCGTAGGCTTTGTCAAAGCGACCCAGTTCTATTTGTAAGTCCTGGAGCAACTCTTTTGCTGCAGTGGGATAAGTGGACGGTTCCTGTAGGGTCTGGCTGCCACCGTAGCTGATTAACGTGCCATTGGCACTGTCGAATTCATTGCGTTTGGCATGGCCACCAAAATCGTCATGATTTTCAATAATTAGAATCTTTGCATCAGGATTTGATTTCAGCCAAAAGTGCGCGGCCGACAAACCGCTAATGCCGGCACCGACAATGACCAGGTCGTACAGGGTGTCGTCTTTCTCGCTAGTGCTCCCCCAGTTTGTTCGCCCTTCTCTGGCGACTGCGTGTGCAACCTCCCACGATCCGTTGTGATTGCCCCGCAAGCCGGTTAAAGCCGGCGGGTAGGACGATTGACCAATCTCTGCGGCTAATACGGCATCCGCCAGAGCCTTTCCAGGTAGCATGGCTGCTCCTGCCACAGCGCTCAGTCCCGTAATCAGGTCTCTGCGGGTGATGGCGCAATTGAGGCCGAGCTCCTTGTCGTTATACGCCATGTTTATTGTTCTCGTACGAGTGTGTTCATGAAGCGTCTGCCAACGCTGGATATTGTTTTCTGAGCCGAAAATACATAAAGAGGTAGATAGCCAGCCCGACGAGTGATGCGATCGCGCAGAGTACAAATATATAGCCATAGCCCAGCCCCACAGCCAAAATGGTGGCAGCCAGATTGGGGCCAAGGATCTGACCCAGCCCTTGCGCACCGGGCATCAGTGCGGCAAATCGGCCAGAGCTGTCGAGATTGGCTATGGTTGCCGACTGGTAAACGTCGACGAAGATCCAGCAAAAATTGAACGCAAACATACTGATCATGATATTAATATTGTTGATGCCGCCGGCGAGCATGCCAACGATACCGGCCTGTGCCAGCAGGGTGACTATGAGCGGGCGAGCCAAGCCAAAACGATTACTGATTAGCGTAGCGCAGGCGCAACCTACTACCGAGAAGACTGAGGTGTAAACCAGCAACTTACCCACCCAGTCCGGATCGGTGCCAGACGCTGCGCTCGCCAATTCGATATAGGTCCAATAGGCCCCAATGTTTATATAGGTGAACAGAACCGCCGCTAACACCAACCACGGTACCGCTTTCGGCACAGTGATATGCCCGGCATCGTCTGCAAGCCGCGACTCCGTCCCATCTGAGGTTGCTACAAGGCGTCTTTTAATGGGGTAGGCGGGGAGCCATCGAATGGCCATCAGTCCTAAGATGTAGGTAACGATGAAAAACAGATAG
>JBLIEI010000033.1:0-50937 GCA_047633055.1 Halieaceae bacterium | reverse complement strand
GGGGGTGGCTACGGCGTGATGCAGCAGCGGTCTGCGATGCAAGAGGAGATACGTGATTTACGAGCACAATTGGCAACCGCCGCCAATCCGGCAGAGGTGACCAGCAGTCGAGACGCTCAGCGCGAACTGATCGAAAGCAACGCAGAGTTAGAAAGTAAACTAAACCTCCTGACGCTAGAAAACCGACAGTTGAGCGATACAACAGAGGGCCTGCAGGGTCAGCTTGAAGCACAAAGACTTGCGGCGATTACTTTGGAGGAGGCGCGAGCGGCAGCGCGCAAGCAGTCCGCCTTAAGATCTTCCGTCGCTGCAGTGCCTGGAGCGGCACCAGCCGCGGCAAGTACTGCACCGACACCAGAGCCCAGTGGCAAAAGCGGAGCCTGGTTTGTTAACTTTGGCTCTTACAGCCAGCAGCCTGTTGCCAGCGACTGGGCTATGCGACTGCAGAAGACCTACGATCAAGTGGTCGTAGCGCCAGCTTCGGCCAATGGCAAGACTGTTTACCGGGTTAGAGTGATCGATGTTACCAGTAAGGCCCGGGCGGATGAGATTTCCATCCAACTACAGGAACAGTACAATCTCCCTACTTTATGGGTGGGTCGCCAATAAATCGACCTATAGGGCAATACTTGGCAGGCGAACTCCGTCCTGCTAATGTTGCGACTTTCAATAAAACGAGGTGTCTAAAATGACAAAGCTAACTTTGGCTCTTCTGAGCCTCACCCTGGCCACTACCCAAGCATTTGCAGAGTGTGCGCAACCTGAGTCACCGGCAATACCCGACGGCGCCACCGGCAGTATGGAAGATATGTTGGCGGGCCAAAAATCCGTAAAGACCTTTCAAGAAGCCAACGTTGATTATATGAAATGTCTGGAGGTCGCCTTCACGGCAGCTGAAGCAGCCGCCGAGAAAGGCACTGACGAAGAAAAGGCGGCGGCGAAAGAAGCTTATACCTCTGGAATGGATGCCTACAACGACGCAGTATCGCAAGAAGAAGCCGCGGCCGATCAGTTCAATGTGGAAATTCGCGACTATAAGGCGGCCAATCCCCCGAGTTAATTGCTCTTGGGGTAGCGTCTTACTCCACCGTTACGGATTTCGCCAAATTACGAGGCTTGTCGACATCCGTGCCCTTTTGGACCGCCACGTGATAAGACAGAAGCTGTAAGGCCACTGTGTACAGTATTGGCTTCAGTACCTCCGGACAATGAGGCATGGGCAGAACGTGGACCCGTGCTTCATCTTTAAAGCCGGACTCCGCATCAGCGAAAACATAGAGCTCGCCGCCGCGCGAACGCACTTCCTCTAAATTCGATTTCAATTTTTCGAGCAATTCATCTCCGGGGGCGACAGCCACGACCGGCATGTCTGCATCGACCAATGCCAGTGGTCCGTGCTTCAATTCCCCCGCCGGGTAAGCCTCTGCGTGAATATAGGAAATCTCCTTGAGCTTTAACGCCCCCTCCATGGCGATAGGATACTGTATACCGCGACCCAGAAATAACGCGTGATGCTTTTGAATGAAGGCCTCTGACATCGACTGGATAGCCGGATCCAGCAACAGAACCTTTTCTACCATCGCCGGCAATTCACCAATGGCCAATTGCAGCTGACGCTGGGCCTGTTCGGACATGACCCCGCGACGTCCTAGCACGGTGGTCAGCATCAGGAATGCTAATAGCTGAGTGGTAAAGGCCTTGGTGGATGCGACACCGATCTCCATCCCGGCGCGAGTGAGAAATGCGAGGTCACTTTCACGAACCAGCGAGCTATTGTCAACATTAGAGATAACCAGACTGGCAATAAACTCATCCTCACTGGCGTTGCGTAACGCCGCCAGAGTATCGGCGGTCTCACCCGACTGAGATACAGTAATCAACAGAGTATCCGGATGCTGAACTCTAGCGCGGTAGCGAAACTCCGATGCGACTTCTACCTGGCAAGGCACACCTGCCAGCTCTTCCAGCCAGTAACGTGCAACCATACCTGAATGATAACTGGTGCCGCAGGCAACGATCTGAACGGCCTTTACGCGGTCGAAAATTGCACCTGCCTGCTCTCCAAATACCGTATCGGGAATAGCTTCGCCGGCACCCGTAACGCGAGCTGTTGCCCGCAATGCCGCAGGCTGCTCATAGATCTCTTTGAGCATAAAGTGTTCGTAGTTACCCAGATCAGCAACTTCAATCGCCTCAGATATCGTAGTTTTTGGCCGCTGGACCTCGTTCTGCTGTGCATCATATATCTCTATGGACGAGGACGTTATGGACACTACATCGCCTTCGTCCAGGTAGATAAACCGGTCGGTCACCTGTCTCAGAGCCATTTGATCGGATGCGACAAAGTTTTCTCCAATGCCCACGCCAATGACCAACGGGCTGCCTTCACGGGCGGCGACGACCTCCGTCGGATTCTCCGCGTCGATAGCGGCTAATGCATAGGCACCTTCCAGTCGGGGCACGGTCAACTGCATCGCGCGCAGCAAGCTTTCGCCCGCTGCCAGCTCCCGGTGCAACAGGTGCACCACCACCTCGGTATCAGTCACTGAGGAAAAGTTATAACCTTGAGCCTCTAGCTCAGACCTCAGCAATTGATGATTTTCTATAATGCCATTATGAACCAGTGCTAGTCGATCATGCGACGTATGGGGGTGCGCATTGGCAACAGAAGGTTCGCCGTGCGTTGCCCAGCGAGTATGTGCGATCCCGGCACAACCGAGGATGGGCGACACTAATTGGGCCGCCTCAAGTGCACTGACTTTGCCCAACTGCTTGTGCAATTGCAGCCTGGACGCATTGTCTACCAGCGCCATACCCGCAGAATCGTAGCCACGGTATTCCAGACGCCGCAAACCTTCCAGAAGAATCTCTGAGACCTCTCGCTGCGCCGTCGCAGCTACAATGCCACACATAATTAGCCTTTATCTTTGTTAGTTTTATTGGGCCTGGACCAGCCCTTTATATTGCGCTGCTTGCCTCGCCCTACTGCCAGCTGCCCAGTCGCAACTGTTTTGGTAATGGTGGAACCGGCGGCAATAAAGCCCTGGTTACCCACTTCCAGAGGCGCAACTAAGGTAGAGTTGGAGCCAACGAAAACGCCGTCTCCTAAAGTAGTTTGATATTTATTTACGCCATCGTAATTGCAGGTGATGGTGCCAGCACCAATATTCACGCCTGCACCCAAGGAGCTGTCACCAATATAAGACAAGTGGTTGACCTTACTGCCCACACCAATGCTGGCTTTTTTTGTTTCAACAAAATTCCCGATACGGCTACCTGCCGCAAGCGTCGTACCCACCCGCAATCGAGCGAAAGGGCCGACCGAACAGTGCTCACCAACAGACGCATCTTCCAGGTATGACATCGCATGGATAACTGCGCCTGCACCCACAGTGACATTACACAAGACACAATTTGGCCCTACACGAACGCCATCTCCCAGCTCAACCGCGCCCTCAAAAATCACGTTGATATCGATACTGACATTGTTGCCACAAACCAGAGAGCCGCGAATATCCAGCCGTTCGGGATCTGCCACCGACACGCCCTGGCGCAATAGATTATGTGCCTGGCGACGCTGATACTCCCTCTCCACGGCACTCAGTTGCAACCTGTCGTTGACGCCCAGAATATCCATCTCAGACCCTGCACGAACTGCCCCTACAACGCGGCCATCAGAAACTGCGAGGCCCAAAAGATCGGGCAGATAGTACTCACCCTGCTTGTTTTGGTTGCCCACCAAAGGCAAATAATGTGCTAGGTCGCGCTTAGACGCCGCCATTACTCCGGTATTGACCTCGTCTATTTTGCGCTCTTCGGAGTTCGCATCCTTATGCTCTACGACCCCTAGTACAGCACCGGAAACGTCTCGGATCACCCTCCCGTAGCCTTGTGGGTTGACAACTCTGGCCGTTAACAACGTCGGATCACCGTTTTCGGCAGCAGCAATCAAGTCCTGCAGGCTAGTAAGGTCGATGAGCGGAACGTCGCCGTAAAGAACCAACACTGTGCTGTCAGGTTGTACCGCCGGCAACGCCTGTAACACCGCGTGTCCGGTGCCCATTTGCTCCAACTGTTCTACCCAGTTGGGCGAATAGGCTGCTAGTTCAGCTTTTACCTGTAAGGTGCCGTGTCCAACCACCACATGTATATTACGGGGGCTTAGTTGCTGGGCGGTGATTAACACGTGCTCCAACAGTGGCTTATCGGCGACTCTGTGCAGTACTTTGGGAAGGGAGGAACGCATCCGTGTACCCTGTCCGGCGGCGAGGATAATAACTTCGAGATTCATAGTGATCCGTCAATGATGCGTTTCTTTTTATCTAATGTGTCAATCAATTTTTGACATCAATTAGCTAATGGAGTCATATTAACGGCACAGTTCATCAATACAACGCTATTTGTCACAAAAAAATGACACGGACCGAATTCAGCCCCGGTAACGACAGGTTCTACGGGGGAAACGACCGTTTGGAGTTGGTGCCTCGCGATAACCTCAGTCGTACCGCATGGGCGCCGGATAAGGACTCTATGCCGTTATTTCGGCCAAAACCCAGCCTGAGCGCCTTTACCGGCCCTTCCCTAACTTTACCCGGGAGCGCCTAAAACGCGGCATTAAAATCCGGGTTATTGCAGTGGGAGAGATGGCGATGAGGCGGAAATCACTGAGCGGAAGTGGCTCGCGCCCTATATTGCTATTTATCCACCGATAATTGGGGATGATTACCTTGGCTGATTTGCGCTACCCCGTCGTCGTGATCACCGACTCACCAGCCACCGCATCAGCCCACCAAATTCTCTTTGGTACCCTTTGGCGGTTTTTATAGAGCATAAAAAACCCCGAATGTAACCGGGGTTTCGAAACAATCCTGTGAGCGTTATTGCTAGCCGCGCCCTGCCCGGTTGCGCATTTTCCGCAGAGTAGCCAACTGTGCAGCGGCTTCTGCCAACTGCGAGGAAGCCCGGCCATAGTCAAAATCTCCGGTCTGGTTAGCGAGCGCAAGCTCAGCTTCTTTGCGGGCCTGTTCAGCCGCAGCCTCATCGACATCGCCAGCGCGCACTGCCGTATCAGCAAGAATCGACACAACCCCAGGCTGAATCTCAAGATAACCGCCCGATACATAATAAACATGCTCGTCGCCATTCTGGGTCACAATTCGCACAGGGCCGGGAACCAAAGAGGTCAGCAGAGGCGCGTGGCCGTAGCCAACACCAAGCTCTCCCAGTTCGCCGGTCGCCACCAGCATTTCGACCAGGCCAGAGAAAATTTCTTCCTCGGCGCTAACGATATCGCAGTGAATAGTCATAGCCATATTAATGAGTCTCGCTTAGCTAACTACAGATTCTTGGCTTTCTCGACGGCTTCTTCAATGCCGCCGACCATATAGAATGCCTGCTCAGGCAGGTGGTCATATTCGCCAGCGAGAATGCCGTTAAAGCCTGCAATAGTATCTTTCAAAGAAACGTACTTCCCCGGTGAGCCGGTAAAAATTTCGGCCACATGGAAGGGCTGCGACAAGAAACGTTCGATTTTCCGCGCACGGTTAACGGTCTGCTTATCTTCTTCAGAAAGTTCATCCATGCCCAGAATTGCGATGATGTCTTTCAGCTCTTTATAGCGCTGCAATACCGACTGTACGCCACGAGCTGCATCGTAGTGCTCGTTGCCAATAATCAGTGGGTCTAACTGACGAGAGGTCGAATCCAGGGGATCGACCGCTGGATAAATACCCTTGGCAGCGATGTCACGTGACAGCACCACAGTTGAATCCAGGTGGGCAAACGTTGTAGCAGGCGAAGGGTCAGTCAAATCATCGGCTGGTACATAAACCGCCTGAATAGAGGTGATTGATCCCACTTTGGTAGAAGTAATCCGTTCCTGCAGAACACCCATTTCCTCAGCTAGCGTCGGCTGATAACCTACCGCAGAAGGCATACGGCCTAGCAGCGCTGATACTTCCGTTCCCGCCAGTGTATAGCGATAAATGTTATCGATAAACAGCAGTACATCACGACCTTCATCGCGGAATTTTTCCGCCATGGTCAGCCCCGTAAGGGCGACACGCAGACGGTTTCCCGGTGGCTCGTTCATCTGACCATAAACCATAGCGACTTTCGAGTTGCTCAGGGTCTCCACGTCGACAACTTTGGATTCCTGCATTTCGTAATAAAAGTCGTTACCTTCACGAGTCCGCTCACCCACACCGGCGAAGACCGAAAGACCTGAGTGCTCGGTGGCGATATTGTTAATCAGTTCCATCATGTTCACCGTTTTGCCGACACCAGCACCACCGAACAGTCCAACCTTACCGCCTTTGGCGAACGGACAAACAAGGTCGATAACTTTGATCCCGGTTTCTAACAGCTCATCTGAGGCAGAGAGATCTTCGTAGGCTGGCGCCTTACGGTGAATAGCAGCACGCTCTTTTTCGCCGATAGGACCGCGCTCATCGATAGGCTTACCCAGCACATCCATGATCCGGCCCAGAGTTTCGATACCGACCGGCACCGAGATCGGCGCTTCGGTGTTTTCGACACTCAAGCCACGGCTCAAACCCTCAGAAGCACCCATAGCAATAGTACGTACCACCCCATCACCCAGCTGTTGCTGAACTTCCAAAGTGATGTCTTTCTCGGTAATCACCAGTGCATCGTATACGCGTGGCACACTGTCACGTGGAAACTCCACGTCGATAACCGCGCCAATAATCTGTACGACTCGTCCGCTGCTCATGTTCGAACCCTCTGTTTCATATTCAATTCTTCTCGGTGACTGCCGTTGGCCCTGGGCCCTGTGAGCATCACCAAATATTTAGCTTAATCAGCTGATTGCCGCAGCTCCGCTTACAATCTCTGAAAGCTCCTGGGTAATCGCTGCCTGCCGCGCTTTGTTGTAAATCAGCTGCAGATCGTCGATCAAATCACCGGCATTATCGGTAGCACTCTTCATTGCAAACATTCGGGCTGCTTGCTCACAAGCGGCGTTTTCAATGACCGCTTGGTACACCTGCGACTCGATATAACGGGTCAGCAATCCTTCCAAAAGATCTTTGGCTTCGGGCTCATAAATATAATCCCAATGGTGCTTCATTTCTGAAGACTCTTCCGCCTGCAGAGGTAATAACTGCTCTACTGTTGGATCCTGAGTCATCGTATTAACGAACTGATTGCTCACCAGAAACAATTGATCGATACGCCCATCGGCATACGCATCCAGCATTGTTTTCACACCGCCAATAAGAGCCGATACTGCCGGAGCTTCGCCGATATTGCGAATGGCAGAAGTCACGTTGCCGCCATAACTGCCAAAAAACGCAGCCGCTTTGGCGCCGATCAGGCCCAACTCGATCTCTATGTTCTGATCGGCAAACGATTTCATCGATTTTACAGTTTCTTTGAACAAGTTCATGTTCAAGCCGCCACACAAACCGCGGTCAGTAGACACGACGATATAGCCGACACGATTTACTTCGCGTTGCACCATAAACATGTGCCGGTGCTCTGGCGCCGCATTAGCAATATGGCCGACGACAGACCGAATGCGACGGGCGTAAGGCTTACCCACTTGCATGCGATCCTGGGCTTTGCGCATTTTACTCGCCGCCACCATTTCCATTGCACTGGTAATTTTCTGAGTGCTTTGAATACTCGTGATCTTGGTCCGTATTTCTTTTCCGACTGCCATCGAATGGTCCTCGGCTTACCAGGTCTGTGTGGCTTTGAATTTTTCGATTGCGCCCTTGAAGGCCGCTTCGATTTCATCGTTATAATCGCCGCTCTCGACCAGACTAGACATCAAATCAGCATGTTCAGAGTGCATGAAAGACAGTAAAGAGGATTCAAAATCACCGATTTTGTTCACTTCAACATCTCTCAAATGGCCTTCATTGGCGGCGTACAGCACGATACCCATTTCAGCAATACTCTGGGGTGAGTACTGTTTCTGCTTCATCAGCTCGGTAACACGCTCGCCATGATCCAGTTGGGCCCTGGTAGCGTCATCCAGATCAGAGGCAAACTGCGAGAACGCCGCCAATTCACGATACTGCGCCAGCGCCGTACGAATCCCGCCAGACAGCTTCTTGATAATTTTAGTTTGAGCCGCACCACCGACACGGGATACCGAAATACCCGCGTTCATCGCTGGCCGTACGCCTGCGTTGAACATGTCCGCTTCCAAAAATATCTGACCATCTGTAATTGAAATCACGTTGGTCGGAACGAAGGCCGATACGTCGCCAGCCTGAGTTTCAATGACCGGCAAAGCCGTCAGTGAACCGGTCTTACCTTTCACTTCACCGTTAGTAAACTTTTCGACATAGTCCGGGTTTACCCGTGCCGCGCGCTCCAGCAGCCGCGAATGAAGATAGAACACGTCACCGGGGTAGGCTTCACGACCCGGGGGACGACGCAACAATAGAGAAATTTGCCTATAAGCCCAGGCCTGTTTAGTCAGATCATCATAAATGATCAATGCATCTTGACCGCGGTCACGGTAATACTCGCCCATTGTGCAGCCAGCAAACGGTGCCAGGTACTGCATTGCGGCGGGATCAGAAGCGGTCGCAGCAACAACGATGGTGTGATCCATCGCACCGTGCTCTTCCAGCTTGCGAACGACAGCTGCGACAGAGGAGGCTTTCTGGCCAATAGCAACATAAACACACTTAATGCCAGTGCCTTTCTGGTTGATGATTGCATCAACTGCAATGGCTGTTTTACCAATTTGACGATCACCAATGATTAGCTCTCGCTGGCCACGACCAATTGGCACCATGGCATCGATAGCTTTCAAACCGATTTGTACTGGCTGATCAACCGACTGGCGAGCGATTACACCGGGAGCCACTTTTTCAAGGGCATCTGTCATCGCCGCGTTTACCGGGCCCTTGCCGTCAATAGGCACGCCCAGCGCATCAACCACACGGCCTAGCAGCTCAGGGCCAACCGGCACTTCCAAAATACGGCCGGTACAACGACAGGACTGGCCTTCAGCCAGGCCTTTATATTCACCCAGCACCACTGCGCCGACAGAATCGCGCTCGAGGTTGAGTGCCATACCATAGACGCCGCCGTCAAATTCAATCATCTCACCGTACATCACGTCAGTCAGACCGTGAATACGAATAATTCCGTCCGTTACCGAGACAATGGTACCTTCATTGCGAGCTTCAGAACTTACATCGAGTTGATCGATGCGTTGTTTGATAATCTCGCTAATCTCTGATGGATTCAGTTGCTGCATGCTGTGTTCCTCAATCCTACGAATTCATTGCTTCAGCGAGCTTATTCAGCCGGCCGCGCACGGAGCCATCGATGACTAGATCATCGGCCCTGATCAGAACGCCGCCCAAAAGGCTGCTATCGGTCGTGGTGCTGACCTTCACATCGCGCTCCAGTTTTTTTCCTAATACTTCCGCGAGTCTATCTCGCACGGTGTCTGCCAGATCGAAAGCAGAAACAACCTCCACGTCGACAGATTTTTCCTGATTAGCCTTGTACTTGGCAAACAAAGAGTAAATCTCCGGCAACAGCGCGAGGCGCTTGTTGTCAGCCAGGATGGCTACAAAATTGCGGCCCTGAGTATCTAACTCATCACCGCATATATTACTAAGTGTTTGCGCTTGCTGTTCCGCCGTCAGTGATGGATTACTAAACACCGCCATCATTGTTGAATCCTGACTCACGGCGGCCACTGTTTCGAGCTGGGTGGACCACTGAGACAGATCACTATTATCTCGGGCAAACTCGAAAACCGCTTTCGCGTAAGGTCGAGCCAATGTACTTAATTCCGCCATAACTCCCTCTCGCCTACAGCTCTTCAGCCAGCTTTTCGACCAGCTGAGCGTGAGCCTTCTGATCGATGGCAGCACCCAGAATCTTCTCAGCTCCAGCTAATGACAGGGCCGCTACCTGACCACGCAGTTGCTCGCGCGCCCGGTTAGTTTCCTGCTCTATATCTGCCAGAGCTGAAAGTTTGACCCGATCCGCTTCCAACTGCGCGTCCCCTTTAGCCTCATCGACTATTTGGTTAGCGCGTTTATTGGCAGAATCGACGATGCCAGCTGCTTCGACTTTCGCCTCTTTGAGACGCTCAACCACTTTTTCCTGAGCCAGCTCGAGATCGTGGCTGGCACGATCGGCAGCGGCCAAGCCATCCGATATTTTTTGCTCTCGCTCTTGCATCGCCGCAATAATTGGCGGCCATACATACTTCATGCAAAAGACCACGAAGCCAATAAACGCGACCATCTGGCCAATGAGCGTAAGATTAATATTCACGCGTTGCTCCTCACAGAATATTGGGGACCGCTATTCGCATAGGCAGCCCTTTTTTCCACCTTGCTGTTTGTCAAACCGCAGTAGGTGCAACTACGAAGATCAGGTACATCGCAATACCGACACCAATAATGGGAATCGCGTCTACCAGGCCAGCGCCCAGAAAAAATGTTACCTGCAGCTTGGGCGCAAGCTCTGGCTGACGGGCAGACCCCTCAATCAGTTTGCCGCCCAACAAGCCAACACCAATTGCGGCGCCCATTCCACCCAGACCCATCATGATGGCGGCAGCAACGTAGATTAGTTCCATGTTTTTCTCCTAGCGTTAAGATGTAAAAGTGTTAAGTAAATCAATGGTCTTCATGTGCCATGCTAAGATAAACAATCGTTAGCACCATGAAGATAAAGGCCTGAAGAGTGATAACCAGAATATGGAATATCGCCCAACCTATCTGAAGTAATCCCGCCGGTAACATCCAGACCAATCCTGCACTGAAAAGAGCGGCTATCAGAATAAATATCATTTCTCCGGCATACATATTACCAAAGAGTCGCAGGCCGAGAGAAAACGGCTTAGCTAACAGGCCAACTATCTCCATAAACAGGTTCACCGGAATAAATATCCAATGGTTAAAAGGGTTCATGGTGAGTTCCCTGACAAACCCGAAGCCTTTCACTTTAATCGAGTAATAAAGCATAAGAATAAACACGCCCAAAGCCATACCCATTGTGATGTTTGGGTCTGTGGAAGGCACTATCTTTTGATAGCCGACACCAACCAGCGCGAGAGCGCTAGGAATCAAGTCAACCGGAACCAAATCCATCAAATTCATCAGGAAGACCCAAACAAAAATCGTCAAAGCTAATGGCGCTATCAGCTTATTCTGCCCGTGAAACGTATCGCGAACCGTGCCGTCTACAAATTCTACTACCATCTCCAGTGCGCTTAATAGCCCGCTGGGGGTACCGGTTTCCGCTTTCTTGGCCAGTCTGCGGAACATCCAACAGAAAATAATGCCTAAGACAACAGACCAAATCATAGAGTCAACGTGAATCGCATTAAATCCCATGGCTGAGGCTTCATCACCGCCATGTGCCATCGTCCATATACCACCTTCAGGCACAACAACGGCTGCACCGTCTACACCAATCCGTTCAAATCCGCCAGGCAGTTTGCCGTAGGTAAGATTGGTCAGGTGGTGGACAATGTATGCCGAAATTGTCAGTGTTTCGCCTGCAGCTGCCATCTAAATAACTCTTGCGTCTGTCTTAAATCACTGACTGCGACTAAGCAACAACCAGCTACCCGTAATTTGTACTGTGAGCATCGTGATATAGCCCACAAATACTGCTAAACCGTCTACCGGCCTGACCATGGCGAACACCGCTGCAAAACCTGCTGCGCTCAGCATAAATTTTCCGATAGCAGCACCGTAGCTTAATCTAGCGCTAGCTTGCACCGCTCTGGCACCCTGCCATCGGAATGCTCGGACCGCAAAATACGCCTGAGGCAAAATCGCGACCAAGCCTCCACAGAAAATCGAAATTGCAAAGACATCCTTACCTATCGCCAATACTAAGGTGCAAACTGGTACAAGAACAAAAATTTGGCCCAAGCTGATGTGGTGAAATGGAGGTCGGCTAATTTGAGCACCTTTCATTCGTGCCTCACCGTATTCCCTATCCATTTGCCGCACGAGTTTCTTCCTCATTCAAGGCGGGCGCAGTATATGTGGATTGATAGTCAGGTTCAACCAACGAAGACGCGTATTGCGCAATCAAAATATAACCCGGCAACAACAAGAATAGGGCGGCAAAAACTTACTGATTCAAAAATACTCCCATCTCCACTTTATATAGTGTAAATATATTCGATTTAACACTACATGGGGGATAATCTTTGCCTGACTGTTAGTTGATGTGGGCCAAAATGCCGTCCAATTCATCGAGATTACTATAAGTGAGAACAAGTTTTCCCTTACCTTTAGCCGTATGCTGAATTTGCACTTTAGCACCTAACTTCTGTGACAAGTCATCTTGCAACTTCCTAATGTTAGGATCCAGCGGGCTGGCGGCGGCTAACTTGGTAGGATTAGAAATCAAACTGCGCACTAAAGCTTCTGTTTGCCGCACCGAAAGACCTTTGCTCACGACTGTTCTACCAGCCTGGGACTGCTCTTGGCCATCCAAACCAAGCAGCGCTCTGGCGTGGCCCATTTCGAGGTCGCCATGTTCCAACATTCGTCGTACATCGTCCTGCAAACTCATAAGGCGCAGTAAATTAGTCACGGTACTTCTGGATTTACCAACCGCTGTCGCCACTTCCTGCTGTGTAAGTTCAAATTCCTGCTGTAAGCGCTGCAGTGCAATGGCCTCTTCGATAGGGTTAAGATCCTCTCGTTGGATATTTTCGATCAGTGACATTGCGATCGCTGCTTCGTCGGTGACCTGCCGAATCACAGCAGGAATCTCGGCCAACCCGGCTAATTGAGCCGCTCTCCAGCGGCGTTCACCGGCGATTATCTCGTACTTTCGATCGGAAATGGGTCTAACCACAATAGGTTGCATCACTCCTTGAGCCCTGATGCTATCGGCCAGTTCCTGCAACGATTCAGGCTCTATATCTCGCCTGGGCTGGTACTTTCCGCGTTGTATCAGGTCCACTGGCAGATTTTTCAGCTGGTGATCTTCAGATAACTCTGTACTGGACTGATCCCCCTTAGAAGCAGCCGAACCCTGACCAGCCGAAGCACCCAACAGTGCGTCCAATCCCCGACCCAAACCACGCTTTCTGGCTGTCATGCTATAACTCCGTTGATTGCCGCGGCCTGAGATTTCTCATGCCGACGAATAATTTCGCCGGCCAACGCCATGTAAGCTTTTGATCCTCGAGAATAACGATCATAGTGCAACGCTGGCAAACCGTGGCTGGGAGCCTCCGCCAGACGGACGTTGCGTGGAATCACTGTGCGATAGACCTTGTCTGGAAAATGATTGTGTAATTGAGAGGAAACTTCATTGGTAAGACTGTTTCTGGGGTCGTACATAGTTCGCAAAATACCGTCTACGACCAATTCGGAATTAACAGAGTTGACCACTCTGGAAATCGTATCCAACAGTGCAGACAAACCTTCCAAAGCGAAATACTCGCACTGCATCGCGATGAGAACACTATCAGCGGCCACCAATCCGTTCAGAGTCAGCATATTAAGAGACGGTGGACAATCGATAAGAACGTAGTCGTAATTTTGTCCGCCCTCCAGAAGCGCCGCGCGCAGGCGTCGCTCACGACCGTCGACATTAAGCAGCTCGACCTCTGCCGCGGTCAGGTCGCTGTTAGCCGGAAGAACATCAAACCCACTCTCCTGAGCTCTACAAACAACCTGCGACAGTGGCGCTCTGTTAACCAGTACATCGTAAATACTGCGCTCAACGTCATGCTTATCGATACCACTGCCCATGGTTGCGTTGCCCTGGGGATCAAGATCTACCAGTAACACTCTTTGTTTCATGGCCGCCAATGACGCCGAAAGGTTAATGCAAGTAGTGGTCTTACCTACGCCGCCCTTCTGGTTCGCTATCGCAATAATTCTAGGCACTAATCCGATTCCTTTGATTACCCGAAGGTTCACTTGTTTGTAGAGTGATTGATCAATTTTATCAGGTGACGCTGCTCATCAAGGCTGGGTACTGTCAGTTCTGACACTTTGGCGACCCCGCAAACTGTCGCAACTTGTAGCAACTCCTGCTCCGATATGGCGCCTTTCATGGCTAGGTAGCAGCCCTCGGTAGTAAGTAGATGTTGGCAACTTATCACCATGTCCTTCAAAGACGCAAAAGCGCGTGAAAGCACCAAATCAAAAAGGCCATCAGGCTTGAACAACTCTACTCTCGCATGATGCCCCGTTATGTTAGCCAAGCCCAATTCTGTTTTCACTTGAAAAAGAAATCGCGTCTTTTTACCGTTGCTATCGAGTAAGTGAAAATCTCTGTCGGGATTAATAATGGCCAGAGGAATACCTGGCAGCCCCGCGCCAGTTCCAACATCGATAATTCGCTGCCCGTGCAAATGTTCACTCACGACCAAACTATCCAGTATGTGACGAGTCACCATGTCTTCCGGGCTTCTCACTGCGGTCAGGTTGTAGGCTTTGTTCCACTTTTGTAGCAGTGCAAGATAGCGCAGTAGCTGATCTAGCTGTAAATCATTAGGGGACAAGCCAATGTCTTCGCAACCTCCGCTTAGAAGACCACTGAGATTTGTGTTCGAATCAGGCAGACTTACGCGCCTTGATCGAATTAACCAAAGCGCCTCGTTTCTTGAGGTAGATAAGCAGAAGAGAAACTGCGGCTGAAGTAACGCCAGGAATTCGCGCGGCCCTCGCCAAGGTTTCTGGTCGCGCTGCGGTGAGCTTCTGGCGCACTTCATTCGACAAACCATCAACCAAACTGTAGTCCAGACTCGTTGGCAATAAACTTTCTTCATGCCGTTTAAGCCTATCGATATCAGCTTGCTGGCGATCGATATAACCCGCGTACTTCGCTTGAATCTCTACCTGTTCAGCTGCCTGCTTGTCTGCTGTAGGCAGCCCTATCAAACCGGCTACATCGTCGTAACCTAATTCAGGACGTTTCAGTAAGTCAGCAAGAGAATACTCACGAGCAATTGGTTTCGTCAGTTTTGCATTCAGCGACTTCACGTCGGGAGTATTGGGATGCACATAGGTAGACCCCAGGCGCGCAGTCTCCCGTTCTATTTCTTCTCGCTTATTTTCAAACCTGCGCCAGCGCTCGTTATCGACCAAGCCGAGCGCCCGGCCCTTATCTGTGAGACGCAGATCGGCGTTATCCTCTCGCAGCAGTAACCGATATTCAGCCCTGGATGTAAACATACGATAGGGTTCCAACGTTCCCATAGTAATCAGATCATCAACCAGTACGCCAATGTAAGCCTCGTCACGACGTGGACACCAAGGTGCCTCCTCGCGGATCGCAAGCGCGGCATTCAGCCCTGCCAGCAAGCCCTGGGCTGCCGCTTCTTCGTAACCGGTGGTGCCGTTAATCTGGCCGGCAAAATACAGACCGGGCATGGCCCTGGTTTCCAGTGAGTAGCTGAGATCGCGGGGATCAAAAAAATCATATTCGATAGCATATCCTGGCCGGGTAATGTGAGCATTTTCAAAGCCCTTAATCGATTGAACGAGTTCTATCTGTACATCGAATGGCAGACTGGTTGAGATGCCATTAGGATATAACTCATTCGTCGTCAGACCTTCTGGTTCAATAAAGATCTGATGGCTGTCCTTGTCCGCAAAGCGATGTATTTTATCTTCTATGCTGGGGCAGTAGCGGGGCCCGACTCCCTCGATAACCCCAGAATACATCGGCGATCTGTCTAAACCACCGCGAATAATATCGTGCGTCCGTAAATTCGTATGAGTGATCCAGCAGCAACGTTGCGCCGGGTGGTCACTCTGTGAGCCTAAAAACGACATCACTGGTCTGGGCTGATCCCCCCATTGCTCTTCGAGGTCCTCGAAATTGACCGAGTGGGCATCAATTCGAGGTGGTGTGCCCGTTTTTAACCTATCAACACGAAACGGTAATTCACGCAGCCGATCAGCGAGCGCGATCGATGGAGGATCTCCTGCTCTCCCACCCGCACTGTGTTCCAACCCGATATGCATTTTTCCACCCAGAAAAGTACCAGTGGTGAGGATCACCCGGGGGGCACGAAACACCAAGCCCATTTGCGTGATAGCACCCGCTACTCGACCATTCTCGACCAGTAAATCGTCCACGCCTTGTTGAAAAATGGAGAGATTAGGCTGTGATTCCAATATTTGTCGAATAGCGTTTTTGTAGAGCACTCGGTCTGCCTGGGCTCTGGTAGCACGAACCGCTGGACCTTTACGGGAATTTAACACCCTAAACTGGATGCCTGCTAGATCTGTTGCCTTGGCCATTGCTCCACCGAGGGCATCAATTTCCTTTACCAAATGGCTTTTACCGATACCGCCTATGGCAGGGTTACAGGACATTTGACCCAGAGTATCAACGCTGTGTGTCAGGAGCAGGGTGCTACAACCCATGCGCGCAGCAGCAAGACAGGCCTCAGTGCCCGCATGGCCGCCACCGATTACGATGACATCAAATTGTTGTTTGTATTCCACTGCTTTAAAACCTGGTGAATTTTTCATTCTACTGAATATGATCTGGATGCGGATTATACGTGTAGGAACCCACTTGTCCAAAACTCGTTAGCCTTGTAGCCCCGATATTGATCTTATTCACTTTCTTAGCAGTTATTATTAAGTAGTTTATATATATGTATATAGAGATATCTTATTGTTGTTATTGTTATTAGGGGGCCTATTGTCTGTGGACAAACTAAAAAAAATCTATATTTTCAACGACTTATAGAAAGTATAAGCCTGTAGGTAAGCGCTGATTCTAGGTCTGATAACCTATGGGATAGATGGGGACAGTTGGGTATTAAATTAGCGGTTTTTACCGGATGTATCGTGTTAGACCGAAACCGATAGTATTTATCCTCTTACTATCCAGAGCATATACAAGCTTGTTAATATTTTTTGCCGTACAAAGCAACTATGCAGTACAGGAGGTGGATAACCCGGGTATAAGTTATCTCAAGCTACTTACCAATGCAGAAGTTGGAAAAAATCTCCCCAAGAAGATCGTCACTGCTTACAGCGCCGGTTATTTCTCCAAGATATTGCTGACAAAGCCTCAGATCTTCTGCCAGCAGTTCGCCGGCTCCATATCCCAGAAGTTGGTCCTGGCCGACTTTTAACGCTTGATAGGCACGTTCCAACGACTGTAAGTGCCTACGTCTGGCGCTAAATTTTCCCTCACTAATCT
Organism: Halieaceae bacterium; assembly: GCA_047633055.1. Lineage (GTDB taxonomy): Bacteria > Pseudomonadota > Gammaproteobacteria > Pseudomonadales > Halieaceae > CALJFL01. The sequence continues at coordinate 33,777 of JBLIEI010000033.1, read as the reverse complement.
CTACGAATCCCATGGATTTTTTCAAATGGTCTCTGAGTAAATCCATGCCCGCACCAGACTGAGTGGATACATACACTTCAGGTACGCTACTTTCGAGCAATAGAGCTGCGGCATTTCCGCTGAGATCAATTTTGTTGCGAACGATAGTGACCGGAGTGTTCTTATTTTCCGTCGCTTCCTGTTCACTCCACAGCAGTGAGATATCCGAGTCAGCAGCTTGCTGTGAATCATCTACCACCAACAGCACTCGGTCCGCGAGTTGCATTTCTTTGCGAGCGCGTCGTATCCCCTCTCGCTCAACGACGTCTATTGATTCTCTCAACCCCGCAGTGTCTACAATGTGAATTGGGATACCGTCGATTTGTATATGCTCTCGCAATAGATCACGGGTGGTGCCCTCAATGGGGGTTACTATTGCTGTGTCTCTACCTGCCAGGGCATTAAGCAGGCTTGATTTACCGGCGTTGGGCTTGCCGGCGATTACCACCTTTACCCCTTCTTGTATTAAGGCTCCCTGCCTGGCTTCCAGGTATAACTCATCGAGCAGCAGGATAAGGTGACTCAACTGTGTGGCTACTTGTCCGTCCTGAATAAAATCAATTTCTTCTTCTGGAAAATCAATAGCCGCTTCTACAAAAACGCGCAGCTTGATAACCTCGGCGACCAGTGAATCGATACGTTTGGAAAAAGCGCCCTGTAGAGATTCAGAGGCGTTGAGCGCGGCCTGTTCGGTACTACTATTGATCAGGTCGGCTATTGCTTCGGCCTGAGTCAGGTCAATTTTATCGTTCAAAAATGCACGTTCTGAGAATTCGCCTGGCCTGGCCGGGCGCGCGCCAAGAGTACAGCACTCCCGTACGAGCATATCGAGTATTACCGGGCCGCCGTGTGCCTGAAGCTCAACGATATCCTCACCAGTGAATGAGTTTGGAGCGCTAAAAAAAAGAGTGATGCCGCTGTCAATATTGCGCCCGCCAGTTGTTGTAAAGTGGCTGAAATGAGCGTATCGCGGAGTGAGGGTTTTATTAACTATGCGTTCAGCAATCGTTTTGGCAGAGGCACCTGAAAGGCGGATGATGCCTACGCCACCGCGTCCTGGTGCGGTGGCAATGGCGACAATCGTGTCAGTGTCTGATATTAGAGCCACCGGACTCAGTCGACTGCCGCGGCTTTCTCGATTTGCCGGGTAATTACGTATTGCTGTGCCATAGACAACAAGTTATTGACCACCCAATAAAGTACCAGACCAGCGGGGAACCACAGGAAGAAGAAGGTGAAAACAATAGGCATCCACTGCATGATTTTGGCCTGCATTGGATCAGGTGGTGGAGGGTTCAACTTTTGCATGAACCACATAGATCCGCCCATAAGTAGGGGCAAGACAAAGTAAGGATCCATAACTGAAAGGTCATCGATCCACAGCATGAAGGGCGCGTGGCGTAGCTCTACACTTTCCATTAACGTCCAATACAAGGCGATGAACACGGGCATTTGAACCAAGATTGGTAAGCAGCCTCCCATGGGGTTAATTTTTTCTTTCTTGTACAGCTCCATCATTGCCTGGGACTGTTTCTGCTTGTCTTCTGAGTGCTCCTCGCGAATATCCGCCATTTTGGGCTGTACTCTTCGCATATTAGCCATAGATTTGTAGCTGGCAGCAGAGAGCTTAAAGAACAGGCCTTTGATTAACACAGTTAGAAAGACAATAGAAAATCCCCAGTTACCCACCAAGCCGTGAATTTTGGTGAGCAACCAAAACAGAGGCTGGGCGATCCACCAGAGCCATCCATAGTCGACACTTAGCTCCAAGTAGGGAGAAATTTCTTCCAGTCGATACTGATCTTTTGGTCCGGCATAGAATCCTGCTTTCACCGAACCTGATTGTCCAGGATCCAGTACCAGCGGAGGGCTGGTAAAGCCCGCTATGTTAAAGCCGCCGTTAGTGACTCGCGTGCTATAGGTATGGGACTGCTCCGGATTAGGAATCCAGGCGCTCAAAAAGTAATGCTGGATCATAGCGATCCATCCGCCTGGCAAAGAGGCCTTGAAGGGTTCTTCTGCCATATCACTAAAGGAGAACTTGGTAAATCTGTCGTCCGGTTGAGTAATAGCGGCACCGAGGAAGGGTTTCATGCCCATACCAGAAGTATCTTTGGAGGGCGCCGGACTCCCATCACGTTTAATTTGCCCGAACAGGTTCGCTTGCCAGCGTTCTCCGCTCGTGTTTTCTACCAAGTATTCGACATCTACTAGATAATCCCCGCGTCGCAGAGTAAATCGCTTGATGACATTTACCCCGCTTCCGTTTTGAAGAAAGAGATCAACCTGTAATTCATCTTGGCTGTCATCCAAGTCAAAACGCGGGGATGAAGTCTCAAATTCTGCTCTACCGGCGCTATCTGTGCCGTCAGGCCCTATCAGGCCACTTTGAGCGATATAGGTTCGTTGTTGATTCTGTTCCAACAGGATTAGCGGTATGTCGGGGGTATCGAGCTCCTCTAGAAACTTGGTAAATGCGACCTCAACAATGTCACCACCGCGAAGATCGATGGCAACTTGCAACACGTCAGTATGCACTTGAATAAAACTGCCGCTAACAGAGCGCTCATCCACGGGTTGGCTCGAGGTACTCTGGACCAGGTCTGGCGCGACAGGGATATCATCACCGGCAGCAGGCGCTTCTGTTAGCGGTGCATCAAAAGCACCTTGCACCGTCTCTGTGAGCCTGGCGCTTGCGGTGACACCCTGTGATATTCGGTCATCTTTGAACGCCACCCATTCGGTCAGCATCATGAAAGACAAAACGGCGATAACGCCAATAAGCAAAGAACGTTGCAAATCCATAGTAATGAGTTCGGTAGTCAGTGAGTGTGTGAACCGGGGGGCACGTGATCTATCCCACCCTCATGCCAGGGATGGCACTTACCAATTCTGCGTAAAGCTAAATAGCTGCCCTTTATAGTACCGTGAGTCTCGATAGCTTCTTTAGCGTAGGTGGAACAGCTTGGGTAAAACCGGCAGTTGTTACCAAGAAATGGGCTCACAGAGGCTTTGTAGATATGCAGTATAAATATCAGTACTCGTTGCATTAATTCGCCTGACGGTTTTTCCGCTCCGTGGAAGATGCGTTTCTAAGCAGTTTTTGCCATTGATCGCGCAATATAGAGGAAATTTGGGCGTTATCCAAATCATCCAAGCCTCGCCTGGCCAACAGAACAACGTCGAAATTGATTTCTTCAGGACACAATTTTCGGAAAAATTCTCTGCTCAGCCGCTTAACGCGGTTGCGTTGCACGGCCTGACGGACACTTTTTTTAGCGATAACCAAACCAAGGCGGTGCTGGGCGTGTTGATTAGCCGTTGCTAATAGTAACAGGTAACGGTGGGAGGCGCGTGCATCAGCTCCGTCAAAAACCCGGCTGTAGTCTGCTGCGTTAAGCAGGCGCCTGGACTTATCAAAGGAGGCGTTTACTCCGTCCTCCAGTGTTGCACTGCTCACACAGTGCACGTTCCATTAGGCCGAGAGACGCTTGCGGCCCTTGGCGCGACGGCGATTCAAAACGTGACGACCGCTCTTTGTGGCCATGCGTGAACGAAAACCGTGGGTGCGCTTGCGCTTTAAAACGCTGGGTTGGAATGTTCTTTTCATGTCATATAGTCCAAAAATTAAATAATACAGAGCCCTAGGCACCTGTCTCAGTCGTGTCTGCCTGAGCAGCTTATCTGAGCGAAAAAAGGGTGCGCTAGTCTATTGAAACGGCGACAGTAATACAATCGAAAGACGCTTATTTCTCACTGCAATAGCGCTATCAAAATTACAGTCTAATGTTGCCGATACGCTAACAGGCCATCGCGGCCAATGAAAATGATAGATTTCCGTAGCTTAGGCCACTAGTGCACACTTTTTCCCAAAGATAATAACAGGTTATCCACAGATTAAGTTATGCCTGAGGATAGAATAATTCCGTGCTTAAAATATAGACTAAAGGTTTCTAACATGTTGAAAACAATGAAGATATAAGACTACCATATTTCAATAATATGTGTGGATAACTATACATTGGTCAAGTATGATCGCTGACTTCGCGCTGTGAAGAAGCCAGAATACGTGAAAAGTTTGTAACAACTATATAAAACAAAGAGCACAGCCCATTTGTATGCTCGAAGGGGGTCAACTTGGCTGATTTAGTCTGGCAGCGGTGCATGTCGCGGCTTCAGGATGAACTACCATCTCAACAATTTAACACGTGGATTCGTCCGCTACAGGCGAACGAGAACGACGGAAGGTTACATCTTTACGCTCCCAACCGATTTATTAAAGACTTTGTCTCGGATAAATTTGCCGAACGCATTCACCAGCTAATAAACGAAGTAGAGGGTACGGCAGCGACGGATGTTATTCTAGAAATCGGCTCGGCCGTCACGGTTGACGTTCCCTCGAACGCTGTATTTTCAGATGATGTATTGTCAAGTGAGGGTGCCGCACAGGTACCCCGGTATCAAGGCAGCCCCGGAGTTTCTGGTAGTGCTATCAATGGTTTGCAAAAACCGGCACCGGCCTGGTCTGGCAACTCCCAGCCAGCTGCCAGGCGCCAGGCGGTGGTATCGAGGTCCCACAGGGCTGAGGTCGAGGGTGCGCTGCAGCATCAACCCAACCTCGTTGACAACTACCGGTTCGACAACTTTGTTGAGGGGAAGTCGAATCAGCTAGCACTGGCAGCTGCGCGCCAAGTGGCCGAGAACCCTGGTGAATCGTATAACCCACTCTTTCTCTATGGTGGCGTGGGTCTCGGCAAAACGCATTTGATGCACGCGGTAGGTAACGCACTCAGAGAAGAAAAGCCCGGTGCAAAAATTGTGTATCTGCATTCGGAGCGTTTCGTCGCTGACATGGTTAAAGCGTTACAGTTGGGAGCAATCACTGATTTCAAGCGCTACTACCGGTCTGTCGATGCCTTACTGATTGACGACATTCAGTTTTTTGCAAAAAAAGACCGCTCGCAGGAAGAGTTTTTCCATACGTTTAACGCGTTACTGGAAGGCGGACAGCAGATGATCCTGACATGCGACCGTTATCCGAAGGAGATCGACGGGCTTGAGGAGCGGCTAAAATCCCGTTTTGGTTGGGGACTGACGGTCGCAGTTGAGCCACCTGAGCTGGAAACCAGAGTCGCGATTTTAATGACCAAGGCGAGTCAGGCGCGAGTTGACCTGCCCCCGGATGCCGCCTTTTTTATTGCGCAGCGCATCCGATCAAATGTTCGAGAACTGGAGGGCGCTCTTAAAAGAGTGATAGCAAGCGCCCATTTCACGGGCCGTGCAATCGACATTGATCTCATCAAGGAAAGTCTGAAAGATTTGCTTGCGCTGCAGGATAAGCAGATCAGTATGGATAATATTCAGCGCACCGTGGCAGAGTATTACAAAATTAAAATGGCTGATTTGATGTCACGTCGGCGTAGTCGTTCAGTGGCGCGGCCTAGACAAGTAGCAATGGCACTGTCCAAGGAATTGACTAACCATAGTCTACCGGAGATTGGCGACAGCTTCGGCGGCAGAGATCATACGACAGTGCTTCATGCGTGTCGTAAGATTAAAGAGTTGCGAGAGATGAATTCGGACATCCGTGAAGACTATAAAAATTTGCTGCGCTCGTTAACAACCTGATAACCGGCGCATTTTCTACATCAGTTTTAATAGACTTATTGTACTATTGTACTAAGTTGTGCATAGCGCATGAAGGATATCTACCCTGAAGCACGTTGAGTCTATTCTCAATTGGAAGGAAGCTAAGCAAGATGAAGTTTGAGATTACCCGTGAAGCTCTGTTGAAGCCGCTCAACCTTGTAGCTGGTGTAGTGGAACGACGCCAAACGCTACCGATTTTGGCAAATGTGCTGTTGGTATTGGAAGAGGGTCGTCTGTCTCTCACCGGCACCGATCTGGAGGTTGAGCTGGTCGGGAGGGTTGAATTGCCGGCGGCTGGAGAGTCTGGTGAAGTGACGGTTCCTGCTCGCAAGTTTGTCGACATCTGCAAATCACTGCCTGAGGGCAGTAATATTAAGTTTTCAGCCGACGAAGGAAAGGTCACTGTTAGATCTGGCCGCAGCCGGTTCACCCTATCGACTTTGCCGGCGAGAGAGTTTCCCAGTGTCGAAGACAGCATCGGTACCCACCATTTCACTTTGAGGCAGGGGGAACTGAGAAGGCTCATCGATCGCACCGGCTTTGCCATGGCACAACAGGATGTTCGTTATTATTTGAACGGTATGTTGTGGGAGTTAAAGGGTGGGCAGCTGCGTGTTGTTGCCACAGACGGGCATCGACTTGCGATGTGTACGTTGCCGTCCAGGGTAGAGTCCGATTCGGACGCGCAGGTTATTTTGCCGCGCAAGGGTGTTCTGGAGTTGTCTCGACTCCTGCTAGTGGATGATGAAGAGATTGCTATTGTTATCGGAAGCAACCATATTCGCGCGACTACGGACGACTTCACATTTACATCTAAGCTTGTGGATGGGAAGTTTCCGGATTATGAGCGGGTGTTACCGCGCGCTGCAGATAAAACCGTCCTTGGTTCCCGTTTGGAACTCAGGCAAGCGTTTACACGCACTGCTATTCTCTCAAACGAGAAGTATCGTGGAGTTAGGCTGAAGTTAAGCGCAGATACCCTCGAGATACTGGCAAATAACCCCGAGCAAGAAGAAGCAGAAGAGCTTGTCGCCGTTGATTACAGCGGAGATAGTCTCGAAATAGGCTTTAATGTTAGCTACTTGCTTGACGTGTTGGGCGTACTCAGTGGTGAGCGGATCAAGCTATCGCTCGCTGACTCTAACAGCAGCGCGCTATTGGAAGAGTCAGAGGACGGCGATTCTTTATATGTCGTTATGCCAATGCGGCTTTAATGGTCTATTTTGAGCGTGGCCAGAGATAGTGGTACCTTCGCTGTTACAGGGCGCTCAGGTCACGAGGTGGACCTTAATAGGTGCGGTGGCTAGAGTTATCAGGGATTGTGCAGCTGCGGTCCCCAGGTTTACTCAACCCGCCTTTTCTAGATAACGTGGCATTATCGCAATTAAACATTCACTCCGTCCGCAATCTGCGCGAGGTCAAGGTGCGTGACCTCGGCCGTGTAAATGTTTTTTATGGACCTAATGGCAGTGGAAAAACCAGTGTTCTTGAGTCTATCCATCTGCTGGGTATGGCGCGATCATTTCGAGGCACCAGTGCTAAAACGTTGATTACACATGGTGCTGAGTCCTGCACGGTGTTTGGCTCTATTTCTTCAGGCCCCCATCATTCGGGTATCAGTGTGGGCGTCCAGCGCAAGCTCAGTGGTGAAGCGCAGATTAAAGTTGCGGACACAGTGATACGTACAGTGGCCGAGTTGATCCAATACCTACCCGTACTGGTCATCAACTCTGGGACATTCGACTTGCTTATGGGGCCGCCTAGGGCGAGAAGACAATATCTGGACTGGGGTGTGTTCCACGTGGAACCAACCTTTTTCAGTCAGTGGCAACGCTTTCAGCGGTGTATTAAACAGCGCAATTCCCTGCTTCGCCGTGATAAAATATCGATTATTGAGCTCAGTGGCTGGACTCGCGATTTGATAGTCTCAGGGACGGCAATCAACGAATTTAGACAGGGGTACTTTCGGTTGCTTGCGCCCAGCTTTAAAAGCTTCCTGTCGGCCCTGATGCCGGAATTACAAAATATTGAATTACACTATCGCCAGGGCTGGGACAAGAACATTGATTACGAAAGCGCGCTGGCGAACAGTTATGATGCCGACCATGACCGAGGCTACACCCATGTTGGACCTCAACGGGCTGATATGCGAGTAACGATCGACGGGCACTCTGCTGCTGATACCTTGTCGCGTGGCCAGCAAAAGTTACTGGTCTGTGCTTTGAAGTTGGCCCAGGGGCAGTTGATGGGCGAAAAGGCGACCTCGAACTGCGTCTATCTAGTCGATGACCTTCCGTCAGAGCTGGATAAGCGGCATTCTCGCTTGGTTGCTGAGAAGTTGGAGTCATTGGGTGTGCAGGTGTTCATTACAAGTGTAGAGCGTGAGGACATCGAGTCCGTCTGGCCTAAGCCTGGCGAATTAACGATGTTTCACGTGGAACATGGTGCCGTAGAAAAAGTGCCGGCACTGACCGTGGAATGTTAATTAAATTTATAAAATAGAGCTAGAGACCAAATGAGTGAAGAAATAGAGCAAAATTACGATTCCTCCAGCATCAAGGTCCTGAAAGGTCTGGATGCTGTGCGTAAACGGCCTGGTATGTATATCGGAGACACCGATGATGGTACTGGCCTGCACCACATGGTGTTTGAGCTTGTTGACAACTCTATTGATGAGGCGCTCGCGGGCCATTGCAGCCAGATAGATATTGTTATTCATCCTGACGAATCGGTAACGGTCAGCGATGATGGTCGCGGCGTACCGACTGAGATGCATGAAGAGGGCGTTTCCGCAGCAGAAGTCATTATGACAGTGCTGCACGCTGGCGGTAAATTTGATGACAATACCTATAAAGTATCCGGCGGGCTGCATGGAGTGGGTGTTTCTGTCGTTAACGCGCTATCGGAGGAATTGATTCTTACTATCCGCCGAGAAGGGAAAATGTATGAGCAAACTTATCGTCATGGCGTTCCTGTGGCACCGCTTGCAGAAATAGGTAAAACCGAGACAACTGGCACTACGGTTCGTTTTAAGCCATCTCCCGATACCTTCACTAATATTAAATTTCACTTCGAACAGTTGGCTAAGCGCTTGAGAGAGCTTGCTTTCTTGAACTCTGGCGCGCGCATCGTACTTAAAGACGAGCGTTCAGCAAAGGAAGAGGTTTACTGCTATGAGGGCGGGTTAAGAGCCTTTATTGACTACTTGAACGTCAATAAAACCACGATAAATAAGCCGTTTTACTTCCAGATAGACCTCGAGGACGGTATTGGCGTTGAAGTCGCGATGCAGTGGAACGATTCTTTTCAGGAAAGTGTTTTGTGTTACACCAATAACATTCCCCAGCGCGACGGTGGTACGCATCTGGCAGGCTTCAGGGCCGCGTTGACACGGAATTTGAACACCTACATAGAGAAAGAAGGGCTGGCTAAAAAAGAGAAAGTAAATACAACAGGAGATGATGCCCGGGAAGGACTGACCGCAGTCATTTCAGTGAAAGTTCCGGACCCTAAATTCTCCTCTCAGACGAAAGATAAGCTGGTCTCTTCGGAAGTCAAAACTGCTGTGGAACAGGCGATGAACTCGCGATTCAGTGACTATCTCCAGGAAAATCCGCTGGAGGCCAAACTGGTGGTCGGCAAAATGCTCGATGCCGCCAGAGCCCGTGAAGCTGCGCGTAAAGCTCGCGATATGACTCGCCGTAAGGGCGCTCTTGATATCGCTGGCTTGCCCGGTAAGCTGGCGGATTGCCAGGAGAAAGACCCTGCGCTATGCGAAATTTACCTGGTGGAGGGAGATTCTGCGGGTGGCTCTGCCAAGCAGGGTCGCAACCGAAAGTTCCAGGCGATACTGCCTCTGAAAGGTAAAATTCTCAACGTAGAGAAGGCACGTTTCGACAAAATGCTTGGCTCCGCTGAAGTGGGTACGATCGTAACCGCTCTGGGCTGCGGTATTGGTAAGGAAGAGTTTAATGCGGACAAGCTGCGCTATCACAGCGTTATCATCATGACGGACGCGGATGTAGATGGTTCCCATATTAGAACTCTGTTGCTGACCTTCTTCTTCAGGCAAATGCGGGAGCTTCTTGAGCGCGGCCATATTTTTATCGCCCAGCCGCCGCTATTTAAGATAGCCAAGGGCAAGCAGCAGCAATATCTGAAAGACGAGAACGCACTGGATCAGTATCTGACTCAATCTGCATTGGAAAATGCGTCTATCCATGTTTACCCCGGCGCTCCGCCAATAACGGGTACCGGCCTGGGAGCGTTGGTACAGCGGTATCGCTCGGTGGCTGCGACCATCGACAGGTTAAGCCGGCTTTATACCGCTGAGGTCATGTGGGAGATGGTCTACGGTACCTCCCTTGATGTTGAGGATATGAAGGAAGAAGCGAAGGTGTCCGCATTCTGCGAGCAGATAAGTGAGCGCTTACTATCGCTGGCGGTCGAGGGCCGCGCGTATACTCTACTAGTGCGTAAGGACCTCGAGCGCGATCTTTACTACCCGGTAGTCCGCCTGCTATCTCATGGGGTTAGCGATGATACCGAATATCCTCACGAATTTTTTGCCAGCGGTGAGTACCGGAGTCTCGTTTCATTGGGAGAGACGCTTAATAGCTTGATAGAAGCTGACGGCTACATTCAGCGCGGCGAGAAGACCTTTGTTACCCAGCGCTTTGATCAAGCGCTGGAATGGCTGATGAAAGAGGCTCGCAAGGGCTATAGTATTCAACGCTACAAGGGTCTGGGCGAGATGAACCCTGAGCAATTGTGGGAGACGACCATGGACCCTGAGGTCCGTAGGATGTTGAAAGTAACAATTGAGGATGCTATTTCGGCGGATCAAATCTTTACCACGTTGATGGGCGACAATGTTGAGCCGCGTCGAGAGTTCATAGAAAAAAATGCACTGTCGGTTGCTAATTTGGACGTGTAAAGCCCCCCGCAAATCGGTGCTGTCTAACAAAGCGCCCCTCTGTCGCACAAGTTTTTCGAATTAGCGAGTGGGCATTATCACATCGTCCGTCCTGTGACCGCCGCACCCTTGTTCTTTGGCCGACCTGTGTTGGCGTTGATGAGATAATGTCAGCGGGCTAGTCGTGTGATTTTTGGCGTAAACATTGTCTTGTGCTGAATCCGAAAAGACCCTATATATTGCGCCGCGGCTGATTATCAGTTCAGTCTTTGGATATTTCCTTCTTTCAGAGTATCGGCATGGAAAGTGTGGTCCATCATCTGGCGCGTATCGTTCAGGCAGTTGCGTTAACCGACCAACCTCTAGAGCAGGTAAACCTGGTCGTTGAATCAATTAGCACGGCCATGAATGTTGACGTCTGCAGCCTCTATCTCGTAAACGCGAGCGGAGAAATGATGTTGCTGGCATCCCATGGTCTTGCTGCGAAGTCTGTCCGTAAAGCGAAACTTCCCCCAGGCGCTGGCCTGGTTGGGCTGGTTGCAAGCAGTCGGCACACGATCAATCTCTCTGACGCTGAATCCCATCCCGACTACTACTTTATTCCGGAAACCGGAGAGGAGCGATATCATAGCTTCTGTGGGGTACCGCTGGTGAATGTCGGCACCGTTATAGGCGTTATGGTGGTGCAGTGTCGTAAACGCCGTGAACTGAGCCGGGAGGAAGAGGGGTTCCTTGTCACTCTGGCAGCTCACTTGGCTCTGTTGCTGGAGGGAAACCCCTTGGCCTCGTCAGGTCAGCTCAGTTCCGATGACCGGTACACCGGGATCAGGGGAGCCCCGGGGGTAGGCATCGGCAATGTGCTCTTGAGTGACCATGGTGAGCTGTACTCCGTGCTGGATGCGCCCTGCCACGACTCAGACGCCGAGGTGGCACGATGGCAGCAGCTGGTGCAGCGGGTGGATGCTGAGATTGTGCAAGAACAATTGGCAGTAAAAAGCGAGTTGTCCGATAGCGTTGCCAGTATATTCAGTGCCTACAGAATGTTGCTTGAAGACCCGTCGTTTGCAAGCCACGTAGAGACCGGTATCCGGGCGGGCAACTGGCTGCCAGGCGCTTTACGAAAAGCAACCCGGCACTTTGCTGATCAGTTTCTAGCGATGGATGATCTCTATCTGAAGGCGCGTCACGAAGACATCCACTATCTGGGTAACAAGTTATACCGAGCATGGCGGGGTATTGAGTCGTCCACGCTGTTGCCCACCGATAAGTCGGTCGTGCTGGCTGGCGCTCAGGTTTCTGTATCGGAAATTGCTGCGATACCGGTAGCCCAGCTCGCCGGTATCGTTTGCTTTCAAGGCTCGAGTCTTTCCCATACAGCCGTGCTCGCCAATGCTCTGGGCGTGCCTGCGGTGATGGGTACGGGCAGTATTCGTGGTCTGACGAACGATATGTTGGTCATCGTGGATGGCAATTCCGCTCAGCTGTTTACACAGCCGCCGAAAGCTCTGCTATCGGAATACCGAAAGCTGGTCGATGATCGCAACGTGCTGAATGAGCGCCTGAAAAGTCTCCGGGATCTTCCCGCGACAACAACGGACGGCGTAGAGATAGCGCTATACACCAATACCGGATTGCTGGCAGATATTTCGCCGGGGTTGCTCAATGGCGCACAGGGCGTGGGCCTGTATCGAACTGAAATTCCGTTCATGATACGCGACAGCTTTCCGTCCGAGGAAGAGCAGGTCGCTGTCTATCGTGAGGTGTTACAGGCCTATGACGGTAAGCCGGTGCATATGCGTACACTGGATATCGGCGGCGACAAGCAATTGCCCTACTTCCCTATAGAGAACGAGTCCAATCCGGCGCTTGGCTGGCGCGGTATTCGCTTTACCCTTGATAACAGCCAGTTGATGATGACCCAGCTCAGAGCGATGATTCGCGCCGCAGAGGGCCGCGATAACTTGCGAATACTGCTGCCAATGGTCAGTTCTAGCAGCGAGATCGAGGGCGCCCGCGAGCTATTGTCTGACGCCCTGGCGCAGTTACAGTCTGAAGGCTACGCCGTGGCTAAACCTCAGATTGGAGTGATGATCGAGATACCTGCCGCTATATCCCAAATTCCTTTATGGAAAGATCAGATTGACTTTGTTTCCATAGGCTCAAACGATTTAAGTCAGTACCTGCTGGCCCTGGATAGAGACAATCCGAGAGTTGCCGCCCGATACGACCATATTCATCCTGCAGTTCTCTGTGAAATTCAGAGGATTGTACAAGTGTGCTCCCGCTTAGGAATTCCTTTGAGCTTGTGCGGTGAAATGGCGTCGGACCTTGAAGCGGTGGTGCTGCTTATGGGGTTGGGGGTGCGCACCCTAAGTATGAGCGCCAGCCGCTTGCCCTATGTGCGGTGGCTAATTCGCAGTCTGTCGATCTCTGTCGTACAAAAGCTGGCGCAGCAGGCCTTAGAAATGCGCCATTCTGGCGATATTCGGTTGCTGGTTCGTGACGCACTTGTGAAAGAGGGGCTTGCTGAAATTTTCAACTAGAGTTTAAGAGTGAAAAAAATGAGAAAGCAGATCCATGGGTGAGCACGCGCTTACCGAGAACTTGTGCGTGAGTTGTCTGACAGGATTGTCGATGCCTGGCGCGGCTCAACCGTAATGCACTTTCCTGAGCAAGGGCCCACCATCTGGCAGGCCGTTTACTGCAGGAACGAGGGGCGGTCATTGCGCCGCAGCTTTTACCACCGCGCTTTGAAGATTTAAAAGGCTTGGCTGCCTATATAAGCTTTTCACGATTCCTATTTAGCTAGCGCCTCGACAAACCGAAAGCCGATTATGGCGCGCTACTGTAATTCCCCGGCCAGCAGCCAGGTTGTCTGCTTATCTTTCCGTTTTGTTATAACGGATATCCGGGCTGATAACAGAAGTTGATTAAGCCTTATTTCACATATCAAAGTCGTCGATACCTAAGTCATCACGCATTTTTGCTAACTCTCTGCGGCGCTCGATTTCTCGCCTCATTGCCAGAGGGCTAGACTGCTTGGTGAATCGTTCAAGTAGTATATCGATATCTTCTTCGAGACTTTCACCTACATCATTGTCAATGTCTTGTTGATCCATATCTTTCGTGGACTACCCTGAACTTTCTTGAGCTCTGCAAAGGGCAAGCTCCCTGATGATTGATGGGCGCCGGCTTTAAAAATTTCAGCGCCGGATACAATTGGGTTGCTGCCATTTAACCTAAGTTGTGTGTGCTGATAAAGCAAATAATTTTATACCTGGAAAGAAAAAATATTTGTTTAACAGGGGGTCAGGGTTTGAGTATTGGTGCGGCGGTTGGAACAGTGTTGACTAGTAGATTGGTTACGGCCTGCATCAGCGACTTTTTGTTACTGTCCTGCAGGTACATTACGTAGACCGCTTGGGTAATCGTTGGTGCTCCATCGACCAGATGAAATTTGCCAATATCAAGGTAGGAACGGGCCAGCGCCTCGGGAAGGTAAACACTGCCTCCATGGCTTAGAAGAAAATCCAGAGCTATCCGACCTGTGCTCGCGTAGAGGGTGGGTCGATCGAACTTGCTGAGTATTCTCGTGTGCTCAATCCCAAACTGCGCCCCCCAATCTACCTGCACATAATTGTGCAGAGGGGCTTTGCCTGCAGTGATACCGGACTGGGAAGACACTAGCATGAGGTTGATATCCATCAACCTTTCACGAGCCAGGCCCTGCAGTTTTAGCGGATCAAATAATACAACCATGTCGACCAGCCTGGCCTGTAGCTGGCTGGTTAAGAAGGTACTGTCATGACACTCCGCTCTCAGAGTCAGATCGGGATGGGTCCGATGTACCGAGTGCAAGTATTCTTGAAGCACGAAATCCCACAGGTTGGGTGTGCCGCCTATCGACAATTGCTGCGGCCGGCCTGCAGCTGCTGGAGACTCCTGCAGTGCTCGATTCCAGCTCTTTAAAATGCTTTCCGCATAGGGTTTTAGCTGTTCTCCGGAAGGGGTCAGCCGAACCTCACTGCGATGACGTTCAAAGAGCGGAAAACCGATCAGTCCTTCCAATTGTCGGATTCGAGCGCTCACCGCCGCTGGTGTCAGGTACAGGTTCTCGGCGGCACGGCCAAATTGTTTTGTCTTTTCTATTTCAAGAAACGTTCTTAGCAGTTCAGTGTCCATCGTGTGCTCGCTGTCTCAAGAGAATTCGCCGGAGAATAAGGCCACGGTGATTACCGTAACGGTGGCGCATCAAAAAAGAAAGGCAAACCTACCGAGCCTTTCCAAGAACGATTTAATTGTCTGGTAGAGGGGGGATACGAGTATTCGTTATACTCTGGAAGAAGGTGTTCCAAAATTAGGTTAGTGGGAGTTTTATGTGTCTGGATCAGGGTTAGTGAATGATTTATGTGAGTTTGCACCAAAAGTTCACTTGCTTTGTAATTTCCAGATCCTTCTAAAAAGCGACTTCGTTAGAGCTCGTTGGCTGGCGCTTTATGAGGTACCGCAGAATGACGGCTACTGAGCATCAAGGTAATGATGAAACCGCGGGTCAGCATGCGGGCCCTTCGCCTATCGATGGCTATGTAGTCGATAATATGGAGGGAGCTGTAGATCAGGCTGCGTTTTTGGCCGGGGTAGATTTACCGGTGGCGGTAATTGGTGCACGAGGTACAGGCAAAATGTATATAGCTCGTATCGTGCATACTGGCGCCGGCGGTGACCCGCAGAATATCAGGGTGGTCGATTGTCGGGAGTTCCGCAACCGAGTCGACGCGATTAGCAGTATCCGCCGCGAGTTGGAAAGCTCAGAAGGCAAAACTCTGGTGTTCAAGTCTCCGCATCTGATGCACCGGGAAGCCCAGCAGAAACTCGCTAGACAAATCAGTACGCGGACTCTTGTCGATGCGCGCCCCGTACGCTACCTCCCTAATGCCCGCTACGTGGGTTTATTTCCGGATACCCTGGAACATCTGCAGGAAGATTATGGGCTGGATCGCGCCCTTGCCAGCGTCTTTGCTGGCTACCCTATCTATGTACCGCCCATGAAGGAACGCAAAAAAGCTGTTTTGCGTTGGGCACAAAAGATTCTCCTTCAGGAAGCTCGAAATTATCAGCGAGACGTGAAAGGCTTCAGTCCAGAGGCTGAAAAAGCGATGTTACAGCACGAATGGCGGGGCAATATCTCAGAAATTCGGCAGCGTGTGGTAAGTGCAGTAGAACATACAGACCGCGCCTGGATTAGCGAAGTGGATCTTGGTCTGTTTCTGGAGGCCTACGACGACCCGGTTTCCAGATCACCTAATAATTCGTTTCTGGAGTTGATGGACAAAAATGCCCCGGTGGAAGAAGGCTATAACCCAACCGCTCTGGATGAATTAGATGTCGCTCTGGGCGTGGCTGTGCACAACGCATTGCTAGCCAAAGTCGAGCCGCTTGGAGCCTGGTTGGATGATGAGTTGATCCTTGCGGTACTGGAACGCTACGGCGGGGATGCCAGAAAAGCCGCAGATTTTTTACAGACCAGTACGCGTAACATCAATCGGTGGTCCAGTAAGATAGAGGATCGAACTCTCGATCGAAAAGTCAGTTTGTTATGGCGAGAGCCAACGCGCCTGGTTCAGGAATGGGTCAGAGAGGCGCCGGTTCCCGAGCGTTCGGCACAGGATTTTCTCCAAAACCTGCTACTGATGCATCTGGAAAATCAGAATGCAGATACTAATATTAAGTGTCGCTCCGAGATGATGGCAGTTTCGATTCCTACCTATCAAAAACGGCTGAAAACAATGCTATCCTCTTTACAGATTACGGCAGATAGAAGGCAGGGGGGGTCACATGTCTAAAGCGCAGTCCGGCAACTCTGTCCATACCGCAGCGCCTCTGGCTGAGTTAGAGCACAAGTCGGTGTTTGAGTATGCGGAAGAGTATCAGCTTCTTAGTGATAGTGAACTGCCTACCAGCCAAGGGTTCTCCGCCCGCCTCAATATGCTCTGGGATCTCGCAGCGGTGGCACCGTCGCAGTTCGAAGGCAGAATTAGTGGCGTTATGGCGGTTAACACGCGCTGGAAAGATTCGGATGTTCGCGCGTGGTTACAGCGCGATGTCGTGCCGCCACCTCTAGAGTTACACAATATGGTCAAGTTTCTGGTGGCTCAGTTGCCCCAGGGCCACGACCCCAAGCGTTGGAAAGCCTTTCTGATCTATGGAGTGCCCACGGTTGCCTCGCCGGTTGATCATCTAATCTACCGGGAAGATCAATCCCGTCGAAACATTGCTTCCATGATTTTTGCGCAAATTACGGACAAATATGAATTACCACCTTCTTCCTACGAAGCGGAAGAGGTATTTCAGCGCTGTTTGACACTCATGCATAAATTCAACATATACGAGGCTCGGGATTTCCAGCCTGGGCACATGGAGCCATTCAAAAACTTCATGTTCCCGAATGGATAGTGATAACTCTCCAGTAATCGGTTTAGCGACAGATATAGCCCTGGCCAATGCTCTGGAGGCACATTTTTTAGTGGCGGGCTTTGGAGCTCGTTATATTTCCAGCAAAGCCTCGGAAAACCAATTGAAGCGGTGTGGCGACGTGGATATTTGGATCATCGACGCCCAAGCAGAAGACCTTTATCACGTTCTCGTCCCTACCGGTAAATACCTGTTGCCGGCAGAGAATCCGCCGCCACTAACAGACGTCACAAAGTTCTCACTTTGGGTCGACGGCATAATTCGACAGGTTGATACAATCTTGGCGGTGGATTCCAGAGAGCTGGTCGACATTCAGTCCGCCAAGCGCTGGAATCAGGTCGAAGCAGTCTGGCTGCTAGCGGGATCTGCGGGGGCGTCGTCGGCTATACAGAGTTTTCTCAATGCCTTTCGTGCGGTGCCCCCAGTGGCGTTTATTTATGCACAGCACTTTGATCCAGACATGCAAAACCAGCTAGAACAACTGACATTGGAAAATCGCAGTTTTACTTTGCGCCTCGGCACAGGCATGTGCCAATTGGCACAAGGGAGGGTGTTGATGATACCGCCAAGGAGTAAGGTAACACTCAATAGCGCTGGCGAACTCTATAGTACTCGCAGTGCCTGGGAAGGTGACTACACACCTGATATCAATGAAATTTTGGTCATTATGGCCGCTGCTGAGCTACCCGCTCGAGGGGTGATATTTTTCAGTGGCATGGGTAATGACGGCGCCAAAAATTTATCGGTGTTGGAGGCCGTTGGGGCGAGAATCTGGGCGCAAAGCCCTTCGTCGGCGATTTGCTCCGCCATGCCTCAGGCTGCAATTGATACTGGGTTGGTCACTCGTAGTGATGATCCCGCTGAGTTGGCCCGCATTCTCGAGATGATTTACACCGACTAAAAGGCCTAAAGAGCGACCTATCAAGTCCTCAATTTGCGTGCAAACACCCTAACACCCCTAGAAAACGCCTCATTTGCCGCAGAAAAGTCGTGTTTCTTTAGAAATCCCCAGTTTTTGGTTGAAGCAAATCGCCTGTCGCTTAAATACTGTACTTGTCAAACAAAGCGACGACCGCTAAACGACTCAAGACAAAGCGAGGATGAAGATGATGGAGCAAAATAATCAGCTTGATGTAACCGGTGTCAAAGTAGCCATCATTGATGATGCGAAAACGATACGGATGATGATGTCCCACACGTTAAAGGGTATGGGCTGCGAAGTTGAGTGTGCGGAAGACGGGTATAAGGCTCTCGGCATGCTTCGTCGATTCAAGCCCGACGTGATTTTCCTTGATATTACGATGCCTGAATTAGACGGCTATCAAACTTGTACTTTGATACGTAATGCTGATGACACCAAGAACACACCGGTCATTATGCTGTCTTCCTCCGACGGTATTTTTGATATTGCCAAGGGTCAGGCTCGTGGTGCGACAGCACACGTCACTAAAATCCCGCCAGAGGCGGTGCTCCGTGAGTTGATTCACAACTATACCGCGGCTAAGCAGGCGGCTTAGGTCATGAGCTCAGCGGCCTTACAATATCTGGATCTCCTGCAGCGGAGTTTTAGTCACGAGGCGGTCTCCGCCCCTGAACTGGACCAACATGTGATGCTGTGGGTAGGCACGTCTCTAAGCATTGCGGGGGTTCCGCTGTTGATTGGAGAGGGCGAGCTGGAAGAAATAATCGAGACCCCAACAACGACCTCAATACCGGGCACGAAACACTGGGTGATTGGTTTGGCAGCGCATAAAGGCGGATTGTTGCCGGTGTTTAGTGGTGATCAACTTTTCCGTGGCGTGCCCTATAGCGGAAGAGTGCGAGACTACTGCATGGTGATCCGCCGTCCGGGAGCCTATTTCGCTATTACGCTTAGCGATATAGAGCGCGATCTCAAATTTCCGATTGAACAGCGTGACATGGCACACCCTGTAGATCCGGACTTTTGCGAATTCAGTCTGGGTGGCTTTCAATACGGCGACAAATTCCTTGCCGTGCTTGACATAGATAAGCTTGTTGCCGATAGCAATATGGCAAATGCATCAGTTTTACAAATAGATACAACCGAGGTTAATAACGATGACTAAGATCGCTAAAAGCGCATCATCCAGTTTTTGGGTGGGTACCATTACGGCAGGGGTACTGGCTTGTTTGGCCGGGGTCCTTTACACGTTCTTTATGATCCAAAAGGACGCCGGACAAGAAGGTAATCTTCGGTTTATAGCCAATGACCTGCGTCTGCTTTCTCAAGAAGTGGTGGTTAAGTCTAGGCAGACAGCTGAGGGCGAAACAGCTACTTTTGAACAACTGGCACTGCAATTAAAGAATTTTGAAAGCCTACGTGCCGACCTTCCAGAAACCGGTCTTGAGCAACCTGTGTCGAGCATTGACCAGCATTGGAGCGTCGTGAATTTATCGGCTCAGACTTTGATAGATGCAGGCCCCGGCATCGTATTCATTCACGGTATTGCGCAACAACTAGAAGAGAATATTCGTCCAATCCAAAGTGAGTTTGCCGCCGTGGTAGACATTGTTCGTGACGACAATGTATCTCCCGATACAGTCGCTTCAGCTCAAAAAACGCTTTGGTTGACTGAAAGGATCGCCAGAAACATCGATAAAATTCTTGCCGGTAAATCCGAGAGCCAGATGGCTGCAGATGAATTCAGAACCGACGCTGCCGGTTTTATTCGAATTGTAGACGCGCTAAAGAATGGTAATCGTGTGATGGGAGTACAGCAACTTAGTGATCCCGATGCACTCGAATCGCTCACAGCTGCATCGGAATTGTTTGCCGTGGTGTCTGCTTCAATTGATCAAATTGCGGAAGCGTCGCCGGGGTTACGACAAGCTGCGGAAGCAAGAGCGACTATTGCTGCTACCAGTCCTCGATTGGTGGACTCAATTAGCAAACTTGGGCCAGCTATTGATCAGATGACTAATGCGCGTTTGTTTGACCGGGGAACTCTAATGGCATTCTTCGGTGCGCCAGCCCTACTCGCGGTAGGTTTGCTTATTCTGATGTACCGCAGCCAGCGTCAACGGGTGCTCTATACCGAACAGGGAGTATCTGAGATTAACGGCGCTCTGGTAAAAATCGCTGAAGGTGATTTGACCGTCTTAGTTCCCGAATCGAACACTGTAACCTGTGACATTGCGCGAGAGATTAATGTGTCGGTGAAACGACAGCGAGAACTGATACGCAATGTGCGCACGCCGTTTGAAGTTTCGATCGATGAAATCGGCAAAATCGGCAACACCGCTAGAGGGCAGGTTGAAAAAGGTAAGCAGCTTACCCGGTCTGTCGTTGAGTCAACTACGGCCGCAACTGAAATGGTTCGCACCAGTGAAGAAATTAAAAATTCAACGGGTGAAGCAGCCAAAACGTCAGTAAGAAATAGTCAACAGGTAGCTAAGGGCTACGAGCTAACCAAGGATATGTCCAAGGCTTCTGCTGACGTGAGGGAGTCAGTGCAGGAAACATCAAAATCCGCTAAGCGTCAGGGCGAACTCATTCAGTCAGTAACAACGGCCGCTGAATATATTCAGGCCCTGAATACCAAAATATCGGTTGTAGCAATCAACACCCGTATTGAGGCAGAGAAGGCCGGCGAGCATGGCAGACCTTTCCTGGGTATTGCAGAAGCGATCGGCGATCTGCTCAGAGCGGCTGAGGAAGAAGGCAGAAAGGTTATATCGGAAGTTCGAATGCTGCAAAACATGTCGGCGGAAAATATGGGCAGTATGGAAAACACGGTAGGTACCGTGGTGACCATCCTTGAATACATCGACCTTCTCGATGGAGCGCTGGAGGATATTAACGCCGGCTCAGATGAGATAAGTTCGATTATTCGCTCGGTCGATGATGCCGCAGGCCAGTCCGCTGTTAGTGCTCAGCATATGAATAACTCGATGTCAGAAATTCGTGAGCGCAATGTCGATATTAGCGAATATAGTGAGTTCACTCAGTTAGGGGTCAGCAGCCTGCAGAAGTCGATGCGTGATGTGGCGAAAAACCTGAGCGAATTTAAGATTGAGGAAACGTCTGGCGCGCAAGTAAGCCGTGTCAGTGGCCCTCGTGATCTCGGTCATCTGCAAGTGGCCGAAACGGTCTACCAGGAAGCGGAAATGACTGCCTTGGAGAACAGTGACCTCAATGTCAAACTTACGGCGGATCAGACTACGGTATGAATCAAGCTCTTGCCATGAGACCGCCGGTGATCAGTTATGAGTTGCTCGGTGAACTTATACATCAGCTCAAGACGCACACCGGGATCATACTGGATAGCACCCCGTCGGTAATCTCGTATAAGGTTGGCGAGAGGATGGCTGCGCTGGGTATAGAGCATGCCACCCAATATCTCTCGATTTTCGATAACAGTATTTCAGCCAGGGCGGAGTGGTTAGCTCTAACAGACTTGCTCACAATTAAAGAAACCCGTTTCTTTCGACAGCCCGAAGCTCTGACGTGCACTAATGAGTATCTGACAGGACTCTTTGCAGCGAATAATCAAGCTCTCAATGAGATAGCCTTCTGGAGTGCAGGATGTTCTACCGGACAGGAAGTGTATTCGCTGTCGATGGTGGTAGAGAACTTTGTCAAAAATCAAAAACCCTGGGTTGCGTGGCATGGTATTGGTACGGATCTCTCGTTTCAGGCAGTACATTCGGCGCAACAGGGCAAGTACTCAGAGTCAGCGATCTCCTCCGTTCCTGCATCCTATCGAAAAGCATTCATTCATGCCGGTGATGGCAACGACTATCAAATAGCCGAGACACTTCGAGCGCGAACGCATTTTTTTCATAGCAATTTGTTGCACGTGAATAACGCCCCTTTCGCTGATTTCAACATTATATTTTGTCAAAACGTGCTCATCTATTTCGAGCGAGCCACCCAACTCTGGATTATCGACCAGCTCTGCGAGCGGCTTAGGTCGGGTGGTTTACTGGTGCTGGGTGCTGGAGAAGATTTTAGATGGAAAAACACACAGATGCAGAGAATGAATTTCCCGGGCGTAACGGCATATAAAAAACAGGAGCTTAACTAATGGCGAGTAAAACTGACATTGTTTCCCTGAAGTGGGTAATAGGCCTGATGAACAAGCAGGCAGAGAACGCAGAAATTTCCCTTGTTGAGTACAGCAAAGATACTCGGCAAAAACAGCCATTGCTGCAGTGTATGTGGGCGGTTCACCAGATCACTTCTACGCTTCGTGCTCTGGGCATTAAAAAGGGTGAGCTGTTATCCATGGAAATGGAGAGGACGCTCAACTTTCTTTACAAAGATAAAGTACTGGGCGAGCGCCGCAAACTGTCCATGGGAGGGCTTATGCAAGCCCTCAAAGTTATGCCGGCCTACCTCGCCCATGTACAAAGTGCGCGTGAGGATACCGGTCGGGGTTTGGAACAACACGTGAACGACCTGCGTCGCTGGGTTGGTGAGAGACCAAGGCCTCAGGCGTTCTTCTTCCATATTGATATCCCCGAAGGAAGCGGTATCACCGAAGGTGCGAGCCCTGCGTCCGATGAGGAAATTAAAAGCCGAGCCAATGTCATGCTGGCGCTTTATCTGGAGATGGCCAAGCTTGCACTGCGTAAGCGTAATGTCACAGAAAGTATGAAAACCGTTGCTCGTATTTCCAGAAAAATGCAGACCCTGTTCGCTGGAACCGAACCGGAAAGATTCTGGTTTACGCTGATCGGTATATGCGAAGGTGTCGCCGGGGGGCTTATTGTTCCAGATGAGTGCATTGCACAATTATTTAAAACGGGTGCCTTTACGATCAAGTACGCGAGGGAGAACGGGTGCGAAATTGATGCTTCCGTAGATTATCGTGGCTGTGTTCAGCAAATGCTGTATTACGTGGCTTCCTGCAAAGCGAAGCCGGTTCATATCTCGAATATCCGTCAGGCTTTCTCTATTGACGAGAGCACACTGGCCGAGTCACGTAGTGGCCTGGTGCATCTGGACGCATTGATTACTGCATTGGGCGGAGCCTTGGACAACCTTAACCAGGTGGTTGACTACATTACCTCCAATGACTTGGCGATAGCCGCCGGAGAAGAAAAAGACCCCGACGAGAGTCTTGCTTTGGAAGGTATTGAGCGGGCGCAGCAGCGCCTAAATGCTGCTGGGCAGGTCGCTCATGCGGATTCTCTAGATTCAGTGAGTGAGCAGCTGAGAAAATTATATGCCGGGTTGTACAGGAATGATCCCAAGAAAATAGAGTTGGTCGTTACCAATATTGTTCGCACTATTGTTGACGTCAAACTGGATCTGGAATACAAGCTGGAGCACGGTGTGTGTAGTTCATTTTCGAGCAGAGAATTTGAACTGCGGGAAAGTGTTGTATCGGCGACATTTACCCAAATGTCGATGGTAGAGAATCATCTTCACGAGATACTGCGTAAAAAAGCGCTTGCCAACGCGATGACTAAAAAGCCACTGAGTTTGGAAAGTACCATGCGGCTGACGCTCGCTCTGCATCGCTATCTGAACAAGTCAGATCAGGGCCACCAAGAACTTCGCCAAGTCGTTCGCGAAGCGGACCAGGGAAATGCTGATATTGATCTAC
This sequence comes from Halieaceae bacterium, assembly GCA_047633055.1. Classification (GTDB taxonomy): domain Bacteria; phylum Pseudomonadota; class Gammaproteobacteria; order Pseudomonadales; family Halieaceae; genus CALJFL01. The sequence goes on along the minus strand of JBLIEI010000033.1, from coordinate 10,128 downwards.
TGTGCGACTTGGCAAAAGATTTCTTTGAGCAACTCGACGTTACACCGGAACGCAAGGGCATTAGGCTGTCAATTCAGTTATTGTCTGAAATCTCTGGTGCTCTCGGCTTTGCTGGGATGGAGCGCGAATCAGTTGTAATGGAGCAGTGCAAGCAGTGGCTCGAAGCTGCCAGTAAAGCAGGTAGTGTTCACGAAGACGAAGCCTTCAGGTGTTTCGCCGACGCTTTTGCACAAATTGAATTGCATCTACAGCGATCTGTGATCGATCCGCTGGACGACACTTCACATATGCTCGCTTTTGCAGAGCAACGGGCTGCCGAACTTGAGACCTGGATACAGCAACTGCCTCCAGGCATCGACTCCGTAACGATGGAACCAACTGCAGTTTGTCACTTGGTCAAGGACGGCGATATTCCAGCGGAGTTTCGAGAGGTGTTCATAGAGGAGGCTGAAGAGATCGTCGAAGAACTTAACCGACTGGTAGCACTCTGGCGCCTGAATCCTGAATCCAGTGAGGAACTGCGAGAGATACGCAGGCACTTTCATACTTTCAAAGGGAACGGCCGCGCTGTGGGCGCGAATATCTTGGGAGAATTAGGCTGGGCAGCTCAAGATATGTTGGATCGAGTGCTAGACGGAGATCTCGCGCCAAGCGATAACCTACAGAATTTATTGGCGGAGGTAGTCGCCGGTCTACCGCTACTGGTCAGCTCCTACAAGACGCCAGGAACTATGGATGCAACCGTGGTTAGAGAGTTAACTAGCCGTTGCTTTACAGCGGCTAAATTCGGGGGTGACGACCTCGCAGAGGATATGCCCGCTGCCGAAGCGCGAGCCTCAGGTCAGCTGCACGTGACAGAACCGCAGCCGTTGGTCTAGCACTGAACATGCTGCTGTCCATTGACAACGAATGGGAGAAGAATTGTGCATTCAGAAAATAACTACAAAGCGCTCCATGCAGTCGCTACGCCGGCATCCAAGGATGAGCAGATGGATGAGAGCCTGGACTGGCTGATCGACCAGAGTTACTCGGAGCCGGAAGAGAAGCTCTTCGCTCTGGATGATGACGGGGCGCTAGAGTTTGTGCTGTCGGCAACAGAAATGGAAATGGCTGCCCGCCCAATGTCCAGCAGTGGTGTCTATGATGATCTGGCCGGATTTATTGAAGAAGAAATTGTGATGTCATCGGTTGGTGAGAGCAGTGATATTTATCAACCCGACGCAACGACTGCAGAACATTTTGAAAAGCGCGCTACCGTGGGCGGCAGTGTCGTAGTCAATCCGAATTTCCAAATACCTCAGGCTGAAGAGCTTGCTGGCAGCAATGAGTGCGTTGATATCTTCGACCTGTCGGAAGATGACGATATAGGCGAAAAACCGCTAGTCTTGCAGCGTGTGAAACCGCAACTTGAAGTGGCGCCGCTTGTAGCTAACCAAGCTCAGCAGGTTGTCGACAATACGGCGCAAGCTGTGACACTTTCTCTGGCACTCAATATTTCTCAGCAGGCTAGTATGTTGTCAGCAGTTAGTGAGGAAGAAAAAGAGGAATCGTCAGACCCTGTTGATAGGAGTGGCGCAGTGATGGACGAGATACTGGCACAGGAGGAGGTCTTTGAACCCTCAGTATCAGTGTCGGTATTTGATTATGTTAGTAATAACGATCTGCCAACCGATGATGCGGGTTTTGATCAGTATCTGCTGGCGGGCGAACACCTTTTCGATCCTGAAGAGGACCTGCCGGAGCTTTCGGTGCAGCGCACCGAGGGCGTTGCAGTAGTAGATCCAGACCTGTCCTGTGATATTGACTACCATGCTGATTTCGCAGTGAGGTCGGAAAATAGCAGCCAAACTGTAGTCGCCATAACCGAAGTTATTGCAGATATCATGGAACAGTTCAGCGGGATGTGTAAGGCCCGTTTAGCATCGCTGAATATCGAATCGGCAGAGCTTAATTTCGAGTTTATGTTGGCCTGCAGTGAAGAGGAGCGCGGTGAGTGTGTCCAGAATGGTTATCTGTCTATAACAGCTATCACCTCAAACCTTCCCGCGGCAGTATCCAGCCTCGGACAGGCAGATATCGACGCGATCCATGTCCGTGTAGAGAACGGCTCTCAGGCGGAAGAATGGAACCTGATATTCACTGAAGACTTCGCCCTGCAACAACCGAGACTGGATCCTCTCGCTTTAGATGATTTGGAGTCAGAAGTATTTCTGTGCGAGGACGGGTTGTGTGCGCCATTGGCTGAGACAGAGGAATTATGGGACAACTTCTCCCTTTTGGAAGACGACCTGTCTAGCGACAGCGCGGGGTTTGATGCAACTCTTGAAGATGCTTGGGATGGACTTGAACCTCCCACAGAAAAAGCTTCTTTACCTGCAGAAGTGCAAATGCTGACAGAGATCTTTGACGAGGATGTATTTGCCGATGATTTTATGGCCGAGCTGGTCTGCACGGAGCCCGGTAATACAGCTGATGTGGACGAGTTACTGAACAGTTTCGGTGGACAAGGGATAGACCTTGGCGAGGTTTTTGGCATTGCAGTAGACGCTTTCCCAGCTGAAAGGGAGGTCTCTAATGAGCAGGCCATCGTTGCTGCGAAGTCTGTCGACATTAATATTGTGGAGCCTGAAGGTCTTTCGGGTAAACACGAGAACTCTGAATGGTTTTTGCCTGTGGGAATCCGTTTTGACTACACCGGTCAACGCCCCAGTGAATTGTTTAAAGATTTCCTGGATGCATTTCTAGAGGAAGGCGCGCTCGAGCTGGAGAAGTTGGAAGACGCGATGGGCGGGTGGGAGAACGATGTTAATAACGCAGCGGCGTTTGCTCCCATACCCAGAGTGCTCCACAATCTTAAAGGTATTGCTAAAGGCGTAGGTCTACAGCGCTACGGTACACTTGTACATAATTTCGAAACTTTGCTGGATAAAATGCCAAGGCCTGAGGCGCAGGAAACAGAAGCCTATTTTCGCATTGTAAATGCTTGGTTGGACGCTGCTGCGCGTGGTTTTGAGAAAATTGAAGAAATTCGTGAAGATATAGCATCAGAAGTTCCGCAGCCATCAATCGCTCCCGTAGGCGACATACAAACCACAAAGGCTTCACAAACACCTCATAGGCAAAGGGCGGTGCAGAGCTTTGCTAAGCCTGCGGCAGCACAGCCGACAATGAAAGTGCGAGAGCTCAAGCTTGATGACAAGACAATAGCGGATGAGGGCGCCAAAACATTGGCTGCCCAACAGACTATCCGGATGACGCCCGAAGCAGTCGATCATCTGATGAATCTAACGAATCAGGCGCAGCAGCTTGGTGTGCGTTCATCTCAAGGTACGGTTAAGGGAAAGCTCGCCACTGCCGAACTGCAGGGTCGATTAACGTCAATTCGCACACATATAGCCAAGATAGCAGACCGCTCTTTATTGAACGTAACTGCCAGCGCCGGTCGGGGTATTGATCGTATGGATGCGCTGGAAATGGACCAGTACTCTGAACTGCAGGAGGCGGCGAACATACTGAGCGAGGGCGTAGAGGATCTTGGTGACCTGATTCAGATGTGTAGCCGTCAAAGTGTGATAGTGGAGTCACTGCTGAAGCAACAAGCCTCAGTGGTTTCTTCACTGCGTTCAGCCATTCAGGGCTGCAGAGTAATACCGGTGTCACGGTTGATGCCCGGAGTGCGCCGCATTGTTAGAACCGTCGGTGCTGAACTGGGCAAGGCGGTAAACTTTCGTGTGCTGAATGAAGTAGGAAGTCTGGATCGGGATAATTTTAATCGCTGCCAGATTATTCTCGAGCATATGGTTCGCAATGCGCTGGATCACGGTGTTGAAGCGCCTGATGAGCGCGTGGTTGCGGGGAAACCTATGACCGGCCGCATCAGTGTCGATGTCAGCAAACAAGGTAATGAATACGTTATTACCTTGGCGGATGATGGTCGCGGAATTGATCCGGACGTAATGCGTGAGACCGCATTTGAAAAGGGCCTTGATCTTGACATTGCCGCGTTGACAGACCAGGAGGCTCAACGGTTGATATTCCACAAAGGCTTTTCTACCGCTACCGAGTTGAGTGAGATCTCAGGTCGTGGTGTCGGTATGGACATCGTCTTCTCGGAGTTGCAGCAGATAGGCGGCGACATCGAAATTGTCTCTGAAGTTGGGCAGGGAACAACCTTCAAAATTAAAATTCCGTCTAATATTACTGTCAATGGTGCGTTGCTGGTTAATGCCGGTGGTGCTTCCTACGCGGTTCCTCTCGATGGGCTTATAGCAGTAGAGCATATAGCCACGGAAGATTTTTTTCAGGCAGTCGAGAGCGATACCACACTGGAGATTTTCGGCATGGATTGCCAGCCTACTTATCTTGGCGCCTTGTGTGGTGGCAGCAGCTTGCCGTTGCGGGAGAACTGGGGTGAATCGGTGCCTGTCATTATCGCGGGTGGAGATGACCGGTACATGGCCATTGCCATTGATGATCTGCAGCAAGCGCTGGAACTCGTTATTCGGTCGCTTGGTAATCAATTCTCAACGGTGCCCGGAGTAGCGGGTGGAGCCACTACCTCTGACGGCGAGGCGGTAGTCGCTCTGGATCTCAATGCGCTGGTGCATAGTCTGGAGTCCTCTGGCTCAAGCTTGGCATTTGTAACGGCGGCGGAACAGAATCTGGAGCAGATGAAGGTGCTTGTGGTTGACGATTCGCGGACACAGCGGATGGTTGCAACCAGCCAATTTGACGCGTTGGGCGTGGAAACGGTCACTGCCGAAAACGGTCTTGTGGCGATTGATCTACTCAACACTTCGCACAAGCTACCGGACGTCATTTTACTGGATATTGAAATGCCGGTTAAAGATGGCATCCAGACTCTGCGTGAGATTCGTAAGTCGCCGAAGCTCCAACACTTGCCAGTGATTATGGTGACTTCACGCACGGGCGCGAAACACCGCAGACTTGCTGAAGATGCCGGGTGTAACGGCTACATGGGGAAACCCTTTAATTTTCCATTGTTGGTACAGGACATCAGTCGCATCACTGGCCGCCAACTCGAACTTTCGTAGGAAACTAAAATAATGGAAACTGAAAGTAGTCGCCACTGTGTATTACTGCCCTGCTCCAGTACGGAGCATTGGGCGGTGCCGCAGAATTGTCTCGCAGAAATCGTCACCCTCAGCGGCGCGGAGGACGAGAGTCCACCGGCGCAAATTGAATGGCGAGGCCAGACGGTTCCGGTGCTAGACCTTGGTGAGTCAGACCAGGCATCGTGGCGCGAGTCTCAGGGGCGCACGGGTCTGATAGCGATTTTCCTGGGTTTGGAAGGAGAGGGGCTTGATTATTGGGGTCTGGCGTTACGCGGTTCGGGTCTTGGTACCGCCAATCTGCGGGAAAGTGAAATAGAAGACTTTGATGTCGCTGACCGCGGACTGCACAGTGCAGCGTTCAAGATCGAGGACAAGGTCTATCATGTGCCAGACTTATTTGCGCTACAACGGCAGATGGCTCAGACTTGCGGTGAGATGGCTTAGCCATCGCTTGAGATGAAAACGATGACAGGGGTAGCTAGCGTGGGTCAACTGCAGCTCGACGAAGTGGTCAGAGAAATTGAAACTGCATTTGGTGATGAAACACCGTTTACAGAACGCCAACTCACGGAACAGGAAACGGCGACATTATCGCAAGTTTTTGGTGATGAGGGCTATCAGCACTACATCGAGGATCAGGTGAACCGCCAGATAATCCGCGATTATTTAACTAACGCGGTGCTTTTGGGCTGTATTGCGGATGACAGATTTGCAGTGCTGGCACAGCAGGCAGCCACCGCAAATGGCCGTGCATCACTCTCTATTCACATGTTGATGCATTCTATAGAGGAAGCTAATGATATCCCTCTGAATGCCGGTGCAGGCCTTAAACAGGTCCGTAGAGCGCCGGGTTCTCCCCCTCAACTGGAACTTATCCCTAACTAGCTCGGTTAGGTCGCGTAAAAAATTTGGCTTCATTTCGGCGCGAAAGCCCAGCACGCTCCGTCCGTAATTAAAAATTTGGCAAAAAAAGCGATAAGAATTTCAAGTCTCTGAAAATCCTCTCTCCTATCCATTGTCAGTTCACTGGCCTCTGCCTATAAATGGCTCATGACACACAACAAAGCGCCATGAAACCATAAAGAGTTCTGACCAGAGGTTTTAATCATGTTGACAATGACACCAACTGCGAATCTTGAGCACAGCCAACTGGACGGTATAGAGGTATTTGCCGTAATCGAGGGCCGTAAGGTATTTTTACCGGATGACGCCAAATATGTGATGCAGGACCGCCGTGGAATTTGGTTCTATGCTGCGCGTAAGCCGCGTCCCACCGAAGGCGACTGGACCCCCAACAAGACCAGTATTGCCTGTTTGACAGATAAGGGTACGGTGCGGGCAATGAAGACAGAAACTAGTATGCCGTGGCTCGATACTTGTCAGCGAACTGTCCGAGTGGTTGCTAGGAACAGCGGACGCCGCCCTAGCGAAGACGAAATAATTCGTCAGTAAAGAATGGTCGGCCCTAGTCGACCAGCGCGTGGCCAGCGTGCCGCGCGTGCTCGCACCAGGTAGCAATCGCCTCTGCATCTCCCGCCAGAAGATTCACAATATCGTTCTCTAGTCGTTTATAAGCTTCCTGCCATACCTTGATATGAACAACCATCGCGCAGCGCTGCCGCATCGGCATGGAACGGGGCAAGTTTAGTGGGTCAAATGACTGATTTTTGAAGCCATTACTCAGTACAGCAGACACCACTTCGTCCTCCTTACTATCATGCAATTCGCCCTCAAAGCGGCGCAATGGCATTAACAGTTTTTGACGATTGGGGAAATTCGGGTCGGTAATTATATTATGAACCCACACTGGAAACTGTTTTTTGAGTCGAGACACAAACTCCTGCCGGGGTAACATGGCGATCTGGTGACTGGTAATTTCCGGTGCAACCCGCTGCAGGGAGAGCTCATTTCTGGTGTGGTATCCGTACTCGCGGAATGACGCCATACGGGCCCCTACCAGGGCGATGTGTGTTAGATGAAGTTCAGACATACTTTTTCCCATATAGAGGTAAAGAGCACGAGTAAGTTTTCATACGTTACTCTATTCGGTTAGGATGAAATTTACCGGCACAGGAACAATCATCACACCACTGTTATCGCCGTACTCGGCGGCGGCGACAGGATCTATCGACTCCAGTGCACCGCCTTTGAACGCCTTATTGGCAGCGCGTACGGCTGCCTCGTCAAGGGTGTTGTGGCCAGAGCTGCGTCCTACAACGACACCATTCAGGGTGCCGTCTTCCTGAAGGGTTAGATCCAGTTCCAGAGAACCCTGCAGGCTTCGTCTGACTGCCGCTTTTGGATAGCGTATGTTGGCGGTGAGCATGCGCAGAACGGTGGAGTTGAACAGTGCTAAACGCTGCGAATATTCCATCACATCCAGAGATCCGATGTTATTGATGTCCCGGACGGCCGGCTCCAACTCACCCACTGCGCTGACCGGTGAGGCCATGGCCAATTGCATTGGCTCAAGGGCTATTTTTTCAGCTGCATCCTCGATATCTGCGGCGCTGGTATCCAGTTTTGGAAGCGTTATCGCAGGTTCAGGTTGAGGCAGATCAGCGGCAGCGACGACTTCGTCTACCAATGCTACTGTTGCGCTGGTTTGTGGTTCCAATTGCTCGGCCTCGGCCACCAACACCGGTGTTTCGTCGGCGTCTATTGCCACAGGCGTCTCTTCAGCAGCAACTGGCGCGGGCTCCTCTGGCTGTTGCCAGGTACTGACTACGGCCAATCTCTCCGGACTTGCAGTATGTGCGTCGTAGGCCTCCAGAAGGGAGGGGCTTAGCTGGTCTTCTAATATGCCGGCGCGAAATGCGGTTGAAGGGCCTCGTTCGTCTACCCATCCACGCAACAGGTAATCGAATACGTAACCGTCATCAATGCGAGCCAGTTCGTAGCCATTCAGAGAAGCGATGGTCTGGTCGTCGGCGCTCAATAAAAACTCTAAAGAATCTCCAGCGTACAAGCTGCCCTGGATCGAGGATATAATGATTCCTGCAAATTCAGCAGTTGTTGCGCTTGGTGACTTCCCGGACGCAAGCTCACCCTGTAACAATATATTTCCCAGCAAACTGCGAATACTGGTGCGGCGTGCGACCACCCGATACTCCATTACCTTGGGGCCCGATGCTTGTACTAAATCGTTTGGTTTGGGCACCATCTTGTCTACGTGTAGCGCTCCTAGATAGATTTCACGCCCCGTTTCCTGGTGGACAGCCAGCCCTATCATGCGAAAGTCTGGGCCAATAGCATGCAATGCCGTAGGCAGGCTTATCAGTGTGCCCAGTACTCCAGCGGCTAGTAATTTGCGAATGTTAATACGCGTCATAGTCGTCACACTTACGGTGGTTATTGTCAGAGCTTTAGCTTGGCAAACTAGGGGGCGGGGAGACAACAAAAAACCGGAGAAAAGCCCAGTTTCTGGGCTTTTCAGGGCGATTTTCACCGACAAAATCAACGAACTGGTTAGGAATGACGCGTTGTCAGGTTTTTTTCAAGGGTTCTTCAAGCGCCTGAGCAGACGGTTCCTTGTTCTTGTCTATCACCAGCGTTAGCCGGTCACTTTCGAGATCAAGGTTAACGGGCTCTATACTGGGTAAATCTTTGTTTGCCTTTGTTGAAAGTCGTTGAAAGCGCTCAACTTTTCCATGTAAACCTTGTTTGCCAACAAGCCCTTTTACGGTGTTATTGTAGTGGTTACTCGCCGCCTTGAGGGTATCGCCAAGGCGCTGCAGGCGCTCGGTGACGGTACAGACCTGATTATAGATGTCGCCTGCTTTGGTACTTATTTCACGGGCTTCATTATTGCTGCGCTCGACCATCCAGAGGTTGGCGACGGTGCGCAGTATAGGCATTAGCGTAGTGTGTGAAACCATGATTACGCCTTTGTTGTAGCCATAGTTGAATAACTCACGACTATGCTTCATTGCTTCAATATATGCTGGCTCTATCGGCATGAACATAAGAACGAAGTCCGGGCTGCCCAGGTTCGGTAGGTTGGCGTAATCCTTGCGCGCGAGATCGTCGATATGGTTCTTGACCGCCTGGGCGTGGGCATTAAGCGCTTCGGTCCGTGCCGTGTCAGTTTCCGCGCCAATCGCACTGTCGTAGTCAACCAGTGACACCTTGCTATCAACAACCAGATTTTTGCCATCGGGCAGCTTGATCACGAAATCAGGCAGCTTCCGCTTGCCCTCTTCGTCCTTGAAGGCAGCTTGTGCTTCGTAGTGATCGCCGCTCTGTAGGCCCGCCAGCTCCAGGGTGCGTTCGAGTTGCGCCTCCCCCCAGTTACCGGTGGTTTTCTTATCGCCTTTCAGCGCGGAAGTAAGATTGGAGGCTTGATCATTCATTTGCAGGCCAACTTCCAGAACTTTCTTAATCTCCGACTCTAGGCTGGTATTGCCCTTAAGAGACTCTGAGTGAACTTCATTGATACGGCTTTGAAAGCCGGCAATCTGCTCTCGAAAAGGCTTGAGCATGGATTCAAGTGACTCCTTACTCGTGCTGGTAAAACTCTTGCCTTTGTCTTCGAATATTTTGTTAGCCAGATTTTCAAACTCGCGCTTCAAGCTGTCGCGATTTTCGTTGAGCAAGCGCACCTGCTCCTCATGCTGGCGGCTGCGCTCGGTGAGCTGAGTGTCTAATTCCGTATGCTGAGCCAATAGCGTTTCATGGCGTTGGGAAAGCGTTTGCATTTCAACCTGCAGGCGCCGGAAGGTTTGCTTGTGTTCCTCGGCCGCGTCGGCCTTTCCTGTTATCTCGGTCTCCAACCGACCAATTCTAATCTCCCCAGCTTGGCTGGCTTTGCGGAGTGCATCCCGTTCCTGGGTGAGTGATTCCTTCGCTCCACTGAGCGCCTCAAATTGCTTTTGCGCGTTATTCAGAGCTTCTTGCAGCTGCCCCGTGCGGCGTAAGCGAAAAACGGCGCCCAGCAATAGTCCAATCGCAGCCCCTGCAAGGGAGGCGATCCCCAGCTGGATGAGTAGCTGTATTTCGGTTTCGTTCATGGTGTCCTCGCTTTGATACAGTCTAATGCAAATAGCGTTGTTAA